>CAKSHM010000004.1 GCA_934457415.1 uncultured Eubacteriales bacterium | reverse complement strand
ATATAGAGCACCTACCCTTTTTTCATATATAAATTTCTGTAATTTCTCGGCGACAAGCCGCATTTTATTTTAAAGCATTTTGAAAAATAAAGCGGATCCGAGAAACCGCAGCTTATTGCAATTTCAAGGATCGAATGGCGGCACGGCTGCAACAGAAGGCTTTTTGCTTTTTTTATTCTCATTTCGGTAAGATATTCCAGCGGCGTTTTTTCATAGATTTCTTTAAAGCAGCGCCGAATATAATCTTCATTATATCCTGTTTTTGCTATGGCATCTGAAACGGAAAAATCGCAGCTTGATATATTTTCATTTAATTCACTTTGTAATTTTTCGGCAAAAGGATATTTGTGTGTGATATTTAAGTATTCAATTATAAGCAGCTCTAAACAGTCTTTGAGATTTTCACAAATTTTAAGGTAATACTTTTTCTTTTCAATAAGAACGGAATTCAACAGGTTTAACACTTCAAATATCTCACCGGAAATATCAGAGATTTTTTTAACCGAATCAAAACAAAGCTTATCCGTTTGAAAATATAAATCTGTAAATTCTTCGCCTGAAGATATCTCGTGAGGTGTATACGGCGGAATAATAAGAACATCCGCAGGTCGCATAACATACGCGTTTCCGTTTATCAAAGTGGTGTTTTGACCGGTTAACTGATAAACTATTTCGAATACGGAGTGCTGATGTTTATGGCATGATTTTTGAGCGACAACACCTTTATGACAGTAATAGCTATCCAAATACATCATCTCCTTTTAATTAGTATTATAAATTAAAAAGTCGGTTTTGGCAATATTTTAATCGCTTTTTTATATGTGAAAATAAAAATTAAGGTTTTATAATATTTAAGGAGGCGATTATATGAAAATTGCAATAGGAAACGATCATACGGCAGTAAAGCTTAAAACTCATATTAAGAATTTTCTTGAAAACAAAGGGTATGATGTCACGGACTTCGGGACTTCAAGCGAGGAACGGACAGATTATCCGTTATACGGTTATAAAGTGGCGCGCGCCGTTGCAAATAAGGAATTTGATTTCGGAATTCTTATTTGCGGAACGGGAATAGGAATATCGCTGGCCGCAAACAAGGTTAAAGGTATACGAGCCGCCGTATGTTCAGAGCCCTATTCGGCAAAATTATCAAGGGCTCATAATAATGCCAACATAATTGCTTTCGGTTCAAGGGTTGTCGGTTCATCTTTGGCGGAAATGATCGTCGAAGAATTTTTAACCGCCGAATATGAGAGCGGCAGACACCGTAAGCGTATAGATATGATTTCCGAAATAGAAAACGGAGAAGAAATATGCTGAGGTTAGGAGTTGATATCGGCGGCACAAAAATCAATATAGGCGTGCTGGATGAAAAAAACCGCATAATTAAAAACAGTATTTATAAGGTTTGCGACACTGATAACATACCGAATTTGATAAACGGATTTCTCATTGAATTTTATAAAGAAACAGGGTTTTCGTCGCATGACATCGGTTGCTGCGGAATAGGAGTCCCCGGAACTGTAAGTGAAGACGGACATCAGTTGCTTAAAGCACCTAATATTGATATCCTTAACTCTGAAACCGCCTACCGTACAGAAGAAACAACAGGTATTCCATGCACTATGATTCAGGATTCGCGGGCGGCGGCTTATGCCGAATATATTATAAGCGAAAAAGAATACAAAACATTTGTCTGCATAACTCTCGGTACGGGAATAGGTACAGGAATTATCATAAACGGAAAGCTGTATTCAGGAGGGTTAGGTAATGCCGGAGAACTTGGACACACTCATATAAAAGGCGGAACAAGACAATGCGGCTGCGGAAAAAGCGGCTGTCTTGAAGCTTATACAGCCGGAAAAGGGTTGGACAAAACCGCAAGGGAATTACTCGGTGGGAAAAGCAATGCCAAGGATTTATTTGAAGCCGCAAAAAACGGCAGCGGTAAATGCAGGGAAGCAATAAACAATGCCGTGGAGCTTTTGGCAAACGGTATATCTTCACTTGTCAACATAATTTCTCCGGAGATAATCGTTTTCAGCGGAGGTCTTATCAATCAAACAGAATTATATATACACCCGCTTTTTAAGAAGATTAAAGAATACTGTTACAATACCGGTACAAATACCGAACTTAAAACAGCAGCTCTCGGAGAAAACGCACCGATGGTCGGTGCCGCACTTTTACCTGAAATAAGAAAACAGGATTTTGAAATTTCCGCCTCAATTATGTGCGCCGACATTCTTAACCTTGAAAATGCGATTGACGAACTGTCACAAGCAAATATTAAATATCTTCATTGTGATATGATGGACAATCATTTTGTTCCCAACATGATGATTCCCGCCGAATTTATCAACAAAATAAAAAAACGCAAAAGTATCCCTCTTGATGTTCATATAATGGCTGATTCACCTGAATCGGTAATAGATATGCTGCATTTAAATTCCGAGGATATAATTTCTTTTCATTTTGAAAGTACATTTCATGTTCAGCGCGCTATTGATAAAATTAAGGAAAAAGGGTGCCGAGTAGGAATTGCTCTGAATCCGTCGACTCCGATAGAGTTTTTAAAAGAAGTTTTACCGCAGATAGATATAGTGCTCGTGATGACAGTAAATCCCGGATTTGCAGGACAGAAAATTGTCGACTACGGTATAAAAAAGATTAAAAGTGTTCGCAGCTATCTTGATTCCCACGGAGGAAACAGCATACAGATAGAGGTTGACGGCAATTGCAGTTTTGAAAATGCTCCCGAAATGGTCGCCTCGGGTGCCGATATTATAGTTTGCGGAAGCTCAAGCATATTTAATTCCGATTTTTCTGTAAAACAGGGAGTAGATAAGCTGATTAAAAAAGTAAAAGGATGATTATATTTGGAAAATGTTTTTGATATAACCGATTTCGGTGCGGTTGGTGACGGAGCAACCGACTGTACTTCGGCAATTCAAGCCGCTCTTGATAAAGCCGGAAAAACAAAAGGCTGCGTTACGGTGCCGCCGGGGAAATTTATGTGCGGAGAACTGACCGTTCCGCCAAGTGTGACTCTTTCGGGTTTTTCAGGTTGGGGATACCGCGAATACGGCGGTTCAATACTTTCACTTAACGATGAAAACGCCGACTGTCTTTTAAATCTTACGGGAGCGCACGGCTGCCGCATAATCGGTCTGCAGCTGCTCGGCGATGAGGTTTCAGAATCCGGTGCCTGCGGAATAGGCGTTTTTTGGGAGGATTATTCCACAAGGGATAATTACGAGCTTTTTAAGGAGAAAAACCTGTTCCCCGAGCCTACTCAGGAGGGCTTCAGAGAAGACTCTTTTGTGATAGAAAACTGCCAGATTAAAAATTTCGGCGGCGACGGAATTCATCTTCAGCATATTTTTGCTTTTACCGTAAAAGGTTGTATGATAATGGCAAACGGCAAAAACGCAATCTATCTTACAGGTTGGGACGGCTGGATTACCGATAATATTATGCATACAAACCGCGGCGCGGCTATTTACAGCGACGGTGATTTTGCGTCATTCTCAATTACGGGCAACCGAATTGAGTGGAATCATAACGGCGGCATAAATATTGCTTTCGGCGGTTCGCTCAATATAAACAATAACTGCTTTGACCGAGCCTACGGTCCGTCGGTGCAGATACGCTCAGGTAAATACCGCTCAAACTCAATAACTCTTAACGGAAATATATTCAGGCGCAGCGGTAAATACCGTCCCGATTTTGAAGAAGACACATACTTGAATTCGCATATTTTCCTTAATGAGACCGATAACACCGTTATAAATGCAAATGTTTTCGGTGCAGGAAAAGACGATCACGGCAAAGGCACTCAGTCGCCCGATTATTCTGTTGTGCTTAAAAATTGTACTGATTGTATAGTTACTTCAAATTCAGTAGCCAACGGCTCGCTAAAAAAAGATATTTTGAATTTTAGCGGAAAAGAAAATATAATAAAAGATAACGCCTGAAAAATTTTGCCTTTTAGATGAAAGTATTTAAGTTTATTCTGCAGTTAAGCCCTACATTTAATTCAACAACAAAACACAAAAATTCCCATCTGCTGTTAAATCAGATGGGAATTTTTTCATTTTTTTAAACCCTTTGCAATGGCAATAAGATGGTCAAGCTGTTCCCTGTTTAAATGCTTGGCAGCCAGAGTCAGTTCTGAAATTTTTGTTGGGTCTTTTGCATTACTGTCAAAAAATTCTTCAGGCGTTATTCCGAAATAATCGCAAATGTAGAAGAACAGTGTCATAGACGGAAGATTTACTCCGTTTTCAATATTATTGATATATCCTGCACTTTGACCTAAAGATAGGCTCATATCGCGCGCAGAAACGCCTTTGTTAATTCTTAACTGCGCAATTCTTTTTGCAAAATCCTTTTTTTCCACTTTGCCACCGCCTTTTTAATAATTTTACTATATATAAAATTATTTTTATTCATTCAAAATAGTAATTTCTGTTGACATATCTATTATAATTATATACAATAATATAAAATATATAATTTCAGGAGATATTTATGGACGAAAAAATTTGCGGATTTACAGGTCATCGAATAATCAAAGGAGAAATAAAAACAAGACTTGAAAAAGAAATTTCAAATCTTTGCGAAAAGGGATATAATACATTTTTTTCCGGCGGAGCATTAGGATTTGATACTATAGCCGCGCAAACGGTAATAAAGCTTAAAGAAAAGTATAATATAAGGCTTATCTTAGTACTTCCATGCAAAGATCAGGATTTAAAATGGAAAGAATACGATAAAGAGGTTTATAAAAATTTAAAGGCTAAGGCAGACGATATCTTTTATATATCTGACGATTATTATACCGGCTGTATGTTCAGAAGAAACGATTATATAATTGATAAGAGCAATATAATTATTTCCTATCAATATAAAAACACGGGCGGAACGGCATATACTGTCAAAAAGGCGAAAGAAAAAGGAATAGAAGTAATAAATGTTTATTCCTCCGGTCAAAAATTGAATAGTATCTAATGAATAGTATCATAAACGGCAGCGCCCCTCTGTTTTCAAGATAGTGAAAACAGAGGGGTGCTCGTTTTAATTATTTATCTTTTCAACATCATACGGTGTGGTCTGGTAAACAAAATAGTTAAGCCAGTTTGAATAAAGCAGATTCGCGTGAGCGCGCCAAGTGACCTCAGGCTCATTTTCGGGATTGTTTCCCGGGAAATAATTTTTCGGAATTTCTATGGGCTTATTTGCATTTAAATCTCTGAGGTATTCATTTTTTAAAGAATTCGGGTCGTACTCGCTATGGCCTGTAATAAAAATCTGCTTGCCGTTTCTCGAAGAAACGGCATAAACACCAGTTTCGTCGCTTTCAGCAAGGATTTTAAGGTCCTTTACAGCCTTTATCTCTTCTTTCTTTACCGTTGTATGGCGGGACTGAGGTACCATGAAGCTATCGTCAAACCCGCGGAAAAGAATTGAGTTTTTATAGGTGACCCTATGCTTGAAAACTCCGAAAATTTTATTTTCCACGGGGTATTTTTTTATTCCGTAATGATAGTAAAGCCCCGCCTGAGCGCCCCAGCAGATATGAAAGGTACTATGCACATGTGACTTTGTCCATTCCATAATTTCGCAAAGCTCGGGGTAATACTCAACCTCTTCAAATTCCATTTGCTCAACCGGCGCGCCTGTTATTATCATTCCGTCAAACCGCTCGGATTTAACATCGTCAAAGGTCTTATAAAAATTTATAAGATGTTCGGCAGAGGTGTTTTTTGAAACATGGCTTTTGGTATGAATAAGAGTCAGATCCACCTGCAAGGGCGAGTTCCCGAGCAGACGGGAAAGCTGGGTTTCTGTCTCAATCTTATTCGGCATAAGATTTAAAAGCAGGATTTTAAGGGGTCTGATATCCTGAGTTATCGCACGGCGGTTTGTCATAACGAAAATATTTTCAGAAGCTAAGGTTTTTACCGCCGGCAGATTATCCGGAATTTTAATCGGCATTTAATTCAGTCCTTTATCAAGAGCTTGTTTAATATCTGCTATAAGGTCCTCGCTGTCTTCAAGACCGCAGGAAAATCTTATTAGATCCGCAGAAACGCCTGCGGCTATAAGCTCGCTGTCGCTTAACTGCCTGTGTGTAGTGCTTGCAGGGTGCAGACAGCAGGTTCTTGCGTCCGCGACATGAGTTTCAATAGCGGCGATTTTTAAATTCTCCATAAATTTCTCCGCCGCTTCTCTTCCGCCCTTAACACCGAACGAAACAACGCCGCAGGTGCCGTTTTTCATATACTTTTTAGCTGTCTTATAATATTTATCGCTTTCAAGACCCGGGTATTTTACCCAAGATATCCTTTCGTCGCTCTCTAAGTATTTGGCGACGGCAAGCGCATTTTCGCAGTGTTTTTTCATTCTTACATGCAAACTTTCAAGCCCGAGGTTCAATAAAAACGCATTCTGCGGAGACTGAACCGAGCCTAAATCTCTCATAAGCTGAGCGGTAGCCTTAGTTATGTATGCTCCCTCAATGCCGAACCGCTCGGTATAGGTTATGCCGTGATAGCTTTCGTCCGGCGTGCAGAGACCCTCAAATTTTTCGGGGTATTTCGTCCAGTCGAATTTTCCCGAATCGACTATACAGCCGCCTACGCCTGCGCCGTGTCCGTCCATATATTTCGTAGTGGAATGGGTAACGATATCTGCGCCGAATTCAATCGGTCTGCAATTTACAGGAGTTGCAAAGGTGTTGTCAATTATAAGCGGAACGCCGTGGGAATGAGCGGCGGAGGCAAATTTTTCAATATCAATCACCGTTAAGGCGGGATTTGCGATTGTTTCGCCGAAAACAGCCTTTGTATTCGGCTTAAAAGCGGCGTTTAATTCTTCAGGTGTGCAGTCGGGAGAAACAAAGGTGAAATCAATTCCCATTTTCTTCATTGTTACGGCAAAAAGGTTATATGTTCCGCCGTAAATCGAAGAGGAGGAAACAACATGGTCCCCGTTTCCTGCGATATTGAATACCGCAAAGAACGAAGCCGCCTGACCCGAAGAAGTCAGCATAGCGGCGCTGCCGCCCTCCAAATCGCAGATTTTAGCGGCGACGGTATCGCAGGTGGGGTTTTGCAGACGGGAATAAAAATATCCGCTCGCCTCCAAATCGAAAAGCTTGCCCATAGCGTCGCCCGTTTCATATTTAAAGGTTGTGCTCTGAATAATCGGAATCTGGCGCGGCTCGCCGTTTTTAGGGGTGTAACCGCCCTGAACGCATTTTGTATCTATATTAAAGTCACTCATTTTTCTTGCCTCCTGTTTTTTAATGATGATAAAGCTTTTTGGTCTGATATTTCGGCTCACAGGTCATATTTATACCGAGCTTTTTAAAGGTCTGCTCGTCCACACGGGATAAAATAACCGTCGAATGACCCTCAAGTCCCGAAAGCTCCGAAAGCTTTGAAAGCGCCTTTTTTGCGGTTGCATTTGTAACGGCGCAGATTGAAAGCGCAATTAAAACCTCGTCAATATGAAGTCTCGGATTGTGATTACCCAAAACTCCGGTTTTAAGCCGCTGAATAGGTTCAATTATTGTATGCGAAAGAAGCTCTATATCATCCGGAATTCCCGCAAGCTCTTTTAAGGCATTTAAAAGCATTGAAGCCGAGGAACCGAGGAGAGACGAGGTCTTTCCCGTGATGATTCTTCCGTCGGGAAGCTCAAGCGAGGTGGCAGGTCCGCCTGTTTTTTCCGACTTATCAAGTGCCGCCGCAACAACAGGTCTGTCTGAAGCGCTTATATGCATTGAGTTCATCAAAAGCTCAATTCTTCCTACCTCCGCCTTATCGCCGAGTCCCTGTCTTACAGAACACATTGCGCCGTAATATCTTCGGATTATTTCCTGATTTGCCGCCGCCTTGCAGGCCTCATCGTCAAATACGGCAAAGCCTGCCATATTAACTCCCATATCGGTCGGACTCTTATAGGGCGACTCGCCTAAGATTTTTTCCATCATAGCATTAAGTACGGGAAAAATTTCAATGTCGCGGTTATAGTTTACAGCGGTTTTCCCGTAAGCCTCCAAATGGAACGGGTCAATCATATTTACATCGCTCAGATCCGCCGTTGCCGCCTCATAAGCAACATTTACGGGGTGCTTAAGCGGAAGATTCCAAATAGGAAAGGTTTCAAATTTCGCATAGCCTGCCTTTATTCCCCTTTTATGCTCATGATAAAGCTGGGAAAGGCAGGTAGCCATTTTCCCGCTTCCGGGACCCGGTGCAGTAACAATAACAAGCTCTCGCTCGGTTTCAATATAATCATTTTTGCCAAAGCCCTCATCGCTGACAATATAAGGAATGTTTGCGGGGTAATCCTCTATAGGATAATGTCTGTAAACCTTGATTCCTAAGCTTTTAAGCCTGTTTTCAAACGCGACTGCGAGCGGCTGACCCGTATACCTCGTTATGACAACGCTTCCGACAAAGAGCCCTATTCCGCGAAAAGCGTCAATCAGTCTTAATGTATCAAGGTCATAGGTTATGCCGAGATCTCCGCGGCGCTTATTTTTCTCGATTGCGTCCGCATTGATAACAATGATTATTTCTGCTTGGTCCTTAAGCTTTAAAAGCATTTTAACCTTTGCGTCAGGCTCAAACCCCGGAAGCACGCGCGAGGCATGATAATCATCAAAAAGCTTTCCCCCGAATTCAAGATAGAGCTTTCCGCCGAAAAGCTTTATCCTGTCTTTTATATTCTGAGACTGCAGCCTTATATACTCCGCATTATCAAAACCTGTTTTCCCCATAAATATCCTCCGAATTTCTATAATACAAATAACACCTATAAAGTATATCATAAAAAAGTATTCTCTTTCAAGGGTTTTTAAAATATTTAAGTTAAGTTTAGCATAATATTTTTTAAGGAGGATGAATTTATGAGAAAAAAATATTTAAAAGCGATATCATTTTCGCTGATATTTGCGCTTTGCTTTTCTTTAAGCACTGCCGCCGCGCATACAGTTTCAAGCGAATGCGATATATCAGATATTGCCGTTGCGGTGACTGCTCCCGCAGACGAAACAGACGAGGTACCCGCCTTCAGCGTTAACGCAAAATCGGCGGTGCTTATGGAGGTCTATACCGGCACGGTGCTTTTCGACCAGAACTCCGACGAAAAGCTTCCGCCTGCCTCGATAACAAAAATCATGTCGCTTTTGCTTATTATGGAAGCTATTGATTCCGGCAAAATTTCTCTGTCCGACACCGTTTCCGCAAGCGAGCATGCAAGCTCCATGGGAGGATCGCAGATATGGCTTGAGGTCGGAGAAACAATGACGGTCGACGAGCTTTTAAAGGCGGCGGTCATAGCGTCCGCAAATGACGCAACCGTGGCTTTAGGAGAAAAAATATCGGGCAGCGAGGAAGAATTCGTAAGGCAGATGAACAAAAGAGCGAAAGAACTCGGAATGAACGATACCGAGTTTAAAAACTGCACGGGTCTTGACGCAGAGGGTCATCTTACAACCGCACATGATATTGCTTTGATGTCCGCGGAGCTTATAAAGCACGACCTAATAAAAAAATATTCAACCGTATGGATGGACACTCTAAGAAACGGAGAAAGCGAGCTTGTAAACACAAACAAGCTGGTAAGATTTTATTCGGGAACTACAGGGCTTAAAACAGGTACTACCTCAAATGCAGGGTACTGTTTAAGCGCAACCGCAGAGAGAGACAACACATCGCTTGTAGCAGTAATTATGAGCGCGCCCTCCTCGAATGACCGCTTCGCAAACGCAAAAAAGCTTTTAGATTACGGCTTTGCAAACTATAAATATATCTGTGTAAGCCCCGAAAAGAAAGAATATCCGGCAATTGTCAAAGATGCAAATGAGCCGACGGTGAATTTAGTTCCGAGCGGCAATCTTTCGCTTTTATTCAAAAAAGGAAATTCTCAAGAGATTACACAGGAACCGCAAATCGACGAAAATATTACAGCACCCGTAAAGAAAGGACAAAAGCTCGGAAAGATAATAGTATCCTCAGACAATGTTCAACTCGGCTCAATTGACCTTATATGCTCCGAAAACCTTGACAAAATCAGTTTAAAAACGGTTTTATCATGGTTTTTAAAGGGGCTTTTTACACCTTAGGCAAGCGATAGTAAATCCGAACCCGCCTAAAATGGCGTCTTTTCGGCATATTTTAACTTGTCGTCTTTGTGAGGCGTCAGATTAACGAGTATTTTAACATGGCTATGCGAAAAATTTGCAGCAAGGCCGGCGCCTTGCACAATCACACGCAAAGCCGCAATCTAAAAGGCGGCGAGCGAAACCGCGGCAGGTTCGAGTCCTGTCACACTAGTAAAAAAATTAACAGTTTGTTGACATTCCGCTCTTGAAAAAAGCTTAAAGATATAGTAAAATAAACATACATAATAAAGATAGTGATGAAGAAAGAAGTTAAACACAATGTCTCTTAAATTTACAAACGAATATGCTCACGGATTTTTATCCGAGAGCGAAATAAAAGCTTTAGAGCCTGAAGTTATGAAGGCTCATGCGCTTCTTGAAAATAAAAACGGTGAGGGAAACGACTTTTTAGGCTGGATGAATCTTCCCTTTGATTATGACAAAGAAGAATTTGCACGCATAAAAAAAGCGGCGGATAAGATTCGTTCCGACTCCGATGTTCTTGTTGTTATCGGGATCGGCGGCTCATATTTAGGCGCACGTGCGGCTATTGAGTTTTTAAAGGGTCAGTTTTATAATTCCGAGGAAAACGGTCTTAAAATTTACTTTGCAGGAAACAGCATAAGCGGAAGCTATCTCAGCGAAATCGTAAATTTATGCAAAAACAAAAGAGTTTCCGTAAATATCATATCAAAATCAGGTACTACCACAGAGCCTGCCATTGCATTCAGAGTATTCCGTGAAATGCTTGAAAAACAGTACGGAGAAAATGGTGCCGCCGAAAGGATTTATTGTACAACCGACAAGGCGCGCGGAACATTAAAGCAGTTGGCTGACGAAAAGGGTTATGAATGCTTTGTGGTTCCCGACGATGTCGGCGGAAGATATTCTGTGCTTACAGCCGTCGGCCTTTTGCCGATTGCCGCCGCAGGCTGCGATATTGACAGGCTTATGAAAGGCGCTCAGGACGCTGTCCGCGATTACAGCGAAGCAAGTCTTGACAAAAACCCCTGCTATAAATATGCCGCCGCGAGAAACTGTCTTTACAGAAGCGGAAAATCTGTTGAGCTGCTTGTAAGCTACGAGCCGAGATTTACGATGATGAACGAATGGTTCAAACAGCTTTTCGGTGAAAGCGAGGGTAAGGATAACAAGGGAATTTTCCCTGCAAACGTTATTTTCTCAACCGATCTTCATTCTATGGGCCAGTTTATTCAGGAGGGCTCAAGAATAATGTTTGAAACCGTTGTTCTTATCAAGAACGCAGGCGACGATATCATAATCGGAGAGGACGAAACAAACGGAGACGGACTCAATTTCCTTGCAGGCAAGACTATGTCTTATGTCAATGAAAAGGCATTTGAGGGAACTGTTCTTGCTCATACAGACGGTTCGGTTCCGAACTTTGTTATTACAATAGATAAAGCGGACGAAGAAAACTTAGGCCGTCTTATTTACTTCTTTGAAAAAGCCTGTGCAATTTCAGGTTATATGCTGGGAGTCAATCCGTTTAACCAGCCGGGTGTTGAGGCTTACAAGAAAAATATGTTTGCTCTCCTCGGAAAACCCGGATATGAGAACCGCAGAGCGGAGCTTCAGGAAAGACTTAAAAAATAATTGTTAAACTTCCGCGGCAGTAAAAGCTGCGGTTAGTGTGGCGGGACTCAATCCTGTCACAATATAATAAAGGAGTTGTTAAAATGATCAAGCTTATCATCGGGAACAAGGGTTCGGGAAAAACAAAAAAATTAGTTGATGTTGTAAACGAAGCCGCAGAGAAAAGCTTAGGAAATGTCGTTTGCATAGAAAAGGGCGATACGCTTACCTTCTCTATAACTCACAAAGCAAGGCTTATTGACGCCGACGCGCTCGGAATTTCAGGCTACGGTGAGTATTATGCAATGCTCGTTACTCTTAAGAATTCAAACCATGATATAACAAATATATTCGGAGATGCAACCTTAAGAATCGGCAGCAGAGACTTAAATGAATTTACTGCATTCTTAAAGAGACTTTCGGCTATAGAGGATGTTGACTTTACTTTCACCGTTTCATGCGATGAAAAGGATATTCCGGCTGAAGCTTTCAAGTATGCCGAAAAGTTCTGATTTAAAATTCAATTTATAACAAAGAGCCGCAATTTAAGCTGCGGCTCTCAATTTTTATTATTTTATTTTTTCGTTTTTATAAACTTTACCGCTTAAATCCTTGAATGTGAACGTTTCCTGCTCAAGAATCAAATATCCTCGCTTTGTATTTTCTTTAGGAATTGAAACGGAGCCCGGGTTTATATAATAATTATTTCCCCCGAATTTTTCAAATGCGGTGACATGGGTATGTCCGTGAAGAAGAATATCATTCGGCTTAAGTGGCGGAAGAGAAGTTTTATTGAAAATATGACCGTGGGTCGCAAAAATATCAAGTCCGTCAGCGGAAATATAAGCATAATCCGCTAAAATCGGGAATTCAAGCATCATTTGGTCAACCTCGCTGTCGCAGTTTCCCCTGACGCAAAGCAGAGAATTTTTTATATTATTAAGCCTTTTTGCAACCTCTTTCGGATTATAGCCCTCAGGCAGATCGTTTCTCGGACCGTGATACAGAATATCGCCTAAAAGTAAGAGTCTGTCCGGATTTTCTTCTTCAAAGCACTTTAAAAGCAAATCCAAGTAATAAGCACTGCCGTGAATATCCGACGCTATCATCAATTTCATAATTTTTTCTCCTTAAACATATTGAAAAATTATTTTTTTTAAGTATAATAAAGGCAAGCGATAATAAAAGTGAGGTAATCTAAAATGAAAAAACTTATTACACTTCTTCTGATTGTTTTGACTGCTTTATTTATGCTTGCCGGCTGCAGACAGCGTGTTCCCGACGAAACGGCAAAGCCGCAGATGTCAAATATAAATCAATAAGATATTTTAAAGGGACTGTAAATTTGATTACAGTCCCATTTTTTATGATATTCCTATAAACGGTGCGGGATTTACTCTTGTTCCCGAGCAATTGACTTCGAAATGCAGGTGATTTCCTGTGGAATAACCCGTACTGCCGACCAAAGCGATTACCTCGCCTGCGTTTACGGTTTCGCCTACTCTTGCGCAAAGCTGAGAAGCATGAGCATAGGTGGTTACAAGTCCGTTTCCGTGATCAATTCTGATACAGTTTCCGTAAGACCCGTCATAGCCCGAGAATATTACCTTACCCGAAGCTACCGCAAATACCTGCGTTCCCCTCGGAGCTCTTAAATCTATACCCTTATGACCTCCGCTGCCGTAATAACAGCTGACCTGCCATACCCCGTTCGGGAGAGGGAAAATAAATCCCGAGCTTTTTGCTATTTTCATCTGTGCGGCGGTTGCGCTTGTTTTAGCGGTTCCGACTATTACAACCTGATCAACGGGGGTGCTTAAAACCTCGTCGGACAGGCAGTTTCTCGCCTGCTCCTCACCGTTTAAATAAACTATTTCGTCCGTTACCCTTCTTAAACCGTTTTTACCCTCAGTTTCAATTTGTCTGTACTCAACGGTCTGAGTATTGGTTTTCTTGGTAACGGTTTTAAATCCGGTTTCAATTTCCGTAACAACTGTTGCAACAGCTTTAACATTAAGAGCGGAAAGCATTTGTGCCGCTTCCTCGGTATTTGCGACCTCGCTTGCAAGACAGTAGCCATCCGAAATTTCGACATTCTCGACAAAGCTGCAGGTACTGCCCTCGGGAGCCTTAGCGGCATAAATCCCGTCAATAACCGATTGAAGCTCGTCTTTATTTACATATCCGATTTCCGTACCCTCGATTTTTACATCGCTTGCAAGTACGAAATCCTCTGTTTTTTCGATTATAGCGTCTGCTACATTCTGATTGGAGTCGATATTATTATTAAGAGCTATGACCGCGGAATATTCGGGAGTGCTTACCTTTGATTCGACATCATCTCCGGTAACCTTTTCTTTGACGATATTAACGGCAGCCTTAAACTGCTCCTTGCTTTTAACGGTTGCGATATATTCGCCCTTCAGGCTTACCTTATAAGCAAATCTTGCGCCGACGGCGGCTATACTTATAAATACCGCTACGGCCGATACGGATGCGAATATAACAATACGCATTGCGGTGCTTAAAGCGCTCAGCTTTTTTCTGTACGGAGCGGTGAGCTCTGAAATCCAAGAAAACACATCGTTAAAGATAAGGCATTACTCCTTTCATAAAATTCAAAGGTTACAGCTTTGTAACAACTCATATGTTCTATTATACCTAAAAGTTACAAAATTGCAACCTTTTTTTATAAAAAAGTCGGATTTTTTTAAAATAAAACCGCTCAAACCCTTTATTTATAAGGATTTGAGCGAAAAAATTTTTTAAATTTTAAAACATCGAAATCTGATTTGTTTCCGGAATATCGCTTAAAGCACCCAGCTCTCCGAGTTTTTGAATAACGGTTTTTGAAACTCCCGCTTCAAGAATCAGATCCTCTCTTGAAACAAAGTCACCCTTTTGCGCGGCTTCATATATAGAATACGCCGCCTTTTCTCCCACACCCGAAAGCGCACCGAAAGGCAGTCTCATTTTTCCGTTTTCGGGAATATATTTCATAGCCTGAGATTTTTTGATATCTATCGGAAGGACTTCAATACCTCTTGCCATCATTTCATTGAAAATAAGCATATTATCATAAACATCAAGCTCTTTTTTGCTTGCTTCCTTACCTTTCGCCTTTATATCGCGCAGATATCTTTTTACAGACTCTCTTCCTCCCATAATGACCTCTACATCTACATCCTCGGGTCTTGCGGTGAAATACGCGCAATAAAACTCAAGCGGTTTATGAACCTTATACCAAGCGACTCTGAGCGCTGAAATAACATACGCCGCGGCATGTGCCTTAGGGAACATATACTTTATTTTATAACAGCTTTGAATATACCATTCGGGGACATTGACAGCCCTCATATCATTTTCCATTGCAGCCCAGTCCTCTTTTGAGACCTTTCCCTTTGCGACAAGGCCTTTACGGACAGTCTCGGTTATTTTAAACGCTCTTCCCTCGTCCATGCCCTGATGAATAAGGTATACCATTATGTTATCACGCGTTCCTATAACCTCTGAAATTGTACATGTACCGTTATCTATAAGGTCCTTTGCGTTGCCTAAATAAACGTCAGTGCCGTGAGACAGTCCCGAAATCTGCAAAAGGTCGGCAAAATTTTTCGGCTTACAGTCCATAAGCATTTCACGGACGAATTTTGTGCCGAATTCGGGCAGACAGAATGTTCCGTTTTGCGAATCAATATCCTCAGGCTCAACACCGAGCGCCTTTGTCGAGGTGAAAAGACTGTAAACCTCAGGGTCGGACATCGAAACATCGCTTACGGGTATACCCGAATATTCCTCTAAATATTTATATGTAGTAGGAATAACATGTCCAAGCTCATCAAGCTTAAGGATTGTGTCATGAATGGAATGGAAATCAAAATGAGTGGTTATAATATCGCTCTTGACATCGTCCGCAGGGTGCTGAACGGGACAGAAATCATAAATTTCCATTCCGTTCGGCACTATTATCATTCCAGCAGGGTGCTGACCCGTGGTGGTTTTAACCTTTGCCTCCTCAACGCTTTTAGCAAGTCTTTCAAGCTCGGCAGTGCTTAATATCCTGCCTGTCTTCTCGCAGTAAGCTTTAGCAAAACCGTAAGCTGTTTTTTCGGCGATCGTAGAAATAGTTCCTGCCTTAAAAACATTTTCCGCGCCGAAAAGCGTTTTTGTGTATTCCTGAACCTCATTCTGAACCTCATCGGAGAAATTAAGGTCTATATCAGGAACCTTATCTCCTTTAAATCCCAAGAAGGTTTCAAACGGTATATCATGTCCGTTGCGGTTAAGCCTTGCTCCGCAGACGGGACAGTCTCTCTCGGGCAGGTCAAAGCCCGAACCTACCGAGCCGTCGGTAAAGAACTCGCTGTACCTGCATTTGGGGCAGACATAATGGGGTGCTAACGGGTTAACCTCTGAAATCCCTGCCATTGTCGCAACAAAAGAAGAGCCGACAGAGCCTCGCGAGCCTACAAGATACCCCTGCTTTTCGCTGTAAGCAACAAGCTTCTGCGCCGAAATATACATTATTGAAAATCCGTTTTTAATTATGGAATCAAGCTCTTTTTTAAGCCTCTTTTCAACAATTTCGGGAAGCTTGTCACCGTATGTTCTATGGGCATTATCCCAGCATATCTGCTCTAAAAGCTGATCGGAGCCCTCGATAACAGGCGGATAATTGCCCTCGGGAACGGGAATAACATCATCCGATACCATTTCGGCAATTTTATTCGGGTTATCTATAACAAATTCCTTTGCCCTGCCGCCGAAATAATCAAAATCCGAGAGCATTTCGGAGGTGTTTTTAAAATAAAGCGGAGCTTGGTTTTCTATATCGTCAAAGCCCTGTCCCGCCATTACTATCTGACGGATAATCCCGTCGCTCGGGTGGAGAAAATGAACGTCTCCCGTAGCTACAACGGGCTTGCCGAGCATATCCGCGATTTCTACTACCTTTCGGTTAAAATCTTTAATAACCTCAAGGCTTTTTACATGCTTAAAGCGGTTAACTTTTATAACCGCGCCTGTTTTTTCGCTCACTTTATCGGGCAGCGAAGACTCTCTTACCATAAATTCATTGTTGCCGAGCGGCTGAATTTCAAGATAATCATAATAAGAAGCTATTCTTTTAAGCTCCTCATCATCCGCACCGTCAACTACAGCCTTATAAAGCTCGCCCTGTTCGCAGGCGGTACCGACTATAAGTCCCTCGCGGTATTTATCCAGAACGCTTCTTAAGGTAATAGGCCTGCCGTGGAAATTTTCAAGATGAGCGTTTGAAACGATTTTATAAAGATTTTTAAGACCTGTAAGATTTTTTACAAGAATTATCTGATGGTTTCTGAGCTTTGCTATCTGCTTTGTATTAAGGCCTGAAATATCATGCCTTGTATCGTCGATAAAATAGCTCTCTACACCGTAGATAACCTTGAATTCTCCGCCTTTTTTGCGAATCGCGCTTACAGCCGCCGCTGCCGCAGGATAGCTCTGGACTACGCCGTGGTCGGTTATTGCAATCGCCTTATGTCCCCATTTGTATGCACAGTTTATAATATCTCCGGCGCTTGAAACCGCATCTTTTGCGGACATATTTGTATGGCAGTGAAGCTCAACACGCTTTTCGCCCTCATAATCGTCGGTTTCCTCGTATTTCTGCAAAAGTGCAATACTTTTCGGGTCTACAACAAAGGATTTTTTATAATCGTCATATTTATAATCGCCGTTTACCAAAATATAGGCGCCGTCCTTAACGGGATTAAGATCCGACAGCTTTTGCGGATTTACAAACATGCTGACGCTCAGCGCATTTGTATGATCGCTGAAATTGAATTTAACGATAACTCTTTCGCCGTTTCTTGTATTTATCTTTCGGTCTTCCCTTGAAAAGACCTCGCCGAAGCAGCAGATTTTGGTATCCTCTTCGGTTACATCAATCATATTTTTTATATCCGTGCCGATATTTCTCGGTCCGTAAATAACCTGCGGATTATCAAGATAAACAAGTCCGTTCTCGGGCTTGTCCGAACGTGCCTCGAATTTAACTTCTTTTGTTCCGTTTTCCGATTTTTTCTTTGTATTTCCGTTAAAGGACTGAACCGGAACGGAAACAGGCGGCAGCTTGATTTCGACATCATCTTCCTGTCCGTCAAACAAAACTTTGATGTTTTTTGAAAACATTTCATACGCTAAAACTGAGAATTTTTCGCAAAAGCCGCAGCTTTTAAGGGTGTTAAGTCCCCCGAATTTCAAGGTTACTGTAACCTCATCTTCCGAAACGGAAAACAAAGCCGAATTCAGATATCCGTTTACGGCGGCATTCTTAGCCTTTATGGTTTCGCATATATCCGAGCAGGCTTCCCCGCAGAAAGCGTCAGGCGCAAAATGTGCTTTCATATTTACGCCATTTAGCCTGTAAACATTTAAAAGCTTTGATTTAAGTCCGTCAAGCTCTTTTTTCGGGACATAATCATTCATTTCAAGCGTTAAATCAAGCTTTCGGCTTTCGGCTCTTAAATCGCATAAAGAGAGTTCCGCGCTTTTTATTGCCGATGAAGTGTTTTCATCTGTTAAATTTTCAAAAACCTCCGAAAATTTAAGCATTAAGTATCCTCTTTCTTTTACATTTTTTCAATTTCTTCCGACAAAAAGTCCAAAAGCTTATTTTCGGGAATATTGCTTTTAAGTATTTTCCCGTTTTTAAAAAGAACACCGCATTTTTTTCCGCCGGCTATTCCGATATCGGCTTCTTTTGCTTCCCCCGGACCGTTTACAACGCAGCCCATAATAGCAACGGTGATATTTTTATTTATGTTCTTAAATCTTTGTTCTGCCTGCTTAGCAATAGTGATAAGGTCAATCGAGGTTCTTCCGCAGGTCGGACACGAAATAAACCTTATTCCGTCTTTTTTTAGCCCTACCGCCTTTAATATATCTATTCCCGCCTCAACCTCTTTAATCGGATCGTCGGTAAGTGACACCCTTATTGTATCACCTATTCCGCTGAGCAGCAGTCCCCCTATTCCCGCGGCCGAGCGCAGAGTTCCGAAACGCTGTGTTCCTGCCTCGGTGACCCCTAAATGAAGAGGACAGTCAAACCTTTCGCTTGCGAGACGGTAAGCGTCAAACATGGTTTTGGTATTTGAAGATTTAAGCGATAAAACTATATCGTCAAAATCGAATTTATGAAGCAGCGATATATGATAAGCTCCGCTTTCAGTCAAAGCCTCTGCAGTGGGCGCACCGTATTTCTCAAGAATTGTTTTTTCGACAGAACCTGAATTGACGCCTATTCTTATAGAAATACTTCTTGCTCTGCATGCTTTTGCAACCGCCTTTACATGCTCATCCGCCCCGATATTTCCGGGATTTATCCTTATTTTATCCGCTCCTGCCTCGGCGCTTAATACCGCAAGCCGCCAGTCAAAATGAATGTCGGCGACTATCGGCACATCTACCGCATTTTTTAAGGCCTCTAAGGTTTTTACCGATTCGGCATCGGGAACGGAAATTCTTATTATTTCACATCCTGCCTTTTCTAAGGCAACCGCCTGAGCGACATTCCCTTTAATATCATGCGCCGGCACATTCAGCATTGACTGCACCGAAACAGGATTTCCTCCTCCGATGAGGACATTTCCTGCCTTTACCGTTTTTGTAAATTTTCTTTCAAACATTTTTTATCCCTTTTTTATCCCTTTATAAGCGACCAGATATCCTTTGCCGTAATTCCGAGCATAAACAAAATCAGAATTATAAAGCCCGCCGCATGGATAGCCGACTCATATTTGGCAGGAATCTTTTTGCGTGTAATCATTTCAATCAGGATAAAGAACAGCCTTCCGCCGTCAAGAGCGGGAATGGGCAACAGATTAAACAGTCCTAAATTTATGGTAATAAGCGCCATAATAGGCAAAATCGAGCTTAAATTCTGCTTTGCCACGCTCCCTATTGCCGCCGTGACCCCGACAGGTCCCGAAACCGCGCTTATACCGTATTTCCCGCCTATTAAATCAAACAGCGACCTATATATAACGGCGCAGTATGAAGCGGACATTTTAAAGGTCTGTCCGATAAAGCTTACAAATGTTTTTTTCTTTCCGTATACCTTGAAATCGACGCTTAAATAGCTTATGCCGTTTTCTTCCTCGGTTTTAAAGGTGACATCCTTGATTTCCTTTTTCTTGCCGTCCCTTAAAACCTTAACGTCAATCTTGCCGTCCTTTACATTTGTAAAGGCATAGCTTAAATCATAGGTTGTAAAGATCTTTCTTCCGTCAACCTCTAAAATCGTATCGTCCTTTTCAAGTCCGCTCTTTGCGCTTAACGAGTTTTCGTCAAACTCGGCAATTTTGGTAGTCGCAAAGCTTTTTGACGGAGCGAGGGTTATTGCCACTATTATAAGTCCGAGCAGGAGATTAAATATTGCTCCCATAGCAACGATTACAAATCTTCTCCATGCGGATTTATTGCAGAAAGCGCGCTTATCAGAGCTTGCCTCGTCCTCTCCCTCCATAGCGCAGTAACCGCCTAAGGGAATTAAATTTACCTTATATTCTGTTTCGCCCTTTTTCTTAGAAAAAAGCTTAGGCCCGAAGCCTACCGCGAATTCATTTACTCTTACTCCTAAAAGCTTTGCCGAAATAAAATGACCGAATTCATGAATTATTATAAGAATCAAGAAAAGCAGCACCGCTATTAAATACGGCCAGACATTACCCCATACATGAGCTATTGCGGAAATAACAAACACTCCCTTATACTAACTAATTATATAATTTTCTTTTTTACAAATTCTCTTGCCTTTTTATCGGCTTCAAAAACATCAGAAATACTGTAATCCTTTATATTTTCGGCATTTTCCATTGCCTCGGCATTAAGCCTTGCAATGTCCGTAAACTTTATTTTTCCCTCTAAAAACAGCTTTACGCTTTCCTCATTCGCTCCGTTTACCGCGGCAGGATAAAGCCCTCCGCGCTTAATTGCGCTTATGCAAAGAGGAAGACATTTAAATGTGTCCGTATCCGGCTTTTCAAAGGTAAGCGTACCTATATCGGAAAGCGAAAGGGTATCAAAAGCGCTTCCCCTTTCGGGATAGGTCAAAGCATACTGTATCGGAAGCCTCATATCGGGAGTTCCGAGCTGAGCTATGACCGCCCCGTCCGAAAGCTCAACGGCAGAATGAAGAATACTTTGTCTGTGAACAAGCACTTCGATATCATCCGGCATCACTCCGAAAAGGTGAACCGCCTCTATCACCTCAAGTCCTTTATTCATAAGCGTTGCGGAATCGACGGTGATTTTAGCGCCCATCGACCAGTTAGGGTGCTTAAGCGCCTCGGCAGCGGTTACACTTTCAAGTTCGCTTTCGGTTTTACCGAAAAACGGACCGCCCGAAGCGGTCAGAATAATTTTTTTAAGACTTTTTTCAGGCGCACCCTGCAAAGACTGAAAAATAGCCGAATGCTCGCTGTCAACAGGAAGAATTTTTACATCATTTTCCTCTGCCAGTCTGTTTACAAGCCCGCCTGCCGTAACCAATGTTTCCTTATTGCTTAAAGCTATTGTTTTTTTAGCTTTAATTGCGCTTACAGTCGGCTTAAGTCCCGCAATGCCGACGATCGAACTGCAAACGGTATTGCCGAAGCTCTCCGCCAGCGCGCAAACGCCGCTTTCGCCCGAATACACCTTAACAGAAGTATCCTTAAGCGCGACTTTAAGCTCCTTCGCTTTCCTTTCGTCAAAAAGAGCGACAGCCTCAGGCTTGAATTTTCTTGCCTGAGCTTCGAGCATTTCCGCGTTTTTGCCCGCGGCAAGAGCGCTTATTTTAAAGCCGCATTTTTCCGCGACCTGTAAGGTCTGAGTTCCGATAGAGCCTGTCGACCCTAAAATGACTAAATCCCTCATTAAATTATACCGTAAGAACACAAAATATATACCACCGGTGATAACAGAAGAATAGAATCAAATCTATCGAGAATTCCTCCGTGGCCGGGGATTATATTTCCGTAATCCTTAACGCCGACCGAGCGTTTAAAGGAAGACGCGAACAGATCGCCTAACATTCCGACTATACAAAGCGGAATAGTGAGAACAACCGTCACCGCGATTTTTGATGAGTCAATTTTAAAGCAGAGCATTAAAACAACCGAAACTATCATGCTCCATACAATTCCGCCTGCCGCACCCTCAAACGTTTTTTTCGGGCTGATATTCGGACAAAGCTTATGCCTGCCGAAGAAAACGCCTGTAAAATAAGCGCCCGTGTCGCAAACGGCGGAAAAATTAAGAAGCAAAAGCAGATAATAAATTCCGTTAGCCGAGGTGTCCCCCGTATTTTTTATAACAATACTGTCAAGGAAAGAAAAGCCTCTTGAAATTATAAAAGGCATTGCGCTAAGGCAAACTATCTGCGCAAGACTGTATTTGCCGTGGTTCCTTAAAATCATAACAACCGCGAAAATAAAATAAATAACCGCAACCGTTACGCTTAAAAGCCCGGGTCTTCCGAGATAAAAAAGAGTATCGCTTATGAAAGAGTAGGCCTTTGTAGGAAATTCATGCGCCGTGTCCCAAACCTTAGGACAGAATATCGCTATTAAAAATTTTTCTGCAGCAGAACTAAATGCAAGCACCTGCAAAAAAGAATAGACTCCTGCGGTATAATATGCGGTTTTTTCTTTAATGCCTGCAACATTTTTAAGCAGCTCATAGACCGCCGCAGCCGCAAGCAAACCTAAAAAAAACGTAATAATAATTTCATTTACACTGTAGCCTAAAATAAGAACGCCTGTAACAAGCGCTATCAAAACCGCACCTGAAATAATTCTTGTTTTCATAAATGCTCCTTGTAATAAGAGTACCAAAATCCGTCAGACGCCGCCAAACCTGCGGTTTCTGTTTGAAAAATCCTCTAATGCCTTATCTAAATGCTTAGGCTTGAAATCGGGCCACAAAACATCGGAAAACCAATATTCCGCATAAGCCGACTGCCAGATAAGATAATTTGAAAGTCTGTATTCTCCGCTCGGTCTTATTATAAAATCAGGGTCCGGCTGACCGGAGGTGTAAAGATGGGAAGCAACCGTATCCTCCGTTATTTCTTCAGCAGAAATTCCCTCTTTTATTATAGCCTTTACGGCATGGACTATCTCGTCTCTTCCGCCGTAATTTACCGCCATATTAAGGTGAAGCCCCGTAGCGTTTGCGCTTTCTTCTTCGGCATGCTCCATAAGCTTTTTTATATCGTCTGCAAGAGGCTCCCTGTCCCCGATAAATTCAAGTCTTATATTTTCGCCCTTGAAATTATCAACATCCTTAAGATAGCTCCTGAAAAGGTCCATGATTCCCTTGACTTCCGTTTCGGGACGCTTCCAGTTTTCGGTGGAAAAAGCATATACCGTCAGATATTTTATGCCTATCTTATTGCAGTATCTTGCTATCTGCTTAAAGGTCTTAGCGCCTGCCGCATGACCCGCCGAACGGGGAAGTCCGCGTTTTTTCGCCCATCTTCCGTTTCCGTCCATAATTATTGCAATGTGTTGAGGCAGCGACCTTTCGACCGCTGCCCTTTTTTTAAAAAACGGCATTATTAAAGCTCCATTATCTCTTTTTCTTTAGCCACGCTTAGTTCGTCGCATTCCTTGCAGAACTTGTCGGTGAGATTTTGAATTTTCTTTTCTCCGTTCGATTCCTCATCCTCGGTTATTTCTGAAGCTTTCTTAAGTGCTTTAAGCTTATCAAGAGCGTCTCTGCGCTGATTGCGCAGAGCAACCTTTGCCTCCTCGCATTTCTTGCGCACTTCCTTAACTATATCCTTTCTTCTTTCCTCTGTAAGAGGAGGGAAGTTAAGTCTTATAACCTTTCCGTCGTTCTGAGGGTTGATTCCGATCTCGGAAGTGAGAATAGCCTTTTCAATATCCTTTAAAACCGTCGGATCCCACGGCTGAATCATAAGCGTTCTCGCCTCGGGAATAGATATTGCCGCCATCTGCTGAATGGGAGTAGGCGCGCCGTAATAATCAACGGTTATACGGTCTAAAACCGAAGCGTTTGCTCTACCTGCTCTTATCGACTTATATTCGCGCTCTAAAGCGGCAATGGATTTTTCCATCTTTTCTTCGGTGTTTTTAAGTAATTCCTGCATAAATTTGCCTCCAAAAAGTTTATTTTACAAGTGTTCCGTTATGCTTTCCGACAACGGCTTTTACTATATTTTCAGGGTCATTGAGATTGAAAACCAAAATTTCGATATTATTATCCATGCAAAGCGATGCGGCGGTAGAATCCATAACATGAAGCTCTAACGAAAGCACATCGTGGTGGGAAAGAGTATCGAATTTCTTTGCTTCCGGATTTTTTCTCGGGTCGCTGTCATAAACGCCGTCAACATTCGTTGCCTTAAATATAACATCCGCTCCGATTTCAGCCGCGCGAAGCGCCGCCGCGGTATCGGTTGAGAAGAACGGATTGCCCGTTCCGCAGCCGAATATAACAACTCTCCCTTTTTCAAGGTGCCTTACAGCCTTATTTCTGATATAAGGCTCGGCTATCTGTCTCATTTCAATTGCGGTCTGTACCCTCGCCGTAACTCCTAATTGCTCAAGTGCGTCCGCAAGAGCGAGAGAATTTATGGTTGTAGCGAGCATTCCCATGTGGTCCGCCCTTGTTCTGTCCATTTTACCGCTTGTTCTTCCGCGCCAGAAGTTTCCTCCGCCTACAACAATGGCGACCTCAACACCCATATCGACACATTTCTTGACGCTTTTGCATACCTCAAGAACCTTATCGAAATCAATTCCGGTACCCTTTTCTCCGGCAAGGACCTCACCGCTTAATTTAAGAAGTATTCTTTTATAAACAGGTTTCATCTCATATCTCCCAACATATAAAATCTATCAGTATTATTTTACAATAATAAGCAGATAATGTCAATCTTAAAACAAAAAAAGCTTACCGGTTTTAAAGGTAAGCTTTTGAGACAACTACTGGATATTAGACATTAGACAATAGATTTTAGACAAATACCCCTCAGTCAGCTGAAGCTGACAGCTCCCCTCTGTATTGACATTCGTCAATAAGAAGGGAGCCTGACTTTAGATTTTGCACAAACCAAGGCTTCCCCTTTAGACGAAAGGAAATTCCCCTGTTAGGGGAAATGTCCGCATTAGCGGACAAAAGGGTTCCCGTCTTCCGGAGGAAAAAGCGGCTTTGCCGCAGGCAAAGACGTTAGGTTTGGTTATATCAGGTGCCGTAAGGCTCACATTTTTTAATCCAAAAACTCTTCATTTAAGGTTACGCCGAATTCCTTGGCGATTGCCCTTAAATTATCGTCGGTTATGGTCTGCTTTATGTCCTTGCCCATAGTTAATACCTTGACATAAATTTCTGCGGCCTTTTCAATGGTGTGCATAAGTCCGAAGGTTATATCAAAATCGGGGCCGGAGCAGAAAAGTCCGTGGTGAGCCCAGACCGCAGCCTCATATTTTTCCATGAGCCTGCTTGTAGCCATAGCTATATCGGAGCCTCCGGGGACCATCCACTCAACTACTCCCACGCCGTTCGGGAAAACCACCGGACACTCGGTTGCACTCTGCCAGAGGGCGCGCGTAAATGCCTTTGCGGTAAGAGGAAGAACATAGGTAAGAGCTATAACATTCGCGGGATGGGCATGATAAATAACCCTGTTTTCACCGTTTGTAGCGGCTTTTCTTACGCTGTGATTCATAAAATGGCTCGGGAATTCGCTTGTGGGTCTTCCGCCCTTTACAAGTCCCCAGACAATTCGGTAGCTGTCGCCCTTATCGTTAATCTCTACGATACAAATATTATCCTGCGGCTCTAAAATAACATTTCTGAAAAACTTGCCCGAGCCTGTAGCCAAAAAGTATTCATTTTTAAGGTTATCCGCCTGAACGCCCATATTTACCCACGGACGCTCAAAGCTGAAATAAGGCCTGCATTCGTTAACCTCTTCGTCGGTCATACGATAGGTAAGATTTCCGCCGTTTCTCTCGTGCCAGCCCTGAAGCCAGCCGTCGTTACAAATTCTTATGTAATCCTTTAAAACCTTGATATCAAGTATTCCCATTTTTAATTATCCCCTTTTTATCAGAACTTCTTTTTCATATTTATCTACTTCGCCGAAAAGCTCGCCGTCCGTAGGAACGCCCGAAGATTTGCAGTACTGCTCCCAGATATCGCCGAACGGCAGAGTTTTTATTTCCTCATTTAAAACCATAAGCTCTGTAAATCTTCCCTCATCCTGCAGAGCTTTAAGCTTATCATGCGGCATAAGGAGCGCGTTTAAAAGCGCCTTCTGCCAGCTTCTGAAGCCTACGGACCAAGCGGAAATTCTGTTTATGCTCGCGTCAAAATAATCAAGAGCCATATAAACTCTGTCAAGCGCATTACAGCGGACGATTTCCTTTGCCATTTCTTTTGTTTCATCATCAAAAATAACAACATGGTCGGAATCCCAGCGGATAGGTCTTGTTATATGAAGAGCAATTTCGTTAAAGAAGCAAAGGAGCGCGGGAATTTTATCCGAAACAACCTCCGTCGGGTGATAATGTCCGTTATCCATAAGCGGCATACACTTATCCTTATTCATTGCCGCAAAGGAGAGGGCAAATTCGGCGGATCCCGAGGTATACGCCTCAACGCCTATCCCGAAAACCTTTGACTCAACGCAGGGCTTTACCTTTTTAAAATCATAAGGCTCGCTTAAAATCTGCTCTATTGAATCCTTGTATCTCATTCTCGGACCCATTCTGTCGCCGGGGATATCCTTGAAGCCGTCTCCGGTCCAGATGTTCATAACGCAGGGAATTCCCGTCTCCTCGGCAAAATATCCTGATATTCTGATACAAGCCTTTCCGTGCTCTATCCAGAATTTGCGGACGCTTTCATCGGGGCTTGAAAGAGTAAGCCCGTCCTTTATATTCGGGTGGGAAAAGAATGTGGGGTTGAAATCTATTCCCATATTATGCTTTTTCGCAAATTCGACCCACTTTGCAAAGTGCTTGGGTTCAAGCTTATCGCGGTCAACAAACCCGCCGTTTTCAAATATTGCATAGCTTGCGTGCAAATTAAGCTTCTTTTTTCCCGGGCAAAGTGAGATAACCTTTTCCATATCCTGCATAAGCTCATCCGGGGTTTTAGCCTTGCCGGGATAATTTCCCGTGGTCTGAATTCCGCCGGTTAAGGGACCGTCATGGTCAAAGCCGGTTACATCGTCGCCCTGCCAGCAATGAAGGCTTACGGGCAGACTCTTTAAGGTTTCAAGCGCCTTATCGACATCAATACCTAAGCTTTCATATTTCTTTTTTGACTGAAGATAATGAATCATAATTATATCCTCCTTTTTTCTTTATTATAGAACAGAAAATCAATAATTTAAAGGTCATTATTTTATAAAACAGGGACCTTATTTAACCTTGCCGCCCAATCTGTAGCTTTTAGGAGTCATTTTATATTTTTCAAAAAACGCTTTATAAAAATAGCTTGAATTTTCATAGCCCACATATCTTATTATTTCATCGACCGTAAGCCTTGAGGTTTTAAGCAGTTCCGCGGCTCTTTTAAGTCTTTTATCGCAAAGCAGCTCCTTAAAGGTTTTGCCCGTCGCAAGCTTTACGGCTTTGCTGACATAGGCTGAGGAAACATGGTTTTTTTCGGCGACGGAAGAAAGAGATGCGAATTTATAGTTTTCGTCAATTTCTTTTAAAGCCAGCATTGCGGTGCTTTCGGCGGAGGTAGCGTTTTTACCCGTGACCGAAAGCTTCGGGCTTCGCATTAGAGACATTATAAGAAGCCCCATGGTTATCTGATCTATTCTTCGGCTTCCCTTTTTAAATACAGCCGACCACATAAGGTTTTCTATTAGATTTTTAACGGGAACATCGTCCTTGATATCAAAATAAATATAATCTATCGAACGGCTTTCGCTTGAAAGACCCGAAAAAATAAACTCAGCTATTATGCTTTTATTGCCCGCCATTTCGATAGCCGTATCAAAAAATTCGGGAAGAATAATAAAGTTAACCGCGATATCGTTTTGCGAGGAATATTCCGTCTCATGATAAACATGCTGATTCATCATCAACAGTCCGCCCTCGTGCAAAACAATTTTATTCTCATTTTCAATGATATGGGTCTGTTTTCCTTTTAAAACATAGACCATTTCAATATAATTGTGCTTGTGCCGCGGAAAAGTGGTAAATCTCGTATTCGGACGTACGGTTATAAGCGAGCCTGTCTTTAAAAGCTTTTTTGAGTCTACAATTCCCGAATTGTTGCCCGAATACGCGGAAATGTCAAGCTTTTCTCCCGATTTAAGCCTCATTTCCTCTTCCGTTATCTCTGAAAGCTTGTCAAGAAGAGCCTTATCCATAGATTTCACCGTCCTTATTTTACCTTTCCAATTTTAACATTAAAACGGAATTTTTTCAACTGCTTTTAAAACAAGTTGCTTTTTTATAAGAATTAGTATATTATAATTATAATAAAAACCGAAAGGAAATAATATGGGAAGTACAAAAAGGCAAAAAGCCATAAGGAAAAGAAATATATTTTTATGCTGCTGCGCGGTTTTGCTTATTGCGGCTGTTGCGGCGGTGATATTTGCGGTCAGCATTATTTCAAAATCAATAAAGCCGTCTCCATCCGGCGCCTCATCATCAGCATCTTCACAGCAGGCGAAAAAGCCCGATAAGAATGCAGTTGTTGCCACGGCGACAGTAGTTAACACCGGCGACCTTCTTTTGCATAACCCTCTCTTAAACGGCGCTAAGAAGGCAGACGGAACATACGATTTTTCCGCATTCTTTCCGAATATCAAAAAATATTTTACCGACGCTGACTATGCCGTTGCCAATTTAGAGGTAACCTTAGGCGGAAAGGAATCGGGAGAATACAAGGGCTATCCGAGTTTCAATGTTCCCGATAATTTTATCGACGAATGTAAGAATTCGGGAATTGATTTATTTCTCACTGCAAACAACCATTGTTATGATACCGGACTTTACGGACTTAAAAGAACGGTTAAGGTTTTAAAAGAGAAAAACGCCGAGTTTTTAGGTACAAAGGAGCAGGAATCCGACCATACATATATAGTTAAAGACATAAACGGCATAAAAATCGGTATGATATGCTACACATACGAAAATAAATGCGACGTCGCAGGAAGAAAGTCGATAAACGTAGCATTGATCTCAACCGAAGCAAATCCGCTTATAAATTCATTTTCTTATCAAAATCTTGACGGATTTTATCAGAATGCCGAAAATGCCGTCTCAAGCATGAAGAATGACGGTGCCGAATGTATTGTGTTTTACATGCACTGGGGCGATGAATATCGGTTAAAGCAAAACGATTATCAGAAAAACATTGCTCAAAAGCTTTGCGATATCGGCGCCGATGTTATAGTCGGAGGACATCCACATGTGGTGCAGCCTATTGAAATGCTGACATCATCGGACAGTTCAAGGCAGACCGTTTGTCTTTACTCCATGGGCAATGCGATTTCAAACCAGAGACTTGAGGAATTGAGCGCTGAATGCCCCGGAGGACAGACCGAGGACGGAGTGTTATTCTACTACACATTTACAAAATACGGTGACGGAAGAGTCAAGCTCACCGCAACTGATATAATTCCGACATGGGTCAAGAAAACGGGTGAGCGCTACAAGGCACAATATACCGTTTATCCGCTTGAAAGCGAGCCGGCGATAGAGTCTTTAGGACTTGACTCAAAGACTCTTGATTCCGCCAAAAAATCATATAACAGAACAAAAACAACCGTATCGGCAGGTCTTAGCGACTGCCAGCAGAAATTAGGCTGCAAAAAAAGATTTGAATAGGCAAAACGGGCTTGTAAATTCAGGTCGATTTACAAGCCCGTTTTAGGTATTGATTTTTAATGCATTTAGGTTTATAATAGATGACATGCGGATATGATTCAATGGCAGAATGTCAGCTTCCCAAGCTGAATATGCGGGTTCGATTCCCGTTATCCGCTCCAAAAATAAACGGCAATTTTCGAAAGAAGATTGCCGTTTATTTTTGGTTCTTTTCACTTTTCACTCCTCGGCTGCCCTTTTATGAGAATTTAAAAAAAAAACGAATGAAATATATTTGTTATCATTTATGCTTATAGAAAATAAGCTTTTTAATCTTTATTTTGTCTGAAAATTTCATCGTAAATGCTCTTGGCTTTTCATCAAGCGGAATTGTAAATGTAATACTTTTAAGCTTATTATCGGTTCCGTTCAGCATTACGGGATAACCGCCGAGCCAATCAGGCTCAAATATAAGCTTATCCTGAGCGAGAATGGGTGATTCCGAGGAATATTCAAGCTCGAAAAGCGCGGGATAGCGGTTTCCTGAAACCGACTCATATTTTACTTCGCTTTTTAAATCCGCAAATTCATTTGTTTTTTCATAATCCTCAATCTTTGCGGGCATTAAGATATCGGGAACCTTACAGCCGCCGTCGGCAAATCTTTCAAATGACGGGGTTTTAACAATATAGTTTAAAAGATTTTTGATATTGCGCTGTAATTCTCCGCGGGTTATAAAGCCATCAAGAAGTCCCGAAAGAATATCGCTCTCCTTAAGGTCTGCGGAAGATGCAACCATATAAATATCGTTCTGCGCGCGAACGGCGTATTTTAGCTTATCCTTGCCGTTATCGTCAAGCTCGCCGCATTTGGTCCACCAGTCGGTCATTACCATTCCCGAAAATCCCCATTCTTCTCTTAAAACCTTCGAGAGGATTTCATACTGAGAGGAGGTAAACCTGCCGTTTACGGGATTGTATGAGGTCATAACGGATGTTGCACCGCCCTCTTTGACCGCAATTTCAAAGCCCTTAAGATAAATTTCTCTTAAAGCGCGCTCCGAAACGACTGCGTTTACCGAATATCTGTTATGCTCCTGATTGTTACAGCAAAAATGCTTTATGGTAGTAGTTACTCCCGATTTTGCAATTGCTCTTGTCATCGCCGCTGCCATTTTACCGGAAACAAAAGGATCCTCCGAAAAATATTCGAAATTTCTGCCGTTTAGGGGGGATTTATGGATATTAAGTCCGGGACCTAAAAGTGCGTCTATATTATACCTGAATGCCTCAACGCCCAAAAGCTCGAATATTTCCTCCGCAGCCTTAATATCAAATGAAGTCGCAAAAAGCGTTCCGTTTGGCAAAAGAGTAGCCTTTGAGCCGTCATCAATGCGAAGTCCCGAGGGTCCGTCCGTCACACAGCAGGCAGGTATTCCGAAAGAACTAAGCTCAAAATCAAGTCCTCCGAATGCAGCGCCGGTGCCGTAGGTTACTTTAAAGCTGCTCATTCCTTCTCCTACGGACATTCTCCTTAAAGCATCGTCGGAAAGCTGAGCGACAAATTCGTCCATTGTGTTTTTGCCGTCCGCAACATCCAAAAGTTTTATGCCCTTATCTCCCGTATATTCCAAATCTTTCGGTCTGCCATTCTCGATTGCCTTATGATAATCAGCCGTTCTCAGCGGTGCCGGCTCATACCGCATTTCATATCCGCCGTTAATTTCTACAGCCTTTATCCTGTCAAACGCCTTTTCGGGTGCGCAAATTTCCGTAAGCCTCTCGGTAACGGTAAGAGTATCATTATTTATACTAAGTACCTTTTCGGCATTTCTTACATCTGTTCCTGCAAATATTTCATATTCGCCCTTAAGTAAGCAATAACAGGATTTGTTTCCTGTTAACCCGCTGTCATCATAAGAAGCAAGGGATTTAAAATCAACATCTACAGCGAGCGTTTCGCTCTCTCCCGATTTTAACTCGGCGGTTTTTGCAAAGCCTATAAGCTCTCTTGCGGGATTAGTTAAGACATCGCAGGGCTTTTTGCAGTAAACCTGCAAAACCTGTCTGCCGTTTAATTTTCCGATATTTTTAAAGCTTGCGGTAACGGTTATCTTGCCGTCTTTAAATTCTGCTTTATAATCTGAAGAAAATTCTGTATAAGTCATTCCGAAACCGAACGGAAAACGGACCGCGTTTTTATCAAAGGTTTCAAAATATCTGTACCCGACAAAAATATCGTCAGAGTATATGCTTTCAAAATCGTCTCCGAATGCCTCATAATCGGGATAAGCTTTTAAATCCTTAACGCATGTGTCGGTAAGCTTACCCGAAGGATAGGTCCTTCCGGAAATTATATCCGCAATTGCCAAGTCGCCAGTTTCTCCGCCCTGCCAGACTATTAAAAGCGAGGTAACATTGCAAAAATCCAAAAAGCTCATATCAACAATATTTCCGACATTTAAAAATACTATTGTGTTTTCAAAGCTTTCGCCGACAGTTTTAATCATATCGGTTTCGGCTTTTGTCAGACGGTAGCTGCCCTCTTCGTCGGCATTGTCATGGTCTTCACCCGCACTTCTGCCGATGATTATTACTGCCGCGTCATTTCTTTTTGCGGCGGCACTTACTATGGATTTTTCAAGAGGCATTTCCTCCTGCGACCAAAGCTCGCTTGCCCAGCCCGTATTTATAACCATAGGGTTTTCTTTTATCCAGCTTTCATAAACCGATTTTATTTCCTTATCCACGCAAAAATCGGTATCGCTTAAAAAGGTATCTATAATACAGGGCATTCTCTCGGTATTAACACATCCGCCCGAGCCTGTTCCGCTCCTGTAATAGGTCTCCTGAGTTCTGCCGAAAACGGCGATTTTTGCGCCTTTTTTAAGCGGAAGAAGTCCTCTGTCATTCTTAAGAAGCACGCTTCCCTCGCCCGCAAGCTTTCTGCAAAGGGGCTTAAGCTCTTTTATAGCGCCCTTTTCGTCCGTCCACAGAAGCAGGTCATGAACTTTTTTATTCTTATTTATCTTCATCAGGCTTACCTCCCGAGTAATATTTTCTACTTGTATAATAAGATAAAATATGATATAATTCAAGAAAAAATATGTCGTTTTTAAGACAAAAAATGATATTTCGGAGAAAAAATGAAAAATTATTTTTTACAAAGCCATGATATCTTAAACGCTTATTATGCCGGCACGGTCGATTATGTTTATCATCTGCACTCAAGCATAGAGGTGGTATACTGCATAAACGGCTCGGGAAGCGCTTTTTTAGACGGAAAGGAATATACCGTCGGGGAAAACGAGGCTTTTGTCGTATTCCCGAATCAGCTCCACAAATACGAGGGGTTTAAAAACGGGAGATTTATTATATTTATCGTCCCGCGAAACGAAATGCCGTACTTAAGCGAAATTACAGGCGATTACAAGCCGTTGAATCCCGTGATATGCGACGGCGAAAAAGAAATCTTAGGGCTTTTATCTCTTCTCATCGACAGTTACAGAAACTGTTCGGAAAAAAGTCTCAGACTTTATTTAGAGCTGATTTTATCTCGGATTATTGAAAAAAGCGGAAAGACCGACAAAGAGAAAAATTCCGAGGTTGTAACAAAAATTCTCAATTTTTGTCAGGAGAATTATTCTCAGGATATAAGCCTTGAGGACATTTCAGAAAAATTCGGACTCAGCAAAGGGTATCTTTCTCATATATTTTCAGGTAAGCTTAAGATAAATTTCCGCAGCTATATAAATGATTTAAGAATAAGCGCCGCAAAAGCGCTGATAGAACAAAACAAGCTTAATTTCACCGAAATCAGCATAAAAACGGGTTTTTCAACCACACGGACTTTTAACAGGGCATTTTTAAAATCCGAGGGAATAACGCCTATGGAATACAAGAAATCAAACGGCAGACATTAAACTAAGTTAAGCTTGGCAGTGCGAAATAAACCTCAGGTTAGATAATAGACGATAGAAGACAGATATTAGACTTAAAGGAATTTCTTTTTTAATTTGCGTGCCGATAAGCACACATATATCCGATATCCGATATCCGGTATAGAAGGCATAAAATTTAAAACACTTCTCTTTTTACGGAGAAGTGTTTTCTGTTAATGTTTTATTTGTCAAGCTTATGACATTCGTCAATAATATTTTCTATAATTCTTACCTGTTCCGGTGTAAGTAAATCAAGCTTTTTTGAGAGCAATAATTTATCCTTATCAATTATTTCTCCTGTTAACAGATAATCGGCACTGACATTCAGTGCCTTTGAAAGTTTCAAAAGATTTTCGGGTCTCATGGCTCTTTTGCCGGTTTCGGCATAAGAAATAAATTGTGTAGTAGTATCGCATTTTTCAGCCAACGCCTCTTGGGTAAGCCCCATTGATTTTCGTCTTTCTATAATGCGCTTGCCGATTTCTTCAAGACAAATATTAAGCTCTTTCAATTCTTATGCCTCTTTTCTTTTTAGTCTATGTGTTTAATTATATCCACAAAACGATAAATTTTAAGCGCTTATCGTTGACTTTTATAAACAACACGATATAATAATATAAAAAGGGGCGATATTATGGACGAAAAAATTTGCGGATTTACAGGGCATCGAATAATCAAAGGAAAAATAAAAACAAGACTTGAAAAAGAAATTTCAAATCTTTGCGAAAAGGGATATAATACATTTTTTTCCGGCGGAGCATTAGGATTTGATACTATAGCCGCGCAAACGGTAATAAAGCTTAAAGAAAAGTATAATATAAGGCTTATCTTAGTACTTCCATGCAAAGATCAGGATTTAAAATGGAAAGAATACGATAAAGAGGTTTATAAAAATTTAAAGGCTAAGGCAGACGATATCTTTTATATATCTGACGATTATTATACCGGCTGTATGTTCAGAAGAAACGATTATATAATTGATAAGAGCAATATAATTATTTCCTATCAATATAAAAACACGGGCGGAACGGCATATACTGTCAAAAAGGCGAAAGAGAAAGGAATAGAAGTTATAAATGTTCATTCCTCCGATCAAACATTGTCTAATATCTAAAATCTAATATCTAATATCTAAAATGTTGTACCTCCGGATTTCTCCGGAGGTACAACATGTGTATGGGGATGAATATGGCAGACACGAGGTTTTATCCTCGCAGTCCTTTTATAAAAATCGCCGCGGCACCCAAGGGGATAAAAGGTACTTCAGCAGATTTTTAACTGGGTATACTGAGATTTTTTCTCAAGCTTTGGAATGCGCACCTTATATTCGATATACTTATCGTTTTCGGTGCGCCTTGTTTTTGCGTCGACTCCTGAGCTTTGAAGAAATCCGACAAGTTTATTAAGGCTGTTTCTGAAAAGCTTTTCATCGCCTATGGCGGTCTTTCTTATCGGCTCAGGTCTTTTAACCTCGAAATTTATTTCATTTGAGTCATTTTTAGCAAGAATTTCGGCTATTCTTTCGGTGGTCTGACGGACATTCAGTCCCTCATTTATAATCATATCAAGAAGCGTGCTTCTGTCCTCCGCAGGAACGGAAAGCAGTGCTCTTGCATGTCTTTCGCTTAAATTATATTCGGTTATTTTGGATTTAAGCGAATTATCAAGCTTTAAAAGCCTTAATTTGTTTGAAAGCGACGACTGCGCAAGCCCCAACTTTTCGGCAATCTGCGCCTGAGATTCACCTGATAACACCACAAGTCTCTCAATCGCCGCCGCTTCCTCAAAGAAGTTAAGGTCGCACCTTTGCAGATTTTCGGTGACCGCATAAATTCCCGCGGTTAGCCTGTCCGCGCTATGAAGCACACAGGGTACGCGCCTTACGCCTGCCTTTATTGCCGCTCGGAGTCTCCTCTCTCCTGCGATAAGCTCAAATTTACCGAAAGCTGATTTTCTTACCAAAAGCGGTTCGATAATACCGTTTTTCGAAATACTGTCGCAAAGAGCGTTTAATTTAATTTCATCAAAGCTCTTTCTCGGCTGATTGGGATCTACGGTGATTTGCGAGGGCTTAAGCATAAGCAGCTTTTTTTCTGCAATCGTGTGCATAGCCTGTCCTCCTTTGCTGTTTTTCCTGCCGCAAGTTAATTATCACTCAAATTTTTAAAAAAGTAAAGAAAAACGCGTCGGGTAAATTCGACGCGTTCTGTTCTTTTTCTTTGTTTTATAAAGGATTTTTTGAGATTTTTGCGTTGTCTCTGGGATATTTTGGCGATATTTGCGATATTTTTTTTACATTTATAAGAATTCTTTTATCTCCCTCGGGCAGATTTTCTTCAATTACAGCCTCTGTTTTCCCTCCGAGCAGCTTCAATGCGTTTTTTGAAGCCTCAAGCTCCTCCTTACCCGTCGCACCCTTTAAGGCTATGAAATTACCGCCTGTTTTTACAAACGGCAGACAGTATTCACATAGCACCGGCATAACCTTTACCGCACGCGCCGTAGCAAAATCGTACCGCTCGCGGTATTTCTTATCCTTTCCGCACTCCTCGGCACGCTTATGCACAAGCTCGGCATCAAGCCCTGTTTCCTTTAAAACCGCTTCTAAAAATGTAAGTCTTTTATTAAGCCCGTCAAGCAGGGTAAGCTTAATATCGGGTCTTGCGATTTTAAGAGCAAGCCCCGGAAAACCCGCGCCGGTGCCGACATCTATTATCTGCGCACCGTTTTTCACTTCCGTGACTTTAAAAAACAGCAGGCTGTCATAAAAATGCTTTATTAAAACGCCCTCAGGGTCGGTTATTGCGGTGAGATTCATCTTCTCATTCCATGAAACGAGCAGGTTATAATAAATTTCAAATCTTTTTTCCGCATTTTCGTCAAGATAAATATTTTTGCTGTCACAAAGCGATTTCAGCTTTTTTATATCAACCGTCATTTATTTTTCTCCGTTTTAAGATAAATAAGAAGAACAGAAATATCCGCGGGACTTACCCCTGAAATTCTCGACGCCATACCTATATTTATCGGTCTTATCTTTTCAAGCTTTTCTCTTGCCTCGATTCTAAGCCCGTAAACATCGGAATAATCTATATCCTCTGGAATAAGCTTCTGCTCAAGCCTTAAGGTTTCTTTAACCGCCGCATTCTGCCTTGCGATATATCCCTCGTATTTTATTTCGATTTCCGCTTTTTCGGCAATCTCAGGGCTGATATCGCCGGCGGTTTTATCAAACGGGCGCAGCATTTCATAGCTTAACTGCGGCCTTTTAATCAAATCCGAAAGCCTCGTTCCGGTTTTGAGCGGAGCGGTGCCTGCGCTCTCAAGCATTCGGTTAAGCTCCTCATCAGGAGCTAAAAATACCGAATTCATTCTCTTTATTTCATTTTCTTTTTGCTCTTTTCGCTTTAAGAAATCATTATATTCCCCGTCGGGAATAAGTCCTAACTCATGCCCTGTCGGCATAAGCCTTTCATCAGCATTGTCATGCCTTAAAATCAGGCGGTATTCGCTCCTTGAGGTCATCATTCTGTAAGGATCGGAGCAGCCCTTTGTTACAAGATCGTCAATAAGAGTACCTATGTATGAAGACGCGCGGGAAAGAATTAGCGGCGGCTCGCCCTTTACCTTTTTTGCCGCATTGATTCCTGCTATAAGCCCCTGTGCTGCCGCCTCCTCATAGCCGGAAGAGCCGTTGAACTGGCCTGCGCCGAAAAGCCCCTCATTATCCTTTATTTCAAGGCTCGGCTTCAGGGCAGTAGGGTCAATACAGTCATATTCTATGGCATAGGCGTTTCTCATAACGCTTACATTTTCAAGACCTTTTATGGTTTTATAAAACTTGATCTGCACCTCTTCGGGCAAGGAGGAGCTCATTCCCTGAAGATACATTTCCTCGGTGTTTTCTCCGCAGGGTTCTATAAACAGCTGATGCCGCTTTTTATCCGCAAATCTTACTATTTTATCCTCAATACTCGGACAGTATCTCGGGCCTACGCCCTCAATTTTCCCCGAATAAAGCGGAGAGCGGTGCAGATTTGCCCTTATAACGGCTTCGGTTTCGGAATTTGTATAAGCGATATGGCAATCAACCTTATTTACAGGCGGATTTACCGACGAAAAGCTGAAGCTTTCCGTTTTTTCATCGCCCTTTTGAACCTCCAAATCCTTAAAATCAATGCTTTCTCTTAAAACCCTTGCGGGCGTACCGGTCTTGAAACGCCTTAAAGGCAAATTAAGCTTTTTTAATGACTTCGAAAGCTCTGTTGCGGGGAAAGCCCCGTCAGGTCCGCTTTCATAGTTTACCTCGCCGATATAGACTCTTCCGCCCAAAAAAGTACCGGTAGCTATTATAACGGTTTTGCAGGCATAATCCGCTCCGAGCCTTGTTACCGCGTGCCATAGCCCGTCCTCTCTTTTTTCAAGACTGACTATTTCCGCCTGCTTTACCTCAAGTCCTTCCTGCAGTTCTACCGCATGCTTCATATATGCGCTGTAATTTCTCCTGTCGATCTGAGCGCGGAGACTGTGCATGGCAGGACCTTTTCCCCGGTTTAAAATTCTGCTCTGCAGGGTATTATTGTCCGCCGCCTTGCCCATTTCTCCGCCCAAAGCGTCAAGTTCTCTTACAAGGTTCCCCTTTGCCGTTCCTCCGATAGACGGATTGCAGGGCATATTTCCAATCCAATCGAGCGTTATCGTGAACATTATCGTTTTTGCCTTAAGCCTTGCCGACGCGAGCGCCGCCTCTATTCCTGCGTGCCCTCCGCCGATAACGGCGACATCATAATTTCCTGCCTTATATTCGGGTATCATTCAAAAATTACCTCTTTTATCCTCATTTTCCTATACAAAATCTTTTAAATACCTCGTCCGCAACCTCTGTTGTAACCCTTTTGCCCGTAAGCTCAAGCAGAGCGTTGATTGCCGAGTCTAAGGTCACAGCTACCGCGTCAAACGTTATTCCCGACTCAAAGTCTAAAAGCGCTTCGTTTGTAAATTCAAGCGCGCGTTTTGCGCAATCGCGCTGTCTTTCGGTTATTAAAACCGCCGCGCCCTGCGATATCTTTTTATAGTTCACGGTTTTTTCTATCGCTTCTTTAAGCTCTGCTAAGCCTTTTTTATCCTTAGCGCTTACGGAAACGGCGGTAAAACCATTAAAATCACTTTCGGATATTTTCTTTTCCAAATCGGATTTATTTATTACTATTACGGTATTGTCGGGGCTAAGCTCGCTCAAAAGCTTTTTATCCCCCTCCTCAAGCAAAGACGAAGAATCAAATACCGCAAGCACCAAAAGCGCGCTTTCCTTTCTTTTCTTTGCTCTTTCAACCCCTGCCTTTTCTACCTCATTGTCGGTTTCCCTGATTCCGGCGGTATCGGCAAGGTTTAAAATAATACCGTCGAGATTTACGGTATTTTCAATAATATCGCGTGTTGTGCCTGCGATATCGGTTACAATACTTCTGTCGAAGCCCGAAAGCATATTCATAAGCGTTGACTTTCCGACATTCGGCTTTCCGACAATAGCGCAGTCGATACCGTTATTTACAAGTCTGCCGTTATCAAAGGTTTTTATAAGCTGTTTCAAGCTGTTTTGAGTATCATTAAGCAATGCCTTGAAATTTTCAGGTCTTAATTGCTCGATATCCTCATCGGGAAAATCCGCATAGGCAGCGAAACATGCAGCTGTTTCAAGCAGCTTTTCGGTAATTTCAGAAATTTTTGAGCTTACGCTCCCCTGCTTTACCGACAGCGACATTTTAAGAGCCTCGTCGGACTTAGCGGAAATCATTCCCGCTATACTTTCCGCCTGAGCAAGGTCTATCTTTCCGTTTAAAAATGCCCGTTTTGAAAATTCTCCGTGGTCTGCCATAACCGCTCCGCATTCAAGCACACGTCTCAAGGTACTTCTTGCGGTAACCGTACCTCCGTGAACGGAAAACTCTACGGTATCCTCTCCCGTAAAACTATGAGGTGCCTTAAAAACAAGAGCCACCGCTTCATCAATCATATCGCCGTTTTCCTCGATGATCTTTCCGAAAAGCGCCTGATAGCCATTAAGCTCGGACAGCTTTTTCCCGCCTGCCGACACAAAACACCTATCGGCAATTCGGACGGCATCGTTCCCCGAAACTCTTATTACAGCTATCCCGCCCGTTCCCAAAGGCGTACATATTGCAGATATTGTTTTTTCGGACATTTTGGCACCTCTATAAAACACATTTGATTATTTAAAAATATATTATAACATTTATTCAAAGCTTTTTCAATCAAAATAAAGAAAGTTTTATTGTTGCATTTGCAAAATAATATGATATAATATATAATGACAGAAAATTGGATCATTTTTAATTTTTAAATGAAAAACTTTAAAAAAGTGAACTCGGGAGGTGCTTTTATGGCAGGAAATTTTATCGCCGCGGCAGTTAATAATGCTTCGGATATTCCGGCATGGTTTGTTGTATGCATGGGAATCGGAACAGTGTTTGTAGGCCTTGTTTTCATTATTTTGATTTGTCAGCTTGTAAGTCTGTTTTTCAGAAACGGCAAGTCCGAAAACTCCGCTCCTTTGCCGAAGAAAACCGAAACCGCCTTGTCTGATGAGGAACGCGGTAAGGTTATAGCGGCAGTTTGCGCCGCAGCCGCAGAGGATATGGGAACGGATATTTCCGCCCTGCGCGTCGTATCGTTTAAAAAGCTTTAAAATTATTAAAAAAGAGGTAATAAATATGAAAAAGTATAAAGTAACCGTAAACGGAACAGCTTATGAAATCGAGCTTGAGGACATCACGGGGACAGAGTCCGCAAAAACAGCAGCCGCTCCGGCTCCGAAGGCAGAAACCGCTCCTGCGGCTCCCGTTTCTTCAGGCGAGGGTGAAACCGTTTCAAGTCCGATGCCAGGAAATATTCTTTCTGTGAATGTCAAGGTCGGAGACGCAGTTAAAAAAGGCGATGTTCTTCTTATCCTTGAAGCTATGAAAATGGAAAACGAAATCATTGCTCCCTGCGACGGCACAGTTAAATCGGTAGTTGCAAGCGGAATTTCGGTTGAAACAGGCGCTGTTCTCTGCGAGATAGCATAATCGGAGGAACGGGTATGTTAGAAAATCTTTTGGATTTTGCCAAAAGCACCGGCTTTTATCTGCTTTTCGGCAATTTGAAAGAGAACTGGGGATCTCTTGTAATGATTCTCGTCTCTTTGTTACTTCTTTATCTCGGCATAAAGAAGCAGTTTGAGCCGCTTTTGCTCGTAGGTATCGCTTTCGGTATGCTGCTTACAAATCTTACGGCTTTCACCGGAACTGATGCTATGTACCACACCGAGCTTTGGAACCAGTTTATGGACGCGAATTCCGAATTCTACCACAGCTATGGGCATATTATGTCAAACGGCGGACTTCTTGATATTCTTTATATCGGTGTTAAAACCTGTCTTTATCCCTGCCTTATATTCGTAGGCATTGGCGCTATGACAGATTTTGAGCCGCTTATCGCGAATCCGAAATCGCTTCTTTTGGGCGCCGCTGCTCAGATAGGAATTTTCGTAACCTTCCTGGGCTGTCTTGCACTCGCATTTCCCGCAGAGGCTGCGGCTTCAATAGGAATTATCGGCGGTGCGGACGGACCGACCGCTATTTATACCACCTCCAAGCTTTATCCCTCGCTTTTAGGTCCGATCGCGGTTGCCGCATATTCATATATGGCGCTTGTTCCCGTTATCCAGCCGCCCATTATGAAGCTTTTAACCACCAAAAAAGAACGCGCAATCGTTATGAAGCCTTTAAGAAAGGTAAACAAAACCGAAAAAATAATTTTCCCGATCGTGGTAACAATATTTGTAGCACTCCTTGTTCCGTCGGCGACACCGCTTGTCGGCTGTCTTATGCTCGGAAATCTCTGGAAGGAATCCGGCGTTTGCGAGAGACTCTGCAAAACCGCTCAGAACGAGCTTATGAATATCGTAACTATATTCCTCGGAATTTCGGTAGGCGCTACTGCTACGGCAGAGGCATTCTTAAATGTCAAGACACTTAAGATCCTTGCAATGGGAATTGTTGCTTTCGGTCTCGGTACCGCAGGCGGCGTGCTTCTTGCAAAGTTCATGAATCTGTTTACAAGAAAGAACAAGATAAATCCGCTTATCGGTTCGGCAGGCGTTTCCGCCGTTCCTATGGCGGCGCGTGTTTCGCAGACTGTCGGACAGAAAGAAAATCCGTCAAACTTCCTGCTTATGCACGCTATGGGACCGAATGTTGCAGGCGTTATCGGCTCGGCAATCGCCGCCGGCGTTCTTATAACACTTTTCGGTTGATAGGAGGAATTTTTAATGGTTAAAAAGCCTTTATATATTACCGATACAATTCTGCGTGACGCACACCAGTCTCAGGCGGCTACAAGAATGCGCATTGAAGACATGCTTCCTGCGCTCGAAAAGCTCGATAAAATCGGATACTGGTCAATTGAGTGCTGGGGAGGCGCGACATTTGACGCCTGCATGAGATTTTTAAACGAGGATCCGTGGGAAAGGCTCCGCACTCTTAAAAAGCACATGCCTAATACTAAGCTTCAGATGCTGTTCCGCGGACAGAATATTCTGGGGTATAAGCATTATGCCGATGACGTAGTTGATAAATTCGTTGAAAAGTCGATTGAAAACGGAATTGATGTTTTAAGAATTTTCGACGCGCTTAACGACCCGAGAAACCTCGAACAGGCTATAAATTCGTGCAAGAAATACGGCGGAATATGCGAAGCCGCAATGAGCTATACCGTAAGTCCCGTTCATGACGAGAAATATTTTGTAAACCTTGCCCGTCAGCTTGAAAGCATGGGTGCCGATGTTATTTGCATTAAGGACATGGCAGGACTTCTGCTTCCCTATGATGCTTATTCACTGGTTAAAAAGCTCAAGGAAACCGTTAAGGTTCCGATTCATCTTCACACGCACAACACCACCGGCACCGGCGATATGACCTATCTTATGGCGGCTCAAGCGGGCGTTGATATTGTTGATACCGCGCTTTCGCCTCTTGCAAACGGCACAAGCCAGCCCTCCACCGAGGCGCTTGTTGCCACTCTTAAGGGTACTGAGCGCGATACAGGACTTGACCTTACCGCTTTAAGCGATATCGCCGCTCATTTCCGCACCGTTGCAGACAGGCTCAAAGCCGAGGGTATTCTCGACCCCAAGGTTTTGAATGTTGACGCAAAGACTCTTATTTATCAGGTTCCGGGCGGAATGCTTTCAAATATGCTTTCTCAGCTTAAGCAGGCAGGAAAAGAAGACAAGTATTATGATGTGCTTGCGGAAGTTCCGAAGGTTCGAGAGGATTTCGGATATCCTCCGCTTGTTACTCCTACCTCGCAGATTGTAGGAACTCAGGCAGTTTTAAATGTTATCTCCGGTGAAAGATATAAAATGATTCCTAAAGAATCAAAAGCACTTTTGCGCGGGGAATACGGAAAGCTCCCCGGAAAGGTAAATGAAGAGGTAAGAAACAAAGCAATCGGCGATGAAAAGGTTATCGAATGCCGACCCGCCGATCTTCTTGAGCCGGAGCTTGTAAAATATGCGCTTGAAATGAAAAATAAACACATCGGAAAATCTCAGGAGGATGTTTTAAGCTATGCTCTATTCCCTCAGGTAGCCGAGAAGTTTATTAGGCACCGCGACGGTCTCGATAAACCGAAATGCGATGAAAACGCCGTCAGAGAGCTTGTTGTTGAGGACTGCTCAAAATAAAAAGTTTTGCCGCCGCCGATTTTTTTCGGCGGCGGATATTAAACTTCAAATAGTTATTGACTTTTATTTTGTAATGTGTTAAAATAATTCAGTCGCACGGAGAGGTATCGAAGCGGTCATAACGAGGCGGTCTTGAAAACCGTTTGGCAGCAATGCCACATGGGTTCGAATCCCATCCTCTCCGCCATTATTTGTTTTTTAAGATGTTCCGCGCTCCAAGCGGTAAACAGCTTTCGGTAACTGCAAGAGGGCAGCCGAGGAACCTCTAAAATAAAACAGGAAAATTGAATATCTATTTTTGTTAAATCACTTTATTCGGAGTAGTACTCAAGTTGGTGACGAGGCGCCCCTGCTAAGGGCGTAGGTCGGCTAATCCCCGGCGCGAGAGTTCGAGTCTCTCCTACTCCGCCAAATACAGCAATATATCTTTAGGATATGTTGCTGTATTTCTATATATAAAAAAAGTCAAGCAGGATAGATTTGACAAGGTATTAACGTGTTATATTGATAAGCTAAAATGAAATAACATATTTTAAAGGAGAAGCAGCTATGGTTAAACACATTATTTTATGGCAAATAAGAGACGGAGAGGATAAAGACACCGTCAGAAAAAACGCAAAAACGGCATTAGAGGGGCTTATGGGAAAAATTGACGGGCTTATTTCAATAAAGGTGAATATCACAGGTCTTGAATCCTCAAATGCCGATATGATGCTCGATACTACCTTTGAAAATGAGAGCGCCCTTAAAGGATATTCTGAAAATCCGCTTCATGTAAAGGCTGCCGATACCTTTGTAAGACCCTTTACCGTGACAAGGCTCTGCTTTGACTATGAGGTATAATAACACTCGCTGTAAAAGCCAAAGCTTTTACAGCGAGTGTTCTATTTTTTTGTATTTTCTCTTGCATAGGTAGCCGTTAAATCTAAAAGAATACCGGCAAGCCAATCGTTTACACAGCCGTCCTGAATTCTCCACTGCCAGTTGTTTTTATCGGTTCCTGGGGTGTTTATACGCCCCGAAGAATCCAATCCCATAAGGTCCGCAAGGGTGATAACGGCGATATCCGAAACCGAGGCGAAAAGCGCTCTTATCATTGAGATATTAAAGCCTTCGCTTTTTCCGAAGCCGATATAATCATAAGCAAATTTTTTCTTTTCTTCGCTTGCCTTAGACTGCCAGCCGATTATTGTATCATTATCATGAGTGCCGAGATATGCGACGGAATTTTTTACATAATTATGAGGAAGATGCGTACTTTTAGGGCCGTCGTCAATTCCGAACTGCATTACCTTCATTCCCGGAAGCCCCGATTCCTTTAAAAGCCTTATAACATCCTCGCCTATAAGCCCTAAATCCTCGGCAATAAGCGGAAGCTCATCGCCGAAGGTCTTTTTCATTTCTTCAAAAAACTGAATTCCCGGTCCCTTTCTCCAGCCTCCCTCAAGTGCGCTTTGTGAGCTGTTAGGAATTGCATAATAGGATTCAAATGCCCTGAAATGATCTATTCTGACGATATCATAAAGCTTAAAGGCATGGCTTAAGCGCTTTTTCCACCAAGAGAACGGCTCTTTTTCTCCTGCGGCTTTCTGCCAGTTATAAAGAGGATTGCCCCAGCGCTGACCTGTTGCGGAAAAAGCGTCGGGCGAAACTCCTGCGACAAAATTCGGATTAAAGTCTGAATTAAGATCAAACTGCGTAGGGTCGCTCCAGACATCGGCGCTGTCCAGCGCAACATAAATCGGAATATCACCGATTATTTTTATGCCGTTTTTATTTGCATAGGATTTCAGGCTGTTCCACTGCTTAAAGAATTCAAACTGAATGAAATTATAATATTCCGTTCTTTCCTTAAACTCGGTTTCGGCAAGTATCAAAGCGTCCTCGCTGAACCTGCGGAATTTTTCGTCCCATGAAGTAAACGGCAAGCCATCAAAACTGTCCTTTATGGCTGAAAATGCGGAATAAACCCTGAGCCATAAGGAATTATTCTTAAAGTTCTTGAAATCCGCGCTTTCTGTATTGAATTTTTTAAACGCTCTTGAAAACAGTACCTCTCTGCTCTTTTTAATTGAATTATAATCGGCAAAAGCATTATTATATGAAAATTCCGAAATATCGGACTGTGTTAAAAGTCCGTCGGAGACGAGCAAATCAAGATCAATAAAAAGCGGATTTCCCGCAAAGCAGGAAACCGACTGATACGGAGAGCCGCTGTAATCAATAGGACAAAGAGGGAGAATTTGCCAATAGCTCTGACCGCCCCTTTTTAAAAAATCAATAAACTCAAAAGCCTTTTTACCGAAAGTTCCTATTCCGTAAGGAGAGGAAAGCGAGAAAATCGGCATTAAAATTCCGCTGCCGCGCATAAAAACACCCTTTTTTAATAAATATGTGTTTTATTATACAATCAAAATCAAAAAATTGCAACAGCAGCAGCGGTAATTACAAGAGAAGAAATAACGGAGGTCAGCATTTTTGATTTTATTCCGAGATTTTTTGCGATATCGGAAATTACCTTTAAATCCGTACCTGTCCTTACAAGAAAAAGTCCGATAAACAAAAAATATGCCGCGCCGTCCATGCGGGTAAAAATATTTCCGATATTGACCGTACTTATAACCGCAGAATACGGAAATTCGATATCAGCCGTAAGAGCGCCGCCGAAAACTGAAATAATCTGAAAAACGCAAACAAAAATAAGCACGCTGCCCGTTAAAACTCCCGCAAAAGAATATTTTACCTTGTTTTTCTCTTTTTTAAACATAAAGACAAATGCGCAAAGATTTATAAGCGGAAGAAATATTTTAAAAAAATAATATAAAGCTTCCTTTAAAACACTCTTTTTAAAAACGCTTTCTTTAAGCTCGATATTTTCAAACTTCATCTGTTTTAAGGATAAAAAGAAAAACAGTAAAACCGTTATAACGGCAAAAAAGAAAATCGGAACGGAAAATTTCATAACGGCTGAAATTTTGTTGAGCGATATCCAGAAAACGCAGACAAAAAGCAAAATAACCGTCATATATTTTTTTTGATCGGGAAGCATAATAAGGTCAACAAAATCCGCAACCTCTGAAAATATCATTGCGGAATCCAAAAAGCATGAGATTGCAAGTATAATGTAAAGAAGCTTTAGCAGCTTGCTTTTACCGCTCACATTTTCAAGCTTTGAAGCAATTTTATAAACCGCAAGCAAAAAAATAAGCGAAAATAAAAAAGCCGTTAAAAGGGCCGGCAGACTTCCGCCTTCGGTAACAGGCTTAGGAAGCGTTATGACAGCGCCGCTTAAAACATAAACGGCGCAAAGTGCCAAAATATGCAGTTTATAGCTCACCTTTTGCATTGCTTCACATCCTTTTATATTAGTGTGACAGTACTCGAACCTGTCACGCCTACGAAACAAAATTTTGCATAATACATTGCCTCAAAACTTGAAATACGCCAGTATTCCTGCGTTTAATCGGCTTCGTCTTATAACAAAATTTTTTGTTTCGGTAGGTTAAAAGTTTCTGCCGCTTTAATTTTATTCGGCGAAGTGAGAAATTTGCAGCAAGGCTGACGCCTTGCACAATCCCACGCAAAGCCGCAATCTAAAAGGCGGCGAGCGAAACCGCGGCAGGTTCGAGTCCTGTCACACTACGGTCTTAATTTCAGCGGTTCCGCTGATACAAAGAGTTTCGTCCTTATAGGTGATAAAAGGAAGAACAAAATCATCGGACTTCGCAATTTCATAAAATTTACATTTGAAATTCTTATCATCCTGCTTCATATAGCTTTCGATCAACACCGCAACATCATAGCCGGAGGTTAAACCCGTTGAATTCTCAATTTCAAGAATTTCCCTGCAGTTGTTTGTAATGCACACCGTTATTGCAAGATTTATATCCTTTCTCTGCATGCAGAGATCGCGCATTTTCACAAACTGATCGACGGTCAGATCGCTTGAGCAAAGCATAACGGCGCAGTGGTCGAAATTAAGCGGCTTTATGCTTTTTGCTTTAAGCTTTTTTAAGGCTTCCTCGGGTGTTTTTGCCGAGACGGATAAAACCTTTACATCAGGCGGCTCGTCAAAATCTCCCTCCCCGATTTCTATGGTCTGAACGCTGAGAATTATCTGCTCGCCGTCGCTGTCAGCGCCTATGGCAGATACAATAAATCTTCCGTCCGCCTCAAATGAGGAGCAGGCGCAAAGCGACACTAAAGCTGATAAAATCAAAAGCAGACAAATAATTTTTTTTAATCTCATTTTTTATCCTTCTGCCTTCTTAAATTTTTTGTGATAAAAGGTCTTAATTTCATAAAGGTCCACGGCGCTCTTAAAACGCTGTCCTTAAGCCGTTGAGGATTGGGATTTTTTAGCGCGCCGGTATAATCCTCATTAAATGAAGAAAGATTAAAAATTCTAAGCACCACGGCGCTCAGCCCCGCCGCAACGCCCGCAAAACCGAACAATGCCGCCAAAACAACAAAAATAAGTCTTAAATAAAAGACCGCCCCTTTAAGCCGTGGAATCATAAGCCCCGAAATTCCGCTTAATGCCACGGCAATAAGCATAGGTGCGCTTACAATTCCTGCCTCTACCGCCGCCTGACCGACAACCAGACCTCCTACTATTGACAGAGCATGTCCGAGGCTCTGCGGCATTCTTACCCCTGTTTCCTTTAATATTTCAAAAACGAGAATTAAAATTATACATTCAACCGCGCTCGGCATAGGTACCCCTGCTCTGAGTCTTGCAACGCTCAGGGCAAAATTCGTCGGGAGAAGCTGAAAATGGAATATAGAAAGACTTAAAAACACCGCGGGAACCATGACAGCTAAAAAGAAGCATATATATCTTAAAATCCTGCCCACGCTTGAAACGGTATAATTAAGATAATAGTCTTCATCGGACTGAAAGTTTTCCGAAAAAAGATAAGGAACTGTCAGCACGACCGGCGTTCCGTCGCAAAAGACAGCGATTCTTCCCTCCAAAAGCCTTGCGGCAACGGTGTCCGGACGCTCGGTTGAGCCGGTGGTTTTAAAAAGACTATGCTTATGATCTCTTATATTTTCGGCAAGATAATTTACATCCAGCACTCCGTCGATATCAATTTCATTTATTCTTTTTTTAAACTCCGAAACCGTTTCTTTCTTTGCAAGCGAGCCGAGATAACAAATAAAAATCATAGTATCGGTGCGCCTGCCGAGCCGCAGAGTCTCAATGCAAAGATCCGGGGTGGGCAGCTTTCTTCTTAACATTGCAAGGTCAAGCATTGCGACCTCGTCAAAGCCCTCCCGCGGTCCCTGCAGAACCCTTTCGTCGTCAGGCTCCTTAATACCTCTTGAGCGAAAGCCCTTTGTGTTTGCTATTACCGCACGGGTGTTATCCGAAAAAAGCAGAACTGTATCGCCGTAAACCGCTCCTCTTATACATTCCGCAACGCTGTCTGTCACCTTGACATCGCAGGCATAAAGATAATTTTTTACTATATAATCGGTCGACATACCCGAAGCTTTATCTTCTATCCGCACAAGCGGTTTTATAAGCGAATCATTTACAACAGCGGTATTTACCATTCCGTCGAAATTGAAAACAGAACATCCTACTGTTTTATTGACCGTAAGACTTCGAAATCTTAAAATACTGTCATTTTTAAATATATTTTTAAACATTTCGGTGTCTTTTTCAAAATCCCCCGAAAATTTCATATTTTCATAAAGTTCTATATCCTTACCCAATTTATCAACTCCATTGCGAGACAGGACTCTAAAATTTATTATTCTACTTTAAACGCTTAAAATACCCTTTTTGATTGAAAATAAATAAATTTTGTGATATAATTTTTATTTGGTGATATTATGTTTTTAAAATCCGAACGTTCAAAATTTGAATATCTTATAGCAGGTCTCGGAAATCCGGGACTTGAATATGAAAACACCCGTCACAACGCAGGCTTTATTGCAATAAATAAGCTGGCGGCAAAACTAGAAACGGAATTTTCAAAAAACAAATTCAATGCAAAATTCGGCTTCGGTGAAATTTCCGGAAAAAAGGTTATTTTAGTTAAACCGCAGACCTATATGAATAATTCGGGCTCGGCAATTTCTCAGATTTCTGAATTTTATAAAATTCCGCCGGAAAAATGTATTATTATGTTTGACGATATTTCCCTCGATATCGGAAAAATCCGCATAAGAAGAAAGGGCAGCGCCGGAGGGCATAACGGAATAAAGGATATTATTGAGCTTTTAGGGACCGAGGATTTTCCGAGAATAAAAATAGGCGTAGGAGAAAGGCCTTCAAGAGATTATGATTTAAAGGACTGGGTCTTAGGAAAGCTTCCTAAAGAAGCAGCGGAAGATTTTGATATTGCTTGCAATAATGCCGTTAAAGCAGTTTTTGAAATAATTTCAAAGGGCATTGACAGCGCTATGAACAAATACAGTAAATAAGAGGAAATATGGATTTTTTAAATTCAATTCTTAAAAAAGAAAAAACCTTTTCGGCAGTATGCTCAGATATTGAATCGGGCAAGCTCCCGATTTTTGCGAGCGGACTTTCACAGATTCACAAATCACTTATTGTATCGGCATACTGTTCTCTTTACAAGAAAAAAGCCGTTATCATAACTCATGACGAAGCGTCGGCAAGCGAGGTTTACGGGGATTTAAAGGCACTCGGAACCGACGCCGTTATGCTGCCTGTAAGAGACTATGAGCTTCAGAGAGTTTTAGGCGGCTCTAAAGAATACGAATATAAAAGAATAAACACCCTGTCTCTTTTAGCAGACGGGGATTTCGGCGTTCTTGTAATGTCGGCGGATTCAGCCGTTTGCTATACTTCGGATATTCAGGCGGTTAAGAATTCAAAGATAAGCCTTGCTTGCGGAACCGAGCTTAAAACCTCGGAATTTTTTCACTTGCTTGATGACTGCGGATATAAAAGAAGCGAGCTTTGCGAGGGCGAAGGGCAGTATTCGGTCCGCGGAGGAATAATAGACATTTTCCCCGTTAACCTAAAAAAGCCTGTAAGAATTGAGCTTTGGGGAGACGAAATTGACACCATGTCGGAATTCGACCCCATTGACCAGCGAAGAACAGATCCGGTTGACGGCTTTGATATTTTCCCTGCTAAGGAGCTGATTTTCGATAAAGCGCAGCTTGCGAAAAACATATCTTTATTTATCGAAAAAAATGAAAATGACATAAGCGAAAAGCAGAAAAGATATATGAGAAGGGATATCGAAACCCTTGAAAACTGCGGCGATATTTCGGCGGATATCTATATCCCGCTTATTTATTCAAAAAAATGTTCGGTTTTCGATTATATAAAGGATATTCCGATTTTTGTTTTCGAGTCGCAAAACTGCTTTTCAAGACTGAAAAGTCTAAGTAAGCTCCACAATGAGGATATTTCGGTGCTGCTTGAAAACGATTCGGTTTGCGGTAAGCTTTCGGAATTATGGCTCGAAGCCTCCGAATTCAAAAGCAGGATAAAAAAGGCGGTGTTTTTCGATAATTTTCCCCGTTCGTCCTTTGAATTTGAGTTAAAAGACCTTTTAAGCTTTAATTTTAAAAGACTCAGCCCCTACTCCGGAGACATAAAGGCTTTAAAAGAAGATATCGGAAATATACCGGAAAGCGGCACGGCGGTAATTTTGGCAGGTGAGAAAAAAGCGGCGTCCGTTTTAAGCGAAGAGCTTGAAAGAAACGGAATTAAAAATCTTTTCTGCGAAAAAATGCCCGAAGAAACTAAAAAAGGAGTTTATGTTACCTTAGGCGGATTATCCGGCGGATTTGAGATACCCGACCTTAAATTTATTCTTCTCACTCACAAATATGTCGCGGCGGAAAAGAAAAAAATAAGAAGACCGAAAAATGCCAAGGAAATCGGCTCTTTAGACGAGCTTCACAAGGGTGATCTGGTGGTTCATTCGGCGCACGGAATAGGAATTTTCGACGGAATAGAGCATATTTCCAATTCGGGCACGATAAAGGACTATATTAAAATAAAATATCGCGGAACAGATGTATTATATGTTCCTGTAACCCAGCTTGACCTTGTTTCAAAATATATCGGCTCTGCCGAGGACGGAACGGTTAAGCTTAACAAGTTAGGCTCCGACGAGTGGAAAAAAACGCGCTCAAGGGTCCGCTCGGCGGTCAGAGATATGGCAAAGCAGTTAACCAAGCTCTATGCCAAAAGAATGTCGCAAAAAGGCTATGCTTTTTCAAAGGACACCGATTTGCAGAACAATTTTGAGCGCAGATTTGAATACGAGGAGACCGACGACCAATTAAGATGCATTGAAGAAATCAAAAAGGACATGGAGCGCGATATCCCGATGGACAGACTTCTCTGCGGAGATGTCGGTTTCGGAAAAACAGAGGTTGCCCTGCGCGCGGCATTCAAATGTATAAGCGACGGCAAGCAGTGCGCTTTGCTTGTTCCGACAACCGTTCTTGCTATGCAGCACTATGATACAATAATCCGCAGATTCGGAGATCTTCCGGTCACGGTAAAGCTTATCAGCAGATTTACAATGCCTGCCGCCCAAAGAAAAACCTTAAGCGATTTAAAGCGCGGAAAGGTCGACATGCTTGTAGGTACGCACAGGCTTATTTCAAAGGATGTTGAATTCAGGGATTTAGGACTTGTCATTATTGACGAGGAGCAGAGATTCGGTGTTGAGCAGAAAGAAAGGCTTAAAGAAAAATATCCTTCCGTCGATGTGCTTACCTTAAGCGCAACGCCGATTCCGAGAACGCTTAATATGTCGCTTTCGGGGCTTAGAGATATGTCGTCTATTGACGAAGCACCGTCAGACAGATACCCTGTTCAGACCTATGTTACCGAGCAGGACGACGGAATAATAACAGAGGCTATAATAAGGGAGCTGCGGCGCGCGGGACAGGTTTATTATCTTCACAACCGAGTAGACACAATTATGCGCTGTGCGGCAAAACTTAAGGAAAAGCTGCCCGAGGCGAGAATTGCCGTTGCTCACGGAAGAATGAGCGAGGATGAGCTTACAGGAGTCTGGCAGAAGCTTATAGAGCATGAGATAGATGTGCTTGTTTGCACCACGATTATTGAAACCGGTGTTGATGTTCCGAATGTCAATACTCTTATTATAGAAAATGCGGATAAAATGGGGCTTTCCCAGCTTCATCAGCTTCGCGGCAGGGTCGGCAGATCGCCGAGACGCGCTTACGCATATTTCTGTTTCCCTAAAGGGAGAGAGCTTTCGGATATCGCCGCAAAAAGACTTGAGGCGATAAGGCAGTTTACTCAATTCGGCTCTGGCTTTAAAATAGCCCTGAGGGACCTTGAAATCAGAGGAGCCGGAAGTATTTTGGGCGGAGAACAGCACGGGCATATTGAATCCGTCGGCTATGATATGTACCTTAAAATGCTTGCCGACGCGGTAAACGAGGAAAACGGGGCAGAGGCAAGAGAAGAATCAATTATCTGCACTGTTGACCTCAACATTTCAGCCCACATTCCCGACAGCTATATTCCCTCTCTTAACGCGCGTCTGGATATTTATAAAAAGATTGCGGATATAAAAACCGACGGGGACCGCTCGGAGCTTATCGACGAGCTTTGCGACCGCTTCGGCGATCCGCCGAAATCGGTTATGGGTCTGATAGAGATTTCAACGCTCAGAAACGCCGCAAGTGAGCTTGGAATAACCGAGATTACGGAAAGCGGAATTACTGTCATTCTTCACACGGAGCATATAAACGAAAAGGCTTCGGCACTACTTTCGGAAGAATTCGGTCCGAGATTTTTCGTATCGGTAAAGGACTCAAAGCCCTGCTATATGATACGAAAACAGCCGAAAGAAAAAACAAAGGATATTGTTTCGGCTCTTTCAGCTGTATTTACAAAAAATTTATAGACTTTTTTTAAGATATGCGATATAATTAAAATAATATTACAATTGATAGGAACGGAGATAATTATGAAAACCATAAAAAAGCTTTTTTGTGCGCTTCTTTGCGCGGCTTTAGTTGTCGGTACATTTGCCGGCTGCCATAAAAAGGGCGAAATCGGCGTTACGGTAACAGATTCAAAGCTTTCTGAGAAAACCGGAAAGGTCGAGTTTACATCGGCTTATTATATGTGCGCGCTCATTATGTCCTATAACAGCGGAAAATCGGAAATAAATCAGAAGTATCAGGACGAAAAAAAGTCTACAACCGATATTGATTATTTCAAGGAAAAAATCGACAAGAAAAAGTTCAACGACTGGGTTATTGACAACACCGAGAAATCTCTTAAAAAAATTGCCGCTTTTAAAATAAAGTGTGCCGAAAACAAGCTTACCGTAAAGGATGAGGACAAATCCTCTGCCGAGCAGTATGCCGAGGCTTATTGGAACAACACCTCATACAATTATTCTGAGTATTTTGAACCCAACGGCGTAAGTCTCGATACATATAAGACTTATATGGTTGACGCTTATTATGCTCAGAGATACTTTGACTTTATCTACAAGGGAGACGGCGAAAAAGCCATTTCGGACGAAACCGTTCTTAGCACAATGAAAAGCGATTATATGCTCTGCAATGTTCTTGATATTTCATTTGATAATCTTAAAGACTCCGAAAAGGAATCAAAAAAGACTTTTGCGAATGATGCTGCGGCTCAGATTAACGCCGGCAAGAAGTCCTACGCTCAGATTTATGCGGAATACAATTCCTCGGATACTGTAACCGAGGATAACACAACCGATTCTTCAAAACCTATTGACAGTCTTGCGAGCGTTATCGGAACAAAGGAAACAAGCTATAATACCTATGCGGATTATTTTGAGCAGTTGTCCGCGCTTGCAGCCGGCACCGCTGTGGTTATTGAAAAAGCAGATAATGCGGGAGTTATCCTCTTTGTTAAAAAGGATATTACCGCAGACCCTTATTACAAGACAAATCTTGACGATGAAATAAGGAACTTTATCGCAGGCGATGAGTTTACAAAAGAAATCGAGGCCTATGCGAAAACTCTTAATTATGACATCAAAAGCTCTGTAAAGAGAAGATTCAAACCTAAAAAAATTCAGGAACCCAAAACCTCAACCTCATCTCATTAAGAATATATAACAACAAAAACTCGCCTCTTTTTCAAGAGACGAGTTTTTTATTTAAGTTTCTTTGATTTTAATTTTTTATATTTTTTCATTTTGCGCTTTTTACTTCGGTTTTTAAAAAATCTTTTTAGTTTATTATAAAATGATTTGAATACAAGCAACAGAGCATATCCGTTTTGGTAAAAGAAAATCCTGTAAACCAAGCAAAGAACAAATCCTATCCCGAGTCCTGCGAGAAATCCTCCTAATACGCTTACAACATAGCCTAAGAATTTATAAATAAAAAGGTATATCCCGCCGCCGTAGCCTGCAAACTTTACTAAAAACAACAATACCGCAAGCTTTTTTCTTCTAAGCTCGCAAGCCACTGTAAGATTATATGTAAACACACACTGCAAAAACGCAAATATAAAAGAAACGGTAAAAAGCATTAAATCTCTCCTGTTTAAGCTATTTCTGATATGTAATCATAATAATACTTTTTGCCGTTTAAGTCAAGCATTACATAAAAAGCCTGAGTATTAAAAAACCGAAAACCGCCGGAATTCCGAAAACCGCTCCTGCCCCTGCCGAATAGGGATTAACAGGTATATGAACTCCCGTAAGCCCTGAAGTCAAATTTACAACCGCCAAAGCAATAACGCCCGAAAGAAAATTAAGCAGCAAATATTTAAATGGCTTTTTTGAGCCTATACAGAAGCCTATTATACAAACGGCGCAAAGACCTGCGGTTACGGGTACAAAAATTTTTAAAAAAGGCATAAACAAAAACCTCCATACTAATAAGTATGAAGGTTTTTTTAAAATTATGAAAGTATTGCTCTGTCCGAAGAAAAATCGATTTTTGCTTTATTGAACAGCTCAAGAAGCTGTTCAACGGTAAGATTTTTCTTTTCTTCCCCGCTTACATCGAAAGCCACTCTTCCGTCATACAGCATTATAAGTCTGTCTCCGTATTTTATAGCGTCCTTCATGTTATGGGTTATCATAAGCGTGGTAAGCTTATTCTCGGTTACGATTTTCCGTGTGATATCAAGCACCTTAGCGGCGGTTTTAGGGTCGAGCGCCGCAGTATGCTCGTCAAGAAGCAAAAGCTTCGGGTTTTTCATAGCCGCCATCAAAAGCGTAATGGTCTGTCTCTGCCCGCCCGAAAGAAGTCCGATTTTAGTCTTAAGTCTTGTTTCAAGACCTAAATCAAGCTCCTTTAAAAGCTTTTTATAATACTCGCGCTCATTAGCGGTTATTCCGCTCTTAAGACCGCGGCTTTGACCTCTTCTAAAAGCCAAGGCAAGATTTTCCTCTATCTCCATATCGGCGGCTGTTCCCATCATCGGGTCCTGAAAAACTCTTCCTAAGAATTTCGCGCGCTTATAATCTGGCATTTTTGTTACATTTATGCCGTCAATAAGAATTTCTCCGCAATCTACCTTCCATGTTCCGCAGACAGCATTCAAAAGTGTACTTTTTCCGGCGCCGTTTCCTCCGATAACCGTTACAAACTCTCCGTCCTTTATAGTAAGACTCAAATCGTTTAAAGCTACCTTCTCGTTTACAGTGCCTGCATTAAAGGTTTTAGAAATATTTTTAACTTCAAGCATTATTCTTACCTCCCTTTACGGCAGACGCAAAATAATGTTTTTTGACATAAGGCACGCCGAGGAATACCGCAACCACCAATGCGGACAGCATCTTAAGAAGGTCGGTATCTATTCCTAAGAATATTATAACCTGATAAACAATATAATAGATAATTCCGCCTACGATCACCGCAAAAAGCCTTACGGCGAAATTGCGGGCAATTTTTGAAAATACCGCTTCTCCGATAATAACGGCCGCAAGACCTATAACGATAGCGCCCTTGCCCATATTGATATCGGCAAAGCCCTGATACTGTGCAAGGAGGGCGCCGGAAAGCGCAACTATCGCGTTTGAAAGCATAAGGCCCAAAACAATATTAACATTTGTATTGATTCCCTGTGCGCGGCTCATATTAAGGTTACAGCCGGTTGCCCTTACAGAACAGCCAAGCTCTGTTCCGAAAAACCAGTAAAGCAGGGCAATGAGAATAATTCCGATAACCGCAAGCACGGCTATTGAAGAATTTATGTTCATCTGCGTAAGCATTACCTTATAGCTTCTCGCCGAAAGAGAAATATTCGCTTTGCCCATTATTTTAAGATTTGCAGACCATAAAATAAGCTGGGTGAGAATTCCGGAAAGAATAGCGGGAATTCCGAGAACGGTGTGCAAAAGTCCTGTAAGCAGACCCGCAAGCAGACCTGCAATGACAGCCGCTAAAAGCGCAAGATAAATATTAACTCCTTTTGTTGCAAGAACGGTACATACTGCGGCTCCTGTACAAATAGAGCCGTCGACAGTCAGATCCGCAATATCGAGGATTTTAAAGGTTATATAAACCCCGATTGCCATTATACCCCAAATAAATCCCTGAGCAACAGCCCCTGGAAAAGCACTCAACAATTCCATTATTATTCACCGAGGGAGGTATAATCCGACGGAACAGTCACACCGAGCTTTTCGCAGATATCTTTATTGTATTTCTTGGCAGCGTCAACATATTCAATCTTCATATTCTTTATATCCTTTTTCCCTGTAAGGATTTCAGCTGCCATTTCGCCTGTTTTGTATCCGAGGTCATAATAATCAATAGAAAGAGTTGCTATTCCGCAGCCCTTGCAGATTCCCGCCTCGCCTGCTATTACGGGAACCTTTTTCTCGATTACTATATTCCCGATAGTTTCGGCACAGCTTGCGGCTGTATTATCGGTGGGAACATAGATAGCGTCGCTGTTTGCGGCGGCAGAGGTTGCAACGGATGCTATATCATTTGAATCCGAAAAAGAATATCTTGTAACCTCTATTGATTTTGCCTTTAAGAACTTTTCAACCTGCTCAACCTGATACTTAGAGTTAGGCTCGGCAGAGCAATAAAGAATTCCTACCTTTTTTGCATTCGGAACAAGCTCGGTTATCATATCAGCCTGCTTGTCAAGCGGAGCAAGGTCGCTGGTGCCGGAAACATTTCCGCCGATTGTTCCGTTAAAATTGTCAATTCCTAGTGCTACGCCGTATTCGGTAACTGAAGTACCGAGAATCGGAATAGCAGAGGTAGCATTATAAGCCGCCTGAAGGGCCGGCGTTGCGTTAGCCATAATAAGGTCGTATTTCTTCTGAACGAAAGAGTTGACTATCGTTGTACAGTTATTGCTTTCGTTTGAAGCGTTCTGATAATCGAACTTAACCTTGTCCTCGCCCAGCTTGTCAATAAGCGCCTTTTTAAAGCCCTCTGTAGCTTTATCAAGCGCGTCATGTTTTACAAGCTGGCAAATGCCGACATTGTAAACTTCCTTTCCCTTTGTTTTACAGCCTGCCATAGAAAGCACAGAAACAACGCTTAAAACGGCTGCGGCTATTTTTAAGACTGTTTTTTTCATAAAAATCACCCTTTTGAAAAAATTTAAAAAAGCCCTGCAATCCTTAAGAGATTGCAGGGACGAATTTATAATAATCGCGGTACCACTCTGCTTCACCCTGCGCTCACACGCAAAGCCTTACAAAGCAATCTTTTTTAATTGCTTTTGCGATTTAACGGACGCATAAAAACCGGAGATGCCTACTTATATTTTTCAGCATTCAGCTCGCAAAATGTACTTCGCAAACAGTTACTCCCTGCCGCCTTACAGCAACCGACGGCTCTCTTCAAGCTTTCACCAAGCTACTCTTTTTGCTCAAACACCTTTAATTATTTATTATTTAAAATAATATTATAACTTTTTTCAGTATTTGTCAAGTACTAAATTAGACATTAGACATTAGATGCTAGATATTAGACCGTTGTATGCCTGCCGTTTTAGATGTTAGACATTAGATGTTAGATATTAGACCGTTGTGTGCCTTTCGGCACGGAAATTAAATAATAATTTAATTGGGTCTAACTTCTACCATCTAATGTTTAGTATCTGGCATGTGGGGTATTTGTCTAACATCTACCGTCTAATCTTTAGACCTCTTCTTCTCTAAACTGGAGAGAATAGAGCTTTTTATAAATACCGTTCTTTTTCATCAGCTCGGCATGGGTTCCCTTTTCGGCAATCTCGCCGTTATCTATAACCGCAATCTCATCGGCGCTTTTGACGGTTGAAAGGCGGTGGGCGACTATGATCGTAGTCCTGCCCTTACAAAGCTCATCAAGTGCAGACTGAATAAGTATTTCTGTTGTATTGTCAAGTGCGCTTGTCGCTTCATCGAGAATTAAAACCGCTGGATTTTTAAGAAACACCCTTGCAATCGAAATTCTTTGCTTCTGACCGCCGGAAAGCCTAACTCCGCGCTCTCCTATCTCGGTATCATAGCCTTTTGGCAGAGACATTACATAATCATGGATATTGGCGCGTTTGGCGGCTGAAACCACCTCTTCAAAATCTGCGTCGGGCCTGCCGTAAAGTATATTGTCTTTTATTGTCCCGCCGAAAAGAAAAAAATCCTGCTGAACGATTCCTATGCTTTTTCGAAGCGACGAAAATGTGATATCGTTTATATTTATCCCGTCAAGAGTAATGCAACCTCTGTCTGCCCTGTAAAAAGCGGGAATCAAGTGACAAATCGTGGTTTTTCCGCCGCCGGACTGACCGACAAGAGCTAATTTTTCGCCTTTTTCAATTTTTAGACTGATATTTTTAATCGCATCCGGCTCGTTTTCACCGTAAGAAAAGGAGACATTTTTAAATTCTATTTCGCCCCTGACATTTTTTATATCCTTTGCCCCGTCATTTTCCTTTTCGGGTTTTTCCTCCATAACCTCTAAAAAGCGCGAAAAACCGCTCGCGCCGTTTTGGAACTGCTCCATAAAGCCAATAAGCACCGTTACAGGATTTATAAAAACATTTACGGAAACAATAAAGGTTGCATAATCTCCGAAATTTATTTTTCCCGAATAAAGAAAAAGTCCGCCGGCGATTATTATTATAACATTGAAAACATTTGTTATAAAGCTTGAAGAGGAATGGAAAATGCCCATTGAGCGATAGGCCTTTCTGCAAGCTTCAATAAAAAGATTATTATTCTTTTCGAACTTTTCAAATTCACGCTCGCTTCCGCCGAAAGCCTTTGTAACCCTGATTCCTGTTATGCTGCTTTCAATTGAAGAGTTTATCATACCTGTTGTAACTCTTCTTTCTCTGAATGCCGCGCGCATTTTCTTTCTGCAATATGAAGAAACCAAGATAAGAAGCGGCACGCAGGCAAAAATAATAAGCGTAAGATAAATGTTTATTGTGCAAAGATACACGAATGAGCCTACAACCGTAAGCGATGAGATGATCAGATTTTCAGGGCCGTGGTGAGCAAGCTCGGCAATATCAAAAAGATCATTTGTAATTCTTGATAACAGCTGACCGGTTTCATTCTTATCAAAATAAGAAAAAGGCAGACTTTCAAGCTTTAAAAACATATCCCTGCGCATTTGCGCCTGCATTTTCGTGCCTATCATATGGCCGTAATACTGAACGAAATATTCAAGGCACATTCTTATAAAATAAAGAATCAATACGATTATTCCCGCGGATATGATCATTGAAACCTTTTTGTTTGGAATAAGGTCATTTAACATTTTGTTTGTTACTACGGGATAAACCATTCCGATTAAAGATATGAAAAGCGAGGCTGTCATATCAAGGAAAAACATAAATTTATGCGGCTTATAATAAGCCGCAAATTTCTTTAATTCTTTCATTTTATTTGGTTTCGGTGTCGTCGGTCAAAACCGCGCAGACAAGATACCTTTCGCTTGCAACATCGGTACATGTGCTGAGCGTTATTATTTTATTCTTGACCGTAACCGGAATATCCTCTCTTACATTTTTAGCCAAAGACTTGGGGTGAAGGCATTCGTCCAAAAACGCCTGATATCCTTCATCTGAGCTGAAATCGAAGGAATTTATTATATGGCGGTCGTCATAAACAAATGCAGAAAAAATCTTATAGGTCAGAATATGACCTTTTTTATAAATCTTAATTGTATCGTTCGTTTTGAAAAATTCGGCGTTACGGTATTTCCTCAATGGTGTAAACATAGTACCGTCGGCAAGGTCATGCCCGTAAATAACGGTATTTCTGTCCAAAAACTCATTATTATTGCACCTTTGAATATACACGCTGCCGGCGAATTTATATTTTCTTTCAAGGTCATGTGTGAGATAAAAGTTTTCCTCGGTATCGTCTCCGCTCTGAAGAATCGGATAGTTGATAGTTGTTCCGTCTATACTTATCCAGCCGCAGACATCGGGATTCTTAGCGGTAAGTGCCGCAAAATCAACAGGATTATCGGGCTTTTCAACCGTCTGTGAAGTCTGAGAAGATGATGAATTATTTTTATATTTCAGATATTTATTTTTCTTTGGAACAACCCGCATTATAAGCGCCGCGGTAGCCGAAACAAAAATAATTCCAGAAATTACGATAAGAATAATATTAAGAGTCTTTTTATTTTTCATAAAGTACTACCTCATACAGCAAAAAATGTTTGCACGGATACCGCAAACATTTTTTAAGATATTATTTTTTTTCGTATATCTTTTGGGCTTTTATAACCTTTGTTCCGCCCATATACGGCTGAAGCGCCTCTGGAATCTTAACACTGTAATACTCGCCGTCAAAACAAAGATTGTTTTCAAGAAGAGCTATAAGCATTCTCGGAGGTGCGACAACGGTATTATTAAGCGTATGCGCAAGGTACTTCTTTCCGTCTTCGGTACGGACTCTGATTCCGAGCCGTCTTGCCTGAGCGTCTCCGAGATTTGAGCAGGAGCAGACCTCAAAATACTTCTTCTGCTTCGGACTCCAAGCCTCAACATCATATGATTTGACCTTTAAATCGGCAAGGTCGCCCGTGCAGCATTCAAGCGTCCTTACAGGAATATCAAGACTTCTGAAAAGCTCAACCGAATAGCTCCACATTTTATCAAACCACTGCATACTTTCCTCAGGCTTACAGATAACAATCATTTCCTGTTTTTCAAACTGATGAATTCTGTAAATTCCGCGCTCCTCTATCCCGTGTGCGCCCTTTTCTTTTCTGAAGCACGGAGAATAGCTTGTAAGTGTGAGCGGAAGCGACTCCTCAGGGGTGATAGAATCAATAAATTTACCTATCATTGAATGCTCCGAGGTGCCTATGAGATAGAGGTCCTCGCCCTCTATTTTGTACATCATTGCGTCCATTTCCTCAAAGCTCATAACACCTGTTACGACATTGCTTCTTATCATAAAAGGAGGAATACAATAGGTAAAGCCTTTGTTTATCATAAAATCTCTTGCGTAAGCGGTAACCGCGGAATGCATTCTCGCGATATCCCCCATAAGATAATAAAAGCCCTCTCCTGCAACACGTCCTGCGGCATCTTTATCTATTCCGTTGAAAAGAGCCATAATATCGGTATGATAGGGAATTTCAAAATCGGGATTTGTTTGCTCTCCGAACTGTCTGACCTCGACATTTTCGCTGTCGTCCTTACCTACGGGAACGCTTTCATCGACAATATTCGGAATTTTCATCTGAATTTCGCGGACCTTTATATCAAGCTCCTCTTCTTTTTTCTCAAGGGCCTTTAGCTCCTCCGCCTGCTCTGAAACAAGCTTTTTAGTCTCCTCGGCTTCATCCTTTTTACCCTGAGCCATTAAAACGCCTATCTGACGGCTGATTTTATTTCTGTTTGCTCTGAGCTCGTTTGCCCTACTGTTTGCGTCGCACTTTTCTTTATAAAGAGAAATAACCTCGTCTACAAGGGGAAGCTTATTGTCCTCGAATTTTTTCTTTATATTATCCTTTACAATCTGCGGATTTTCGCATATAAATCTGATATCCAGCACTTAAAATTCCTCCGATATTTTAAAATAAGCAATTTTTTTTATTATATCATACTGCATGCGGTATGTCAAAGCGAACTGCGGTTTTTTTCTCTTATTTCTGCTTCTTTTTTTGAAAAAAAGCAACCGCAGTAGTTTTGGCGGTAAAGACCGAACTGTTTTGAAAGCTCCGTTGACCTTTTAAAGCCGTTTTTCTTCTTAAAATCCGAAAACAGGTATTTCACTCCGTAAACTTCCGCAAGCTCTTTTCCGATAGCATTTAATTTTTCGGAGCTTTTAAGAGGGGAAATGGATAGAGTTGTGGTAAAATAATCGAAATTATTTTCTTTAGCATATAAGGCTGATTTTTCAAGTCTTAACCGATAGCATTTTTCGCAAGCTCTTCCGCCCTCGCGGTCATTTTTTCTCAAAGCCTCAATTTGGGAAAAATCTTCATTACTATACTCGCAGATTTTAAGCTTAACGGGATTTTTAAAGCACATTTCATTTATGAGCCTTTTTTGCTCTCCGGCACGCTTACTGAATTCCTCAAATGATGAAATATTAGGGTTATAATATAAAACAGTTATATTAAAATACTCGCTTAAATATTCAAGAACATAGCTTGAACAGGGCGCGCAGCAGCTATGGAGCAGCAGTGACGGAGTATATCCCGATTTTAATATATTTTCGATTTGCCTATCCAACAGCAACTGATAATTTTCGGACATTTTTTATTCCCTCCTTTGGAGCAAATTCCCTAAAATTATAAATTTAAACGGGGAACAATAATAAGGGGTGATTAAAATTAAAAATAATAAGAAAATAAGGCTCACGCCGTCCTCGACGGCGGTACACGGTCAGCCGCACGATGTTTTCGACCTGCTGAACAAATACGGCACCTATAACATTCAGCCGACTTCTGATTCTGACAACAATTTCCCTTATATCTCGCAGGGGCTGCCGAAAACCGATAACGATACCGAAAGTTTATAAATTCAAAAAAAGACCTGATGAATTTTCATCAGGTCTTTGAATGTTGGCATCTACTTATTTTCCCGGGCAGCTGCCCGCCAAGTATCTTCAGCGCAAGTAAGCTTAACTTCTGTGTTCGGAATGGGAACAGGTGGACCCTCACCGCAATTAACACCAACTATTTTGTTGCCCTTATCGGTCAACAAAAAAGATTATAGCACAACAAAATCGGTTTGTCAACAACTTTTTTTAATTTTTTTGAATTAAAATCCTCTGCCTGCTCCGCCGCCGCCGAAAGAGCCGCCTCCTCCCGAGAAACCGCCGCCGGAAAAGCCTCCGCGCGAGCCTCCCGAAGAGAATCCTCCGAAGCCGCCGCCTCTCGGTCCGCCGAAGAAGAAAAATATTCCTCTGCCTCTGAAAATCAGCGATAAAATAATGATTACGACAATTAGAATTATCCACGAACCCACAACCGCTTTAGCCGACGCCTCTTCATCCTCCGAAGATGACGGAAGCATATCAACGGGGGTATAATTTTCGTCGTACTCAAACCCGTATTCAATGCAGATTTCATTTATAACGCTGCGGTAAATTTCAAGAACGCCTTCGTCAAATTTATTTTCTTTAAGATACGGCAGACCGTAGTTATCAATTATTCTGCCTGCCTTGCTGTCGGGAATTGCGCCCTCGAGCCCATAGCCGACGCTTATCTGAATTTCTCTCTGTTCGGTAGCAAGAAGAATAACTACGCCGTTGTTTTTATCCTTGTCTCCTACGCCCCACTCTCTTCCGAGATTGAGCGCATAATCGGCGATATCCTCGCCGCCCGTATCCTTAACGGTTACTACAACCGCCTGCGCCCCGACCTTTTCGTTTTCGCTCAAAGCCGCCGAGCGCGACATTATCTCGCTTTTGGTCCGGTCAGAAAGAACTCCGGCAAAATCATTGACGAAAAAGTCACTTGTTGCCTTTGGATATCCGCTTTCTTCCGAACTGCAGCCGCAAAAAGAAAATAAGGTCAGAATTACAACGGCAAAAAGACTTAAAATTTTTTTAAAGCTTATTCTCATCAGTCAAAGCTCACCTGCGGAACGCTTGACGCGTCAGCCGAGCTTTCAAAATAATCGGCTTTTTCAAATCCGAACATTGAAGCAATTATATTCTTGGGGAATTTTCCGACGGAAGAATTATACTTTTCTACGGCAGTGTTATAATCCTTTCTCGCTGTTGCAATTCTGTTTTCGGTGCCTGCAAGCTCATCCTGCAAAGCCGTAAACTGCTTGTCTGCTTTAAGCTCCGGATAGTTCTCAGTCACCGCGTTTACCCATATATCAATGGCGCGGTTAAGCTCATTATGCGCGTCAGCCTGCTGTTCGGTTGTCTTTGCGTTTCCTACCGACGCTCTCGCCTCGGTTACAGCCTTATAGGTTTCGCCCTCATACTTTGTATAACCCTTTACAGAGGAAACAAAGTTAGGAATAAGATCGGCTCTGCGCTGAAGCTGAGTCGAAATATCCGACTGCGCCTTTTCAACCTTTTGCTGCCTTGAATAAAGGCCGTTGTAGGTACCGCCGATAATCAGAGCCAAAAACGCAATGACTCCGACAACTATAAGAATGATTTTAACGGATTGTTTCATAAAGATACTCCTTTTAAAAATCCCGCCCTGCCGTAACGGCTTTAAATAACCTGAGAAAAATCAGGTGGATATCTGCCGGACGGTTTCGTGCTCCCTTCTTCCGAACTCGGCACCGCCGCGGGAGGTCTGCAGGCCCGCCGTCCTAAGCGTGACTCCTTTAATAAAGCTTGTAGGGTTATAACAGCATCGATTCGCGAACAGGGCAGGAAATAAACTGATTTTATTTCTCGTCTATTTCGAAAAAGTCTTCAAGACGGTCGACAAATGCGTCCGCAACGGTTTCATATTCGTCATCGTCCTCAATTTCGCAAAAATACTCTTCTCCGTTTTCTTCCATTACCTTGACGATAACAAGTTCGCCTGAATCCTCAAGCATTTTCTTCGGATCTTCAAATGTAGGAAGAAGTGCGAGATAACGGTTATCATCATCCTCCAAAACATCCAACACCTCAAAGGTGTATTCCTTGCCGTCATCATCGGAAAGAGTTATTATATCCGGATCATAATCTTCTTTTTTTATATCTTCACTCATAGTTTAGTCTCCTGATTTTTATTTTGTAACTACATTTTAATATATATTCGCCGTTTAGTCAAGAGTAACCAAGCCTTGATAAGAGAAAAAACGCCTTTTTAATCCGTTTTAAATATTTTTTACAAAAGTTTTTAAAAAATACTTGACAAATGATGAATTGTGCATTATAATAAAGACAGAAAAAAGAAAGAGGTGAGTCCAAAGAAGAGTTAAGCTTAAACCCGCAAAATTTCGAAAGGATTGAGTCCGATGGGCAATTAACCCTGTAAACCAAAAAATACCGAAAACTTAAGGTGATTAAAATGATTCTGTTAAAAAGAATGTGTCAAATCAAATAAACAGAACGGGTGGGTCCAATGTACAATTAAATTTTCGGAAAACCAAAATTGAATAATGTTAAACATTTACATATAAATGACATAAAAAATTCGGCTGCGGAAATATCCGCAGCCGTTTTCTTGTTGTGCAATGTTAGATGTTAGATGTTAGATATTAGATTTAAGACATTAGACGAAGGTGTGCCTTACGGCACGGATATAACCAAACCCTTCCGTCTTTGCCTTAGGCAAATCCACCTCCCCTTCCGGCTGAAGTGGAGGCTTGGGTTTGTGCGAGACTAAAAAGGCTCCCTTCTTATGCATTAGCATATAGAGGTGATTCCCCTGTTAGGGGAAATGTCTGCGACAGCAGACAAAAGGGTTCCCGTCTTTTTGGAGGAAAAGCGTCGGCGCGCTTTATGCGCGACTGAGGGGTATTTTGTTTTTCCTTTAAACAATAACAAAATACTGATTTTTTATTCTTTTTATTCTTATTTCTTTATTAAACTTTCTTGCCATATCAATCATATTTTTTGTTCCTTTGCTTTTTCCGTCCCAAAAGCAAATAACATAATCTGAAATCTCAGCTATTTTTTCGTTTCTAATCGGACCTGCCGCTCTGCCGTATTTTTTCCATTCGGCAGGAAATATTTCGATTTCATAACCATGCTCTTTTGCGTATTTTTCTCCTATTAAATCTGCACCCTTACAATTACCGGAAAGAAAAACAAGAGAATACATTTCTTTTATTTTTAAAATACATAAATCAATAAACTTCTCTGCTTCCGGATAATTATTAAAATCCCTGCTTCCCGCCACAACTATTCTCTTTATCATTGAAATCTTCCTTATATGGGGATTATATCCCCTTAATAAATAAGATTATAACCCCCATAATAATTATTGTCAAGGGGGAATAAAAAGTGATAGTATATGACAGGTTATGGAAAACTATGAAATTAAAAGGCTTCTCCACCTACCGACTGCGTGAATCCTGCGGAATTGACAGCAAAACCGTCCGCCGGCTCAAAGCAAACGAAAATATTGAGACTAAAACAATAGATAAATTATGCAGTGCGCTTGAATGCGGTGTGGAAGATGTAATGGAATATAAAAAATCCTGAGAGCTTTTCTCAGGACTTATGTTTTTGTATGGGTGGGTGAATGTGCGCTTGCGCGCCGATATAACCAAACCCTTCCGTCAAAGCTTCGCTTTGCCACCTCCCCTTCCGGCTGAAGTGGAGGCTTGGGTTTCTGCGAGACTAAAGTCAGGCTCCCTTCTTTTCGCGTCAGCGAAACAGAGGGGAGCTGGCGCAATTTTATTGCGACTGAAGGGTATTCTTTTAGATGTTAGATATTAGATTTTAGACATTAGACGAATGTATACCGTCTATAGTGCAACTCTAATTAAAACTCTTTGGAAATTTTAATTGCCGAAACGGAAAGGACAGAAAGCGACGCAAGCACTAAAACAGCCAAAAGACCTGAATTATATCCTGTTTTAGGCGATTTAAGCTCGGTGTTTGAGCCGGCTGTATTATTATTTGTTCCGCCGTTTACGGTGTTGCTCTTAACATTACAAAAAGCGTAAACCGAGAAGTGATTAAGTTCAGCGGTTACCTTATTATTAGCTTTATCAACGGTTATTTTGACTTCTTCTGTTTTGCCGTCATCTGAAATGTAGAACATTTTAAGATTATCGGCTGAAAGTCCTTTGGGAATATCAAATGTCACCTTAACCGCTTTGGTAGGCTGAACTTCAAGTCCGTCCCACGAGGCACGGTTATAAGCACAAATATCAAAAACAACTAATGTGCCGTTTAATGCGGTATCTTTAAGAGCGACTTTTGCGGTATCATATCCATATTCAAAATCTTCCGCTTTCGTGATAAATACTTCGGTACCTGCCGCAAAGCAATCGTCACCGTCAACGGTTATGCCATCGGGGAGTGTATAGGTAACATCGGGGTAAGTAATAAGCCCGCTGATTTCGGGCATAACCGCATTAACGGTTTTAAAATCATTTACCTTTAAATATCCGCCGTTATATTCAATATCAAATTCGGCATAATAGGGGTTTTCGTCCGCTTTAAGGTCGGAGCCGTCTTCGTTTACACCCTTAATATAAGCCTTATAGCCTGTTGAGGTCTTGATATAGCCTGCGAATGTATAATCAACACCGCCACCAGCACCTAAATTCCACATCACGATATAGTAATTTTCTGCCTCGTTATAATAATCGCTTTTTATTTCACTCTCTGCGATTTCAGCAGTGTAATCTTTTCTGAAATCGCCGGTGTAATTAAAGCATTTTTTAACTGCTGTGTCAAACTTGTCGGCATCCACTTTAATGTAATTACCCTCATTGTCGGGGCAATATTCGTCTTTCTCAAAATCATAAAAATAAAACTCGCAATCGGTTTCATTTTCTACATACTGTCCTGCGGTGTAGTAGGCAATGCTTGAGGCACTAATTTCAGAAAAATTTTTTCCTCTGTAATAAATGGAACATAACTCATTATCAAATTTTCTGCATAAGTTTTCTTCGGTTTTATTAGCCGTGGCGGTATAAAATGCCGCGCCTGCAAGCACCAAGACCGCGATAATACATGATACTATCTTTTTCATTTTTCTACTCCTTATTTTTCAACAGTATTTGTTACTTCGCTTATGGGTTTAAAGTGTCTTAAATAGTCCTCTGCGTCTTTGAAATTCTTGTACTGCTGACGGTAGTTTATAAACACGAAAAGCAGCGGAATAAAGAAAAACGCGATTACGGAAACCACAAGCGTTAAAAGTCCTGTTACAATATCAATCGGAATCGGGGCTATTATCCAGCCTACCCAAGCAAGCTTTCTTGCAAACTTAAAAGCAATTCCGAAACCGCCGCCTATAACATAAGATGCGATTGCGCCGAAAATCGAAAAAAACAAACAAATTGCGCCGAGGGTCTCAATATTGCTGTTCATACTCATAACACCTATAAGGCTTAAAAGAGTTGAAACAGCGGCAACAATAAGACCGATTTTGATTTTTGCGAGCTTCTGTTCGGACTCCTGCTTAATTTCCTGAGCATAGCCGTAGTCATCGAACACCATGGTTTCAATAAGTTTTTTATCCTTTTTCATTTTTAAATTCTCCCCAATTAAAATTTTTTGACTTTAACTATCGGCAAATCCGAGCCGATAGCGTTTCTTAAAGTCATAAGCTGTTTTAAAAGCTCTTGTTCGGCTGATTTTTTATAGCCGAAAAGAAAGCCCTTTCCTACAACCGCCGTTCTTGTGATACAAGGCTTATAAGTAAGCATGCTTTCGCTGTTAAACCTTACGGTATAGGTATAGTATTCATGGGTAAAATCCCAAGAGCTTGCCATAAGTCCTAAAAAATTATCCCTTTTATACTCAATCCTTGTTATATCGTTTTTATCGAAACAACAGCTTTCCTGATCCTGAGATTTATCAATGTTCTTAACCATATCCCTGATACTCATAGTATCATCTTTAATTGGAAATTCTCTTACATTAAAATGACCGGTTGAATTATAGACAAAGCCGCTGTAAAAGAATTCAGGCGCCTCAAGCACGCTTTTTTGCAGATATTCGTCCCTCTCTTTTACATACATTTTAAGAATTTCAGCCGCTTCCTTTGCGGGAATTTTACCCTTACGAGTTTTTTGATAGTTTTCAACCTTAACATCAAGCCTTTTCTTATCTTTTTTGCTAAGCTTATATTTATTATCACATTCCTCACAAAGCTTTATGTCTTCAGACCTTCCGCCGATATAGGCATGAAGGCTTTCCCCGAAAAATCCGCCCTTCATTTCCTTTCCGCAAATTTCACAGCAAACAGTTTTAGCCACATTTTCACCCCCCCTGTTTTCAATTTTGAGATACTTCGCCGCAAATATTATACACCTATAGATTAAGTTTGTCAATCTATAGATTATTAAAATTAAACTGAAAATACATATAATATATTTATAGGTTCATAAAGAGGTGAAAATATGCCAAATACCGATTTGATTGAAATAGGAAACAGAATTTCAAAAAGAAGAAAGCATTTGGGGTTGACACAGGAAGCGCTTGCGGAAAAAATGAATGTTTCGGTACAGATGATTTCAAATTTAGAGAGAGGCAACAAAGCCATTAAAATCGAAAATCTTATTAAAATCAGCGATATTCTAAATGTCAGCACCGATTACATTTTAAAGGGCGAAATTATTGATAAGGATATGAAATCCTTTGCCGAAAGCTTTTCAAGGCTGAGCGACAAGGATTATAAAATGATAGAGCTTTTAATAAATTACTGTCTTGACAAATAAAACGTCATTTATCATTTCTGATTGCTTAAGCAAAGTCGCAATTTAAAAGACGGCAAGCGAAACCATGGTATGTTCGAGTCCTGTCACACTAAATTATTATATAAAGAAAAAAGCACCCGAAAGGGCGCTTGACAAAAATTCAGAATATGATATAATATAAGTGAAATAAGGTGAACCGATAGACGGTTAACCTTAGATGTTATTGGAAATAACCGCTAACTTTCTGAGGGTTCGGCGGTTATTTTTTATGATTATACTGTAATCACATATAGATAAAACCGGTATGAGATTTTTCTCATACCGGCTTTTAAATTTTAATAAATCTTATTTAAAATATCTGTTTAAAAGGCCCTCGAAAGCCTTGCCGTGGCGGGCTTCGTCACGCGCCATCTCATGGACGGTATCGTGAATTGCGTCAAGCCCCAATTCCTTCGCAAGCTTAGCAAGCTCGGTCTTTCCTAAGGTTGCGCCGTTTTCAGCCTCAACGCGTACCTTTAAGTTCTCCTTTGTGCTCTCATTAACGACCTCTCCGAGCATCTCGGCGAATTTTGCGGCATGCTCAGCCTCTTCGAAAGCCGCCTTTTCCCAGTACATACCGATTTCGGGATATCCCTCTCTGTGAGCGGCTCTTGCCATAGCAAGATACATTCCGACCTCGGTGCATTCTCCGTTAAAATTCTCACGCAGACCGTCGATTATTCTCTGGTCAACGCCTTTAGCTACGCCTATAACATGCTCTGCCGCCCAAGATTTTTCGCCGCTCTGCTCCGCAAATTTAGAAGCCGGAGCATGGCAGATAGGACATTCAGCCGGCGGCTCGGTTCCCTCATAGACATAACCGCAAACAAGACATACAAACTTTTTCATAATATTTTACCTCCGAAAAAAATTATTTTAAAATTTATCCGCAATCCTTACAAACGCCTTCCATAATACAAACAGTGCTTTCGCATTTAAACCCCTCTTTTTTTGCAAGCCGATAAAGCTCATTTTCCTCATTTAAAGGAATATCGAAAATTTTTCCGCACGCCTTACAGTGAAGATGAAGATGGGCCTTTACATTCCCGTCATACCGCTCGCATCCCTCTCCTACGCTTAACAAAAGAATATCCCCGTTTTCAGAAAGCTGGGAAAGATTTCTGTATACCGTGCCGAGAGAAATATTAGGAATTTTTTTACGGACTTCCTCATAAATTTCACTCGCCGTGGGATGAGAACGAGACGCCGAGACTGTTTCGAGAATTGCTTCGCGCTGTCTGGAATAATTCTTCATAGACGCTCCTAAATCAGTAATGATTACTATTTTATTATACATACATGATATTGATTTGTCAAGAGTTTTCTTGACAATTTTTTTAATATGTTATAAAATTTTTTAAAAAGGACGGTGCAGGCTATGGATACCAAGGATTTTTCCAAAGCGCTTACAAGGAGACTTCCTGAATACTATGAGGCTATATGCCGGCTTGAAAGCCTCAATATAAAAAGGATTTCATCGGCGGAGCTTGCAAATTTCATGAACTTGGGAGCAAGTCAGGTAAGGCAGGACTTCAGCCGTTTCGGCGGTTTCGGACAGCAGGGCTATGGGTATAATGTAGACATATTAAAATCCGAAATAGGAAGCATTTTAGGAATTGACAGGCTGAAAAAGACCGTCTTAATAGGCGCAGGTATACTCGGATGCGCGCTTTTGCAGCATATAAGATTTGAAAGCTCAGGTTTTCAGATAATAGGAATTTTTGACAAAAAGGAGTCTCTTGTAGGGAAGATCGTTAAAAATATTCCGATAAGAAGTATCGGCATGCTTGACGAATTCTGTTTAGAGCAAAAGCCGGAAGCCGCAATTCTCTGCACTCCGCAAAGCGAGGTTCAGGAAATTGCGGAGCAGCTTGAAAAAAGGAATGTCAAAGGCTTTTTAAATTTCAGCGGATACGACCTGAAGCTTAAAAATGAGGAAACCCGAATTGAAAACATCAGGCTTTCGGACAGCCTGTTATCCCTTTCCTTAAAGCTTAATAAATAATCAGCACAGCTTGCTTTTTAGCAGCTGTGCTGATTATTTATATCATTTCAATTAAAGCCGCGAGATTTCCTCGGTCATTTCCCATAACTCTATGGGAAAACAGCTCCTCGCTGTTGCAGCTTGTACAGATATCGCAGACTTCAATATTTTCTTCTTTTATTCCGCTTTCCAATAAGACAAGCTTATTGGCAAAAGCCAAATCAAGCATATATTTTCCGTTAGGCTTTTCTTTAAGAATTTTATCGGTATCAAAGCCGGCATTTAAAAATTCATTGAAAACGGGGCCGTCCACCTCATAACAGCATGAATGAATACAAGGACCCACAGCAGCAATAATATCGCTCGGCTCGCAGCCGAATTCCGAGTGCATTTTTTCGACCGTTTTTCTGCCTATCTGCTTGACCGTTCCGCGCCAGCCCGAGTGGGATGCGCCGATAACTCTTTTTTTCGGATCGCAGAAAAGCAGCGGTGTGCAGTCGGCATACTGAGTAACCAAAGCAACATGCGGTTCATTTGTAATAAGTCCGTCAATATCGGAAAATTCAGGCTTTGAAAATCCTGTTCCGCAGTCCGCTTTTGTAACGGCTTTTATATTATCGGTATGTGTCTGCTTACTAAATACAAGATCAGCGGTGGGAATTCGAGCCGCTTTACATATAATTTCATAGTTTTTTATGACATTTTCTCTTTTATCTCCGCGGTGAAAGCTTAAATTCATAGAACCGATATTACCTTCGCTTACTCCTCCGAGCCTCGTTGAAAAAGCATGCCTTAAAAACTTGATTTCAGACAGATTCTTAAATGTCAGATACTCAAGAGCGCCGCTTTTAATAATATTGGTGTTAAGGCTTTCCATTCAATCACCCAAAATACTTTTTTTAAGAGCCGCCTGAGATTTTAAAAGATTATTATAATACTTTTCTCCGATTCCGGTTTTAATCTCATTTAAAGCCGCTTCGATTTTAGGCGGTCTTTTTGAAACCGAATGTGAATCCGAGGCGATAACCTGCGCATATCCGCCTTTGACAAGCTTTCTGACTGCCTTTGAAAAATTACGGCTGAAAAAAGAGGACGCATTTATCTGGCAGATACATTCCCCGTTTTCAATAAGCTTTAAAAGCTTTTTATATCCTCTCGCCGGAAAATACCTTTCAACATGGGCAGCTATCGGTATAATCCCGAAATTATCATAAAGCGCCTTTATATCCTTTATGACGGAGGATTCAAAATCCGTAAATGTAAAATCAATCAAAAGATATCTTGAACCTGCAAGAGTAAGCCTTTCAAGGCTTTCGACATTTCCCATATTCGGGAAATAATAAATCTCGCAGCCGTAATAGATCTCAGGGTGATCCATACCGGAAACCTTATTTTCAAGAGCCTCTTTTGCCGCGGCTATTCGCGATAAAAAACCGTCCAGACTTTCGGAGTCGGGCGCAAAATGCGGAGTCGCGATAACCTCGGTTATACCCTGAGCAGACATCATTGAAAGCAGCGCCGAGGATTCCTCGGGGTCTTTTGCGCCGTCATCCACGGCGGGCAGAATATGGGAATGAATATCTATCATGATTTTGCCCGTTATCAGTTTCCATATTTGCGGTAATACTTATAATATCTGCGGCGATATGAATATTTATGCTTATTATATTTGGTTGAATTCTTCATTTCAGCGGCATTAAGCACAATTCCAAGCACCTTGACCTTTGCAAACTCAGCAGATTCAATCGACTGCTTGAGCATTTCGTTAATAGTATAACCGCAGCGGGCGACTAAAATAATGCCGTCGGTATTAGTGGCGACAATTAACGAATCCGCGACTATTCCTATAGGCGGAGTATCTATAAGAATATACTTATATTTTTCGCTCAAGCTCTCAAGGAGCGCCTTAAATCGCGGAGAGCCCAATAACTCGCTCGGGTTAGGAGCGGTATGTCCGGCAGGGAGAACATCGAGATTTTCTCCGACATGCTGAACGGTCGAATCAAAATCGGTAAAATCCGCAAGGATTTCCGAAAGACCGGTTTTATTCTGAAGATGAAGCTTTTTGTGTAACGAAGAACGTCTTAAATCCGCGTCAACAAGCAAAACCTTTTCGCCGAGCTGTGAAAAAGCAACGGCGATATTAACGGCAGTAGTCGACTTGCCCTCACCGATATCCGACCCGGAAATTGTTATAATATTTCCCGTTTTCTTGCTTAAGAGAAATTTGATATTTGTTCTTATTGACTTATAAGCCTCGGCAACAGTGAAAGCAACGGTAGAGCGGTTTTCATCAGCAGAGGAGATTTCATTGATTTTACTTACGGTTTCATTTGTGATATTACTTACCGTATTTTCTCTTTTACCTGTACTGTTTTCCATTTCTGTTGCCTCCTTTTCCTGTCGTTGTCAATTCAAATATCGGAACCGTACCGAGAAGCGGAACACCGAACTCTGCCGAAACATCCTCGTCTCCCGAAACAGTGTGATTCATATTATGAACTAAAAATACAAGTGAATAACTGATTATAATACCGAGCAGCGCAGCGCCTATGGTTACAATAGCGGTCCTCGGATAAACCTGAGGGGCGTTATCGGCAGTTGCGACAATCTTAACGCTTGAGTTTTTGAAGAACTCGGATGTATAGTCAGGCACCAGCTCCGCAAATGTATTTACAAGCTTTATTGATTTATCCTTAGAGCCGGTAGTGAAGCTGATTTTTACAAAAAGCGTATCGTCGCTCGCTCTCGATATGCTTGCAAATCTCATAAGAGCTTTATAGCCGTCGCCATAGGAGGTTTTATTATCAAGCTGCTTAAAAATATTAGGAGCCTTTAAAAGCTCAACAACAGTATTTGTTAAGTCGAGCGAAGCTGCAAGGTCGGTTCCCTGAACTTTTTCATAAACGGTGTTATCTGTTATCGCACCGTTTGTTACCATTACAGAAGCAGTAGCCGTATATTTCGGAGCAAGGAAGAATGTGCAGGTTCCCCAAGCAACTGTGCCTGCGACTGCTGCGGTGAGCAAAAGCACCCAAAGCTTCTCCCATGCAAGCGAAAGCAGATCAAAAAAAGATATTTCTTTCATTATATAACCTCTCTCTTATAAAACATAATATAAATTCATATTTTATTGTAACATTTATATATTTATTTTTCAAGATATTTTTTAAGCTTGAAATCACCATACGGTTATTTTAATGTCTTTTATCTGACGGTGAAGCTTTTTAACACTCCGATGAAAACCTTGAATTTTAAATTTTTTTCTTTTTTACGGCAAGAACCGTCACAAGCAGAATTACATTCGTAAGGACCGCCGCCGAAATCAAATAAACAGCTGTTCTTTTATTGTTTTCTTTCTTTGTTTTTTCGCTTTTTTCCCGTTTTTCTTTTATTTCGGCTTTTCTTTGCTCTTCGGCTCTTTTTTCCTCTTCAAGCCTTTTCGCTTCAAGCTCCTCCTGCTCTTTATAAGTCACTATATTTTCAAACATATCGTTTTTCAAAACATCCTCGCCGACCTCGGATTTATAAAGCCCGTAAAGACAGGGAGAATATTTTTTTATCGAGGAGGCTTTTGTGTTTTTGCCGTCCGATCCGTTAAGCCAAGCTTTAAACCAAGTATTATGCTGAGACTTATGCTTTTCAAAGCCCTCCTGCGTTACATTAAACGCGGTTTTTCCGCCGAAGCTTTCAAGAGGGGTGTCAAAATTTAAGCTTATCTGATTTTCTTTATATAAATGTACATAATATTTTTTTACGGAATGAACGCCGAACCTTTCTGCCGTGTCCGGACAGAAGCTGTCTTTTCCGGCATTCATAACCGCCTCAGTAAGGGTTTCAGCATTCAAAATATGCTGACCGTGGCCGTATTCGCCGCCGAAATCATGACCTACCGCAACAAGAGGCTTATATTTTCTTATAAGATAGGTCTGATACTCAACCGCGTCCGCATAAGAAAATCCGGCTTTTGCGAGATTTTTAACAGCGTGGTCCTTATCATCTGCCCAAGCATCGGGAAAAGCGCTGATTTCGGGATAGATTCTTACTCCCACCGTCCAAAGTCCGCTTAAAAGTTCATGGTTTCTTTTGAAGTTCGCATTATGATTGGTAAAATACGCAACCTGAACATTATATTTTCTTTCGCCCGCATATAAAGGAAGAATACCGGCAAAGAAAAGCTGTTCGTCGTCCGAATGAGTCGAAACAAGCAGAAGATCGGCTTTTTCGCAGGGCTTGCTCCAATTCTCGACATAAGAAGGCAAAGCGCCGTCTGAAAAAGCGGATATTTCGCTTACCTCGGTATTACTCTCAAATTCAATATCTATATTTTTAAAATCATTCAAAGGGAATTTCTTTAAATCGACTAGGCAATGCAGAAAGCTGTTTTCGATTTCGTTCCCCGATATTTTAAAGGATACCGCCTTTTTTAAAAATATAATATATATGTATCTTGCTTCGTCTTTTAATTCAAGATTATATTTTCCGCTTAGTTTTTCGTATGATAAAAAATCGCCGTCAGACAGTTTCACGGATGACGGCAGCATACTTATATCAAGCTTTGACGCCTTTTTCTCCTCGGCACTTACAAAGAATCCGAAAGTTGAAAAAGCGCAGACAAAAATCAAAGCTAAAGCCGCAATTTTTATTCTTGATTTCATAATCTCTCCTTTAAAGCTTTTTTTCAAGGCAGACTAGCCTTATTCCGTTTATTCCGTTAAAATCGCAGGGGACTATATCGGCTTCAAAGTAGCCGAGCTTATTATAAAGTCTCCTTGCGTTCCGGTTTTTTTCGTTTGTATCCATTCTGAGATGCGTACAGCCCGATTTAAGAGCATACCGCTCATAAAATGCCACAAATTCAGAGCCTATGCCTTTTTTGCCTGCGTCGGGGTCGACTGCCAAGGTATGAAGCACCATAACCTTATCATCGGGAATATTTTTATATTTCCAGTTTGCTATACTGTACTCGGGCACCTGAATCTGATTTATTCTGGCGCATGCCAAAATTTCGCCGTTTTCCTCACACACAAAAAAATCACCGGCTTCTACCGCGTCCTCAACGGTTCTGACGGTAGGATAAACCCCTCTTATCCACCCTACAGTTGACTTACCCTCCTCTTCATTTAAAAGGACCTTTGAATAAACATTATAAGCTTTTTTAATATCATCAGCATTTGCTTTTCTTATAATCATAATAATTTACCTCGGATTCTTTAAGTATTACTATTATAAATTATTTTATATTTAAGTTCAATATTAAAATTCGTGTGCCTATCGTCTAAAGGGAAAGCTTGGGTTTGTGCAGAGACTAAAGCAAGACTCCCTTCTTTTTCACGATAGTGAAAACAGAGGGGAGCTGCCATTCTAGATGTTAGATGTTAGACTTTAGACATTAGACCAATATGTGCCTTACGGCACGAAAATTTATATTTACATTTCATCCGAGCGAAATACTGTCGATCTTTTGAAGCTCTTCTTCGGAAAATTCGGTATTTTCGCATGCCTTTATATTATCAAGGATTTGCTTTGCTTTCGACGCGCCGATAAGCACCGAAGTTATTTCCTTTTTTGAAAGAAGCCACGAAAGCGCCATTTCAGCCAAGGTCTGCCCTCTTTTAAGTGCGAGAGAATTAAGTTCGGAAATTTGCTTTAATCTTTCGGGTGTTACGGCGGATTCCTTTAAAAATCTTCCGTCGGTTTTAATTCTGCTGTCCTCGGGAATTCCGTGAAGATAGCGGTCGGTAAGCATTCCCTGAGCCAACGGACTGAAAGCAATTATACCCTTTTTAAGCTTATATGAAGCGTCTTTAAGACCGTTTTTCTCAACCGTTCTGTCAAAAATCGAATAGCGGTTCTGATTTATAATAAACGGGCATTTAAGCTCCTTTAAAATCTCTGCGGCTTTATAAAGCGTTTCGCCGTTGTAATTCGAAAGTCCTACATAGAGCGCCTTACCGCTCGAAACAGCCTGAGCCAGAGCCGACATTGTTTCCTCTAAGGGTGTTTCTGGATCGGGACGGTGGTGATAAAAAATATCAACATAATCAAGACCGAGTCTTTTAAGGCTTGCGTCAAGCGACGCCAAAAGATACTTCCGGCTTCCGAAATCTCCGTAAGGTCCGTCCCACATAGTATAGCCTGCTTTGGTGCTGACGATTATTTCGTCACGGTAAGAGGAAAGCTCCTCCTTTAAAATTTTTCCGAAATTTCTTTCGGCACTGCCGGGTTCGGGACCGTAATTGTTAGCAATGTCAAAATGTGTAATCCCGTTATCAAACGCGGTGAAAATCAGGCTTTCTATATTCTTATAATCTGCGTTATCTCCGAAATTGTGCCAAAGTCCCAAGGAAAGCGAGGGCAGCTTAAGTCCGCTTTCCCCGCATCTTACATAGGGAATAACATTATATCTGTCCGAATTTGCTTTAAACATAATTTTCACTCCTAAAGCATAATTTTTTCTAATCAAAGCTGAAAAGTATTTTTTGAATACTTTCATTGAACATATTATTTTTATTGACGGCGGTTACAGCCGTGTATTCCTCTTTTTCCGAGAAAGTCTCTCCGCCGACAAGCGCGGCTGCGTTTTTAACCGCAAGATATCCCATTGCAAAAGGGTTCTGAACTATAAGGACATCCATTTCGCCGGTTTCGAGCATGGAAACAGAGCTTATATTTGAATCAAAACCGACTGCGCAGACCTTATCGGAAATTCCAAGCTCTCTTACCGCCTCGCCTATACCGAGGGTTATCCATTCGTTAAAGCCTGCCAGCATATTTATTTCGGGATTTTCCGATAAGAGCTTCATTGCCGCCTGTTTTGCACTATCGGTATTGCTTTCGGCAGGACGTGATGCAACAATTTCCGCATTTTCAGCTTCGCTTGCTGCCTGCTTAAAGCCCTTTTCTCTTTGCTGTCCGTTTGCGGTAGTCTCTAAAAAGCTTATAAGTCCGATTTTTATATCGACATTATTATTGAATGTATCAAAGCCTGCTTTTGCCGCTGACCTGCCTGCCTCAAGGCTGTCGGTTCCTATAAACATATCAACAAGCTTACTTGAAACTCCGCTGTCGACAGTTATCACTCTGACCCCGTTTTTAACGGCATTTTCAACCGGCTTGTCCGAACGGGTATAATCTATAGCGGAAAGAACAATTGCGTCGGCGCCGTTTTTTACCGCTTTATCTATAAGTGCGTTCTGCGCCTCAAAATTCTCTTCGCTTTCCGGACCCTCAAAGGTTACCTTGACATTATATTCAGTAGCCGCGGACTGCACTCCGCTTTCCATTTTCCTGAAAAAATCCGAATTTACGGATTTTGCGATAACGGCAATATATATTTTTTTATTCTTATCCGATTTGCAGCCGCAAAGTAAAAGCATGAGTATCAGGCTTAAAATCAAAACAATTATTTTTCTTGTTTTCATTTGTTTTCCCCGCTTTCCTCAATTTTCGGAATTCTGACCATTACCTCTGTACCCTCGTCAAGCTCGCTTTTAATACTCAATCCGTACTTATCTCCGAAATAAATTTTAAGTCTGTCATTGACATTCTTGACGCCTATTCCGCTCGAATTGCTTTTTTCCTTTTTGAGAATTTTTTCGCATTGCTCCTCGGTCATTCCGACACCGTTATCCGAAACGGCAAACAGAATATCGTCCGAACCGTCCTGCGCTTTCTTAAGTGTTATCTTTATCTCGCCCTCGTCCACCATGCGGTCAAGACCGTGGTAAATAGCGTTTTCGATAAGGGGCTGTAAGGTTATCTTATTGCAAAGATATCCCGTAAGGCTTTCATCAATATCAAAAGAATAAGTAAACTGATCTCGGTACCTGTAGCTTTGAATGATAAGATAGCTTTTTGCATGATTAAGCTCGTCACGAATGGGAATAAGCTCTTTCCCTCTGCTTATACTTATTCTAAAAAGCTTAGCAAGCGCGCTCACCATTGCGGCGGCGTCCTTATTTTTCCCCTGTTCGCACATCCACTGGACCGAATCGAGCGTGTTATAAAGAAAATGAGGATTTATCTGAGCCTGCAAAGCCTTAAGCTCGGTTTTACGAAGCTGTGTCTCCTCATTTCTCACCTTTTCCATAAGCTTTTTTATTTCGCGGGACATGTGAGCAAAGGAATTGTTAAGCTCTGTAAGCTCCTTTACTGAATTGTTTTTTGTTTTATACACAAAGCTGTCGGCACTGTCTTCGAAATCCTTCATATCTTTTATAAGCCTTTTTACAGGCTTATTGAAAACCCTCTGGTATGTCAGAACGACCGCGATACAAACCGCAAAACAGCATAAAAAAGCAATGCTTACGCTGAAAAAAACCTGAGCGGTTTTTTCGTTCTCAAATTCATCGGTATAGCTTATGCCTACGATTTTCCATTTACCGTCCGAAACCGAACTTACCGCAGTTATTTTTTTACCCTCCGTTACAACTCCGCCCGAAAGCTTTGATGCCGGCTCGTTGCTTTCGGATTTAAGGCCGGAAAAAATCATCTGCTGCTGAGGGTGATAAATAACATTTCCTCCGTTGTCCGCAATATAGCAGTATCCGTGACTCCCGACGCCGACCTTGTCTATATAATCCGCAAGTTTTACAAAGCTGAAATCAACCGCTATATAAACGCCGTTTTCAAAAACGGGAGCTTCGGATTTTTTTGCGGCAGTAACGACCCACGGATATTTTCCATCAAATAAGGTTTGTACATGGGGTTTTGAAAGAGAAAATTCGGGCGACGCGTCAAAGCTTTTCTTATCAAAGGATAAATCCTTATAAAGCTTTTTAAGGCTTGTAAAATCCTTTCCGGTGCACTGGATTATTTCACCGTTTTCCCCGTAAACCGCGACCGAAATAATATCGCTTTTAATCCTTATAAGCGACCTTATTTTGCCTGCGAATTCTTCCTTTGTACCGCTTGTGTCAGCAAGGCTCGTTATTCCGTCAAGCTCATAACGCATGGATTCAAGGGTGTTATTCACCGAGACGGCCGCCTGTGATACGGTCTGCTCCGTATTGACCCTTGCATTCTGTTTGAGGGAATTTCCGTAAACCGAAGCGAAAATTGCAACCGTGCAGGAAACGGCTATAAGCGACGCCGTGACTACGGCGGCAACCGTCAGCACGGAAAGACTGATTGAAAGCCCTGAGCGTTTTTTCATTGAATTTCCCTCGACTGTCTTAATTTATTCGGCGATTCACCATAGAATTTTTTAAAGCAATAGCTGAAATAATGCTGGTCGCTGTAACCGCATTTTTCGGAAATTTCAAGCATTTTAAGAGATGAGCAGACTATCATATCATATGCTGCTTTCATTCTTCTTTCGGTTAAAAGGGTGATAAAATTCTTTCCCTTGGTTTTTTTTATAAGTGCGCTAAGATAATTCGGACTTACGGCAAGCTCATTGCTGACGGCTGTCAGAGAAAGCTCCTCATCTGCGAAATTCTTATCTATTATTTCAACGACTCTGTCGCAAAGAACCTCACTGTCTCTTTTCTGTGAGCTTTCGATAATTGATTTTGCGCTCATACAGAAATTTAAAAGTTCGGTTTTCATAAAATTCTCGCTGCTGTATGAGGTCATACGGGAAAACAACGGGTTGTCCTGAATCAGTTTCATAAGTCCGTTTTTATCAGAAACCGCGCTTACAACCCTGTACACTGTGGCTATTATCTGCATTACAAGAAGATTTGCATTTTCGGGAGTGTTGCTTTCATAAAGCCCGTTTATAAACCCGTCTAAAGACTGCTTTGTTCCGACCTTAAGCAGCTGCTCAAGGCTTAAGGTCATTTTTTCTGCAAGATCGAATTCAAGCTGAGTATCATTTTCCTGATCGTTTATAAATCTTACTTCGCCGTTACCGTCAGAGGTGTAACGCCTTGCGGTTACTGCCTGAAAATAGGCGTCCGAGCAGGCGGAAAGCTTTTTGAATTCCCTGCTCACTCCGATAGTGCAGGTCTGGTTGAGAAGCCTTTTTGAGGACTGAACGATTTCCTTTAACGGAAGATCAAGAAGCAGTGCCGGATCCTTATCTTCATTAAATATCAGCAGTGTAACGGCTCTGCCGTAAACCACAAAGCTTTCATTTTTCAGATATTTCGACATAACGTTTGAGATAAATTCAACATGCTTTGAAGATGTGCATTCGCTGTTCTTTCCGTCCTTGAATTTTGAAACCATTACGCAGAAACCCGAATTCTGAGCGTTTTTTCCGATTATTTTAAGCTCCTCAGCCCTTGAAAGCAGTTCTTCCTCATTAAGCTGAGATTCGTTTGAACCGAGCATAAGAGGCATTAAAAATTCGGAAACCTTAGTTCTCTCAAGCTGAATTTTTAAGTCCTGACCTAAAAATTTTACCGAATTTCCGATTTTTTCATCCATTTTCCTATGGATTTCAAAAAGCTCATGCGACATTTCCTCGGAAGAGATAGGCTTTAACAGATAGCTTATGACATTGTAATCAATCGCGGTTCTGGCATATTCAAAGCTGTCATATCCGCTTAAAAAAACAATTTGCGTTGCAGGTCTCATTTCTCTTACCTGCCTTGCAAGCTCAAGTCCCGAAATCATCGGCATTTTAATATCGGTAATAATAAGGTCGGGCTCTAAGGTTTCTATGACATCCAAAGCCTCAACGCCGTTTTCCGCCTCTCCGATAACCTCAAATTCCGCCGCCTCCCAGTCAACCTTTTCAACAAGGGCATGTCTTAATTCTACCTCATCGTCAACGACTAATACCGTATATTTCATAACATGCTCCTTTTCATTTTTTATTTTCATATTTAATATAACATTTTTGACTTGATTTTTCAAGGCAAGCGTAACAAAACAGCAAACCCTGCAGTTTTTTATTGCAGGGTTTACTGTCAGTGTTTATTTTTTAATCCATTTCGCGTACAGCGTCATAGAGCCCGAAACGGTATCGGTATCCTCCCAGCGCTCTGTACATGCGCTGTCCTTATACCAGCCGGCAAACTTAAAGCCCTCTTTGACAGGATCTTGTTCAAAAGGAACGGTATCCGAATATTTAAGCCTGACGCTTTCAACAACCGAACCGCCGTCCGTTTCGAATTTGACGGTAAAACCGCTGTGACGGACAATGAACACCGTCGCTGCTATCAGCACTAAACTTAGCACCGCCACCATTATATTCGCACTTCTTACCGACATTTTGACCTTTGCATAAAGTCCGCCGTTTTTTTTCGGAGTGTTATTTAAAGCTGCGTTTTCCGTCACATTTACCACCTCTTAATTATTTGCGGGCAAGGTATTTACGCATATCAATAGCGCAGGCAACAAGGATTATAAGACCCTTTATTACATAAAGCATGTTTGCGTCTACCGAAAGGAAGTTAAGTCCTACGAATATTATCTGCAATAAGAACACGCCTATTACAATTCCGCTTATTTTTCCTGTACCGCCTACGAACGAAACACCGCCGATAACGCATGCGGCAATTGCATCCGATTCATAGTTAAGACCTGTATTGGCCGAACATGAAGCAATTCTTGCGCCCTCAATAAAACCGGTTATTCCGTACATGGCACCTGCAAGGACGAAGACAAGAACTATAGTCTTGAAAACATTTACGCCCGAAACATTTGCCGCCTCTTCATTGGAACCTACGGCAAACATATTTTTGCCGAATTTTGTTTTATTCCATATCACCCACATTACAGCCGTAAGTATAACAGAATAAAGTACATATTTCGGAACCGCAACGCCGCCTACGGTAAACAGAGTTCCTCTTACAAAATCGGTATAGGAAGCATCGAGGCCTGACAGAGTCTGACCGTTGTTCCCGCCTATCATAAGATACATAAGAACGAGACCGAATACAATAAGCTGAGTTGAAAGAGTAACTATAAACGGATGAAGCTTGAATTTAGCAACGAAAAATCCGTTTACAAGACCGACTGTCGCTCCAACGGCGATTACTATCAAAAGAACCGCCCAAAGGGGCATAACAGGTAAATTCGGGAATATTTTTTTCGCATAGGTCGTCATCTGAAGTAATGACGCTGCGATACATGCCGTAAGTCCTACGCATCTGCCGGCCGAAATATCGGTACCCGTAAGAACTATTGCTCCGCCTATTCCCAAGGCTATCGGCAGCTTTGCAGCTGTCAGCGATATAATATTAACAACCGATGAAACCGACAAAAATGCCGGAACTCTTATTGCGATATATATTATCGCAATTGCAATGATTATATACATTGCGTTATTGAACAGTAAATCCGTAATCATTCTGCGCTTATCGGCACCGGAGGAATTTGAGAATTTTTCCCTCCATGCCGCAATGCGGCTTTGTTTCTTTAAAGTTGCAGCAGACATATTCATTCCTCCGTTTTTATGCGAATTTAGCGGCAAGTGTCATAATTTCTTCCTGAGTTGCCGTGGTTGCGTCAACCTCTCCGGCAAGCTTTCCGCCCGACATTACAAGTATTCTGTCGCAGACACCCAAAAGCTCGGGCATTTCCGAGGAAACCATTAAAACGGTTTTTCCTTTTTCGGCAAGGTCGATTATAAGCTGATAAATTTCATATTTTGCGCCGACATCAATTCCTCTTGTCGGCTCGTCAAGCAAAAGCACAGTGGGGTCTGTAAGAAGCCAGCGCCCTAAAATCACCTTTTGCTGATTGCCGCCCGAAAGCGACCTGATTTTTGTCTCCTGAGACGGAGTTTTAACATGCATTGAATCAATGCACCATTTTGTGCTTTCTTTTTGCTTTGACTTACTTACAAAAGGTCCGTTTTTGCACTTGTCAAGGCTTGATATTGTTGCGTTTTCTCTGATATTCAGAATTCCGAAAATTCCCGTTGCCCTGCGTTCCTCGGTAAGAAGAGCAAAGCCGTTTTTAATGGATTCTCTTGAATTTCTGTTTTTAACGGTTTTTCCGTTAAGCTTTATAGTGCCGTTATGCCGAGTTGCTACACCGAATATATTTTCAAGAAGCTCGCTTCGTCCCGAACCGTCAAGTCCGGCAATCCCGATTATCTCGCCCTTTCTTGCTTTAAAAGATACACCGCTAAGCTTTGAATACATAGCAGTAAGGTCATCAACCTCCAAAAGCACATCTCCGATTTTATTGGACTTCGGCGGATAGATATTAGTAAGCTCGCGTCCGACCATGAGCTTTATAATCTCATCAGTAGTAAGATTTTCAGCCTCTTTAGTCGCTATCCATTTGCCGTCGCGCATTATAGTGACCTCATCGGAAATACGGAGAATCTCTTTCATCTTATGTGAAATATAAATTATTCCGCAGCCTTGAGATTTAAGCATATTTATTATTTTAAAAAGATGTTCAACTTCATCCTCTGTAAGAGAAGACGTAGGTTCGTCGAACACTATTATTTTCGCATTATAAGAAACCGCTTTCGCGATTTCAACCATTTGTCTTTGAGAAACCGGCATTTTGCTCATAACCGTTTTCGGGTCGGCATTTATTCCCAGCTTTTCAAATACTTCCTTTGTCGCGGCATACATTTTCTTTTCGCTGGTAATAGGAATTCCTTTTGCCACCGTCGGAAAACGTCCGAGCCACATATTATCCATAATATTGCGTTTCAAAGCCTGATTAAGCTCCTGATGAACCATCGCAACTCCGTGTTCAAGAGCTTCCTTTGAATTTTTAAAATTAACCTCTTCGCCTTCAAGGAAAATTCTTCCGCTGTCCTTGGAATAAACTCCGAAAAGGCATTTCATCAGCGTGGATTTTCCGGCGCCGTTTTCCCCCATAAGGGCATGAACCGTTCCTGCTTTTACCGTCAGATTTACTTTATCAAGCGCCTTAACGCCCGGAAAAGCTTTTTCGATATCCTCCATGCGCAAAAGAACGGGAGCGTTATTTTCCGAAACAGTCTTTACTGCGCTATTTTCATTTGCCATTTTTATTCCCCCGTCTGTAATGTCTTTTTCGGGGGACGGTCTTTGACCGTCCCCTTTTTTGTTTTAAATTATTATTCGCCCGTATAGGTTGCGTAGGGGATATTTACTCTCCATGTTCCTACCACGCCGTCGGCGCTTACTCCGTCAAAGGTATTCTTTGAATTCAAGAAGTTCTGAGCGATAGTTGTAATAACGCTTGCCATTCCTTCGGCATCCTGCTTGATACTTCCTATCATGCTGCCGTTTTTGATTGCTTCCTTAGCGGCGTCGGTAGCGTCAACTCCGAATACGGGGATAGTTTTGCCCGATCCCTTATTATAGCCTGCCGCCTGAAGTGCGGAAATAGCACCTAAAGCCATTTCATCGTTATTTGCGATTACAAGCTCAACCATATTTTTATTTGCTTCACTATACTGAGCGAGAATGGTTGACATATAGTTCGTTGCGGCTGCGGAAGACCATAAGCCGTCCTGATCGACAAGATACTTATTGGTATTTGAAGCATCATAGAACGAAAGCTTTTCTTTTCCGCCGCCCGTCAAAACCTTATCGGCATCCTCAACACCGTACTGAGTACGGGCGATAGCCTCCATGTTTCCTTCCTGGCCTTTAAACATAACATAACTGATTTTTCCGTCGCCGTTAAGATCCATCTTGTCAAAGTTTTCAAGAACATACTTGCCTACCATTTCACCCTGCATGTGTCCTGCCATTTCGTAATCTGTTCCTACGAAAACGCATTTGTCATAGCTTGAAACAACCGATTCTTCAACCGAACGGTTAAAGAATATAACCGGAATGTTCTGAGCCTTCGCAAGGTCAATAATGTTCTGAGCTGCATCGTTTGAGCCGGTATCGACAACATTAACTATCAAAGCCTTGGAGCCTTTTGCAATAGCTGTTGTAACCTGCTCGGTCTGAGTAGTCTGATTTCCGTTAGCGTCATAATTCTGGAAATTGATTCCCGCTTTCTTTAAAAGCTTATCCATTGAAGTACGCACGCTTGAAATGTAGGTGTCGGAATAGGTGTAATAGAATACCGATACCTCACCCTTTTTAGACGAGCCGCCGCCCGAGCCGCAGGCTGTCAGTCCCAAAACCAATGCGAGTGCCAATAAAAGTGTGACAATTTTTTTCATTTTGTTTACCTCCTTTAATTACGACCTGTTTTTGTCGTTGTCTATATTATAATGCCGGTGTCGGGAAAAAGAAATGTGATTTTTTATTTAAAATGTATAAAAAATTATTTACCTTAATCCGCAAACTGTATTTTTTGTAATTTAAAGGAAATTTTAAACTGTATTATCTTTATTTTTAAAGCTTTGTATGCTATAATAAATTTGCGAGTCGGCCGTGCGGTCGCGCGGTTTTAAACCGTGAGGAAAGTCCGAGCCCCAAAGAGCAGAATAGCAGCTAACGGCTGCCGAGGGCGACCTTAGGGAGAGTGCAACAGAAATATACCGCCGATTATTATCGGTAAGGATGGAAAGGCGAGGTAAGAGCTCACCGCGTCTGAGGGTAACCTCAGGGGCCTGTAAACCCTATTCGGAGCAACGCTGACTGCAGCTATACACCTGCTCGGTGTGCTGCGAAAAGCGGCTTGAGCGCAAAAGCGATTTTGCGTCGAGATAGATGACCGTGCAAGACAGAACTCGGCTTACAGACCGACTCGCAGTATTAGACATTAGATATTAGATGTTAGACGGTAGATGTTAGACTTAAAAGAAGCTTTATTTAAGTTTAGTGCCGTAAGGCACACATCGGTCTAATATCTAATCTCTAATATCTAAAATCTTGATGAATACCCCTCAGTCGCGCATAAAGCGCGACAGCTCCCCTCTGTTTTTCGGTTTCACCGAAAAAAGAAGGGAGCCTGAAGCTTCCCCTTTAGACGAAAGGGGAGTTGGCAAAGCGAAGCTTTGACGGAAGGGTTTAGGTTTATTCAGGTGCCGTCAGGCACACATATTTTTATTCATTCTCAAATACCTCTTTTATCAGTCTTACCCCCAACTTAAATCCTGCTGTAAAGGCACTTACTTCTTCTTTGCAGGAAACCTCAGAGTCCGCTTTTTCAAATTCTTCAAACAGGGCAAATTGTTGCTCTGTCAGCTCTGCTTTTAGCTTATCTTCAAGTAATACCACTTTTTCAAGCATTTCACCGTCAGTCATTTTGCGCTCAAACGGTGCAATGTTTCCGTAATATAAATTTTCAAGTATGGTCATAATTATCTCCTTTAAATTTTATTTTTCATTGTGAATTAAATCTCCTTTTGCATTTTAACATTTTTATGGCAAAAAGTGTCAAAATGTGAACATATCTGTTGTAATATATTTTTTAGCCAATTTATATGGAATACCATTCAATATAAATATTAAAGAATACCCCTCAGTCGCGCATAAAGCGCGACAGCTCCCCTCTGTTTTTCGGTTTCACCGAAAAAAGAAGGGAGCCTGAAGCTTCCCCTTTAGACGAAAGGGGAAGTGTCAAGGCAAAGCCCTTGACGTTAGGGTTTGGTTACATCAGTGCCGTAAGGCACACATCTAATAGTTCCGCATTAGAGCAAAGAAAGCATAAAAAATCTTCCCCTTAACAATTTAAGGGGAAGATAATTAAAATTATTTTACTGCTTCTGAGGCTCTTCTTCGTAAACCGGAATTCCTAATTTCTTTGCCTCGTCTATTTGCTTAAGACCTAAGTTTATAAAGTAGATTATTACTATCCAGGCAAGGACCGTAAGACCTATCTGCAAAAGATACATAGGCGTTTGAATAGGCATATCCCAGACGCCGTGCAGCACAATCGGAATCAGACAGACAAGCAAAAATCTTTTGTCATTCAAATGTTTCTTACTTATAGTATCAAAGCCTTTTGCAAGCATGAGTCCCGCGCCCTCGATTGCCGCCCATGCAACATGTCCTCCGGGGGCTAAAAATCCGCGAAGCTTTATTACTTCGAGCATGGTTGCAAGACCGTTTTGAATACCGAATCTTAAAATATATCCGGCGGTTTCGAATGCAGCAAAGCCTGCGCCTACGGCAGCTCCGATAAGAAGTCCGTTCAGAATAAATTTGCATTTTTTATCTCTGAAAATAAACAAAGCGACTATAACGGCTTTGGCGGTTTCTTCAATAAGACCTACCATCATCGCGCCCGTATAGGTAGATATATCGGTATTAAGGTCAAGAGTGAAAAGCAGTATGGCAAATATCAAGGACAGCGCACCGCCCCAGATAAAATACTGCATAGTCTTATAAAAAGGTATATTTTTGAAAATATTTATTTCAAAGAAAAATATCAGTACAGTCACCGGCATTGCAAATGCGGCAAGCATTATCATTGCAGGCAGAAAGTTTGAGTTTCCGTAAACTATAAAACCTATCCTTGAAGGAATATAGGCTATAAGAAAGAAAATAAAAATTCTGAAATATACCCATGCGCCTGCATTTCTCGGATTTATTTCACTGATATCGGGAGTTGTTTTATCCGAGCCGCAGACAAAGACATCGTCAAGTTCCTTAGAGGTATGCTTTTTAAAGGTTCCTTTAAAAAGGTCCTTGAAGGTTACATAGGTTTCGGATTTTACACCCGTTATCTTATCGAGATTTTCGGTTATAACACCGTTAACCTTTGCGGTCTTTTTATGAAGCGGACAGCCGCATTCGGGACAAAAATCATCAGTTGCGGATACCTCTTTTCCGCAATCGGGGCAGACATGAAAATCGTTTTTATATCCGCAATGAGGGCAAACCCCTGCGGTCGACGACATTTCCTGTCCGCATTCCTTACATTTTATAAGTGCCATTTTAACTACCCACCTTTAAAGTCTTGAACATTACGCCGACAATATTATTTATTTCGTCGGTATTCTGATTTTCCTCTTTTGTAGTAATCATAAATATCTCGTTATTTATAACCGTTACATATCTGTTGTCGACAACAGTATGACCGGATGAAGTATACATATACTGGATACCGTACACAAGATATTGTCCGATATATGCGTTGATAGGCTCTATTGTTATTTTTACATCGCTGTAAGCTTTTCTGAGTCCATCCGTAAAAGCGTTTAAATACTGAATGGGATTGTTATAATTTGAATCCCAGTTAAGCATTACATAAGGAATAAGCGCTCCTTTACTGTCGATATTTGTTCCGACATAGGTAAGATCTTTAGTACCTGTATAAACCTTATAGCTGCTTGGAATCTCATAGCTTACGCCGAGTTTGGTATCAGCATAAACAACAAATCCCTGATAAGTACCCTGTTTGGTTGACGGAGCGGGTACAGAACCGGAGCTTGTATATGAAGATGTATCCGACGAGGTCGGATTTTGGCCCTGAGAGCCGGTACCTCCCTGATTATTCTCATTTTGAGTGTTTAAAAATCTGAACACTACGACAACTAAAGCAAGAGCAATAATTATCGGTGCATATTTCTTCCACTGTTGTTTATTCTTTTCTTTTTTATCTGCGTTTTCCGTACTTTTTCCCGTTTCGGCGTTCAGCACATATCCGCATTTCGGACATTTAGGCGCCTGATCGCTTATATCGTTTCCGCATTCGGGACACTTTATCAATGCCATAAAATCACACTCCCTTACATGTTTATTTAAAGTATAAATAAATTCAAAGCATTTAACAAGTAAATTGCCAACCTAAGCAATGCTTTTGCTGTCAATTATCGGAGGTTTAAAATGAAATTCAGCGAACAACTTAACATTTATCTTTCTGAACTGAACTGCACATCAAAAAAGCTTTCCGAAATTTCGGGAATTTCGGAATCGGTTATAAGCAGATACAGAAGCGGTGAAAGAACGCCGAGCTTAGACAGCGCTCAGCTTTTAAGTCTGTGCCGAAGTCTTGAGGAGCTTTATTCAATTCAAAACAATAAAAAAATCAACAAAGAAGAAATATTCAGCGCATTTAAGTCCTCTATAGAAAAAGCGGACAGCTTCAATTATGAAGCTTTCAGCAAAAATTTAAGCTTAATTATAGAATTTCTTAATATAAATATAAGTGACATGGCAAGATATACTGTTTTTGACGCATCGCATATTTCGAGGATTAAAAACGGCAAATCAAGGCCCTCCGAGCCGCGGGAATTCTGCAAAAAGGTGAGCGGTTATATTGCGGACAAATTTTTCGGCAGCGTTGCCGAAGAGAAACTTTGCATATTTTTAAATATAAATGAAGAAAATCACAAAAATTCAAAAGCAGAACTGCAAAAGGCGGTATTAACCTTCCTTGCCGAGGAAAGGACTGACGAAAAAAAGCCCGACCAAATAGCGGACTTTCTTAAAAATCTTGACAATTTCAATCTTGACGATTATATTAAAGCGATAAAATTTGATAAGCTTAAAGTGCCGCAGCTGCCGTTTTATAAAACTAAAAGCGGAAATTATTTCGGTCTTGACGGAATGAAAGAAGGAGAGCTTAACTTTTTTAAGGCAACCGTTCTTTCAAAATCAAATGATGATATCTTTATGTGCTCCGATATGCCTATGGAGGATATGGCTGAGGATATTGAGTTCGGAAAAAAATGGATGTTTGCCATTGCTATGAGCCTTAAAAAAGGACTGCATCTTAATATCATTCATAATCTCGACAGACCCTTTAACGAAATGATGCTCGGGCTTGAAAGCTGGATTCCTATTTATATGACGGGACAGATTTCCCCTTATTATTTAAAAGAGGTTAAAAACAGCGTTTACTGCCATTTAAACTATGTTTCGGGAAAATGCGCTCTTACCGGCGAATGTATAAAGGGACACCATGCGCAGGGCAAATATTATCTGACATCTAATTCAGCCGAGCTTGAATATTTCAGAAAAAAATCCGAATTTCTGCTTAAAGCCGCAAATCCGCTCATGGAAATTTACGATAAAAAAAGCGAAAACAAATTCAAAGCTTTTTTATATACCGACCGAAAACTTATTTGTGACAGAAAACGGATTTTAAATTCTCTTCCAGTCTTCACGTTAAGCGACGCTCTGCTTGATAAAATTTTAAAGAAAAATTCGGTTTACGGAGAGGATGCCGAGATGCTGCGGAAATGCAAAAAAGAAGAGCAAACGCATATTTTTTCCGTTCTTGAGGCAAACAGACTTACCGATACGGTTTATATAAAAAGCGAGGAGGAATTTAAAAATTCAGAAGGAGCATATTTGACATTTGAAAATGTTTTTTCGGATATAAGGCTTAAATATACTTATGAAGATTATCTTGAGCATATAAGGCTTACCGAAGACTTTAAAAATGAAAATTACAGGCTGATAAAAAGCGAAAGCAAAATTTTTGATAATATTGTTCTTTCAGTTGCCCACGAAAACTATGCCGTTGTATCAAAGGCGTCCCACCCTGTTATTCATTTTGTAATCAGACACCCGAAGCTTGCGGGCGCGATTGAAAATTTTGACCCGCTTGTGAAATAAACAGTGCCGATATGCTGAATACCCCTCATACTAGATATTAGACAATAGATGGTAGATACTAGACTAAAATGGAATATTATTTAATTTCGTGCCGTCAGGCACACATTGGTCTAATATCTAAAATCTAATGTCTAACAAATAGAAGAATGCCCCTCAGTCGCGCATAAAGCGCGCCGACGCTTTTCCTCCGGAATACGGGAACCCTTTTGTCTGCTGTCGCAGAAATTTCCCCTAACAGGGAAATCACCTCTGTTTTCACTATCGTGAAAAAGAAGGGGAGCCTTGCTTTAGTTTCAGCAGAGACCCAAGCTTCCCCTAAAGACTACAGGGGAAGTGGGTCAGCCTGAAAGGCTGAGCCGTTAGGGTTTAGGTTTATACAGGTGCCGTCAGGCACACATATTTATTAAAAAAACGCTGTAAAGCCGAAAGCCTTACAGCGTCATGTTTAATTTCAATCAATTATTTTTTTGCTTTTTTTAAAGCTTTATGCTCCTTATAGCTCACCCAGACAGGGCCTGAAACGAAGAGCGAGGAAACGCATCCGGAAACAAGGCCGAACGCCATCGGAATTGCGAATGAGCGCAGCGATGTAAGACCGCAGAACTCGGAAACCGCAACTATTGTAAGAACGGCGCAGACCGTTGTAAGCGTGGTTACGATATTTCTCTTTAAAACCTCGGCTATGGTCTGATCCATATTATCTCTTACCGACAGATCCGCATTATACTTTTTCTTTTCTCTTACTCTGTCATAAACAACTATCGTATCGTTAAGCGAGTAACCGAGAATTGTAAGCACTACCGCGATATAGTTAGAATCAATGGGAAGTCTGAATATAACGCAGGTGAAAAAGCTTGTGAGCAGGTCGAAAACAAGAGCGATAAATGCAGTTAATGCCGCAGAAACGCCGCCTATTTTCTTAAATCTAATCGCAACATAAATTGTTACGAAAACGGCAGTCAGGAATATTGTGAAAATACTCTTTGCCATAAAGTTACCGGCAACAGAGGGGCTGACGGCAGTAGAGTCATAAAGCTCGACGGAATTATCCTTATACTTTTCTGTTACCGCGTCATTAAGAGCCGACTGCGTTTTGTTATCAAGAGCATTTTTGCCCGAAAGAGTTATAACGATGGTTTTTGTATCGCCTGAAAGAGCCTCGTTTTTGCTTAAGGTGAAATCCTTTTTAATAGTATCCTTAACGGTCTTTTCAAACTCGGATTCCTTTAAATCGCCCTTATAAGAATAGGAAATTCTTGTGCCGCCGCTGAAATTGATATCAAGCTTCGGTCCTAAAATCGCGGTGAAAACGATTCCTGCCGCAAAGAATACCGCATAGATTATAAAAACTATTTTGCAGATTTTTTTGGTATTAAGTATTTTATTAGCCATTTTTCTTACCTCCGTACAAAGCGGGCTTTCTCAGGAACTTAAACTGAGAAATGCTCTTAAGCATATATTTGGAGGCGAGAACGCCCATTATAAGGTTGAAGATAACGCCTATTAAAAGCGTATATCCGAACGAATAAATCGATCCTGTAATCGAGGTGCCGAAAAGCGACATAACAGGTGAGAAAAGCTTTGTCAAAAAGCTGCTCGGAGTTCCGAAAGCACCCATTAAAACTATTGCTACGATTACTATGGTAACATTTCCGTCGATAATGGCGCTTAAGCTGTTCTTATAGCCTGCGTCAATTGCGCCGTCAATGGTCTTACCTCTTTTAAACTCATCTTTAATACGCTCGGCGGCGATAACATTACAGTCAACACCGACGCCGATCGAAAGAATAATACCTGCAATACCGGGTATAGTAAGCGTAAAGCTTGAGGAATCCGGGAAGAAGCCCGAAATGCAGGCAATTGACGCCGCCAGCTGACCGAGAAGGGCAATTGAGGCTATAACGCCGTTAAGCCTGTAAAGAACTATCATTATAATACATACAATTCCGAAAGCAATAGCGCCGGCTATTACCATAACCCGAAGAGCGTCCGAGCCGAGGGTCGGAGAAACGACCTGAATCTTACTGTTATCGGCTGTAAGAGCAAAGGGGAGCGAGCCTGCATTTATCTGGTTTGCAAGCGTTTCGGCTGCCTCCTGAGTGAAGTTACCGGTAATAATAGCCTCGCCGCCGGTAATAGCGGAAGAGCAGGAAGCGGTGGAGATATTATTTTCATCCATATAAATGGAAATATTCGAACCGCTTGACGCCGCCTGAGCGGTAGCAGTCGCAAATGCCGCAGTACCCTTTGAATTAAGCTTTAACGCGACATAATAACCGTTTTTGGTCGTATACTGCATTCTTGCGCTTTTTACAACATCACCTGTCATAAACGCTTCTGACGAATTATCGTTTCCTAAATAAAAGTAAAGCTTGGCAGACGCCTGAAGTTCTTCGATTGCCTTCTGCGCATCGAAATCGCTTTCATTTGCAGCCCACGGGAAACGGACAATAATCTGATGAGATGTATTATCGGGATAAACCTCATAATCCGTTATATTTTTGTCAACAAGTCTTGTTTCAAGTATAGCCTTTGCGGAATTCATATCATCAGCAGTGATATCAACGCCCTCCTTATCAGGCTTGAAAACAGCTTCAACACCGCCGCGGATATCAATTCCCCAGCGGATATCGCCCGCTCCCTTGACATAGACATTTCGCTTGTCGCCGTAATAATCGTCAATTCCGAAGAAAGCGGTATATGTAAGTAACGCAATCAAACCGAAAATGATGAAGAACACAGGCTTACGAACTCTTTTAGTCTTCATTTCAATCCTCCGTTTTACACGAAATATATTTCTATTATATAATTAAAGCTATATAAAAGTCAATCAATTTTCTTTAAGAAGTTTTTCAAGCACCGCATAGCGGACGGCAGTGCACAAAACCTCAGCCGCAATTTCAATCTCTTTTGCGCTCGGATATGACGGCGCAATTCTTAAATTTGAATCGTCAGGGTCTGTTCCGTAGGGGAAAGCCGCTCCGGCAGGAGTAAGAATAAGCCCCGCGTTTGCGCAAAGCTCCTCTGTTCGCTTGGCACAGCCCTTTTCAACATTAAGGCTTATGAAATATCCGCCTCTCGGCTTTGACCATTCAGCCGTACCTGTCGGTGCAAGGTACTTATCAAAAGCATTTAAAACCGTATCAAATTTCGGTCTTATTATATCGGCATGCTTTTTCATGTGATTAAAAAGCGCCTGCTTGGTTTTAAACATTCTCGCGTGTCTTAACTGATTTAATTTATCCGGACCTATTGTCTGATATTTCATTCTGCTCTTCAGAATATCTACATTGTTAGGGCTTCCCGCCTCCATTGCAACGCCTGCGCCCGGGAATGTTATTTTAGATGTTGAAGCAAATATTATTACAAGGTCGGGATTTCCGGCTTTTAAACATTCATCATATATATTTAACAGCTCGTCATGCTCGTCATAAAGGTCATGAACAGCATAAGCATTGTCCCAGAAAATTCTGAAATCCTTTGCCGCAGGCTTTAAATGAGCAAATCTGCGTACAACTTCATCGGAATATGTAATTCCGCCGGGGTTTGAATATTTCGGAACGCACCAAACGCCTTTTACAAGCGGATCCTTTATAAACTCCTCTATTTCGTCCATATCCGGTCCGTCTTCATTCATTTTAACGGGGATAAGCTCAAATCCGAAGTATTCTGTTATGGCAAAATGGCGGTCATACCCCGGAGCAGGGCACAAAAATTTAATTCCGTCCTGCTTACACCAAGGCTCTGCACCGAATCCGTGCGTCATAGCCTGAGCTATGGTATCAAACATCATATTAAGCGACGAATTGCCGCCGACTATAATCTGATCCGGCTTAAGCCCCAAAATATCGGCAAACAAAACCTTAAGTTCCCTGAGGCCGTCAAGTCCGCCGTAATTGCGGCAATCAATTCCGTCAATGTTTTTAAATCCGGTCTCATTTCCGACAAGATCGAACATATCAACGCTCAGATCCATATTTTCAGCCCCCGGCTTTCCTCTTGACATATCAAGAGAAAGCGCCTTTGCGCGGTGCCGCTCATATTCTGACTTTACGGCTTTAAATTCCTTTTCAAGCTCTTCACGGCTCATTTCCTTATATAATGCCATAAGAACACTCCCTAAAAACAAAAATCATATATATAATACTACATTTCATATCCTAATTCAAGAAAAAACAAGGGTGCTTTAAAAAAATTTAACGATTTTTTTAAAAAGTTATTGACAAACTGCGAATTCGGTGATATTATAAAGCATATAAAATTGATATGTTTTAAGGGAGCAGTTAAAAATGTTCATTTTGAGTAAGCGATGTTGTAAAGGTCTTTGCCGTTAAAATCATTTTAATCTAAATTTATTTCAGGAGAGACAAAACCATGAAAGTTTATGAAAAAGTAACAGATTTAATAGGAAAAACACCCCTTGTCAAGCTTACGAATTATATTAAGGACAACAAGCTTGAAGCCGATATTTATGCAAAGCTTGAGCTTTTTAATCCCGCGGGAAGCGTTAAGGACAGAATAGCTCTCGCTATGATTGACGACGCAGAGCAAAAAGGTCTTTTAAAGAAAGGTTCCGTTATAATCGAACCCACCAGCGGAAATACGGGAATAGGTCTTGCGTCGGTAGCGGCGGCAAGAGGGTACAGAATAATCCTTACAATGCCTGAAACCATGAGCGTGGAGCGCAGAAACCTTTTAAAGGCTTACGGCGCCGAGCTTGTTTTAACCGACGGTGCAAAGGGCATGAAAGGCGCAATCGCCAAAGCCGAAGAGCTTTCGAAGGAAATTCCCGACAGCTTTATCCCCGGGCAGTTTGTCAACCCTGCAAACCCCGCAATCCACAGAGCGACAACGGGTCCCGAAATTTGGAACGACACAGACGGAAAGGTTGATATTTTCGTCGCAGGCGTCGGAACCGGCGGAACTGTTTCGGGTGTCGGCGAATATTTGAAGAGCAAAAATCCGAATGTAAAGGTAGTTGCCGTTGAACCGGCAGGCTCACCCGTTCTTTCAAAGGGCGTTTCGGGTCCGCATAAAATTCAGGGTATCGGAGCAGGCTTTGTTCCCGACACTCTTGACACCAAGGTTTATGACGAAATTATTGCGGTTGAAAATGAGGACGCATTCAAGACCGGTAAAGAAATCGCAAGAAAAGAGGGTGTGCTTGTAGGAATTTCCTCGGGTGCCGCGGTTTATGCCGCAAGCGTTCTTGCAAGGAGACCTGAAAACAAGGGCAAGATTATCGTTGCTCTTCTTCCCGATAACGGCGACCGTTATTTGTCCACCCCGATGTTCACTGAAGAATAGAATTAAATCCTCCTGTACCCTGCTTTTTTTCAAAAGCAGGGTATTTTTTTGCTTTTTCAGGAAAAAATAGCTTAGGTAAGCGATAATAATCCAAACTTGCATAGAAGGGTGATTTTAAATGAGCAAATATAAGGGCACAAAAACCGAAAAAAATCTAATGGCGGCATTTTCCGCCGAAAGCGAAGCGAGAAATAAATATGATTTTTTCAGCTCCGCTGCAAAAAAAGACGGCTATGAACAGATAGCCGAATTATTCAAATATACTGCCGAAAACGAAAAAGAGCATGCCGAAATATGGTTTAAAGAGCTCGGCGGAATGGGGAACAAAACCGAAAAAAATCTTGAATCCGCCGCAAAAACCGAGCATTTTGAATGGACCGACATGTATGAAACTTATGCTAAAGTTGCCGAAGAAGAAGGCTTTGTGGAGCTTGCTGAAAAATTCCGAATGGTAGGCGCTATTGAAAAAGAGCATGAGCAAAGATACCGCAAGCTTATAAAGAACATTAAAAACGGCGAGGTATTTAAAAGAGGCAGCATAAAAATCTGGGAGTGCAGAAACTGCGGACATATCGCCGTTTCGACCGAGGCACCGAAAGCCTGTCCGGTCTGCGGCAAAAAGCAGTCCTATTTCCAAATAAAGGCGAAAAATTACTGATATTTATCTTTAGGCTATCCTGTATTTTTGGATAGCCTCTTTAAAATTAAATTTTCATACCTTTTCGAAACGCAGAAAATTTATGCTCATGGTTTGTCTTTCCTTTTCGGTTCTGATATAAAGCTTTAATTCATGCTTGCCTGAGTTTACATTTATTCTGACCTTTTCGCTTTCAGCCCATTTTTTCGGGACGCGCGGGTCTTTCGGGTTGTCTTCGTTCCATTCTTTAGACTCCAATGCTTTATCAATGCCCCTAAACGAGCCTGCACGTACCCCGTCAATCTCAAATTCAATATAAGAAGAGCTGTCCTCTGCCGCAAATCTTAATGAAAAATCATACTCTCCCGGATCATCAAAATCAAGAATATAAGTTACGAAGCAATCATTTCCTCTCATATCTTTTTCAAGTCTTCTTAAATTTTCACCGCCACCGGTATCGCTGCATTTTTCAATGCCTGCAAAGGTGTGGGAAATCGATGTCAGATTAAGAGCAGAAAATTTTGAAGGTTTATCACCTGATATTTTGTTTGTCGGCCCGAAATCTTCAGCTTTGAACCTTCTTGATTTCATAATCAGCTTTAAAATACGATAAACAGAACGGTCAAGCTGTTTAAAATCGAGATTCCCGTAAGAAGCACAGTCAAGAGCAAGCTTAATTTCATCCGGATAGCCGAAGGGCATTTTCACATTGTTGCCTGCATTTATCTCTTCAAATAAATGGCTGTCAGTCCGCCAGTCCGTCATTATAACCCCCGAGTAACCCCATTCTTTTCTTAAAATCACCGATAAAAGCGGATAATTTGAACTTGTCCTTATATTGTTAATAAGATTATAGGAAGTCATAAGGCATTCAGGCTTGCTTTCTTTTACAACGTATTCAAAGCCCCTGAGATAAATTTCCCTGAGTGCCGTCTCGGAAACAACACTGTTTGAAAAAATGCGAAATCTTTCCTGATTATTGCAGGCAAAGTGCTTTACCGCAGCAGCTGTCCCCGTACTCTGAATTCCCTTTACAACTTCCGCCGCAGCTTTTCCCGAAACATAAGGGTCCTCCGAATAATATTCAAAATTTCTGCCGCACAGAGGGTCTCGGTGAATATTTAAAGCCGGCGCAAGCAAGATGTCTATTTTATGCTCGGCGCATTCCTCTCCCATTGCTTTTCCTACTTTGTACTGAATTTCGGGATTCCATGTGCAGGCGATCAGCGTCTCGCACGGAAAACAGGTCGTGGGGGTCGATACCCTTAAGCCTGCGGGTCCGTCGGCAGTCTGAATATTCGGAATTCTTCTTTCAAAATTATTTCCCAATCCGGCTGTTCCTCTCGGAATTGCCGGCGGCTGAGCCTGACATAAATTTATTTTTTCCGAAACGCTCAATTCTTTTATAAATGATTTTAAAGAAACCTTTTTATCAGCGGCATCGTAAAGAGTATGGTCGCCGTGCTTTTTTGAAAGCAATACAGGACTTGTAAATTCGCATTTGCATGATTTTTTTGCAAAATCTCTTTTGTCAAACGCATTTTCCTTTGAAATACTTCCGTCAGACAAAAGACGGGACGGAAGCTTGCAATTTAGTAAAGAGCCGGTTTTAAGTAATATTTCATCTTTTTTCTGCTCAAAGCTTCCTGCAAGCACTGTATTTCTGATACTATTTCCAATAAAGAAAGAATAAACGCCTTTTTTTAAAATCCATGCACCCTGTTTTTCATCAAATTCTTTAAGCTCGCATTTTTTTATTTTTAAAATTTCACTTTGGGTTTCGTTCGGCTTTAAAAGCCTTGTTTTCTTAAAGGCGCGAAGCTCCGAAGCGGGGCGGTTTACGGCATCTTTCCTGCTCGAATAGATCTGAACGACCTCTTTGCCCGAGCGATTTCCGATATTAGTTACATCAAACGAAATTTCAATTTCTTCTCCGTTTTCAAAAAGCTTTACATCGGAAATTCTGAAATCGGTATATGAAAGTCCGTGGCCGAAAGGAAAAGCGACCTTATCCTTTGCGCTCTTAATTGTTTCAAAATATCTGTAGCCTGTAAAAATATCCTCTTCGTAATAAACTGTGTCGGCAAAATAGTGATGATTTTTTGCGCAGGGATAATCGCCGTATGAGTAGGCGGCGGTATCCGTAAGATGCCCTGATGGATTTACCTTTCCGCATAAAATATCGCCGATTGCTTTCCCGCCCTCCATTCCGGGAAGAAAGCAAAGCAGGACAGCTTTTATTTTTTTGTATTTTTTTAAAAACTCAAAATCAATAAGACCTGCAATATTCAGGATTAAAATTATGCTCTTAAAATCCGATTTTTCAAGAATTGACAGCAAATTTTCTTCCTCTGCTTTAAGAGTAAAATCATTTTTTATTTCTCTGTCCCAGAATTCCGTGGAATTTCGGGAAATTACAGCTACTGCGTTTTCAGCAAAATCCGATGCCGAAATAATCTGCTTTTTTGTTGCCGTTCCTTTTTTCTTATAAGCCGATAAAAGCTTTTCATTTATAATAAAGCCGGACTGTTTAAGTCCCGACGGAATGTCAATATAATATGCCGAATTTACATCGCCCGAGCCTCTTCCGCCTTTATAAAACTCATTTTGGCCTCTTCCGAAAATACAAACGGGGCTTTTTTTCTTAAGCGGTAGAATATTATCCTCGTTTTTCAGCAGGACTATTCCCTCCTGCGCTGCTTTCAGTGATATTTTTTCTCTGTTCATATTGAACCGTCCTTTATTAAGAAGGCTGCCCCGAAGGGCAGCCCTCAGTCTGTATGTAAACCTGAAATCAGGTTGTGTTGCGGCGTTTACGCCGCATTTCGTTTTTTCGGCGACAGGTGCGGCGAAAAAACACTTTATAAGCGAAAAAATTGCTAAACAAGCGATTTTTCAAGAACACAGGGGTGGTGTCGGCGGGGATAGAGTGCAGTCCGAAAATCAAAGATTTTCGAGCGAACGGCATCCCCGTCCGAGAGAGTGCCGAAATATCGGCGCTCTCAGAGCTGCCCCGAAGGGCAGCCCTGTTAAAATTTAATCCTCAGGAGATGCTCCTTCAATATATTCGCCTACATCTCCGTTATAAACAATATCTCCGGATGCAGTACAGATATCATACATTTCCGAGGCTGTATCTAAAAAAGATAAATCCGGTTTTTTATAATGTTTTTTCATAGTTTTGCCTCCTTTTTAATTTTTACCAAAGACCGTCAACATAACCGCCGCCAGAATTGTCAATAATACCGCTGTTGACCTCAGACTGAGACGGCAGCGAGCTTGACGAGCCTGACGAACTTGAAGAGCTGCTTGAGCTTGAAGAGCTTGACGAACTGCTTGAGTCTGAACTGCTTGACGAGCTGCTCGGGCTTGAAGAAGACTGAGACGTTTCATCAAGCTCAGTATCGATATAATTCGTATTAAAGGGCTTTGTCGGGTCTTTAAGATAATTCTTTATCGCGGCAACATCTTTAAGAGATATGACTCCGCTTCGGTTGATATCTCCTCTGTCAAGCTGTTTTGCCGTAAGAGCAAGCCTGCCGGAAAGATAATAGCTTAAAGCCGTACAATCCTTTAAGGAAACTACACCGTCTCCGTTGACATCTCCTAATGCAAATCCTTCAAATTCTTCATTAGATGTCAAAAACTGCATAAGCTTTGAGCCGTAATCGTTAGTGTCGGAGCGGCCGATATAATTGCATATCGCGTTTACATTTTCGGTGGAGTTCTTATAGAAAAGTATTCCGCCGATATCATAAAGCGATGATGAGCCTCTGATTCTAACCGCCGTATCGACATTTGCAAATACATTATCCTCGATAACTGTATTTATCAGACTCTGATAAACAACGCCTTCAATTCTGAGCTGATAACCGTCAAGCGTATTTCTGCGGAATGTATGGGCAATGGATTTGTTCCCGACCATTGAATAAAGCTGGATATAAGAAGGTCCTGTCCAATCCTTCATATAGTTTTCCGCATAGCCGTAGTTAAAGAGCATGAACGGGTCTATAAATGTGTTATTGACATACGAAATATAGAAGTTGCAGTCATTGAATATTGCCTGCTGATACTGTGTACTTACCCTGCTGAAGGTACAGCCGTCATAAATTACATCCGAACAGCCGCCGAAAAATCCTCCTGCAGCACCGTTATAGAACAGACAATCCACAAAAAACTGGTGCTGACGCGGAATTCTGAGAACAACCTTAGTGTCAAGCGTTGCCGTTACCGCAAGCGGCGAATTAAGCCTCACCTGATCTCCCGAGCTTCCTACTACAATTCTTGTCGATCCCTTACCGGGGCCGCTGTCAACATAGACCTGATAACCTACTATATCGTTGGTTGCATAGGACTTCCCGACAAGGGTGTAAATATAAGGATTGCTTGTCGGAATCATCGAAACTCCGCTTGCCTCGGGAACATGGTCCGCAACTATAAGCTCTCGGTTGTTGTTGATAACATTTTTGTATTCGTTCCCTTGGGAATAGCAGCCGTATCCGGTCATTTCCATACAGGTACGCTCATACTTATTATTCATATATACAAGCGACTCGCCTGACTGGAAGGTAACATAATCAAGACCGTAAACATCATTATTGCAGAAATAAGCATAATCCGCACGGACATCATATCCGCCGTTCATCTGCTGAGTCGTTCCCTCGCGGAATAACCAGTTGTTATAAATACGGACATTGTTTGCATTTTTCCTTGTAGAGCCTATCTGGAAATTCGGACCGCTTTTTTCGGCGGCTATCATTGCACGGAGCGTTGCGCCGTCCACAAGTCTTGTAGCGGACATTATACCGTCGGTTGCATCCGCGGTAAACGGGTTTGCATAAATTGTACAGTCATGGATATAAATGTTTTCGTTTACCTTGTTTGGGTCTGTTTCATTTACGAAATAGAATAAAGCCGGAATTCTTGTTCCGTAAAAACCTAAATCGCAGATTTCAACATTTGAAGTAAGGTAAACAAGCGCCTTAGGCATTTCACCGAATTCCCACTGATCGGGAAGATAAAGAATTATGGATTCATCCTGACCGTCTCCCATTACCTTGACATTTTCCGGAATAATAACGGTATGGATTACGATATACTGTCCCTTAGGGAAATAAAGCACTCCGCCGCCGTTTTCCGAAATATCGGAAAGGGCATTTATGATTATCGGTGTCGCGTTCTGGTCAAGCTCGCCTGTCGCACCGTAATCCTTGATATTGAAAACATCTTTTTTCCATAAATCTCTCGGAGATTTTCCGATATTTACGGTTACCGGTTCTGACCAACAGGTATCGTCGCCGAAGCCATTATAAACCATAACCTCATATTCGCCCGAAAGACCTTCCGGAATATCGAAGCTTAAGGAATATGCCGAAAGAATTTTTATATCGGCTTCGTTTATAACCGTAATTCCCCTTGCGTTTTTAAGCTGAATCTTTATCGGGTTTCCGCCTGTAAAACCGTCATTTGCTTTAAGCGCAAGGTTCTCACCAATGAGCTGCAGCGTTCCGCCGGCAGTTGAAATATTACCCTCGTCGCCCATTGTCTGCTCGACCTTAGGACGATTGATATATATAACTTTGTCTTCTTCGTCGGAATCAAGCTCATTTCCGTAAAGCTTTAAGGCATAAATTCCTTTTTTAAAGGAACTTGGAATTACAAACTTGAAGCTATCCTCATCAGGCTGCTGCATAGAAACGCTTTTCGATTCCGAATCATTGAAATTATGCTTGGAAGATGCGGTAAATTTGCCTTCCTTACCTATTGATTCAGGCGACAGCTGAATTGTATATCCGCCCTCGGAAGCATTTAAAGTGTTACCGATTTCGCTGATTTCAGCGCTTGAAACATTCTCATAAAGGTCTTCTCCCGAAACGGTTACCGCATCATCAGGATACTGAGCGGTGTTGCCTGTATAATAAGCAATGATTTCCTTATTTGAATATTCATCTTCATCGACTCTTGCAGGAATATAAGTTATTCTTATATCGTCGTAATAAGCGGAACCTGTCGAGTTTCCGTTTTGCGCCGCAATAAGCATTATAGACGCTTCCGTTGCATTTGCTTTGCTGCAGTTATAGGTGTATTTTATCTCGTCTTCTTCACCTTTGTTCCAAGTGTAGGTAACGGTAGCGACATCTTTGTTGTAATAAATATCAACATCAAACCATTCTGTTACTGCCGCTTTCTGTGAACTGTAAAGATTTTGGTTTATAGCGGAATTTGAACCGTTTTCTATCTTGTACCAGCGGTAAGCGGGAGCGCCGGTCTGGGTTGATTTCCAGCAGAAATACTGGAAAACATTAAAGTTTGCCGGATCATTATAGCAATAAGCAAGCTTCGGTCCCACAAGATCCGTTGTAGACATTTTGTCAAACCTAACCTTATAGCTTACCGTTTTTAACGCGGCAGCCTTAGGATTGAGCATTGATTTTAAGGTTACACCCGATTCATTATAATGAGGGGCTGTAAGCTTTAAAACATTACTCTTTAAGGACCGGTCGTAAACTATCTGCATATCGCAGTCAAGATTTGTCGCGTCCACCCAGTTTGAAAGCCCGTTTTCAAAATTATCGGTGAAATCGGACAGGTCATTCGTTTTATCCTTTACAGCCGCAGTGGCTGAAGAAGAAATACTCCTGAGATAATCGACATGCATCTTTTTCTCATAAATATAATTTCTTGAAGCGGATGATAGTTTTTGATAATCGCTTTCGAAGGAATTTATAACCGAATCATAATTTTTGGTGTAGCTCTGACTGTCAATTCGGTACAGCTCGTCGTATTTGGCGTTAAACTTTTTTGTTTCTTTATAAACCGATGTAAAATTATCGGGATTTGCTAAAGAAATCTTTAAGTTCTTATAAACGGTCGTGTTTTTTGCCAAGCTTCCAATAACCAGCTCTTTTGCCTGAGCGGTAATGCTGTTTACCGTAAAGCTTATCTTAGGATTCGTGCCGTTCTGATAAATATTCACCTGACACTTTCCCGATTCCGTAAGATTTACAAAAACATCGGCATATTCATAAAAATTTATTGATGATACAGGTATCTGCGACTGCGCCCAAAGTGATTTTTTTGTGCCGTTTGTAACTCCGTAAAAGGTCATATAGCTTGTTTGCGGACCCTGAACTATATAAAGGTAATTGTAATTTTTTTCATCCTCATATGATGTATAAATTTCAATCGGTTTTGTATTGCCTGTTTTGACCTGCATTCTTATTGTCTGAATAAGATCTCCAGACTCGCCCTTTAAAAGTTCGTTTTTAGCCTTTATGTAGGTGTAATCCTCTGTAAAGGAAAGCGCGTTTCCGTCGGCCTCTGAGGTTATTATAACATCCTTTACAAATCCCTTTACAGCTTCAAAATAATCCTTTGAATCGGTAAAGCTCATTCTTTCGCGGTCGATTGAAGAGGACTCAACCTTTGCAAAAAGCGCTTTCTTGCCCGAAATAAGAATTTTTAAAGAATTTGAGGTGTTATAAACGGTTTTAGAAACTTCACCCTGTATAAGCGTAATTCCGCCGGCCGAAATCTTTGCGGTGAACCAATCGGTAAGCGTAATACCCGAAACACTTTCGGTCTTTTTGACCTCGCGGCTGCCGTTGGATTTTTTCACGGCATTTACCGTAACCGAAGAGCCTGATTTATAAAATTCGAATGCCGAATAGTCCGAATCGGATTTATAATCGGTATAAATTTTAAGAGGAGAGCTTTCGGTTAAATCTGAAGTGTTGCTTTTAAGCGTGTAGCTTACGGAGTAAACGGTTAAATCGCTGTTTACCGAGCTTTTCTTGGGGCTTAGCACCAGAGCGTCCGTCGAGAAGCCTGCCGCATGCGAATACGGCGAGGCTGACGCGGAGCTGACGGTGCAATCCGAACGGTTCATTGATTTGCTTACCGGATCCCAAAGATTTATACCGGATGAAAAATCATCGGTAAAATATCCGATTTCCGGAATGCCGGACGCAGAAGACGCGATTGCCATACCCGAAAACAAAACTGCAAAGCAGAGCAAAAGCGACATCACGCTTTTTAATTTGTTTTTCATTGGCGTCCTCCTTAATTATCGGTGCTTAAAATCATTGTTTTATAAATGACTGATTGTCGCAGACAAACTTGATTAAAGCGTCCTGTTCTTCAACCGTTGTAGCGGTTGTCTTATTTATTATATTAGTAATTTTGTTATCGGTATCAATTGCGCCGTTTTTGATTTCATTTGCGGCAATAAGCTTTGCAATTCCTACAACCGAACGGTTGCCCTGTCCCAAAATCACATTTGTAGCGGCATCGGTGTTTCCTGTATAAACTGTAACGGTGTTTCCGCTCTCATCGGCGTAGGTTACATATCCTACTGCGGCAAAACGGTATCCTCTGTAAGAGGTCTCTCCCGAAACAGCGGCTGATTTTGCAACACTTACAAGATAGGTATCGGGGACCTTTCCGTCAGAAACCTCTTTTTGTGCCTGAATTACTTTTAACCCGCCCTTGCCTGTATAATCTGCGTTAATAATATCATAAGCGTTGTTAAGCTTGGCGTTTGTGATTATATATGCGCCGTAAGCAACGGGTGTATAGCCCTCGGGAGCCTTGCCTGCATTTGAAGAAATCCTAAAGGCAATATCTGCCGTACCGGTAGTGATATCTTTGAATTTAACACCGTCAAGCGTAGGAGCGGTTATATCGCTTCCTGCCATTAAATATTCAATGCTTTCGATTTCACCGTAATTTGCTACGGTTTTATATTTGCTATTGTTATCATAGGGCATTCCGGAAACTGTCAAGCCGTAATCGGAAACATCTTCGGAATTCGGAATATATGCCTTAGAAGCATAGGTTGCGCTGTGACCCTCAGGATCTGAGATTGTAAAGGTAAGGAAATATTTATCCTTAGCCTCATTGAGAACATAGTCAATCTTGGTTGTAACAGTATTCGGAACATAAGCGCCGTCAACATAATTTCCTATTACGATTGCATCATCGCCCTCGGGATAGGTTATCTTTCCGTCAACAGCCCAGCTTCCGCCTGCATCGGTAGAATTTATTTTCATAAGACTTCCGCGGATTGTATTTATGCTTGTTAAATTTTTAGTGACAAGCTTGGTTCCTTCGTCGTTTTTAAAAGAAGGAATATGGAACCAGAAATAACTGTTTGATCCATTAGTATCTTTGAGAAGCTGAGCATATCTTAAATACAAGCCGGCAGAAACATTTGAATCTGTATTGTCAGCAAATTTTGCTTTGATAACCATTGATTTCGGAGCAGTACTGAGTCCGTTTGTAAGAGTTAATTCCTGTGCGGTTGCATTCATTTTAAAGCTGCCGTCAGAAACGGTGATATTTGTCACATTTCCGCGGACGGACCAGAGATCGTCGACTTTTTTGCCTGTTGAAACATCGGTATCGAAATACTGTCCGATTACTCCGTTTATAAGATTCTGCGCATAGGATTTATAAGCGGCAAATCTGTCGGCATTATAAACATCGGCATTTAAAAGTATATTCTGAAGCTTTGAATCAAGAGTCTCAAATTCTGCGGTGAAATTATTGATTTCATTGATTACGGTAGCCGCATTTGCCTTTGTTATATCCGCAATAGAAGAAAGACTTGTAAGTGTTATATATTTGCTTACTGTTTTTTCAACATCGGCAGTTGCGTCAACGGTTTTACTATAAGTTATTTTAAGACTCGAAACCTGAATATTGCAGGTCGTTCCGAAAAATGCGATTCCCGGATAAAGATAAAGATTTCTAGCATCTCTGACACGGATCGAGAAAAGATATTTTTCTTCATTTCCTTCGCTGACATTATAAAATTTCCCTATAACACCGTTTCGGGTCGAATCAATAGAATATGTTTCAAATACAGCTTTTATAATGCTTGAAGCTGTAATATCAGCAATATTTTCGGTATTGGGATCGTCTATAAGGGGTTCCTGCGATTTATTAAATGCAGTTCCGGAAGAAAATCCGTTAGTGCCGTTTTCAGTGGTATTTGCAAATATGCGTGAGGTGTTTGATTCTTTTTTTCCGTTTAAGCTGACAGTAAAGACATTATTGTCAGACGACCTTAAAGCAATAGGAAAGGTTGCATATATATCATTATAAATTCCGATTACCTCAACCTTTGAAATTTTAGAATAATCGTATTCCTCACCGTTTTCATTCAGCGGTACAAAAACTCCTGCCTGTTTTGCAGTGCTGTTTCCGGTAACATTTATATCTTCTGTATTCATTAAGCTGTTATTAAGTACTGAAACCGAGTAATCGGTACTATCAGGAAGAATGGTTCTTTTCCATTTTTCTGCACTGTTTCCGCTTGATTTAACAACCTCTTCTATCATTTCTTCCTCATAGGTATAGCTGTTATCAGCCGATACGGTAGAAGGAATCAGGGAGAAGCTTGAAAAAACAAGAGAAAGCAGTAAAACCGCACAAAGCGCTTTATTGAAAACTTTTTTCATTTTTATTACCTCCGTTTGATTTAATAAAGTGATTTATTATATTTTTTCGAAAAATCTTCGGCATATTTCGGGATTTCCTGATCCCAGTTTCCGCCGATGAAATTATCATAGTCTCCGCCTATCGGGTCATCAAGCTTTACTACGATGATATTATCAAAGAAAATATCTATAGAATCACTGGATGTTATCGATAGTCCGCCTGTTGCGGGAACTATTGTATTATTGTCCGTAAGAACCTGAGTATCCGCATTGTTTACCTTAAAGGTAAGAAGCGAATCGTCATAGAAAACTTTAAGGGTATTATCTATAACATCTGCCCGGACATTATGAGTCTTGAAATCGAAATAGGACGGAACCTCACTTTTGCCGAGAAGCTGGGAAGTATAGCTTCTGAACATTCTTCTTACCTCGACATAACAGGTTGTATTCTTAGTCTTGGTGTCATAAGAAGAGGTGAATTTAAGCTCATAGCCGTACCGTCCTGTTGACTCTATGGTCTTGCTTCTAACGACAAAGGTAAAGTAATCGTCGTCGCGAGGGTCGGTATCGCTTGTAATTCTGAAATCCATTGAAGCGGAATAATCTGTCCACTGACTGTCGCCGACATAATCCTCGCCTTTTATCATTGAATTATGCTTAAGCCGGTTTCCGTTTGCCTCGGTTTCAATTTCACCCATAAAATTCTTCCAGACAGGCTTATCGGGAGTTTTGCCGTCCCGCTCGGAAAGCTTATTATCGGTAAATGTCTCATAAAGAAGACAGTTGTCGGGCAAAGGAGCGTCCTCCCAATTTGTCTTTTCATCCTCGCTTGAAGAGCCGGAGGATGAGGAGGAAGAATCCTCTGAATACTCGCCCGAGCCTACGGCTTTAAATCCGCTGAATTTTGCGAGTACCGGATTATCCTTATCCGAGGAATGAACAGCAAGTCCTGCAAGGAAAGGACCCTTCCAATCCATTTTAACCGTTTTAAAGGCTATCCAGCCGAGGCCCTCAAGCTTATATGAGCAGACATATCTGTCACCCGTTTTTTCTATTTTTAAGCCTGTAATATCGGTGGGATTAGCGCCCGAAGCGGTATAGCTTGTTCCCTCTCCCGCAGCCTTTCTGCAAAGCACGCCGATAGCTCCCTCTCTTACATGCACAAGCACCGACGGAGAAGCGGGATCAAGACTTCCCCTTATCATAACGCCTGCCGAAGCTGTAAAATATTTTGTCGCGTCGCCGGCGCCGGTAAAAGAAGTAAGATCGGTCTCAACGGTTAATGTATCCGTTTTTGCACTTCCTATTTCGTATTTTCGGTATGCGATATAAAGGTCGTCCTTTTTATCCCATGCAACATAAGCATTGGTTTCCATCGTATATTTTCCGCTGTTCTGAGATCCCTTTCCGTAAGGAGTATACTGCTGAACATTATAGGAAGTTTCGATATCGCTGTCGATCATTTCAAACTTAAGCTCGGGATTTTCTTCATTATATTCAACAGCCTTAGCCTTATTCGGAACGAAAATCGCAACTGCCGCAGAGATTATACAAAGGCAAAGCAGCATTGCCGAATACTTTTTGCTTTTTAAAAACTGTTTCAACTGATTTCACCTCTTTTCACTGCGTGCTTTAATATAAAGCACATAAAATACGGAATTAAGAATTATCAGGAGAAATCCTGAGCCCAAAAGCCACCAGACAACCGGAGACAGTCCGGGAACCAGTGCGTTAATCATTACCGGAATCTTATCCTTTTGCTGATTTGAGGCTTCTTTGCCAGAATTATCGGAAGACGGCTTTTCAACCGTTTTTTCAATAATTTTTTCTACAGTAACGGTTTGGGTTTTTTTATCCTGATCCCCTACCGCATTCTCAGCCGCCGTCATAAGAGCGCTTATGTGCGTTTCGGCGTTCGGGAGAAGCTTTTTGGCACCGTCGCTGAGCAGGCTGTAGGCATAAGCCGCAACGGCAATATCGGGCAGGTCATCAAGAACGGCGTCCTCCGGTTTCATACCTAATATCCAGCCGTATTTCGTCTGAAAAGCTTCTGCCTCATCCTTAGACGGATCCTTTATCTCGTCTTCTTTTGCCTTAAGCTCAAGCGCCTTTTTATAATACTTTGTAACAAGAGCGATTTCATTTGCGGCAATCTCAGAAAACTTTGAGTTCATATCCTCATAGTTTTTAAGTTCATTAAGTGCGGTATAGAAGGCTTCATAATAATTTGCCTCTATATCCTCATACTTGATTTTAAGAAGATTTCCGTAATTGCTTTTGAATTCATTTAAAAAATCCTGAGCCTCTTTTAAAAGGGCCTTTTGTTCTTCCTCGGTCTTTTTTAAATCCTCGACCTTGGTTTTAAGGGAATTAAGAATATTTTTTTCATTAACGACCCTTATTTTCGCGTCCGGAGAAAGAACGCTCCAAGCCGCCAACGCATTTGAAATTTTTTCTTCATCGGCAATTGTTACGGTATCAGCCGTTTTAGAAAGAATTTCGCTGTTTTCGGTTTTAAATCTCTGCGCCTCTTTAATCGCTTCGTTTTCGCCCGCCCTAAGGGCGTTATACCTTATTTCGGCGGCGGTGAGAACCGCATAATTGGTGACAGCCTGCTTTTCACCGTAAGTAAGCTTATTATAAGCAGCTCTGGCGGCGTCGATCTTCTGTTTACACTCATCCGTAAGAGTGACGGTACCGATAGCGGCGATTTTTTCCGTAACATTTTTTACGGCACCGTTATCCATAATATCGGGTCCCGGGTCCAAAACGACTGCCTTACTCAAAATGTTCGTAAAGGAAGCGTCATTTTTGAACATTTCCTTAATCTTAATCTTGAGCGACTCTGTGCTTTTTATGACCCTGAATCTGTAGGAAACGATATCTCCGCTCGCCGTTCCGCCTTCATACGAGGTATACAGAAGTGAAACCCTTCCGGACGCGGAAGAATCGGCATTGAAATCATCCTTATTCATAGTGCCGCATAAAAGCTTCCTTGAGCCGTCTATAAAGCTGAGCTGATCGGCATTGAATTCGAGCGAAATATTAAGTCCGCCGACATTCTTATATGTACCCTCCACGCCTACGGTAACGGTTATCGTATCACCGAGCTTCCCGCTTAAATCCTTACAGTAGAACTTAGGCTCTGCCGCAGCAGAGGCAGGCAGCGCAAAAACCGAAGCCAAAAGACAAAGCACTGCCAGAAGGCTTACCGTTTTTTTCAAAATTTTCCCTCCTTTCACTGATCTTTTAGAATTTTCATGTTTTCCTTTTTCGGTTTTTTTATTTTTTTAATAACCAAAACCGCAAGGGTTACAGCCGTTCCCAAGAGGGCTGCATTTATAACTACAAGCAAAATAATAAGTATTTTTTCTGCGGAAGAGGCGCTGGCATTTACAGTCTGATCTACAATCTGAACATCCTGCAATGCTTTTGCCTTTTCATAAACTGCTTTTACCTTTTTTATTCTGCCTGAGTTGAACAATTTTTGAATGTCTTCGGGAAGTGAATTAAACTGCTCGCAGACCTTCAGTGCCGCTTTACTGTTTTTAGCGGTAATCTTATCCGCAGACGGAAGCTTATCTATAGCCTCCGTCAGATCTTTGATAACGATTACGACAGCCGAATCATAAAGCGTATTCATCAGTGTTAAATCGGACGCAGAAACCTTTGCGGATTCTTCGGCCGACATATTCGCATAATCGGTTTTCAAAGCTATGATGCCTAGTGCCTCATCAAGGCTCCAGCCCTTTATCTGTGAAGCCTCATATTCAAGGAGCTTTTTCGAAAATTCCTCCGCAGTCATTTTTGGCGCGGCTGCGGTATCGGTGTCCCGTTCAGTCTGAGACTCGGTTTTGGTATCTGTTCCGCTGTTTGCTGCCGAATTATTTATCTTAGCCGTATTACTGAGTGCATGCGGAACATATTTTGAGAAATTTGTTATTTTATTGATGCCGATATTTATCGGTGACATCTGACAGTTATTAAGCTTGTTACCCGATCCGTCATCCTCGCCGCCGAAACTGCAGGATGGGGTCACGCTTCCCGAAAAATAGCAGTTTTCTGCGGAAGAGGCTTTTCCGATTGCCGCAAAAGCGCTGGGCGACAGATTTCTTGTTGAATTAACGTTTCCCTCAAAGAAACAGTTTTTAATGCTTGAATTGGTTTCAATCGAGCCCGCAAAGCCTCCTACGCACCATTTACCGCTTGAAACAACCTCTCCCGAGGCATAGCATTTAGCAACGGTACTTGATTTTAAAACACCGGCAAAAAGACCTGCAGCTCCGTTTGCATTGATTTTTCCTGTTACGGCACAGCCTTCAAATGTGCTGTTCAGGGCATATCCTACAAGAAGTCCGACACCCTGCTGATCAATACCCTTATTAAAGGTATAATCGGAATTCTGCCAGCTTTCTCCGATAATTCCGCCCGCGGCGGTGCCGTCAATCAAAAGAATGTTTTTAAGCGTTGCGTTATCGGTTGCTCTGAAAAGTCCGATTTCCCATTTATTGGTTTTATCGTTTTTAAATGCCGCATTCTGCTGAGCGAGCGAATTAAAGGTTACACCCTTTAAATTCACATTTTTAATCGCATATTTCGGAGTGCCGTCAGAATCGGTATCGCATATGAAACTTCCCGTAAACGGAGTTGCAAGACAACCGATAGGCTCAAAATTCACACCGCTTAAATCTATTGTATTATTAAGCTTATAGTGCGCGGAAAGCTTATCGGAAATACCCATAAGCTGCTGCGCGGTTTCAACGAGATAGGGGCTTGATTTTGTTCCCTTTCCCTCGTAGCTTACTGCGCTTACCCTTGTTATCGGAATTGCGGCAAAAACCAGAACCGCCGCAAGGACCGAGGATAAAACGCCCGATATTTTTTTCTTCAAGTTTTTTCCTCCTTACCACACGCCGTCTATATAACCGTCGGTATTATCGGTTATAAGATCGGCATTTTTATCTCCGGTATCGGAGCTTACCGGTGAAGACGGTAAGGCGGAGGATGCTCCGCCGCCTGTCTTATCAGTAGAATTTGCTTTTGAACCGGAATTTTTAGCTGCTCCGCTTTTTATATCGGAGCCGTTTTTGTTTTCCGTGCCCTCCGAGGAATTTTCTTCGCTTTTTGAGCTGTCGGAGCCTTTAATATCGGATTTTTCCGAAGAGGAATAAGAAGTGCCTGTTTTACCGGTCTTATCGGATTTGCTTTTTTTGCATCCTGCAAAAAGTGCCGCGAGCATTAAAATACAAAATGCCGAAGCTAACAATCTTCTCATTTTAATTCTCCTAATTCTTACTCATATATTCCTTAGCCTGCTCATTCATCTTTGAAAGAAGTTCATCAAGACCCGCTTCTTTCATCTTCTTTATCATCGCGTCATAAGAAGCATTGTAGTTAGAGCCGAGCGAGCCTGCGATAAGTGTCTGATGATATTCGCTCAGTGCTCTGTTTACCTGACTTATCTGAAGTGTCATAGCCGTAGTATCGGCGCGGAAGCCCTTAAGAGCCGTAGAATAAAGCTTAGGCTGAACATTTTCTATAAAGTCCTGAGCCCATTCCTTCTGACCCTCGAGAATATTCGGTGTTCTGTAGCAAAGGAAAACATTTCCGACTACCCAGTGCGGAATACCGTAAACTGAGGTTGAGGAGGGCTGAATCGTATAATCCTTACCCTTTGCACAGTCGCCGTCAAGGTCATAGTGCTTACCCTCAATTCCGTAAATAAGGAGATTGAGCAGATCTTTCCCTTTTTCTGAGCGAAGCAGGTCGATAAGCATCATAGCTCTTTCGGGATTTTTTGAGGTGAAAGGAATAACTGTATATGTTTTTTCCGAGCCGAAAATATTTGCGCCGTTAAACATTGTTTCGGTGGTATCGGTAAGGAACTGATAATATTTGATATTCCCCGAATCGTCCTTCATATAGCGAACGCCCTTTTCTTCATCGAGGCCGTACCACATTTCGGTAACATTGCAGGTTCCTATTTCGGTATATCCCGAAGCGCCGAGAAGATAATCCTCCGCTATATATCCTTTTTCTACCCAGCTTGCCGCATATTTAATATAAAGCTTATACGCGTCGGTCTGCATAAAGCTGACTATTTTGCCTGATTTATCGCGCGTATCATAGCAGAGCCAAGCGCCGCCCTTGGAGGTTCCGACAAAATCATATCCTCTTGTTACAACTGCAAGGAAAAAGTTAAGCGGATCAATCGTTATCTGACCGTTAGTAACCTTTCCGGAAGCCTTTACCTTACTGAAATAGCTTTCAAGAAGCTGATAGGTCTTTTCGGTGGTTTTATAGTTTGCATGGCACTCGTCAAGAAATTCGTCCTTTGGGAAATATTCAATAAATTCCGCAGGAATTCTGAAGTACGAAGACTGATGAAGAATGGGCTGTTCATTCGGAATAGCATAAAGCTCATTATCTTTCATACCTGTTTTATAGGCTGCGGCATAGGTCTTCTGTTCCTTTTGGATATTCGGACCGTAGTCATTAACAAGGTCGTTGAGTTTCATATAGGTTCCGCTGTTTACCGCCTCGTTCATATCAAGCGTATAGCCGGTCCAAGCGATATCGTATTCCTCCTTGGCAGCCATAAGCATCGACCATTTTGAACCGAGAGCCGTTTCATAAACAATTTCAACCTTTGTGTTCGGAAGAAGACTCTTAAGCTGTTTATTGAACTCTTCCTGAACAAGCTCCGAATCCTTTTGCTGAGCATTGAAAAGAATCCATTTAAGCGTAACTTCCTTAGATGTGTCAGCTTTGCCTTTACAGCCTGCAAAGCATGTAGCTGTCAGCAAAGCGGCAAGCACCGCAGACAATAATTTTTTTAACATACTTTTACCTCCGTTTTTAATTATTCTTTAACCGCTCCGACTGCCATTCCCTTTGAAAAATATTTCTGCATATAAGGGAATGAAATCAGAACCGGTATACAAGACACGATTGCAAGTGCGAATTTAAGTGTTTCAAGCGGCAGGTCACCGTTTGAAAAGGCGGGGTTATTTGCATAGGTTTCCTTAAGGAATGAAGCCTCCTGCAAAGCCTTCTGAAGAAAATACTGCAGATTATAAAGCCCTTTATCCGTTATGTAGTAAAGCGAGGTCGAATAATCGTTCCAGCGTCCCAGCACCGACATAAAGAACAGCGAAGCGACAATGGATTTCGACATCGGTATAACAACGCTTACGAGAATTCGTGACTGCGAAGCGCCGTCAATATTAGCCGCCTCTATCAGGGATGCGGGGATCTGAGAAAAAAAGGTTTTAAAAAGAATTATATTCCAGCCCGAAACCAGCCCTAAAACAACATGAACCATAATATTATTTCCGAGTCCCAAGTACTGAGTATTGATAATATACGACGGGATAAGGCCTCCCGAAAACAGCATTGTGACAAGAATGAAATACATTATATATTTTCTGGGCTTAAATATAGGCTGAGAAAGCGCATATCCTATCGAACCGCATAGAAGAACCATAAGCGCAGGACCTGCAAAGGAACTGAGCAAAGAAACACCCGTCGCTTTTGCAACAGAAGAAAAATCGGAAAAGATAAGCTTATATGCCGAAAAATCAACATGCAGCGGGATAACCTTATATCCATAATTGATTATATCGGTTTCATTTGAAATTGAGAGCATTACCGTAATAAATATCGGAACAAATGAAATAATACATATAAGAACAAAAAACAGATGAGAGAAGACAATTAATTTTTTGCTTTGCATAATTTCACCTCCCGATTAAAACATTGCGTTTTCGGGGCTTATTTTCTTGATTACCGCATTTGAAAAAAGAACAAGAATAAGTCCGACTACGGATTGAAAAAGACCTACGGCGGCGGTAGCGCTTATGCTTCCGCCCTGAAGACCTCTTAAAAGATATGTTGAAAGAACATCGGTTGCGGAGTAAAGCGCCCCCTGATCCATCGGCACCTGATAAAAAAGTCCGAAATCGGAGCCTAAGATCTGCCCGAGCCTCATTATTATAGTTATACAGGCCATAGGCTTAAGCTCCGGCAAAGAAACAAACCAGATTTGGCGAAGTCTTCCCGCGCCGTCAAGCGAAGCAGCTTCGAAAAGCGAAGTATCAATAGTTAAGAGCGAAGCATAGAAATAAAGGCTTGCTAAACCTGCCTGTTTCCATATTTCTATAAAAATGAGTATAAAAGGCCAATATTTCGGGACAGAATACCACTTTACCGGATTCGCGCCGAGCTGTTTTAAAGCAGTATTCAAAAATCCGCTTGAAGGACTTAAAAACATATAAGCTATAGCCGCAACTATTACATAGGATAAAAAGAACGGAATAAGCATTGCTGTCTGATAAAGCTTATTTGCAAATTTTGAGCGAATCTCATAAAGGAGAATTGCGAGAAGCATTCCGAAAAACAGTCCTATAAGAACAAGAAACACAAGGTTATAAAGAACTGTATTTCTGAGGACCCTTACTGCGTCATTCGAGGTGAAGAAATATTTGAAATATTTGAATCCTACCCACGGGCTGCCCGTGATACCGCTCGCGTAGTTATAATCCTTAAAAGCAAGCACTACTCCGAACATAGGAAGATAATTAAATACGATCAAATATAAAAGAGCCGGAAGAGACATCAGCCAGAAGGGCAAAATCTGTTTAAAAGAGTTTCCCTTTTTAATTTTTAATTTGTTTCCTTTCAATATGAACTCCCCACAGTACAAATTATTTTTCTATTTTCATTATATCGGCAATCATTATAAAAGTAATGATATAAATAAGTTATTTTTTATATAAAATTTTTATATTTCGGCTTTTTGTTGTTGACGAGCATTTTTTTAACTGATAAAATATTTAAAAAGGCGGTGAAATCAATGAATTCAATAGTAATAGCCGATGATGAGATAAATTTATGCTTAAGTCTTAAGAAGGTTATAGAAAATCATTGTGAAAATATCTCGGTAGTCGGAACATTTTTTAACGGTCGAGAGCTTTTGGATTATATCAGAAACAATCATGTCGATATAGTTATAACCGATATAAAAATGCCTTTGACAACGGGGCTTGATGTCGCAAAATTTATCAGTGAAAACAAGTTAAACACTCATATTATAATTACAACCGGATACAAGGAATTTGAATATGCGAGGCAGGCCATAAATTATCATGTCGATTGTCTGCTTGCAAAGCCGTTTGCATACAAGGAAATAATAGAGAAGATAAAAGAACTTCAAAAAATCATTGAATCCGAACATTCCTCCGCCTTAACCGAAGACGAATTGTATTTAAGCAATTTTTTAATATTCAAAGGAAAGCTTGAAGAAATATATCTCGGGGTTTCCGGCTCGCAGAACGATTTACAGATACAGAATTTAAAAACCGTAGCTGATATTAAGATATATAAATGCTTTGAAATAATTTTCAGTCCCGAAAATGAAAACGAAAAAATTTCAAGACAAACTGTTTCCGATTTTTGCGAGCTCTTTGAAGCAGACAGAATAGTCTGCACGGTCGGCAGCACACAAAACACCGTAACCTGCTTGGCGCTTTATTCCGACTGTCTTAATATTTCCGAATTGATCTCCGAGCTGGAAAACGCTGTAAAGCTGCACTGCGGCTACAAGCTGACATACAGCCTTCTTTCCTTTCCAAATGTCGAAGAATGGGCAAAATACTGCTTATGCAGAAATTTGACAGAGCAATATTTTTCCGATGTTGAAAAGGATGACAGGGATTACGGTTTAAAAAGGATAGAAATCAATCTCAAAAGCTTTTCAGAGGCTGAGCTTTACAGTCTGTATCAATATCTGATATCCTTTGCGGGCATTGAGCTTTCAGACACCGAAATAAACCAAGCCGGCATCACGCCCGACTCGATTACCGCTCTGCTGTCAAAAATTCATGAATTAACTAAATCAAGCATCTCAAAAAGCGACAGTCTTATAGCGTCGGCAACAGAATATTTACAGAACAATTATCAGAATCCCGATATATCTTTGACTGAAATCGCAAAAGCAATAGATGTCAATCCCAATTATTTAAGCCAGATAATAAAAAAGAAAACAGGGGACCGATTTGTCGATCTCCTGTTGAAAATTCGCATGAAAAACGCAAAGCAGCTGCTTAATGATCCGTCTATTCCGGTAAAAGAGGTGGCCTATCTTGTCGGATACAGGCAGGTCCCTTATTTCAGACAGCTGTTTAAAAACTATTACGGAATCACCCCAACCGAATATCGCCTGCGCCGCAAAATGAACTGATTTCTTTTTAAAAACGGCGTATTTTAAAAAGGGAGAGGCTAAAGTGAAATTTAAAAAAGCAACCTCGGATAAAAAATTTTTTTACAGAACCCTTATCAGTGTAATAGCAGTTATGGCGGTTATTATGCTTATTCTGACGCTTATTTTTTACTATATATTAAACGGAGCGGTAATAAAAAATATAAAAAACACAGAGAAAGGTATTGCCGACAACACCTCGTCGCACGCTTATGACTATTTTGATCAGCTTGCCTATATAAGCAATTATTTCCTGCTTTTTAATCAGAATGTTTCTATAGACAATATAAATCCCGAAACCTCATTTTGGCTCAAAAAATCTATAAGCGACAGCATAGTTTCTTATGCCTCAAGTCATGATTATATAAATAATATTTATGTCAAAATCAAAAATTATGAGTTTTCGAAGTCGCCGTTAGACCCTGTTTCAGACGATATAATAGAAACCTTTGTATATAATAATATTTCTCATTCAAAAAAACCCTCTTGGCCCTATGACCTGTACTTCAGCAATATCCGAAACGGAACGCCCGCCTACAACGATGTAATAATAAGCGTTTCCTCTCTCAAGCTTTCAGAAAAAATATTTTCAAACGATTCCTACCGAAAAGAATATTTAATTGATAAAAACGGTATTGTTATCGCCTCGTCCGACAGTAATTATCTCAATGAAAACCTATACGAAAGATACAAATTCAAAAACGAAAATTTATCCGAAAGCTTTTTTTCAATAAATAAAAACGGCGAAAAATATTACTGCACCGTTTCAGACGTTAAAAAAACCTCGCTTAAAATAGTTTCTTTTGCTCCGAAATCAGTCTATTCGGATTTTATCAATGCTTCGCTTTTTGAAATTCTTCTGATCGGTCTTTCAATGCAGGTAATATCTTTCCTCTGCTGCTATTTCACCGTTTCTAAAATTTACAGTCCGATTAAAAAAATCAATGAAACCTTCAAATATCATTTCCCTGAAGAAAGCGGAGAGTTTGAAAGTGAAATCGAATATATTAACAACAATATTGAAAAAACAATCAGATCCAATGAAAATCTTGAAAGAGAACTTCCGCAGGCCCTGAAAAGACTTCATTCCTTTCAAGTCGAGGCTTTACAGTCGCAAATCAATCCGCACTTTCTATACAATACCCTTGATAATATCAAATCCATATCGGTTGACCTGCTCGATATAGACAATCCGATTGAAAGCAGTCTTTTACTTCTTAATAATATTTTGGCGGAAAGTATGGACAGGACAAACATAATAATAACAGTCGCCCGCGAGGTTGCGCTTACGGAAAGCTATATAGAGCTTATGAAGCTGAGATACCGCAATAATTTTGATGTTGACTGGAGCATTGAAAGAGGTCTTGAAAATTATGCCGTGCTTAAGCTTTTAATTCAGCCGATCATTGAAAATTCGATCATTCACGGTTTTTCAAATGTCGGAACAAACCAAAAAATTTCAATCAGGATATATTCCGAAAACAATGATATGGTAATCAGGGTAACTGACAACGGCAGAGGAATCGAAAACCGTAGGCTTTCGGAAATAAGAAACTACCTCTCAGACCCGGATACCGAAAGCAGTAATAAACATATAGGTCTTATAAACATTCAGCTCCGCCTTCGTCTGCTCTACGGCTCAAATTACGGAATAAGTATAGACAGCGGCAAAACCGGAACCGAATGCACGGTCAGACTTCCGAAAAGCTCATTATCTTAAAGTTAACGATAAGACAATCCCGTACATTCTAATGTTCAAGAATGTACGGGATATGCTTTTATATCACAGAACTGCTTTTATTGTCCCAAACTGCCAAGGCAAGTCCGGAATTTAAGGAAATGCGCGTCTTTTTCCCTTTTATAAAAGCATTGCTTACACCCAAAGGGAAAAGCGGGTTGAGACATGCGTTTTCAAGCGGATATTCGGCGTTAATTATATTTACGCCTAAGCACTCACTAAGTGCGAAAACCGAAAGTCTTCCGCCGATTTGAGCCTCAGAAAATTCAAGAGGAATTTCGGGAGATATGCAGGTAAAATCCATATCCTCTCCGAAAAACACAACCTTTGCGCCTTTTTTTACATAAGCTGCGCAAAGAGAAATATTAGCTATACTATGGTCAAGCTTTCCTCCGCAGGCGCCGTAAACATAAATTTCACGGTTACCGCTTAAAAAGGCGGTCTTAATAGCGAAACCGACATCAGTTTCGTCCTTTCTCACAGGAAGCTTTGTTACATTTTCTCCATCCGGAACAAATCCCAAAGAATCGAAATCGCCTATAATTTTATCGGGCGAAACTCCTAATTTTTCGCAGTTTAAAATGCCCTTATCGCAGGCGATAACGGTATCGTCCGAGGTTATTCCAAATCTGAGCGCATTAACCTTAAGCGCTCCGAAAATTATCGTTTTACTGTTTTTCACCGAGCAAAAACCTCTTTATTGCTTTTGTTTTAAAGAGCGGAATTGAGCAAAGGACAGTAAGCGCGGTCTCAGGGAGCATAAAGAAGCTGTTATAGCAAACAGAATAAAGAACAGGGTGATTTACGAAGGTATTCCCGAAAAGCTTAAACTGTTCTAATTTTGCAAAGAAAACCACACCGGATATAAAATGTGAAAAAAATCTCAGAGCGCATGCGAAAACAATTCCGCAAACTATTCCTTTAAAGCCTTTTTCACGGAAAAGACCTGCCGTGCAAAGAACGCCGAAAGCGATAATATAGTCAAATGCGATACAGCCGATAAGGGTTGCGGGAGTGAGTCCCCAAGAAAAAGGATTGCCCAAAAGCATCTGAATTGCGCCGTAAATAATGCAGGGAGCGATTGCGAACACAGGTCCGTACATAATAGAAATAAGGCATACGGGCACCATGGAAAGCAGGGTTATCGAGCCGCCGAGAGGCATTTCGAAAACCTTGATGAGGCTTAGCACGGTTGAAAGCGCGATCAAGACCGCGGCGGTGCATATCTTATAAATCGGTTTTTGCTGAAGATTTGTCATAATTTATTTCCCCTTTTTTAAATATAAAAAACCGCAGGCAATAACCTGCGGCGAAAAACAACTGTATTTTTCCTACGGCGGCATTATCCGCATCAGGTTATCGGTCGAAGCAAAACGGCTTCCTCTCAGCCCGAGTAATCGAGCTCCCGTGATTTTTAAGTTTGCTTTAATTATACTCTGTTTTTAAAATTTGTCAAGCAGATAAAACAATTTATCCTATAAACGCGCCCTGATTTAAAAGCGCTTTTTGAACGGATTTATAATCTATGTCCTTTAAGGCAACGCTATCCTTTGCGGCAATTGCGGCGGCAGCGCCTGCCGCATGTCCTGTGGCGGCACAGATAGGCATAATTCTTACAGACGCCTGCGCCTCATGGTCGCACGAAATACATCTGCCTGCCGCAAGAAGATTATCGAAATCGGACGCGATAAGGCTTCTTAACGGAATTGTATAATAAGTTCCCGCCTCAAAATAATGGTGCGAGGTGCCTGTGCCTTCGGGATTATGGATATCAATATCATAATCGCCTGCGGCTACCGCGTCATAAAATTTGGTTGTTGCGACAAGCTCGCCGCCTGTTAAAACATGCTCGCCGTTTATCATTCTGCTTTCTCTTATTCCGATTTCGGACGCGCTTGATACAATACTGATATTCTTTAAAAATTCGAAATTATCTTTTAAAAACTCAACAAGCTCTATCATTTGCTGTCTGCCCTCAATTTCCGCTCTGCTTAAATCGAACGGGTCGGTGGGATTGAGCTTTATTATTCGTGTTGAATTAAAATGGATAATATTTTCGTTTGCAGTGTCAAAAACCAAAATATCCTCTCTCGGATTTTTAAGTTTACCTTTATTCTTAAATTCCTTATAAAGTGCCTGAATTTCGGAATAACGGGAGAAAAATTCCTTAAACGATACGCCTGTTATCCTAAAGCATAAAGTCATAGGCTGGCATAAAGAGTCTGCTTTCCTGCCTAACCTGAAAGTATTTCCTGCAAGGAAAGAAAGATTCGCGTCTCCCGTAGCGTCGATAAAATAATCGGCGCAAAATGTGTGCTTGCCGTCAGCACAGCTTAGCTCAACGGATTTTAATTTTCTGCCTTCGGTATTAACGGAGGTAATATAAGAATGAAACAGAATATCCGCTCCGCTTTCGGTTACAATGCGGTCTAAAGTAAATTTCATATAATCGGTATTAAAAAATGTGTCGGCGCCTGCCTCGTTTCCCTTAGCCCTTTCGACAATTTCCTTAAAAATTCCCTGAACGAGATATAATTTTCTTTTGGTGCCGTCCTCATTTTTAATATCGGTAAAATAGCGCATAAACGGAAGCACCAATGAGTTTGAAGCCGCTCCGCCGAAGCTTCCCGATTTTTCGATAATAAGCGTTTTAGCGCCGAGTCTCGCCGCGCTTACCGCCGCACATACCCCTGCAAAGCCGCCGCCCGCAACTATAACATCATATTTTTTCATAAACATACCTCAAAATCCGAAATCTTGATAAATTCGCCGCTTTGCGCCTTTAAGAACAGCACAGCCGAACACTTTTCAAGAGTTTTTACTTTATTTTTATAAAACGAAAACATATCCTTATTTATTTTAAAGGTTATTTCCTTTTCCTCACCTGATTTTAAGAATATTTTCTTAAAATCCTTTAAGGCTTTAACCGGCTGAGAAACCGAGGTGTCTTTAAGGCTTACATAAAGCTGTATCGTTTCAAAACCGTCAAAATCGCCGGTATTTTTAACCTTTATTTTTATTTCGTTTTTATTTACCGAAATGTCCTCATATCTAAATTCTGTATAGCTTAATCCGAAGCCAAAGGAAAATAACGGTTCGTTTTCGCAGTCGGTATATCCGCAGGAAAAGCGGTTCAATTTATTATACGGTCTGCCTGTATTCAAATGATTATAATAGATCGGGCATTGTCCGACGCATCTCGGCAGGCTCATCGCAAGCTTTCCGCTCGGATTTGACAGACCGAAAATCAGCCTTGCAAGTGCGTTTCCCGATTCGCAGCCTAAATACCACGCATAAATTAAAGCGTCGCTGTAAGGCTCGATATCGGAGATATCAAGCGGTCTGCCGGAAAACACTATAACTACCGTTTTCTTTCCCGACTGCTTTACTTTTTTAACAAGCTCGGCTTGATTTTTTGTAAGCCTTATATTTGTTTTAGAGGAGGCTTCGCCTGTATCTCCCATGTGCTCGCCGACGGCTATAATACAGGTTTTGCAATTTTCAAATTCGTCTGCGCTTTCGGGATATGGAATATCCTCTTTTTCCTTTGAGTCAATATCTTCTATCCTGTAAATTTTATCGGTTTTTGAAAGAATAATATTTTGCTTTCCGATAATGTTGCTTATTCCCTCAAAAAGGGTAACATTATAAGGCTTTTGCATGGAAAACGCCCATTCTCCGCCCACCTCTTCGCTGACGCTCAGAGGTCCGCAAAGCCCGATTTTTTCAAAATTTTTAATCGGCAGAACTCCGCTGTTTTTAAGCAAAACCGCGCTCTGCTCGGCGATTTCTCTTGATTTTTCCCTGTTTTTTAAATTGTTAAAGAAGCTTTCTTCCTTTTCCTCACTCAGTCCCTTAAAGGGGTCCTCGAAAAGCCCCAATCTGTTTTTAAGCCTTAAAATTCTTAAAACCGCACTGTCAATATATTCTTTATTTACTTCTCCGCTTTTAACTGCTTTTTCGCCGTTATTTAAAATCAGCGTGTTCATCATTTCTATATCAAGAGTTGCCTTTATTCCAAGCTCTGCAAGCTTTTCAGAACTTGAAGAAATCCCGTGGTTTTCACATTCGCCCAAGGAATTGTAGTCGGAAATCAAAACCCCGTCAAACCCTAAATCCCCGCGCAGAATTTGCCTGTTTGCATGCTCGTTTACCGTCATCGGCACGCCGTTTAAAGTGTTAAACGAGGTCATAATCATACTGACATTATTTTCAACCGCCGCTTTAAAGGAGGGCAGATAATAATTATAAAGCTCATTATCTGAAATCTCGGCGCAGTTATAATCTCTGCCGCCTGTTACGGCGCCGTAGCCCAAATAATGCTTGGCACAGCAGGAAACATGATTTTCGTCAATATTATCGCTATCTCCCTGAAAGCCTTTTACCGCCGCGCCTGCCATGCGCGAAGAAAGACAGGGGTCCTCTCCGAAGCTTTCCATGCTCCTGCCCCACCGTGCGTCGCGCGAAAGGTCTATTGCCGGCGCAAACACGGTATGCACGCCCGAAGCCGCGCATTCCTCTGCCGAAACCTCATAGCACTCCTTTAAAAGCTCGGTATTAAATGAACAGCCCATCGCAAGCGGAATCGGGAAAACAGTCTCTTTTCCGTGAAGAACGTCCGACATGAATAAAAGCGGAATTTTATGAGGATCGCGCTTTAAATGCTCTTTTTGAACTCTTCTTAAATCTGCGGCTTTAGGCACATATACTATCATACTGCCGACGGAATAATACTGCTTTTCGGTAAGTCCCTTGGTTTTAATATCGGGATTTACTCCGAGCGATTTTTCCTCGTCCGCTTTCAAAGGCTCACACTGCGTCATCTGACAAAGCTTTTCTTCAAGCGTCATGGAATCAAGCAGTTTTTTTAATTCGGTTTCTTTCATTTAACGGCGTCCTCTTTACTTTTAAAATTTTAAGCCTTTAATTTTTCGCTGTCGCAAAGAATTTTCATATAAAGTCCGCCCTGAACAGAACGGTGCTGGAAAGCACATTGTATAGCGGTGACAGAATCGTACCAGTCGTTCAGCGGAACTCTCGATTTTGAATAATTATATGCATTGAAAAGAGGCTCGGTAAACCTTTCAAAATCTTCTTTGGTTTCCGACAGAACAGCCGTCCATACAAGCCAGTCGGACTTTGTATAGGTTTCTCTTGAGTCAAGCGGCATTCCGTAAGGATTTATTTTGCTTAAATATGAATTGAATTCATTTTTAACGGTTTCCTTATCAAAAATATCTGTCCCGAAAACCTTATCCCAGACAAGATTATATTTCATGCTGAATGAGTTTTCCTTATCAAATGCAAGCTTTAGACTGCCGTCGGGATTTAAGGCTCTTGCTTTAAAATCTTCAACCATATCCGAAGCCTTTTCGTGATAGCTGTTTTCGATTTTAAGACCCTTGCATATAAGCGACATTGCCTCGATCGCCATTATCGCTTTAACCGACAGATTGCAGTTGTGCGCCGAATGTCCCGCAAAATCGTCGGTACAGAGCTGATTTTCGGGGTCTGCTCCGAATTTTACAAGATAATCCGCCCAATTTTTAAGCAAATCAAAATTTTCCTCCGCAAACCCATAATCCTTTTCGGCAAGGCATACGGCAGCGGTCATAATAAGCATATTCCCGCATTCTTCAATCGGCATCTGAACATCCTTTATCGTTCCGCCGTAGGTCTGACCCCAAAGAATAGGATAGGTTCCCACATCATGAGGCGCAAATTCATGCGGCCATTCGGGGCTTTTTGCATATTTTAAAACAGGTCTTAGCATGCCCTTTACAAGCTCAGGATTATAAATTAAAAACAGCGGAACGGAAGGATAGCTTACATCAACGGTTGCGGCACAGCCGTTTGAAAAGCATTCCTTTGATATGTATAAAATATCTCCGCTTGTGTCGACAACAAGCTTATGCGCCGCAAGCACCTGTCTGTAGGCAAGGCTTAAAATCTGCGCATATTTATCTCCGCCGCTTAAAACGGCGGAGGAATAAAGCTCATTTGAAAATTCCTCGGATTTTTTAAATATTCCGCCGTAATTTTTATATGCCGATACTATTTCGTCCTCGATTTTCGCTCCGTCCTTATTCCAGAATGAGGGTAGTTTTGAATGAAAATAATCAATGCTCTTAATATCGTCATAAGCGAATGTGAATAAAGCCTTTTTATTCTCAAGCTTCTTTGACAGACTTACATACATTGTATCCGCACCGCGGTCGAAAATCCTTTTATAATCGGACTGTGCACCCTCGCAGGAAAGATAAAAATAGCCCCAGTCTATTCTTACATCGTCGCCGAATCTTAATAAAACCGGCTGCTGCTCGCTTTTCATGGAAATTGTTTCAATTCCGCCGTCAAGACAGAATTTATCTATAACCATTTCCGCCTGTCTGCGCTTATCCTGACAGATTTCTTCGCCTACGGATACTTTTATTATAACATCTTCAAGATTTGTTTCAATACTTAAATAGTTTACAGGCCTTGAAAGCATTTTTAAATCGTCCAAAAACATCGGTGCGGTAAATTTAAGTGTGATTTCGGCATTTTCCGCTTTGAATTCGGCAGCTGTCGTCATAGCCGAAATATCTATACTTTTTTGCTCTGCCTTTTCGGTTTTTCCGTCGGAGCCTAAAAGAATGTACTCCTTATCTTTGATATTCGCATAAACTCTTATCGGCATATCCTTGCCCGTCCAATGGACGGTATCGCAATCGTTTAATCTGTCCGACGGCAGCCAAACGGAAGTATACGGATCGATCGTTATTATAGGTATACTCGGCGCTCTTAATTTCATTTATTTTCTCCTTGTTAAGATACTTACTAATGTGCGGCATTGCCGCTGATATAACCAAACCCTATCGTCTTTGCCTTCGGCAAAGCCACTTCCCCTTTCGTCTAAAGGGGAAGCTTTTGGCTCCCTTCTTATTGACGAATGTCAATACAGAGGGGAGCTGTCATTTTAGATGTTAGATATTAGATTTTAGATATTAGACCAATGTGTGCCTAACGGCACGTAATTAAATAATATTCCATTTTAGTCTAGCATCTACCATCTAGTGTCTAATATCTAGTATGAGGGGTATTCTTTCAGATATTAAATATCTGCTTTAAATCGGCTCTCCGGTGATTTCGCCGAATGCCGCAAGCCATTCGTTTTTAATCAGCTCATGGCCTGCCGCAGAGGGGTGAACGCCGTCAAGCGTCCAATAATCGGACGGCGCTTTTTTCTGTGCCTCGTCAAGAATAAGCTGTAACGGAAGAAAATAAACTCCGTGCTTTTCGGCTACTCTTTTTGCCGCCGCGGCGACAAGGTCGACTCCGAGCCTGAATTTATTCCACCTTTCGGGGTCCTGCTCCGTCGGAAGAGTAGAGCAACCCTTTACCACATAGGGCTGAATTATCATAAGCCTTGTTTTAGGAAGGCGTTCCTTGATTTCCGAAATCATCTGGTCATAAAGCTTTTCGTAGCTGTCGGCAGGTGTGCCGTTTTGCCAATCAATTTCATGCCAAACATCATTGACACCGACAAGAATACTCATAAAATCGGGTTTTACATGGATAATGTCCTTTTGCATTCTCGAATAAATATCAGCAAGCTTGTGACCGCCTATTCCGCGGTTCAGCATTTCATATTTAAAGGGATATTTACAGTTTAAATATCCCTCAATCATCGTCGCATAACCGCAGCCGTCATTGTTGTCATCGTTGTAATTACGGTTGGCGTCGGTTATGGAATCACCCATAAATAAAATTTTGTATGCCATTTTTATCACCTTTTTAATAGTACTTTGTCCATTCATTGCCGGAAGAGGCGGCACCTGTGGTGCCGTTTTCCCAATCGTCATCCGTACCGCCGTCATCCGAAATCCTATCACACGATTTTAAATTCAAAAGCTCTATTTCAGGCTTTAAATATTTATTTTTCATTTGTTTTTCCTTCCGTCATAGGCATTTCGGTCATCCGAAGCGTCGAACAGCCGTAAGGCTTGAATTTTTTCTTTACCGGTTTTGAAAGAGGCTTATTATCAATCGGCTTTTCAGAGCAGATGAAATTGTAGCCCTCCTTATAATCCCAAGCAATTTCAGCCATGTCGGCTAAAATCGTTATGCAAGGGTCGGTCTTTGAAAACGGGATTTCTCCTAAATCCTTTTCAATAAGCTCTGTCTTTAAATCGGCAAAGCCGTAATTCCACTTAGATTTCGGATAAATCTCATAATCGCAGTAGGGATACTTCCTTTCGACTCCGTCTTTTATGTACTCTCTTTTCTGCCAGTCCTCTTCGATCTCAAGCGAATAAACAAAAGGGCCGCGGCAAAGCGCCAACATATTGTTATGCTTAATAAATTCGGTTTCGAACATTAGCTTTACTATGACGCTGTCGCCTGATTTCCACTCTTTATCTATAACCGCAAAGCCGTTCTCAAGTTCAAATCTCTCGCTTATGTTAAAGCCCTTAGCGCATTGCGGAAGCCTTATCTTAAGCTTGAATTTAACGCTTTTTTCGGTTTTTATTTCATATTTAAGAATATTTTTAAAGGGATAATCGGTTTTAAGCTCAACCTCGGTTTTAACACCTTTAAATTCGGTTTTTACTCTTGACGGAGCAATCACGGCGGAAACTAAGGAATTTTCGCTTCTATAAAATGTGCTTAAAGCGAATTTCGGCCAGCCCTGATTGAAATTTGAGGTGCAGCAGCCGAAATGCGGCTCTAAACCGAAAAGGTGCGCGTCGGGTCCGTTTGTGCGGAAGATTGATTTCTCGCCTAATTTTACACAGCCGACCTGATTTACCTGCTGGTCATACTGATGAGTCCACATATCCTCGCTTATAGTCGCAGGAAGAGCATTATAGGCTAACTTTTCAAGTCTGTCGCACCAGTAGCTGTCGCCCGTTATACTAAAAAGCGTTTCATAAGAAAACATTGCCTCAACAACACTGCAAAGCTCCGCCCCCTGAATAGGACTGCTGCCTGAAAGGCATTCGTCGCCATTAAAATGCCCGACTACCGTTCCGTGATACTTATCCAAAAATTCAAGCATTTTTTTAGGATACTTTTTATCCCCAAAATCGGAAATCTGCGAAAGAAGCCCCTCGGATTTTATCGCCATTGCGACATTTACAATGTGAGTTTCGTGATTCCATTCGTTTTTCGGATTTTTATAAAAGCCCGAAGAAAAAAGCGCCTTATAATTTGTTCCTGCCGCATAAAGAGAAGTGCCGAGATTTAAAAGCCATTCCTCATGTACTCTTTCATAGAGCCAGAAAACGGGAATAAGACATTCATACCACCTTGCACTTGCCCAACCGTAAATTCCGAAATTCTTGACATGATTATCAACGCTTTTAAGTCCCTTATAAACTATTTCTTCTATTCTTTCGTCCTTTGAGCATTCATAATAAACGGTCAAAACCTTTAAAATGAGAATTGCGGGCCAGATATCAAAGGTATTTCTTTCCTCGTCCTTGCAGATACAGATCCAGCCGTCTTGCTTTTGTGAGGCAATTATACCGTCAATATACTTTTTCGCAACCGCTTTTTTCTCCTCGTCCTCAAGAAGATAGGCAAGCGGAATAAAGCCGTCAAGCCAGTAGGGAACTCTTTCCCAGCTGTCTATAGTTCCGCCGATATAAGAGCTGTCCCTTATATCCGGCCATATTTTATAAAGATTGCCCGAAAGACCGTTCGCCTGAATTTCAAGCTGTCTTTTAAGCCATCCGCAAGGCTTTATTTCGTTTGTAGTAAATTTTCGGTATACCGCAGGATTGTACATATTTATCCCCTTGTCAGATTATAGATATTGGATATTAGATGTTAGACGAATGTGCGGCTTCGCCGCTGATGTAACCAAACCCTTCCGCCAAAGCTTCGCTTTGCCACCTTTTCCTCCGGAAGACGGGAACCCTTTTGTCTGCTGTCGCAGACATTTCCCCTAACAGGGGAATTTCCTTTCGTCTAAAGTGGAGGCTTGGGTTTCAGCAGAGACTAAAGCAAGGCGCCCTTCTTTTTCACGATAGTGAAAACAGAGGTGATTCCCCTGTTAGGGGAAGCTTTGGTCTCTGCTGAAATTTAAGTTAAAAACGAAATCAATAATATTTCGTCCAAGATTCCGTTACGGCGGAGTCCGAAGACGAGCCTAACGAAGAATCGGATGAGCTATCCGGCTTTGACGGCTCTTTTGACGAAGAGCCGTCTGACGAAAAGATATCGGAGACAGTATCGGTGTTTTTGCCGTCGTCTTTTTTAGGTGTATTTTTTGAGGACTGCGAATTTGCGCCCGACGCCTTGCCGTCCGCCGTAACAACTTTATTTGAAGCACTGCTTGTTTCGGAGCTTATAACACTCTGTGATGAGCTTTTATCATCCGAAGCGGTGCTTTTTTCGGCTTTTCTGCCGCAGCCTGCTAGGGCGGCGGCAGAGAAAACCAATAAAAACAATAGAATAAGCGATTTTTTCATAGCTTTTTTAAATGCCGACTTCTGCATTATTGTCGGTATCTCCGAGGGAAAACGGATCAGGAGTGTAATCATCATTGCCGTTGCTCATGTTTAAGCATATTCTATCGCGGGGCTCTTCTAAAATAACAGCCAAAACAGGTTTTTTATAGCTTTTCATTTTATTCTTCCCCTTTCCTTTTATGGCCGACCTGCAAATACTTTAAGTATTGCTTTCTGAGCCTCGGTATATGTTACCGAGGTGTCGGCAAGAGCGGCAATGGCTACAGTCTGAATGCTTCTTACATTTCCGTCCTTATCAAAGTCGGAATAATAGTAAACGGAATGTCCGTCAGCATAGGTAACCTTCATATATCCTCTTGCGGCGAACTGTTTTTTGTAGTTAGCTTCTTTAAGGTTGATAAGAGCGGCGGTGTAAATTCCGTTTGCCTCATCCTGCCACTTGGTCTGAGGGATATCTACGCAAAGATTTTTAGCCTCGTTTGTTCCGCCCTGAGAAGCGGTCTTAAAGTTATCAAAATTGATATCTAAACCGTTTCTGTATTCTTCGGGAACGATAATTGTTCCGAGGCTTACGGTAACGCCCTCTGTATTCTTAAGAGAATTATAGAGGTCGGTATTTACCTTAGACTCAAAGCGGATACCGCCGCCGTTTTTAACATCGGCAATTCTTACGGACGCGCCTGCGGTAAGAGCGGTGGGGGTCTTATTTACTTTGATATCAAGAATTTTAAGAACATCAGTGGGCTCAACTTTTGCGTCATGTGTAACGCCGGCTGTTGTTATTCTGCCCTTTGTGAACAGACGGCAGTAAACGGTACCGTCCTCATAAGCGTTCTGACCGGTGCAGAACTTGCCCGAAATTGTGATAAGATACCAGTTAAAACCCTTAACAAGATTTGCGTCTCCCTGATATTCCATGGTGACATTCATATTGCCCTGAGGAATATAGCAGGAATATCCTTTATTATCAATATAAGTTTTAAGGTCGGTGCTTAACTCATAATTGGTAACATCTGCTTTTCCGACATTTTCTTTTGTCTTGTACCAAACTAAGTTGTTGTTATCCTTTAATGTGGAGTAATAATCAACAGGAACACGTTCAGTTTCAAGTCTTGTTTTATAATCTGCTGTTTCGTAAGCATACATAGAAGCATAATAATAAGAGGTATCCTGAGGAATAAGCGTTGTAGAAGCCTTTGCAGATTCCTTATGAATCGTGTAAGAGTCTCCAGAAGTAGGATTATCATGTCTTCCGAAGAAGCCGAAAGCGCTTATATTTGCAAAACCTGCTTCACTGTCAATACCGTCATAAGAATAGACAAAATTATTAGCAGCTTCATTGTATGTGCTTACGGGCAGGGTAAAGCTGATCTCATTTATTCCCGCGCTGAGCGAAGGGTTGTTGATATAGCTTACAACACCTGTGTCTTTGACGCTTAAAAAATTCACATCAATATTAGTGTAATCATATTTCACATTGGCATATCTTTTGCCTGTCTTTGTAAACGTATAGTTTGAATCGTCGGTGTATTTTCCGCTAGCAACCAAAGCGTTATAAGAAGCTCTTATACCTTCAAGCACCGATTTGTTGCTTACGGCGTCTTTATAAGTACCGAGCGCTGCAACGGCTTTTTCTGCCTTAGTAAGCTCAACCTCAAATGAGATATCGTTTACAATCTGTTTTTTATTAAGCTCTGCAATTGCCACAGCCGCTTTTACAAGGTCGGTTGCGTCATAAGTTTCGCCTGTCATTAAGCTTAAAGCGTTATTCATTGAATTGATTTTTGCAAGCTGAGCGTCGGTGAACATTCCGCTGAGATCAAGTTTTATAATCTCCTGAGTTTCATTATAAAGCTTTGTAACGGCGGTCTTATCGGTTATAACAGCCGAAAGTGCGTTAATGCTTGCAGGTGTATCAATTTTATCAATATTATTCTTAACAAGATAATCGGAAACCTTTTTAGCTGTTAAAAGCTTTGCCTTGTTCTCGATTGTAATATAATCGTTATCTCCGCAGGCGGCAACAAGGTCACTGTACTTGTTGATTATATCGCTCATGGTAATATCGATATTTGCTACATCGAGAGTTTCGGCAAATTCATTTGCTTCCGCACATTTTGCTTTAAGAACCTCGGGATAAGAAACTCTTAAAGCCTTAGTATGCTTAACCTTAGGTGTAAGACCGGTAAAATCATTTATTGTAAGCTTTACATTTGAAGCAATTGCGCTTTTTTCGAAAGTTAAACTGCTTATAGCAATAACACCGTCGCCCAATTTTTCAGAGCCGTTTGTAAGGTAAAGACTGGGATAATATGTTGCGCCCTCATCATTTGTTAAATAAGAGAATTTAGCTGTTAAATCGCGGGGCTGATAAGCGCCGTCAACAAAATCTCCTACAACAAAAGTATTTGTGCTTAATACATTATCATAGTTCGAGCTCTTTGCAAACATTCTTGCACCGACATTGCCATAGTTCCCTGCCTGATTTAAAATTGCGGTTGTGCCGTCATCAGAAGTGTAAACGCCGGCTTCCATTTTAATAACAGGATATGTTCCCGAAGTGTTTCCGGTCATAATATCAGTAAATTCGCCTTTTCCGTTATAGCCTTCCGAGAATTTACCGCCTGCACCTTCATAAATAAAGGTCTCCTCGATTTCGGGGATTGCGGTGCCGTGCTGAACGGTTGAGAAAACGAATTTTTTATTTGAGTTCTGAGCGGTGTAAAGATATTTTGCAAGAGCCGAATCGTTTTCGAAATCGAAATAAAAGCTGCCCTCTGTGAATATCTTTGCTCTTCTTGCGCAAGCCTCAAGCTTATTTGTTATATCTGTACCATAGCTGCTTTCAAGCGCTTTCTGCTTATCAGCGGAAAGGAGTTTATAAGCCCTATTCGCATTATCATAGCTTTCGGCTGTTTCAGCGGTTACCTTTTCGACAACTGTGTTGGGGCTAACTACAGCGCTGAGAGATTCTAAAACATTTTTATATTTTGTTTCAAAATCTTCGGATGTTGCGCTTGAGTGAATAATTACCATTGACGAAATCAACATCAATGATAAAAATGCTGCGGTTAAACCCTTGAAATTGATTTTTTTCATTTTTTTACCTCTCCTTGTTTTAAAAATTTTATATATAAACATATCCGAAAGAGCGAAGCGGTTTTCTTAATAAAATGGCTGCATGGCAGTTTCGAACTCTGCCATGCGGATTTTTTGCTCCGCCGGCAAGGATATGGAAAGCTTAAGCTTTCTTAGGCAACGCCCTCTTTAAGGCACTTTTCCACGAACTCGCAGAAAATCGAGTCCGACCATGTAAACCACGGTCTTGAAAATACCGAGGGGTCATTTGCGTCAAAGCCCTCATGCATATATCCTGTATCGCCGTCGCAGGAAACAAGGGTATCAAGGATATACTTCATTTCCTTTTTATCGGTAGATGTAAGACCCTGCATGGAAAGAGCCATGTGCCAGATATGGCCTGCCTTTGTATGAGGAGATCCTATTCCCTTAGCGAATTTGCCCTCATAATAAAATTTATTTTCTTTACTCAAAAGAAGCTTTCTTGTATTAAGATAAATTTCATCATCGGGCTTTAAATATCCGATATAGGGAGCGGAAATAAGGCTCGGGATATTTGCGTCGTCCATAAAGGTGAAATCTCCCATTCCGTTTACCTCGCAGGCATAAACCTTTCCGAAATTCTTATAATCTATAATTCCGAATTCATTTATTCCCTTTTCGATTTCGGATTTAAGCTTTAGAATATCGGCTGTAAGCTTATTTTTACTGCCGAGCATTTCGGCGGCATAGCCTAAAATAACGGTTGCGAACATTTCAGACGGGATATAGTAGCCGTAGTTACAGCCGTCGTCCGAGGGGCGGAAGCCCGACCATGTCATACCCGTAGGCACGACAGGATCTCCCATTCCGTTATTATGAATTGTATCGGTGAGCCAATCGGTATCTCTGAAAAAGCGGTAGGAGCTGTTTTTAAAGTGATCCTGCTCGGTTTTAAAGACATTTACGATTGATTTGATAACCGGAACAAACTCATTATCGACGATGGATCTGTCGCCTGTCTTTTTATAATACCTATAAAGAAGTCTTACCGGATAGCAAAGCGAATCGACCTCATATTTATGCTCCCAGACCCACGGTCCGTTTTTGGGGCGGTCGGTCGTCATTCCCTTGCCGTTAGGCGCTTCATTAAAGGCATTCGCATAAGGGTCGATAAGAATATATTTAAACTGTCTTCTTATAACACCCTTTATTATTTCGGCAACCTCTTTATCCTCTGCTATATCGACATAGTGATTGACCTGCGCGGAGGAGTCTCTGAGCCACATTGCCGGAATATCGCCTGTTAAGACGAATATTGTGCCGTCCTCCTTAGGGACGAGCGCCGTCTTTACTGTACTTGCATAACAGTTTTCATAAAGCTTCGCAAGCTTTTCGGAATACTTTTTAAGCTTAGCGCTGTTTTCTTCGATATGTTTTTTTATAGCAATCGGTAATTCCATAATTTCCTCGTTTTTCCTGTCCCTGTCATTCAGGGACAGGAAATTTTTAAAATTTACTTTAATTTATCTTCTAAAATTTTCATAAGCTCGTCTTTGGTAAGCCCCTTTGAAACCGCCTCGTCAACAGCGCTTTCAAATGCCTTTTGAGCCTGCGCCTTTGCCTCGTTTTCGGCATTGTTATTCTCAGTTTCCGCAGTTACGGTGTCTGAATTATTTCCTGCATTATTTGAGGAATTGCCCGAGTTACCGAGAAGAGCAACCTTAGCGCGGATAGCTCCGCAGTCTTTCAGGTCAACAGCATTATCCTGATTCATATCCGCGCGTTTTAGCTGTTCATCGGAAAGAACGGTTATTTCAGCGAGATAGAGTCTAAGTAACGTGCAGTCCTTCAAGGTTACCTTTCCGTCAAGGTCAACATCGCCTAAAACAAATTCGTCGGCTCTGTCGTCAAGGATAAGGGCACGCATTGTGAAGACTGAGTTTTTGCATTTAAGGGTATCGTCTAACCTATAATAAGGATTATCGACCTCATTAAATGTATTGTTTCTGAACAGTGCGCCGTCAAGTCCCGCGCCCTGATAAACGGTGGTGTCGTTATAAATTCCGTATTCGGATTTAGTGAACGAGCATCCGTCAACCAAGACATCGGATATTGCACTCTGTGTCTTGTTTTGAAGCTTTAAACTTCTTCCGTTGAAATCGCAGTTTCTGAAAACTACGGCACGGACATATTTAAACTGTGTTGAAATAATATTTTGAAAGGTAAACCCGGATCCATTAATTGACCCATTATTTTCGGTGCCATCTGATATAATGCCAAATGGGTCATAAACGGTCTTTTCGTTATTATACGAAGCATACCAGTCAACATCGCCCCAGCAAGACCACAAATACTGATTAGTTACTCTATGATAAGAGTTCGAATCGAATACAACACCCGCAACGCCGCCGTAGAAGCCTACTGTCGAGCCGTTATAATATGTATTTCCCGTGAAATACATATTTTCTCTGGGATGTCTCATTATGGCTTTACTGTTTCTGTTAGGCTCAACCTGAAACGCATTATCAAAGGTTATTTTATAAACGCCCTGAACAGAGGTGTTTTCCGCGTTTGTGACAATTCTTGTCTGTCCGTTACCCTGACCGTTTACAACATAAAGCTGCATTCCGATAAGGTTGACCGCGGTTCTGTTTCCTAACGGCATAAGCCATGTTTTTCCCGATGTATCTGAAGTATCCTTATACATTCCGCTGAAAGTGGAAACCGATGGACTTAAGTCCGCAACGAAAAGCTCACGGTTATTGGTCGTATTGTCATGAACAAAGTTTGAGTCATACAAAACACCTTTTCCCGTTATTGAAAAGCAGGCACCGCTGAAATCGAAATTACGGACTATAACATTATTTCCCTGACCCGGGGACCAACCTGCAGAAAACTTTGAATCATAGATCTGATAATAAGAGGATTTATCCGAGCCGTAGGTAAGTCTCATTCCCTTTCCGTCGGCAGCGCTTGCGGCATAGTTTTCAAAATCGCAATTTTTCATTTGGAAGTTTGTAAGCTTTGCCTTATCGTCGGCCCATACAGTCCAGCCCGACTGCTCAACAGCGTTCAGGATGTGAATCTCGGAAATTGTATAAAATGATCCGGAATGTTCACCCGAAGTAGTGGTTCCTGAAAGTCTTTGGGAAAATGTTCTTACATTTTCGAGATAAACATTTTCGATATCGTTTCCGAAATAGGAAATAACTCCACCTGTTCTGTGGGCATAAATGTCAATATTTTTAACAACGGAATTCGATTCCATTCCCAAAAGATATGTAGGAAGCTTATTGAACCCCCAGTTAAACGAGGTCCAGAGGAAAACGGTATCGTGCATATTCTCGCCGACAACCGAAACATTTTTTGGAATTATAAGCGGCTGAGCAAAGCGGTAAATTCCCTTCGGGAAATAAAGCACGCCGCCGCCCTGACTGCCTAAGATATCAAGCAGACTCTGAACATAAGGAGTTGCGTTCTGATCCTGACCGCTCTCGACATTCTGACCTGTATAGACATTATCCTTTACATTAACGGTTTTCATCGAAAGAAGCTTATTATAAACGCTTTCGTCAACCGTAACATTATAAGGAACGGACCAGCCGAAGCCGCTGTACAGCCAAAGCTCATAATCGCCTAAAGGTGTATCGTCGGGAACGGAAAGTCTTACATTGTAATTTGAAAAAACAGTTTCTATGGGTAATTCCTTAACAACCGTTCCGTTTTTCTTTACAAGAAGAGCCTTTAAATTGCTGTAATCCTTATTATTCTCATCATTTGAAACCGGAAAAGCGAGGGTCTTTCCGACAACCTCGATATATCCGCCTTGGGATATTCGCTTTCCGTCGTCACCGACGGTATAATCAATATGCGGAGCATTAAGAATAAGGGTCTTTTCTACGGGGTTGGTATTTTCGTCCATTCCCTTGAGCCTTACGGCATAAAGCCCTTTCGGCATATCGTTATTATCCTTATCCTTTTTGGGGATTACGAATTTTACCGAATCCTCTGTTCTCTGAACAATTTCTGCGGCTATTGCCTTTGAGTCATCAAAAACAATATTTGAGGGGTCTGAAGAATAAGTACCCTTTACAACGCCCGACTCATCGAATGCCTGATAATCGAAATACTTTTTATCGGCCGAGGATACACTATAAGGCTCGATTTCAACATCAGTTACGATATTTCCCAAATTCTCGCCGTTTATAAGAACCGCGTCGCCCGCGCCCTGATAGGTAGAACCGGAGAAATAGATATTTATATCGTCCGAGGTTTCGTCAATATCCCAATCGCCTTTGACATAGGTTATTTTAAGGTTATCATACCAGCAGTTAAATCTTTGGTCGCACCCTGCCAATACAAACTGACCTCTGATATCGCAGACGCTGAATTCGGTTTCGATTATCGTCGTTTCGCCCTGAGTGATCGTCATGGTAACCGACTTATCATTATAAATATAGTTTACATGAACGGGCTCAGAGGGGTTTATAGCCTTGCTTAAGGAGCCCTGAGGGCCGTAGGGCTTAACGGTTCCGCCTGTAGAATAGGTCGAACGGTATCTTCTGAATTCATTAGCACCCGCATCCTCGGGGTAGTTAGATAAATAAGAATAAAGGTAATTATCCTTATCAAAATAATAAGCATAGCCTATCGGAGCGTTTGCCCAGAAAGGAATAGGTGTGTCGGCTTCGACATAGAAATCGAAATCTACTATCTGCATTTTTGCCTTTTCGGGAAGAAGCTCATCCTTTATTCTAAAAGCAGATTCCTTTAAGGAGATTGCGGAGCTTTTAAAGGCATTATCCGAAGTAAACGTACCTTTATCGCCGAGCCAAGTATCGACATCGCGGACATCAATATATCTTGAAAGCGCCGACTCATCATCAAAGCTGTCCTCATAGACAAAGGTGCTGTTCTTATCCCAATAATCGGCAGCAGGCATTTCGGACTTATGCGTATATTTTTCATTACCCGAAATTTTATCACTCCGAGCCTTAAGCTCATCAAGATAAGCCTTTTTATTAGGAATTGTTAACTTTACGTCCTCAGAGAGGGCATTAAAATCGGAAAGCGCCGAATTTAAAGCTTTTGAATCGTCATTTGAAAGGGTGACCGCACGGAGATTAAAGATACCTGCATGCTTCTTTAAGAAAATATCCGCTTCTGAGGAAGCGTCGTTTCCCGCAAAGCTTATTCTTAAATCGTCAAGATAAACACCTTCATTCATAGAAGTAAAGCCAATTCTTGTAAGAGCGCCGTCTATCAGATTCGCGGTACGGTTGAAAGGCTGCATATAGCCGTCCTCTGAAATGAGAGTGATTTCGACAGTACCCTTAGAATACTTAGCCTGAACATTTACCCATGTATTATAGGGGAGCTTTTCGGTCTTTTCCGCATTTACGGCTTTAAAGGCATTCTGATTATATCCGTAATCGGCATTGGGTCTGGTCCAGCCCCACTGAGAGGTCGGCATTCCCACCGAAACCGCCTTCAGCTCGCCTTTGACGGATTTTATCGCAATTCCGCGCCAGTTGTTTTCGTCAACATAATCATAAACAAAAGTTGGATAGCGGTAATTGTCATTTGAATCGTCACAGGTTATATACATCTTGGCATTTACCGTATAAAGCGTTTTTTTCGGCATAAAGTTTGTCGAAAGAAGGATTACGCCGTTGTTCCCCGCTTTATTTGCGGCAGATGTACTTTTATTCTGCAGCTTTGCTGCGGTATCGCTGCCGTTTATGCTATCCTTTTTAGGATTTGAAACAGCCTCGATTTTTGTATTTTTAGCATCAATATTATCGTTTCCGAAAAACATTGAAATATCTTTGTTTTCGAAATCCGCAAACGCGTCGGGAGCGGTTATTTCGGAGGAACCGAAAGGATCGTCCGAGGTATCGTCATTATTGTTGTCGTTTACGGCATAAAGTCTTAAAGCTGGAACGGACAGCATAACAAGTGCTAAAAGAAGCGAAAGCTTGGCTTTAACTGATTTTGAAATTTTCATTTATCCGTCCCTCCTTACTTATTTTTCTTTGAGCCGGCGGTGTTTTTGCCGTTTATGCCGTTGAAGTAATAAGAATATTTCTTATTCTCGGTCCAGTCCTTCACCGTTTCGGGAATAGGGTCGTCCCAGCCTCCGCCGACATAGTTATCATAGTCGCCGTTAATGGTATCGGGGGTGAGTTCAACTATGATATTATCTATATAAGCGTCGGTCTCAACAGTTTTAACTCCTACTCTGCCGAAGCCGATTATCTCTTCCCAGCTGCCTGCATGGAATGTCAGGTCGCTCCTTGGAGAATAACCGTCATCTGTATACTTTATAACCTCTTTGCCGTCAAAAGAAACGGTGATAATATTATCGAAAACGGAGATTGCGAGATTATGCCAAATGCCGTCTCCCAAAATACTATCAATTTTAACCGCCTCACCGAGTCTTACTCCGAGGTTTGAAACCTTTGTTAACGAGCTGTTTACATGCTTATAAAGCGAAACCGTCATCTGGTCCTTATTATCAATAAACTCATTCTGAACAGTTGCGGCGTAGTCCGAATAGCCGTACCACTCAACAATTCGGCTTCTTGCGCTTAATGCTATGACATTATTTGCATTTTTAGCCTTAGGGTCGCACTTCTCGGTATACTGGAAGTCCATACTGACCTTATAATCGGACCAAGCCTCATCGCCTATAAAATCAATTGAATCCTGAAGCAGCTGTTTATACAAAAATCTGTTTCCGTTTTCAACTTTTCTTTCGGCATATTTAGGAGCATGCTCGGTTATTATTCCGTTATTATCGTAATCATAATTTTTCTGTCCGCTCGTCCATTTATATTTTTTATCGTTAAGCGTCCATGCGTCCTTGCTTATTGCGGGCTTTTTATCATCGGAAAATGTCTCATAAAGCACGATATTTTCATTTGAAGAAAGGTCCAAATCGGGGTCGACCTTTTCTGTCGGCTTAGAAGCACTTGAAGTATCCGAAGAATCATTATTATCGGGGTCATAAGTGCCCTCGCCCGAGAATTTAAGGTCGGTGAAATTCGATTTAACGAATGTGCTTTGAGAAACCGAATGAATTCCGAGGCCTGCATAAAGCGGGCCTGTATAATCAAGCGACACATAGCCTGCGAGCTTCCATGTAATATCTTTAGCACCCTTATATCTGCATTCGACGGAGTTCTTCTGCACCGTTACTCTAAGCTGAAGGGGATAAGAAACGCTTTTAGCAGAAGTAAACTTCCAGCCGCCCGCTGTTTTTGGGCGGTAAACTATCATAAGCCCCTCTTGTCTTACATGTAAGAACATGCCCGCCGCGTCATTTGAAACAGAGCTTCTTATCATAATTCCCGAGGAAGCATTTTCGTGAACGGCAGAGCCTGAGATTTCGGGACCGAAGTTGTTCATTGTCGCCTCAACGGTCAGAGAATCGCTGTCCTTAGGAGCGACATTGAATTCCTTATAAGCAAATGTAACATCATCGGTAGTTCCCCAGTAGCAATAAGCATTTGAACGGATATCGTAGCTGTTGCCCGACTGCTTTATATCGCCCTGAGGGGAATAAGAGACATCACCGTTTTCAGTTTCCACATCGCCGTCGATATTTATAAGCTTAAGCTCGGGGTTTGTTTCGTCTATTTTTTCAGCCTTAACCTTTAAGATATTAGGAACAAGCACCGCGGCGGCAATTAAAACCGCGGACAATGAAAGATTAAGAACCTGTTTATGAAGTTTTGAAAATTTCAGTTTCACCTATGCTTCCTCCTTTTTGATTTTGCGTTTTTTAGCGCGGCGGTAAAATCCGTAGCAGCAGCCTAAGTTTATGCTGAGCAGACCTATGGCTCCGAGCATGACCCAGACTGTTTTGCTCATTTCGCGGTTAATGAATTTAACCGTATATTTACCCGCGTTTTTAATGTATTTTATCACCTGTTTAACAGGACTTTCCGTATCGTCTGCCGAATTATCGGTATCGGTATCTTCCGCGCCGTCACTATCATTCTCGTCAGGCAGAGCGGAAACGGCTTCCATAAGAGAAACTAAAAGCTCTCCCTCGGCTTTTAAATAGGCTTTGACGCCGTCTTCAAGCATTTCATAAGCATAATTTGCTATGTTTATATCTACCTCATCATCTTTGGCAACGGTTTCGGGCGTAAGCCCTAAAACATACGAAAAATTATCCTTAAATGCGTCCGCCGCCTTGATTTCAGCCGACTGTCCGGGATTTTCGGCAAGCTTTAAAGCCTCTATCTTTTTTATAAGAGACTCTAAAAGGGTTCTGTAATCCTTAAGCATTTCGACGGCATATTTATTTATTTCATAATCGCCCAATGTGTTATAAGCGTTTCTGACACCCGATTCGTCCTTTGTCTGAACACTGTCGACGGTTAAATCAAAGGCCCATTTAAAGGGCTGAGAAAGATATTCTTTTACAGCCTCCTCCGCAGCAGCGCGCTGTTTCTTTTCAAGCTCTTCCTTTTCTATCTGCTCCTGCTCTTCCTTAACCTGATTATTTAAGTAAGAAAGAACGCTTTTCATGGTATTCTTCTCTTTAGAAAGCTTTACCTGCGCCTGAACAGAAAGCTTTTCCGCCGCCGCAATAGCTTCTTCCAATGCTACGACATCCTTAAACTTTCCGTCGGCTGTTTTTTCGGTTGTAACATTTGATTTTGTGCGCGAAAGCGCATAGGCATAATCGCTTTTAAACTTTTCGACCTCTCGGTCAACGGGATTATTAGCGTTATTTTCACTTAATCTGTTATATTCCTTGATTGCCGCCGCAAGCTTATCATAATTAGTTACAAGCTGTCTTTTTGAGCCGTTTAATTTACAATAAGCATTATAAGCGTTTGTAATTCTTTCATTGCAGGCAGGCGTTAAAACAACGGGGTCGTCAATCGCGTTAATAAGGTTAATGACATTGGTAACATCACTAAGCGATGCCGAGCCTGCGGTAATTGCTCCCGAACCGAAGGAGGAAACGGAAATTTCCCTGATATTGCCGCTTTCAAAAACATAGAGGGTTTCTATGCTCGGGGTTATAACCGTATCCGAAAAGCCTTTCCTTGCCTGAAAAGAAAATTTTAAGATATTTCCTTTCTTTAAGGTGACGGTGCTTAAGGAATCCCAGAGGAACTTAAGCTTTCCGTCCTTGGCATTCACAGTATAGCTGTCCATATTTTTAACATTTACTTTTTCACTCGAACCCGAAAATGCTATCTTCGAGCTGTCAAATGCTAGATTCATAACTATTCCGCTTATTTTAAGGTCGGAAGTGCCGGTATAGTCGACTTTTACCTCAAAGGTATCGTTTGCCTTGATACCGGTCACATTTTCGACTTTAAAGGAAACGGCTGAATCCGCAAAGCTTACAAAACAGCTTGTCGGGAGAATGAGAAGCATAGTCAATGTGAAAATAACTGCTTTTTTGATAATATTTGCTTTCACGGTTTTCTCCTTTCCGCAATTATTACTGAGGCTTATAAGCCTTCATCTGTTTTTGTATCTCGCTCTTTACATTTTCAAGCTTTGCGTCCTTCATTTTCTTCATCATCTGCTCATAAGGAGTGTTCCACTTACTTCCGTTAAGTCCCGAAAGAAGCTGATTGTTATATTCCTTGGTTACGCTCGAAATGTTCGAAACATCCGTAAGCATTGAAGAAAAATCTGCTCTGAAGCGGTAATAAGGCGTCTTGTGAAGAGTAGGTCTGACATTCTTTTCGAAATCGAGAGCCCATTCGGACTGACCGTCTAATACAACAGGGGTATGATAGAGAAGATATGAGTTTGTAACGGTCCAGAAGCACTTGCCGTACTTGCAGTTGGAGCTGGGCTGAACGGTGTAATCTATGCCTTGGGCGCAGGTGCCGTTAAGCGTATAATGATAGGTATCATACTTTTTGGCATAGTCGCTGTTTTTCTCAAAGCCGTAGCAAAGAAGATTTGCAAGATCGTTCCCCGGAGTTCCAACGGGAGAACGCATAAGGTCTAACAGCTTAATAGCTTCCTCCGGATATTTAGCCGTAATCGGAATTACCTGATATGTAAGCTCGCTGCCTAAGGTTGAGGTTCCGTTAAACTGCTGCTCGGTAGTATCAAGAAGAAGTCCGTAAGTTCCTATTTTTCCGTTATCCAGTATGTATGAAACTCCGCGCGCCTCGCCTGTTTCGGGATTATTTGTGCCGTACCACATACCCGAACCGTTTGCGGAAATTACAGCCGACCTTGTTCCGCCGCCGTTTGATGTCAACACATCCTCGGGAATATAGCCTGCGTTGTACCATTTACCGGCATATTCAAGGAAAAGCTTATAAGCGTCGGTCTCGGCAAAATTTACAAGCTGAGCGTTATCGTCAAATGCGTCATAGCAAAGGTTGGCGCCGTTGAAGCTCTGCGCGCCGACGAAATCATAGCCGCGAGTTGCTAAAATCTTACCGATTGTGATAACATCCATTCCACTTCCTATGGTATCGGTATCGTAAGCGTTTGCCGCCCAGACCTTTTCAAGAAATTTTGTTATCTCGTCATAAACCGCACGGGTGGTCTTAGTAGAAGAATGAGCCGCATTAAGAAGCGCGTCAACATTCATATACTGATAAAGCTCGGCAGGGATATTAAGACTGGCAGACTGAGTGAATATAGGCTGCTGAATCGGAAGCATATAAAGCTTATCCTTATAGGTGCCGCTGTAATAATCCTCGGGATAATCCTTCATTTCCTGATATATATTCGGAGTGTCCTTTTTATTTATAAGGCCGTCAAGCTCCGAATAAGCACCCTTTATAATTTCGCTTTCAACATCATACAGATAACCTGCCCATGCAATATCCACCTGTTCTCCTGCGCTCATCCAGAGGGCCCAATTTTCGTTTGTTTGATCAACAAACTCAACCTGAACCCCGGGCATAAGCTCATTTAACTTTTTATTGAATTCCTTGTGAACTAAGTCGTCGTCCTTACAGCCCAAAGCCCCGGAAAAGCCCCATTTAAGGACAACCTTGCCGCTTTTTCCCTTACAGCCTGTAAACAGCAGCGCCATCATACAAACCGAAAGGACAACCGCCAAAAATCTTTTAAAATTAACTTTCATATTCGCACCTCATTTTTTTATTCTTTTACCGAGCCTACCGCAATTCCCTTTGCAAAGTATTTCTGCATATAAGGGAAAAGAAGCAGAATCGGAACAGTTGCTATGATACACATTGCGTATTTCATTGTTTCAAGCGGAATTGAAGATGTGTCTCTGACACCCGATTCCTTAAGTGCTTTAACAAGGACATCCGCGTTATTTAAAATTTTCTGCATTAAATACTGAACTGTCCAGTATTCCTTTTTTGTTATATAAATAAGAGAGGTCTGCCAGTTGTTCCAACCGCCGACAACGCCTGTAAAGAAATTCATTCCTATAATCGGTTTCGACATCGGAAGAACTATGCTCCAGAGGGTTTTGAACTGGTTTGCGCCGTCAATTTCCGCGGCTTCGATAAGCGATTTCGGAACACCCTTGAAAAAGGTTTTATAAACGATAACTCCCCAAGCGCCTACCTGCGGCAAAAGATAAACAAGAGGATTATCCTTAAGACCGTACAGCTGAGTGTAGACCATATAGGTCGGCATTAAGCCTCCGCTTACGAACATTGTTCCCAAAAGGATAACATTTACGGGTTTTTTCAAAATAAAATCATCGCGTGTAAGCGGATAGGCAAAAGCACAGTTGACAACAATATTTATAACAGTGCCGAGCACTGCGGTAATAATTGTAAATATAACCGCTCTGCCCATAACCCCGATATTTTCAAAGAGCATTTTATAAGCGGCTGTCGACCATTCTTTCGGAAAAAATGAAAAGCCGTAGGTCGAGAATTCCGCCTCTCCGGTGAATGAAATTATAAGAATCATCAAAACCGGAACTAAGAAAATAAGGGTCATTAAAATAAAGATAATATGTAAAACTATAGGATAAACCTTTCCGTCCTTCATTAAAATTCCCCTTTCTTAATAAACTGAGTTTTCGGGATTTACTTTTTTGATAATCGTATTCGTGACTATCAAAAGGACAAGTCCTACTGCCGACTGGAAAATTCCTACGGCGCTTGTTACACCTACGGTATACTTACCTGCAAGTCCGTGGTAGAGATAAACTGCCAAGGTTTCGGTTGTGCTGTAAAGCGCGCCTGAGTCTAAGGTCATCTGATAGAAAATATCCATTCCGCCCGACAAAACCTGACCCATTCTGAGTATCAATACCATACTCGCCATGGGCATAAGCTCGGGCAGGGATACATAAATCATCTGCTTGAACTTTCCCGCTCCGTCAAGCGCGGCGGCTTCATAAAGCGAAGTGTCAATCGAAAGAAGAGCCGCATAGTAGTAAAGACTTGCCATTCCTACATCTTTCCAGATTTCAAAAAATGTAAGGATATAAGGCCAGTATTTTGCCGCTTCTCTTGAAGAATACAGATTTACTGCATTTATGCCCATTCCCTTAAGAGCTAAAACCAGAATTCCGTTTGTAGGGCTTAAGATTACATATCCGACATAAGCTACTACAACCCATGAAAGAAAGTTAGGAATAAGCATTGCGGTCTGATAAAGCTTATTTGCGCGTTTTGATTTAACATCATAAAGCAAAATCGCAACTATCATACCAAGCATCAGATTTACAAGAAGCATCCAAGCGATATTGTAGCCTACCGTATTTCTTATAACTCTTACCATATCGCCCGAATCGAAGAAGTTTTTAAAGTTTTTAAATCCTACCCAAGGGCTGCCGAAAATGCCGTCGCGGTAGTTATACTCCTTGAATGCAAGAACCATTCCGAAAACCGGAATATAGTGAAACAGAATTATCGAAGCAAGCCCCGGAAGAATAAACAACAGATACGCAAGGTTATTTTTATATTTAAGCCTGTTGCTTTTTCCATTAAGCGTTGACATTTGTTTTTCTTCCTTTCTATTCTGTTTTAACGACGTCCGTGATATCATTACCGTTATTCTTCTTTGTTTTTTCATCCTTTAAAAGAAGGCTCCATTTAACCGTCAGGAAAACCGTTGCCGCGATAAGAAGAACGATTATAACCGAAAGTACAACATATAAAACCTTTTCGGCGGTGCTGATTTTTGCACCCTTGCTTTCTATAACTGTTGATATTTCGTCCTTGCCGCCTGATTTATCGGTATCATCGGCAACCGTGTTGTCGGTGTCGGTATCGGTGCCGGTCTGAACGCCGTCCGACGCAGTTTTATCTGCTCCGCTATGTCCTTTGTTATCGGCTGCATTGGCGGCAAGCGGAACATAGCTGTCGGGGTTTGTTATCGGATGAACATCCTTAAGCTGAGGATAGGCGCCTGCGGCAACTGTAAATCCCGAAATATTTGCGAAAGCCGCGCTTATTTCCGCCTGAGAGCCTGCGGCAAATCCGATTTCAAGAGCGCCTACCGCGTCTGTTATCCAATTGTTTTTGGTAACGGTTTTATTCGTCTGTGCTTTATTTCTGCCCTCGATAACGGACAGAGTGTAGCAGTTTTCGCAGACCTCGGTGTTTTTCAGAATTCCCGAGCCGTAAACATCGGTTGCATAGAAGCAGCCCGAAGAGCTTGTAAGAACCTTACCCGCCGACCAGCAGCCTTTGATATTCGAACCTTTTGTGCTCATAGGTCCGCTGAATGCTCCGGCGCTTGTATAGCTCCCCGAAAATGTTCCGTTATAGAAGCAATTTGAGATTGTGACCTTGCCTGAATATTCATCCCAATAGGTTTCGTTTCCTCCGCAGAAGCCGCCTGAATTCCAAATACCCGTTGAAGTTACATTCGCATAGGAATAGCTGTTTTTAATTGAGCTTGTTTTTCCTTTTTCCGCCGTAAGGGTTCCTACGAGTCCTCCGACATTGTTTGAAGCCGATTTAACTGTACCCGAGCTTCCGCAGCCGATTATCTTTGTATTAAGAGCAGCTCCGACAAGAATTCCTGCACACTGTTCAAAGGACTGGCCGGGATTTGTAGACCAGTCTGAATTCATCATAGAATTCCCCTCAACGGTGCTTGTAACATTGGCGTTTAAAATAACAATATTTTTAAGGGTTGCATTCTTCGTCTGTCCGAAAAAGCCTGCCTCCCAGCCCATTGACCTATCCTTTTTATAACCGCTGTATTTTTCTGCGAGTGTTGCGCCGGCGGGACGGTGATTTATCGTGAGATTTTTAATTATGTACTTAGGTGTTCCGTCAGATGCGGTATCGCAGGTGAATGTGCCCGTAAAAGGAGCGCTGAATTTTCCGATCGGAGTAAAGCTTGCTACCTGCGACATATCGATGTTATTCGCAAGCTTATAAGTCGCCGAGAGATTGTTCCGCATTTCGTCAAGCTGGGCAGCGTTAGTTACAAGGTAAGGATTTTTTGCCGTACCCTTTCCGCTTCCGCTGAAACCCGCGGCGCTTACCGAAGGTCCGATAAGATTCAGCGACACAAAAGCCATGCAAAACGTCAAAACGATGCCGAGCCATTTAACCATTGATTTTCTTTTCATTTTTTAATGCCCCTTCCAAAAATTGCAAAAATATTTCATTTTAAAAATCTGTGGCTACAAACATTTCTTGTCGGATTTTACAAAAATCACTTAACTGTTTTTAAAGAAAATCCAACAGTTTTTATATCCGTTTTTATTATATGTTGTTTTTGGGAAATTCTCAATAGCAAAAAGCGACTGAAAATATTGCAAAAAGAGATTTTTTCTTTAAATGTTGCATTATAAAACAATATATGGTATTCTATATTTATCTCATATACAAGGAGACAAATTATGGAAAATGCCGAATTCCTTGATTTAAATGAATTGCCGAAATATGAATTTTCGTGCTTCCGCAGATTTATAAAGGGTGAGAAACACATTGAGCGAATATCCACCGAAAATGTTCTTATTCTCATGCTTGAGGGGACATTGATTTTTGAAGAAAACGGTACGGAAATTTCGCTTAATCCGAATGAATACTATATTCAGAAATCCGGCGGCCGCCAGAGCGGACCCAAACCGAGCCTGCTGCCGTATTATTATTTCGTGCATTTTACCGCACCTATAACGAGTGACAGCGGCGGACTGCCGATAAGAGGAACTTTTTCAAAAGAGACTATGACACCCCTTATTTTCGACCTTAATCAGGTTGAAACCAATCCGAACAGTAATTTTTTCCAAAAAAGCCTATCCTTTATGAAACTTTTAAATTCATTGGGGTATAAAAATGTCTCGTCAGACCCGCTGATAGAAAAAATGTGCCGTCTTATGCAGAACGGCACATCACAAAAATACTTTATAAATGATCTTGCTGAGGAATTAGGATATTCAAAGGATTATCTTATAAAGAAATTCAAAAGTTCCATGAATATCACACCTCATCAGTATATGGTAAACTTAAGGGTAAACAAGGCTAAATCTTTGCTGATGGCATCTGAAATGCCGCTTTCGAAAATAATATTCGAGTGCGGCTTTGACGATCCCTCGACCTTCCACCGCAATTTCTTAAAAAAAACCGGTGTAACACCCTATCAGTTCAGACTGCAGAACAAAAAGGCTCGGCTGGAGATATAAAAGCGATTGTGAATATTTTCCCTTTTCAAGTAAATAATACAAAAGTACAGATTTTGTGTTATTTTGCACCAAAAGGGAGATTATATATGAAAGCAACCGGAATTGTAAGACGGATTGACGACCTCGGACGGGTCGTAATACCAAAGGAAATCCGCAGAACTATGAGACTTCGAGAGGGCGACCCCTTAGAAATTTACACAAGCATGAACGGAGAGGTCATATTTAAAAAATATTCGCCCATGGGTGAGCTTTCGGACGGAGCCGACGAGCTTGCAAAAGTGCTTTTTGACGAAATTAAAATTCCGCTTATTATATGCGACAGGGACCGTGCGGTTGCCTGTTCCGGAATTTCAAGACTGCTTACGGAAAACAAGAAAATAACACCCGAGCTTGAAAGCATAATGGAGCAAAGAAAGCTTTACAGACCCGACAGGGAAATAAAAGCACTTGAATTTTTAAACGATAATATTCTCCTTGTCTCTCCCGTAATTTCCGCGGGAGATATAACCGGAGCAATCGTGCTTTTAAGCGGAAAAGGCGAAAAAGAGCTTACCTTGTCCGATGAAAGACTCATTGCGGTAGCGTCACAGTTTTTAAGCAGCAAAACCTGAAAACGTTTATTGGATTTCAGCCGATATATATCAAAAACACCCCTTTGTAGCGCAAATATGCAACGGAGGGGTGTTTTCTCTGATTTCATACATTAAAGAATTGTATATCCTTTTAAGCAGGCTGTTCCGAAAACTCTTTATCGAAAACTATTTTTATTTCGGTGCCTTTATCAAGCTCGCTTGAAACGGAAATTTCTCCGCCTAGACTTAGCGCAATATGCTTAACTATTGAAAGACCCAAGCCTGTTCCGCCGCTTGATTTCGAGCGGCTTTTATCGACCCTGTAAAATCTTTCGAAAATTCTGTCGGTCTTATCCTGCGGAATTCCTATTCCGGTATCCTTTACAGTTATAAACGGCTTGCCGTTTTCCGCACCTGTTATAATCTCGGCGCTGCCGCCTTCACGGTTGTATTTAACCGCATTATCGCAAAGATTATAAACCATTTCGAAAATCAGGGATCTTCCGCCCTGAATTTCTGCCTTTTCACCCGCAAGATTAAGCTTTATCCGATTTTTATCGGCAACGGGACTCAGGCTTTTTACAACCTCACGGGAGATTTCGTTTAAGTCGACCGTTTCGGCGTCCTCGGGATTTTCCCTTTCCTCGTCAAGGCGGGAAAGCTTTATAATATCGTTTACAAGCGTTATAAGCCTTGACGCCTCATTGTTGATATCCGAAGCAAAGCTTTTTATATCTTCTTCTTTGACAATTCCGTTTTTCATCATATCCGAAATACCGAGAATTGAGGTAAGCGGAGTTTTAAGCTCATGGGAAACATTTGCGGTGAATTCCCGTCTTAATTTTTCGCGTTTTTCCTTTTCGGTGACATCAACTATAAGAATCGCCGCTCCGCAGGCGCTGCCGTTTTCGTCAAAAACGGGATTTGCGGTTATTTCGAAGCTTTTGCCGCCGATAACAAGCAGGTTTTCGCTTTTTTCGCTTTCACGGATATTTTCAAGGGTCTTTCTGAAGCTTTCATCACGGCAAAAAGTAAGAATATTATTTCCGTCAATATCCGAATCAGGGCCGAAAATCTTCTCAAAACCCGAATTATGCATTATAACTTTTCCGTCCTTATCCGTAAGGCATAAACCTTCTGTCATATTTTCCGCAATGGTGTCAAATTCAAGTCTGCTTCTTTTAAGCTCGGCAATCTGATGCCTTATTCTTTTGTTTTGGTCGTTTATCTTTGTTATAAAGGGAGACAGCTCGTCATAAGCGTCGTTGTATTCCGGATTTTCAAGATTCATATTGTTTATCGGCTTAACAATTTTTTTGGATATTATTTCCGCAAACACCGCCGCGAGTATCACCGTCATAACGGCAATTGCACATATTGCGGGGAACAGTCCGGAAATTACCGCAAGCAGACTCATTGCATCCTCGGAAACTCTAAGGATATTTCCGTCTTTAAGCTTTAAAGCATAATAGCAGGTCTTAACGCCTAAGGTCTCCGAGCGCCTTATATCGTAGCCCTCGCCGTTTTTAAGCGCGTTTTTAACCTCCTTACGCTTCGCGTGGCTGCCCATTTCGGAAGCCTTTGCCTTATTGTCGAAAAGAACCTTACCGTCCTTTGAAATAAGCGTAACTCTTTCCTTTATTCCGTCATAAGCTTCAAGCTCGCTTTCATCTGCGTTTCGGCTTATGATTTCAGCCTTGTTTTCAAGCGATGATTTTAAAGTATCGTCATACATCTGATACTGAACGCCCACAAAAAATACAAGGCATGCCGCAAGGGTAAGCACCGATGAAAACAATATTCCGTGATTTATTTTTTTAGTCATAAATTTCCCTCCGTCACGCTATTTTATAGCCTATTCCTCTTACGGTTTCAACAAGCTCGCCGCAGGATTTAAGCTTGGTTCTGAGTGTTTTTATATGTACGTCGACCGTTCTGCTCTCGCCGTCATAATCATAGCCCCAGATTTCTTCTAAAAGCCTGTCGCGCGTTAAAACGGTTCCGCGGTTTTTAAGCAGGAGACAGAGCATTTCGAATTCCTTTAATGTAAGCGCAACTTCCTCGTCTCTTACCTTTACGATATGCTTCGACGGGCAGACATAAAGCTCGCCTGCACTGTATTCCTCCGCGGATTTCGAGGTGCGCCTTAAAAGCGCCTTTATTCTTGAAATCAGCTCCATTGTGCCGAAAGGCTTTGTGATGTAATCGTCCGCACCGTTGTCAAGCCCGGTCACCTTATCGTATTCGCTTGATTTTGCCGTAAGAAAAATTACGGGAATCTGAGCGGTATCGTTTCTTTTCCTGAGCCACGAAAGCACCGAAATACCGTCCTCCTCGGGCAGCATTATATCAAGCAAAACAAGCTTAGGCGCTTTCTTTTCGACCGCTGCTTTAAACTGCGACGGCAGTCCGAAGCCTTCAGCCTCAAAGCCTGTTTGATTAAGCGCGTAAATAACAAATTTTCTTATGCTCTCGTCATCTTCCAAAAGATAAATCACATCAGAAACCTCCGTTTATTTTAAAATCCGTGTACTCCCGTTACGGAATATCCTACCCAGCCTGCGATATTTACCGCATGGTCGCCTATTCTTTCGAGATATTTCGCAATCATGAGAATATCTATACAAAATTCTCCGTTTTCCTTGTCTGAGGATATAAGATTTACGATTTCGTCCTTAATGCAGTCAAAAAGATTATCAACCTTATCGTCATAATCGTTTACCGCTTTGGCAAGAGTAAGGTCCTTTTTAACAAAGGAATCCACGCTGTCGGTAACCATTTTTATTACAGCGGTTGCCATATCCCTGATATGGATATCTCCGCTGAGCTTTTCTTTTTTGATAAATTTTGTAATCTCCGCGATATCCGCCGCCTGATCTCCGATTCTTTCCATATCGGAAATCATTTTAAGCGCCGAGGAAATATATCTTAAATCACGGGCAACCGGCTGCTGCTGCAAAATAAGCTTCATGCAGACGGCTTCTATATCTCTTTCCTTTTGATTTATTTCGTTTTCGGTTGAAAAAACCTTTTCGCAAAGCTTTTCGTCCGAATCGAGCAGGGCTTTAACCGCCGCCGAAATAGCGTCCTCGCAGAGAGCGCCCATTGTGATTATTTCAAGATTTAATTTTTCAAGCTGGCTGTCAAATTTATTTCTCATAAAATTTTATCTCCTTTGATATCAGCCGAATCTGCCGGTAATATAATCTTCGGTTCTCTTATCCTTAGGATCTGAGAACATAGCATCGGTTTTTGAAAATTCAATAACCTCGCCTAAAAGGAAAAACGCGGTATAATCCGAAATCCTTACAGCCTGCTGCATATTGTGAGTTACCATGATTATAGTATACTTCTTTTTTAGCTCCGCCGCAAGGTCTTCTATTTTCGAGGTTGAAATCGGGTCTAAAGCACTTGTCGGCTCATCCATCAAAAGCACCTCGGGTTTTACCGCAAGCGCTCTTGCTATACAAAGTCTTTGCTGCTGTCCGCCAGACATTGCCAGCGCGCTTTTTTTAAGAATATCCTTTGTTTCATCCCAGATAGCGGCGCTTTTTAAGGATTCCTCAACAATTTCGTCAAGCTTAGCCTTAGAATGTATTCCGTGGGTTCTCGGTCCGAAAGCAATGTTATCATAAATCGACATCGGAAACGGATTAGGCTTCTGAAATACCATTCCGACCCTTTTTCTTAAAAGGTTTACATCTATATCCTTATATATGTTATCATTATCAAGCAGAATTTCACCCTCGATTCTGCATCCCTCGACAAGATCGTTCATTCGGTTCAGCGTTTTAAGCAGGGTTGATTTTCCGCAGCCCGACGGACCGATAAAAGCGGTTATCTTATTGGACTGCATTTTGAGATTTATATTTTTAAGAGCCTTAAAATCATTGTACCATAAATTAAGGTTATTAACAGTAAATTTATCCATATTCTTTTACCCTTTCTTTGCAGAAACCTTTTTGGCGAGGAAGCCCGACAGAATATTTATCAGCAAAACCATTATAAGAAGCACTACAGCCGTGGCATAAGCCTGTTCCATATAAAGTCCCTCGCTGAGCAGCGCATACATGTGCACCGAAAGTGTTCTGCCGCTCGATAAAATGTTTTTGGGAATTCCCGCAACCGTACCCGAGGTATATATAAGTGCGGCCGTCTCGCCGACAATTCTTCCTACCGAAAGAATTATTCCGGATAAAATTCCGGGGACTGCCGATGGAAGAACAACCTTAAATACCGTCCTGAGTCTCCCTGCGCCCAAGCCGAAGCTGCCCTCTCTGTATGAATCGGGAACGGCTAAAAGCGCCTCTTCGGTAGTTCTCATCATTGTGGGAAGTATCATAATTGCAAGCGTTAACGCGCCCGACAGCATTGACTGCTGAAATTTGCAGGCTATAACAAATATAAGATAACCGAAAAGACCGTAAACAATAGAGGGAATTCCGGCGAGGGTTTCGGTTGTTGTTCTCACAACTCTGACCAATCGATTGCCTTTTTTCGCGTATTCTGTAAGATACACCGCCGAAAAAACTCCTATCGGAACGGCTAAGATCAGGGACATCAGCGTTAAAGTGACCGTATTTATAATTGCCGGCATCATTGAAACATTTTCGCTTGTATATTTCCAAGCAAAAAGCGATGGCTTTATATTAGGAATTCCTTTTATAAGAATGTAAGCTATAAGGAACACCACAACCGCCGCGGTTATCAGGGCACTGCCCCATGTTATAAGGAAAACCAAAAATGATAAGGGATGATTCATCCGATTTTTCAGTCTTTGCTTAAAAGATGTGTAATTAACCGATGCTTTAACATTTTCCATTATTTTTTCTCCTTTTTGGCGAGTGAGAAAAGAAGATTTATTATAAGAATGAAGACAAATAACACAAGTGCGGTTGCAATCAATGCCTCTCTGTGAAGATCGGTTGCATATCCCATTTCAAGCACGATATTAGATGTAAGCGTTCTTACTCCGCTTAAGAGACTTTTAGGGATTATCGCCTGATTTCCGGCAACCATATTGACCGCCATTGCTTCGCCTATCGCACGGCCGAGACCTAAAATCACTCCTGCCGTAATACCCGATTTTGCCGCGGGAAGAACGGCAAGAAAAGTGCTTCTTTCATGCGTAGCTCCGAGAGCCAATGCTCCCTCATAATAGCTGTCCGGAACGGCTCTTATCGCCGCCTCGGAAACGCTGATTATAGTCGGAAGAATCATAATTCCAAGCATTATTGAAGCCGTTAGCACGCCTTTACCGCTCCCGCCGAAAAGATTTTGCATGACGGGAACTATAACGACGAGTCCGAAAAATCCGTAAACAATAGAGGGGATTCCCGCAAGCAGATCTACCGCAGGCTTAAAAACCTTATAAAGCTTTTCGGGGCAGAATTTCGCAAGGAACACCGCGCATAAAAGCCCTATCGGCACCCCTATCACAACCGCTCCCGCGGTTACATAAATGCTTCCTATTATCATCGGGAGAATTCCGAAAATATTTTGCAGGGGTTTCCAGTCAAGACCGAGTAAAAATTCTTTAACGCCTATTTTGCCGATTGTGGGAATTCCGTTTGCAAAAAGGAAAAAGCAGATTAAAATTACGGCGAGTATCGAAACGCAGGCACATAACAAAAATACAACTCGCATTGCGTTTTCTTTGAATGACTGTAATTTAGTGTTCATAATGTCTCCGATATGGCAAAGCTCTCTGCTTTTTTTGCAGAGAGAAAGCCTTTTTCAATGTTTTGATTATTTTATTTCGCTCCAGAGGGTGATAGAGCCTGTAAAGATTTCTTTTATCTGCTCGGAGGTGATGTCGGTTTTACCGTTTTCTTTGTTTACGATTACCGCAATTCCGTCAAGAGCAATCTTTGTATCCTTAAGGCCTGCTGTCTTCTCTGAGTCCTTTACCTCTCTTGAGGCCATACCGATATCATAGATACCGTCTATTGCGCCCTTCATGCCGGAGGTTGAATCATTCTGCTGAACATCTATCGTTACATCCGGATTGAGCTTTACATACGCTTCCTTAAGCTTTTCCATAACCGGTGTTACAGAGGACGAACCGCCCACCGAAATCTTACCCTTAAGTTTTGATGCTGTGTAAGCTCCGGTGTTGCCCTCGCTGATGTAACCGTTTTTCTCAACTATCGCCTGACCGTCGGCGCTTAAGATAAACTTGATAAAATCTGCTGCAATTCCTGTTGCCTTGCCCTTTGTCGCGATGTTAAAAGGTCTTGCAACCTTATAGCTTCCGTTTTTAACATTTTCGGCTGTTGCTTCGGTTCCGTCAACCTTAAGCGCTTTTACCTTCTTTGAATCATAAGAGCCTAAAGAGATGTAACCGATTGAAGATTTGTTTCCCTCAACCGTGGTTATCATTACCGATGTGGAGTTTGTGGTTTCGGCAGCAGCTATGGTCTTATCAACCTTGTTTCCGTCCTCGTCCTTTTCCTCAATTCCCGTAAGCTCAATAAAAGCTCCTCTTGTTCCAGAGCCCTCTTCGCGGGTAAGAACCGTAATGTTGTCGTCGATTTTCGCTTTCGCTCCGCCGTCCTTCTCGGAGCCGCATCCCGCAAGCGCTACTATAGTCATTATTGCGGCAAGAGAAAGACTTAAAATTTTTCCTGTTTTCATTTTTTTCTTCCTTTCTTATTTTCTGCCCTTATTATATTGCTCGTTTGTTAAGTCTGTAATCACAAAAAAGTTAAATTTAGGTAAAAAAAGAGACTGTAATTATAAAAATTACAGTCCGGTAAAGTCTTTATGATTTATAAAATTTCTTTATCAAGAATTTTGATTGCCGCCGCCGTGGCTCTTTTCTGAGTTGTGTACTCTTCAAGCAAAAAAGCATGACCGGTATCAGGCAGCCTGTAAAGCTTTGAGACATTTCCCGTCTCAAGGCTTTTTTCATGGAATTTTCTTGACTGCATCGGGTCGACGCATGTGTCGGAGTCACCGTGAACAAGTACGGTTTCAGGCACGGAAGCCGTGATATTATCGAGCGGAGAAAGCGCCTTTGTGCGCTCTTCTTCGTTTAAGCTTTTAAGCGGTTCAAAATCGGTGTTTTGCGGAACCGCCTTGTGCCAATGGTCATAAAGATTTGTAATGGCATTTATAAGATAAGCCTTTTTGAATTTAAAGGGAAGCTTTATAAACGGCAGGGTTACAACCGCGGCGGCAAGATACCCGCCCGCCGATTCTCCTAAAACGCTCACATTGTCCTCGTCTATCTTAAGCTCGTCTTTTATATTATATATGTACTTGACCGCGTCGCAGCAGTCGATATAAAGATCGATAAGCTGATAATCCTTTTCCTGTGCGTCTTTTCTTGCGAGACGGTAATCCACGCTTACGCAAAGAAGCCCCTTGTCAGCATAATATCTTGCTAAAAAGCCGAGATAATCGCCCTGCCAGAGACCGTTCTGATCGTCAAAAATTTTATGAGAGGACCAGCCTCCGCCGTGAATGATAATAAGGGTTTTTAATTTTTTTTTGCTTTCGAAGTTTTTAGGATAAAAAACCGAAAGATTTATATCTTCGCCGTTTACCGTTTTATAAGCAACGGTTTTATCTCCGCTGTGTCTTGAAGTAAAAACGGAAAAATCCTCCTCGTTTTCAAGCTGACATAAAAATTCGTTCTTTAACATTTAAGCTTTGCCCTACTTTCTTAATTTTAATGCTCTTAAGATTTTTCCGGCCGTTCTTCGGGAGAAAAAATATAACTTTCTTAAAGGGAATGCTAAATACCAAAAATAAGAATAGCTTTTATAAATAAAGCTGTCGCATTCTATTCTTTTGCCCTTTCTTATAAATGCTTTTGAAAGTGCAATTATCTGCTCGGGTTTAATATCAGGTTCTAATACTGCCTGAGCGTCGCCGAGCATGGTATAGCTTTTTTCACTGCATTTAAAAACACGGTGCAGAACATATTTCCCGTTTTTCCTTCTGTAAAGCGGAACATCCAGCTTTTTAACCGATTTCCTGTCGGGCTTTATTAAAACCACTTGGTCCCTGCGGTCCTTTAAAAACGGACGCATACTGTTTCCGGTTATGTTTATGATAACCTCGCTCCCGTTTTCGATACACTGCTCTATTACGGGAGACAGCTCGCTCATAGGAAGGCTTACCTGCTTTTTCATAAATCAAGCAGATCCTTTTCCTTTAACACCGAAATAAATTCGTCAAGGTCTTTTTTCGCAAGGGCTTCTTCGACATCATATTCCGAAAGGATAAGCTTTAATATTTCTTCTTCGGTTGTATCCTCTTTGAGGCTGTCCCAGATAAACTCCGCCGATTCGTTTAGCGTGATTATTCCTCTGAAATCCACCGTTTTCGCACCTACCGGTACTACTACGCATTCGTCGCCGATTTTGCTTTTTACAAATCCAGATTTTATTTTCATGAAAATTTTCCTCCGATTATTTCTTCATAAACCGCCTTTACCGCGTCCTCGCTTATACTGCATTTAAGCGTGTAAACAGGAACGCCGATTTCAAAAAGCCTGTTTATTATTCTTATTGTCTTAATTCCGATATCCTCGTCATAAAAAGGATTGGGAAGCTGTCTTGAAAGATTTAAAACGCTGTTTGCGATATCGGTCTTAGAAATAGTGTTTTCACTTGAGCGCTCGATAAACACTATCGCCTTAAGCGGCTTTTTAATATTTATGTTAAGCTCGGTTTTTCCGCTCCACGGCGTACCGTAAATATAAGCCTTGTTATCTGTAATTCTTATTGCGGGCTTATCATCGTTAATTATCGTTACATCGTCGCCGAATTTATTTTTCCAAAGTGAAACATGGGTGGATTTTCCCGTCCCCGGATCAGCAGAAAAAACAATTCCGCAGTCCTTATAAGCCATTGCCGAGGAATGAAGCACCGTTCCGCCCAAAACCGACAGCCTGTTCGCAAACATAAAACCGGTAAAAAGATATTCAATGTCTGTAGAATTAAGGGTTTTAAGCTTTGCGTCGCGGCAGATTTCTATTGTAACAAAAGAGTAGTCCTCGGTATAGGTGAATTTATACGGGATATATCCCTTGGCCGATTTGACATAGCGGATAAATTTCCCGTTCCCCATCTTTATTATATGTGAAGCGCCTGTCTGCAAAATAAGCTCGCCCTCAGGCTCTTCGATTTCTTCGGAAATAACGGTTTTTAAAATCATATCGGGATTATCGGACTTCGGGCAAAGGTAGTCCTTATACCGTCTGTCAAAAAACTCCCTGTCTCCGCTTTCGATATTTATTGTTATATCCGCTACACGAATTGTCTGCATATTTCACCGCCTGTATTATATGTTATCATTATAATATATTTAAGGCTTGGTTTCAATAGTAAAATTAAAATCAGTTCAGGTGAATATCGTCATAGTAAAGCTGAATTTTATGCAAGTAAAAAGAAATTGAGTGTAATATAATAACATTATATCATGTAACAGGACTATGTAAAAAGGAGCAGTCTATGAATTACGGATTTTATGACAATCAAAACCGCGAGTATGTAATAACAAGACCCGATACCCCCGCCCCCTGGATGAACTACCTCGGAAACGGACAGTTCAGCTCTGTTATTTCTAATAACGCCGGCGGTCTTCTTTTCGACAGAGACCCGGGGAGCTTCAGAATCACAAGATACAATTTCAGCAATGTCGCTCAGGACAGGCCGGGAAGATATCTTTATTTTAAGGATGAAAACACAGGCGCCGTATGGTCGCCTACTTGGCAGCCCGTTCAGAAAAAGCTTGATTTTTATGAATCGAGACACGGAATGGGTTACACTAAAATTTGTGCCGAATATGAGGGTGTTAAAAGCGAAATAACCTATTATATACCGAATGGAGCGCATTATGAGCTTTGGTCCGCAAGGGTTAAAAACACAACCGATAAGGATATAAGCCTAAAGGTTTTCAGCTACATAGAGTTCGGCTCATATATCGCTAAATATGATATAGAGTGCGACTGGCCGAGATACTTTTTCAATTGCGAGCCTTATGAAAACGCAATAGTTTTCGACCCGTCGGACGATTTTATAAACGAAAAGCGCCGGCTTGCCTATATTTCAACCGATCTTGACATAGATTCTTATGACTGCTCGCGCGACGTTTTTCTAGGAAGATACCGCGACGAATCAAACCCGATAGCCGTTGAAAACGGGTACTGCTCAAACTCCAAAATAAACGCGGATAATGCCTGCGGCAGCTTCTGCTGTAATTTAAAGCTTAAGGCAGGAGAAGAAAAGGAATTTGTTTTCTCTGTAGGAAATGCTAAGAGCCTTGAAGAAATAAAGTCACAGTCTGCCGCGGCGGCTGATAAGGATTTAAGAATGGCTCAGCTTGATGAGCTTAAGGAATTCTGGCTTGACAACAGCTCAAGGCTTACAGCAAACACGCCCGATGAGGCTATGAACACCATGCTTAATATCTGGCACCCCTATCAGTGCAGAATGACATTTAACTGGTCGAGATTTATTTCCTATTATGAAAGAGGACTTGACCGCGGCTGGGGCTTCAGAGACAGCATGCAGGATGTATTGGGAATTATGCATATAGTTCCCGAAGAGGCAAAGCAGAGAATTAAAACATTGCTTTCAATTCAGTTCTCCGAGGGCTGCTGCAAGGCGGTTTATTACCCGGGAACAGGCGAATCCTCGGGCGGAGGCAGGTCGGATGATCAGCTCTGGTCTATCTTCTCTGTCTGCACATATATAAAAGAGACTGGCGATTACGCATTTTTAAACGAAACCGTTCCCTATACCGATAAGGGCGAGGCGACAGTTTTCGAGCATCTTAAGGCAGGAATGGAGTTTACGAGAAGAACCGTGGGCGAGCACGGCGTTCCGCTGTTCTTGCACTGCGACTGGAATGACAGCATAAAAAATATTTCCGCAAGAAAGAAAAAGGCGGAGACCTCTTTCGTATTTTTCCAAGCAGGCCATGCGGCTTATGAGCTTATAAAGCTTTTTGAGCATACATCTGATAAGGAAAAGCTTGACTGGGCAAGAGATTATTACGATTGGTGCAAGAGTATTTATCCCGTGCTTTGGGACGGAAAATGGTTCCTGCGCGGATTTACCGACGACGGCGAAAAATTCGGCACCGATGAGGACGAATACAATAAAATCTTCTTAAATCCCCAGTCATGGGCGGTACTTAGCAGACTTCCCTCTAAAGAGCAGGGCGACAGCGCCTTTGAAAATGTCGAAAGCAGACTTTTCTGCGACCTCGGCGTTTGCTCGCACGCCCCTGCCTCAACGGGTATAAATTATGAGAAAAAGTGGTACTTCGGAGCAAAAGCCGGAGTCAGGGAAAACGGCGGAGTATTCTTCCACGCAAGCACATGGGCGATTATTGCCGAAACGCTGCTTAAGAGAAACGAAGAGGCATATTCTCTTTATCACCGTGAGCTTCCGACCGTAAGAAATGACAGGGCGGATCAGTGCATGGTTGAGCCTTATGTCTATTCCTCTTCAATGATAGGCCCCGCTCATGAAAGATACGGCGCAGGCGTAGGCTCATGGCTTTCGGGAACCGCGTCATGGATGTATCTTGCGGCATCGCAATATATTTTAGGCTTCAGACCCGATTATGACGGGGTTATTATCGACCCCTGCGTTCCCTTCGAATGGGACGGATTTTCTTATACGAGAATTTACCGCGGCATTAAATGCGAGGTTTCTTCTCCCAAGCTTCCAAAGGTCGGGGCAGAAGCAAAAGCCTTGGTTGTTGACGGCGAAAAGATAAACGGCACCTTTATTCCTCTTAAAATGCTTTCCGGCAAAAAGAGCGTTAAGATAGAGATAAAATATTAAGCTTTTGAAGGTTTTATAATGGAGTTTAAAAAATTTAAAAATATCGAATATATCGAAAAAAAGCCGCTTTGCTATAACGGCAAAATGCCGACGCTTATTTATCTTCACGGCGCAGGCACAAGGCAGGGAACCTTAGAGCTTTTAAGCAAAAATCAGTTTTATGAGGATTACAGTCTTTTTTCTAAGGACGAATCGGATTTTCTTTGCTTTACGCCTTTATGCTATGCAAATTCATGGTTCGATATTTTCGAGCAGCTGCAGGAATTCGTAAAAGAAATCGTTAAAAGAGACGATGTAGACAAAGACAAATTATATCTTATGGGCTCAAGCATGGGCGGCTACGGCTGCTGGCAGCTTGCGATGAGCATGCCCAATACCTTTGCGGCGATAGTTCCTATCTGCGGCGGCGGAATGTACTGGAATGTTTGGGAGCTGCACAAGACCTATGTTTGGGCGTTTCACGGAAAATGCGATACTACCGTTTTCCCAGAGGAAAGCGAAAAATTAGTAAACGCGATAAATTCTCAGGAAAATAATCTTAAAGCAAAGCTTACCCTGCTTGACGGTGTGGGTCACGATTCGTGGATAACCGCGCTTTCCTCAAAAGAGGTTTATGACTGGCTTTTGAGTAAGAAAAAAATCAGGGACGGTGCTAAAACTTCAGACGCTTTTGCGGACAGTGAAAAATTCGGATGAGGGTGATTTTATGAAATGCGTGATGATCGACTGCTCAAGAAACGCGGTTATGAATGTAAAATCGGTAAAGAAATTTGCCGAAACGATTAAAAGCTTGGGCTTTGACAGTCTTATGCTTTATACAGAGGACACCTTTGAGGTTGATAATGAGCCTTATTTCGGCTATATGCGCGGAAGATATTCGAAAAACGAAATAAAGGAGCTTGACGCTTTTTGTAATAATATAGGCATTGAGCTTATTCCGTGTATTCAGACCCTTGCGCACCTGAATGCGATATTCAAGTGGTGGGACGAATATATGCCGATAAATGACTGCGATGATATCCTGCTCTGTGGCGAAGAGAGAACATATACTCTTATAGACAATATTTTTAAAACCCTGTCCGAGTGCTACAGCACAAGAAAGGTTCATATCGGAATGGACGAGGCTTACAGAGTAGGGCTCGGTAAGTACCTCGACAAGCACGGCTATGAAAAGCGCTTCGATATAATAAACAGGCACCTTCATAGGGTCTGCGAAATTGCGGATAAATACGGGTTTAAGCCTATGCTCTGGAGCGATATGTTCGTAAAACTTGCGCTTGACAGCACCGAATACTATGCCGAGGCAAATCTTGATGAAATCCGCAAGGCGGCTGATCTGCCCGAGAGTGTTTCCCTTGTTTACTGGGATTATTATTCAAAGGATTATGACCGCTATAAAAAAATGATAAATGTCAACAAAGCGTTTGACAGACCGGTTTTGTTTGCGGGCGGCGCTTGGACTTGGAGAGGCTTTGCTCCCGATAATAAATTCAGCTTTGAAACAACCGAGCCTGCATTAAAGGCATGCAAAGACTGCGGAATTGAAGATATTATTATCACCGCTTGGGGAGACGACGGCGGAGAATGCTCGCCCTTTGCGGTTCTTCCTGCCCTAAGCTATGCTTCCTCGCTTTTAAACGGAAACGGCACCTTAGAAGAGGCAAAGGGGAAATTTGAAGAGCTTACAGGCATGAGCTTCGGGGATATGATGCTTTTAGACGAGCTTGATAAGCCTTCGAAAAAGCTTGAAGGAGCTCCGTCAAAATACCTTATATATAATGACCCGTTTTCAGGCATGGTCGATTATATGATTGAAAGCGGAGTTAACGAATATTATGAAAAGCTTAAATTAAAGCTTGAGGCGGCAAAGCCTGCAGAGGATTTTAAAGAGATGTTTGATTTTTATATCTCGCTTTGCGGAGCGCTGGCGGTTAAAAGCGAGCTCGGAATAAAAACAAGGGCGGCTTATGATAAAAAGGATAAGCAGGCGCTTTTAAAATTAGCCGAAAGCGATTATACCTTGGCAATAGAAAGAATAAACGAATGCCATAAGGCATACAGAAAGCTTTGGCTTAAAGTAAATAAGCCCTTCGGCTTTGATATTCAGGATATCCGTTTCGGCGGAGTAATAAAAAGGCTTGAAACCTGCAAAACCGCACTTATTGAATTCTGCGGGGGAAAGACCGACACTCTCCCTGAACTTGACGAAAGACTTCTTTCGGGAATTCACCGCGGAACAACGTGGGCAAGAACGGTTACTGCAAATGTGATATCGCATATATGTTAAGCAAAGCCGAAAATTTGACCATTAAAATCGGGTTCGGATTTATTATCGCTTGCCTAAATAAAACAGATTGGAGATAAATTATGGCAAAGGAAGCAATCAAGTATTACGGGGTAGACCCTTGGAAGATCACCGAAACAGGATTTAATCCCGAAAGAGGAAGAGTCTCCGAAAGTATTTTTTCTCTCGGAAACGAATATATGGGAACAAGAGGATATTTCGACGAGATCTATTCGGGCGACAGCTTAAAGGGCAGCTATTTTAACGGCGTATGGGAAGAAAAGCCGATAACCTATTTCGAGCATTTCAAGGGACTTTCCGAGCGCTGCTGCTTTATGATAAACGCAAACAACTGGATATACACAAGAATTTTCGCAAACGGCGAAGAGCTTGACCTCGCTAAGTGCAAGGTTGAGGATTTTTACCGCGAGCTTGATATGAAGCGCGGAATCGTTACAAGAACCTTTAAATGGAACGGACTGAAATTCACCTTCGAAAGATTTATTTCCATGACTGCTCGCGAAATTGCGGCGCAGAAAATAGAAATTGAGTCTTTAGGCTTCGAGGGCGAAATAAAGATAACCGCAGGCTCTGATTTCACACCCTTTCACGAGGAGGAAAACCGCAATTTCTGGCACGAGGTATATAAGGCGGACGCGGTTATTGCCGCCTGCACCGAATCGAGCGGACAGCGCGTTTATTCCGAATTCAAGGCTAATATGACACCCGACCGCTATTTTACGGAGGAAAAGAAATCCTGCGCCGAGTACAGCTTTAAGCTTTCAAAGAATGAAAGCAGGGTTTTTGAAAGACTGAGCGTCAATATAACCGAAAAGGACAAATCCGTTTCGGACAATGACTTTTTAAAGAAAAGCGCCGATAAAGCAAATATGCTTTTCGCGAAAGACTATGACGGATATAAGGCGGATCATGAAAAATTCTGGGAAAATGTCTGGAATAAGCTTGATATCGTGATTGACGGGGACGAGGAAAATCAGCAGGGCGTAAGATTCTGCATATTCAGCCTCCATCAGACCTACCACGGCGAGGATGGGTCTCTCAATATCGGCGCAAAGGGTCTTACCGGCGAAAAATATTCCGGCTGGACCTTCTGGGATACCGAAACCTACTGTCTGCCGTTTTATATGTTCAATAACCCTCAGGCGGCAAAAAATCTTATTATGTACCGCTATAACACCTTAAAGCAGGCTCAGGACAGAGCCGTAGAGCAGGATACAAAAGGCGCATGCTTCCCGATGGTTACAATTGACGGAACAGAGAGCTGCGGCGTTTGGCAGCACGGAAATCTTGAAATCCATGTAACAGCGGCGGTCGCCTATGCGGTATGGCATTATGTAACAAATTTAAAGGATAAGGAATTCCTTTATAAATACGGCGTAAAGCTTCTTGTTGAGGTAAGCCGTTATTTCGCTTCGCGCGGCGGCTTCAGCCCCGTTACCGGTGAATACGGACTTTACGGCGTTATGGGACCCGACGAGTTCCACATGATGGTCAACAACAATACCTATACAAACTATATGGTTAAAAAGATGTTTGACTACACTCTTGACGTTATCGACGAAATGAAAAAAGTCTGCCCCGAAAACATTCCCGCATTAGAGGACGGCGAGCTTGAGGACTGGAAGATGAAAGCCGATAAAATGCGTATCAATTATAATGACGATACAAAGCTTTTCGAGCAGCATGACGGATATTTTGACCTTCCCCATATTGATGTCAATTCCATTTCACCCGACCGTGTTCCTATTTATAAATACTGGGCTTATGACAGCATTTTCAGAGTAAATATGTTAAAACAGCCCGATGTGGTTTTAATGCTTTTCTTCTTCTCGAAGGATTTCACCTTGGAGCAAAAGGAAGCAAACTATGATTTCTATGAGGCTCGCTGCTTCCATGAAAGCTCCCTTTCGCCGTCGATTCACTCGATTATCGCGGCTGAAATCGGAAAAGCGGATCAGGCTTATGAATACGCTAAATACGCAAGCCGTCTTGACCTTGACGATTATAACCGCAACACTCATCAGGGACTTCACGTTACCTCTGCCGCCGCCGCTTGGATGAATATCGTTTACGGCTTCGGCGGAATGAGAACGGACGACGATATGCTCTTCTTTAAGCCCACTCTGCCCGAAAAGTGGAAAGGCTATCAGTTCAAAATTCTCTACAGGGAAAAAGTGCTTACGGTCGATATAAGAAACTCCAGAGCGAAATTCGTTCTTGACGGCGGCGCAGAGCCGATAAATATCTGCGGAAAAGTTTATAATGTAGGAAAAGAAGGCGTTGAAGTTGAAATATAAAGCAGTTATCTTTGATCTTGACGGTGTAATAGTCTGCACCGACGAATGCCATTACAAGGGCTGGAAAAAGCTTGCCGATGAGGAGGGTATTTATTTCGACCGTGAAATAAATCAGAGACTCAGAGGCGTCAGCCGAATGGAAAGCCTTGAAATCGTGCTTGAAAAGGCAAATAAGGCTTATACCGCCGAGGAAAAGGCTGAAATGGCAGAAAGAAAAAATAGTTTCTACCGCGAGTATATCAAGGATTTAACTCCTGCCGATGTTCTTCCGGGAGTTATGGATTTTTGCGAAAAATTAAGAGCGCAGGGCGTTAAGCTTGCCATAGGCTCTTCAAGCAAAAACACACCTGCAATTCTTAAGGGAATAGGACTTGATACTTATTTTGATGCGGTTGCCGACGGCAATCAGATTACAAAGAGCAAGCCCGACCCCGAGGTATTTTTGCTTGCGGCAAAGCTTGTCGGAATAAACCCTGCCGACTGTATGGTCGTTGAGGACGCCGAAGCGGGCGTTGAGGCGGCGCTTGCGGGCGGAATGGATGTTTTGGGTCTCGGAAAAGCGGTCGAAAATTCGAACGCCACCTATAAGGCTGCCGGTCTTAACACATTTGATATTGCAAAGCTTAGCTGAAAATTTTTTCAAATGTCCTGTGTCTGAAAGCTAAATTTCGTTATCTGACCTTTTAGAATTAAGACTTGTTTTTAATACCGGGTTTTGTTACGGTAATTCAAGGCCGAAAAGCTTTACTGCGTTTTTATACATAACCTTTTCGGCCGTGGCTCCTGTTTTTTTATAGTATTCGGGGTAATATTTGCGGTCCCCGTAGGTATCCGGACCGCCTATCGGGCTGTCGGTACCGAACATTATTTTATCCTCGGCGCATGAATTTTTCGCCCTTTCGATAATATCGGATTTTACCCATGCGGTGTCGGCATAAATATTTTTATGGTTTTTTACCGCCTCTAATGCCTCGGTGTTATCGCTTGTAAGCGACATGTGTCCTAAAATCATTTTAACATCGGGGAATAATTCCGAGGCATTTAAAACATAGCTTACTTTTGAAAAATCGGTGTCCTGAGTATGAAAAAGTACTGGAAGAGAATATTTTCCGGCTAAGGATAAATAGGGATAAAAAGCCTCGCTGTCGGCTCTTATTCCCGAAATATCAGGGTGGATTTTAAGTCCTTTTATAATATCCTTGTTATCGGTATAAAGCTTTTCGAAAGCCTTTATGTCGGTCATTTCAGACGGAGCGCACCATAACATAACACCTAATTTGGCTTGGTGTTCTCTTGCGGTTTTTACAGCCTCAATATTTCCCTCAAGCTCAAAGTCTCCGTAGCCGCAGGCTATATTTGAGATAAGCGCATAATCAATATTATATTTTTTCATGCCCTCAAGCTGAAATTCGGGCGGCATATTGAATTTCCCTTTTACAATGCCTATGTGCGCGTGAATATCTATAATCATATTTAAGCCTCTCTTTCGTATTTCAGTATATCATAAATGTTAACAAAATCAACATAGAAATTTTTGCGGAAACATGTGATAATAATACCGTATGGAGGTAAATTATATGCCTAAAATAAAATTCTTTAAATATTTAAAAAGTATTCCTTTGCTTTTTCAGGCTCTCCGGGCCTCAAAAAGGGGAAAGCTCATTCTTTACGCCTCTGGAGCAGCCCTTGTCCTGATAGCTGCCGTAATTCTCGCTGTCAGCGTTAATTCCGACAGGGTGGGCACCGCGCTTGACTCTAAGTCGAAAAACTATGAAAGAGTGCAGGTAAAAGTAACACAGTCGCTTGAAAATCTTTCGGACGATTCTTCATATACGAGCGATTACACCGAAAGCACGCAGACCGGCATTTACGATTCGGATACAGGCAATCAGTCTGCCTCTCCCTCGGTTTCTTCAACCGAGCCCGAGGAAATCAGCGTAATGAAAAAGGACGGCAATGTTTATTATGAGGAGGGGCTCAGCGGCAAATGCTACTATTATTCGCGCAGCAATAAAAACTATGTAATGTATTATGATGATTTTTACGGCATAAATGCCGATAACGGCAAGTGGACCGAAGTAAGCGCGGATAATTATAATCTTGCTCCTTCTTTTGATTTCTCGGTGCTGGACAAGGTAAAATCCTCCGAGCTTAAGAAAAAGAACGGTTATTATATTCCGAAAAAACAAGACAGCACTCTTTTTTATGATTTGCTCGGAATAAAAAACAAGGATTATTACAGCGAATATGATATAAAACTATATATCGAAAAGGGTAAGCTTAAAAAGATCGAGACCGAATATGTGTTTAATTATTCTGCTGCGGGCTCAGAAATCGGAACGGTGACCTCATTTAAGGCAAAGCAGAATTATGAATTCACTTATTATGATGAAAAAATAACTGTTCCTAAGGCGGATGTGACAAATGCGGAATAAAATTTTTAAAGGTTTGACGGCCATAGTTTTTACAGTTATGATTTTTGCGCTCAATGTCAGCGCTTCCGGTACAGTGTTTTCGGTGCTGTATTCCGACCCGTCAAAAAAAGAAGTAAATATCAGCGTTTCTACCGACACCGTTAAGGAAATAGGCGGCATTGATATTTCTGTCTCCTATAATTCAAGCGATTGGGAGCTTGTTAAAAATTCCGAAAAGTGCGGACTGAAAAAAGGTATGATAACCGCGCAGAAGGGTTATGTGAGAGTTCTTTGGGATACCACGGAAAAGACAGAAATTTCCGATGTTATAATGACTGCGTCTTTTAAAAAGCTTAATGAAAATGCCGCTGTGGACGATATAAAGGTCACCGTGAACGATTATTATGACAATACGGTGGAAATGAATGATATCCCTTATGATATTAACTATTCTATGTCGGATAATGTCAGAAAAATCAGCAATATAAGCATTCCGCTTATTATAATCGCCGTTATTATAGTTCTTCTTGTCGGAGCAATGCTTTTCTTTATGAAAAAGTATAAGATAAGCTTTAAGGACTTGGTCGGTGCGATAAAATCAGAGTTTTCAAAGAACAAAACGAAAAAAAGAATAAAAGAAACCAAAGAAGAGAACTCCTGAAGGGTTCTCTTTTTTTAGATATTAGATATTAGACATTAGACATTAGACCAATGTGTGCCTATCGGCACTTGATATAACCAAACCCTTCCGTCTTTGCCTTTGGCAAATCCACCTCCCCTTCCAACTGAAGTGGAGGCTTGGGTTTGTGCTGAGACTAAAGAAAAGGCTCCCTTCTTATTGACGAATGTCAATACAGAGGGGAGCTGGCACCGTAAGGTGACTGAGGGGTATTTTCTAGCATCTACCATCTAGTGTCTATTATCTAGCAAGTGGGGTATTTTTTTAGATTTAAGATTTTAGGCGAATGTTTGCATATAAACCAAGCATTTATAATAAAAATTTTTTCACACGGGCAGTTTTTTGATACATCATAAGTAAAAGTGAATATTGTCATAATAAATATAACTTTTAACAAAGCAACAGTTAAAGCTTTAAACTATAATATCAATAGAGACTAAATTTTTTCATTGTGGGATTTTTTATAAACACTTGGGGTCACGCCCTTGTACCGCTTGAATAATCTCGTAAAATAGCTTAAATCGTTAAAGCCGCTTTCGAGCGCCGATTCGGTCACCGAAAGATTTGAGTGAATCATAAGGTGGCATGCGTTTTCGATCCGAAGATTGTTGATATACTCAATCGGCGTCATATTGGTGTAATCCTTAAAAAGCCTGCAAAGGTATTTTTCGCTTAAGGAACCGACTTCCGCCAGCTGAGAAAGAGTGACATTTTCGGAATAATTATTCTGCGCAAAGTCAAGCATTTTGCTCACCGCTCTGTTCTGCTTTTCAGTTCGCGTTTCCTTTGCCGCCTCGGTTACCATTCCGTCTCGGTAAAGCAGATAAAAAATTCTGTAAAGCAAAGAATAAATTCCCAGCTCAAAGCTTTTTTTAGGAGAGCTTAGCTCTGAAAACAGGCAGTCGATAGCAGTTTTTAATTCATAATTTTCGCCTACTGTCGGATTTATAACCGATTTTCGGTTTATAACCGGCATTATGTAGGAATCGGCTATATCGTTTTTATGACGGCAGAGCATAAAAAGGTCTAAAACAACGCATTCGTAAACGCAGTCATGAGGAACTCCCCTGTGGAGCATTCCCCCCTGAATTACGATATGCTCATGCGCGTTTATAAAATAAGGAACATTGTTAAGATAAATTTCAAGCGTTCCTTTTTTAACCCTTATCAGTTCAAGCTCTCTGTGCCAGTGCAGCGGCATGACATACTGCTCATGATTTTTGTCTACATAGTAGTACTGAATAGGGAAGTCGGGCTTGCCGTGCTTTTTCTTTTCGCTGTAATCAAGATATTTCATATTTTCACCGCCAACCGATGTTTTATTCTATTTTAAAACATTTTTATAAAATATACAACAGAAATTTGGAGGAATGTAAAATGTCAGAAAACAGGTATGTACAGGATTATCCGGTTATCGGTATCCGTCCCACGATTGACGGACGCCGCGGAGTATTGGGTGTTCGCGAGTCTTTGGAAGAACAGACTATGAACATGGCAAAATCCGCAGCAAAGCTGTTCACCGAAAATCTTAAGTATTCAAACGGTGAGCCGGTAAAGGTAGTTATCGCAGATACCACTATCGGAAGAGTTGCGGAGGCAGCCGCCTGTGCGGATAAATTCCGCAAGGCAGGCGTTGATATAACTCTTACCGTTACCCCCTGCTGGTGCTACGGCGCTGAGACCATGGATATGGAAAAGGACACAATTAAGGCCGTTTGGGGCTTTAACGGTACTGAAAGGCCGGGAGCCGTGTACCTTGCAAGCGTTCTTGCGACACACGCTCAAAAGGGTCTGCCCGCATTCGGAATTTACGGTCACGATGTCTGCGACGCGGACGATACCGAAATCCCCGCAGATGTTAAAGAAAAACTGCTCCGTTTCGGCAGAGCGGCGGTTGCCGCCGCAACAATGCGCGGTAAATCCTATTTACAGATAGGCTCTATAACAATGGGTATCGGCGGTTCTATAATTGATCCCCACTTTATCGAGGATTACCTCGGTATGCGTGTTGAATCGGTGGACGAAGTTGAAATCATCCGCCGAATGACCGAGGTCATTTATGATGAAAAGGAATATCAGAAAGCTCTTGAATGGTCAAAGAAGTATTGTAAAATGGGCTTTGATAAAAACCCCGAAAATCTGCAAAGAACAGATGAGCAGAAGAAGGAAGACTGGGAATTCACCGTTAAGATGTGCGTAATAATCAAGGATCTTATGAACGGTAATAAAAATCTTCCTAAGGGCTGTGAGGAAGAGGCTGTCGGTCATAACGCAATCGCCGCAGGCTTCCAGGGTCAGAGGCAGTGGACCGATTTCTATCCGAACTGCGATTTCCCCGAGGCGTTGCTTAACACCTCATTTGACTGGAACGGCGCAAGAGAACCGTATGTATTAGCTACCGAAAACGATGTTTTAAACGGTCTCGGAATGCTGTTTATGAAATTACTTACCAACCGCGCGCAGATGTTCGCCGATGTCAGAACCTGCTGGAACAGCAAGTCCGTAAAGAAGGTAACAGGCTATGACCTTGAGGGTCACGCTAAGGAAGCCGACGGATTTATCCACCTTATAAATTCAGGCGCCTGCTGCCTTGACGCAAGCGGAGCCGCAAAGGACGAAAACGGCAATGCCGTTATGAAACCGTGGTATGATGTAACAGAGTCAGACCAAAAAGCTATTATGGAAAACACCACTTGGAACTATGCCGATTTAGGCTATTTCAGAGGCGGCGGATTCTCTTCTCGCTTTGAAACAAAGGCTGAAATGCCTGCTACAATGATAAGACTTAACCTTGTTAAGGGCTTAGGTCCTGTGCTTCAGATAGTTGAGGGCTGGACCGTAGATCTCCCTGCAGAGGTTTCCGATACTCTTTGGAAACGTACCGACTATACTTGGCCCTGCACTTGGTTTACTCCCCGTGTTACAGGCGAGGGCGCGTTCAAGTCTGCTTATGATGTTATGAACAACTGGGGCGCAAATCACGGCGCAATTTCTTACGGACATATCGGTGCGGACCTTATTACACTCTGCTCGATTTTAAGAATTCCGGTTTGCATGCACAATGTTCCCGAAGAGGATATTTTCAGACCCTCTGCATGGAACGCTTTCGGTATGGATAAAGAGGGCGCTGATTTCAGAGCCTGCGCAAACTACGGCGCTCAGTTTAAAAAATAATGAAAAGCGAATTTACTTATCAGGCGGAGAGCATTGTCTCTCCGCTTGAGACCTACGAATGGGATAATACATGGCTTGAAAGAATAACCGAAAAGGGCAAAAAGAGGGTTCTTTATATCGGCGATTCGATTTCCTGCGGAATAAGGAGATTTGCGACCGACGCGTCTAACGGAGAAATCCTGCTTGACGGTTTCGGAACCTCTAAGGCTATTGACAATCCGTTTTATTTTGACAGTATCCGCCTTTTTGCCGCTCAGGAGGGCGAAAGAAACGCGGTGCTTTTCAACAACGGACTTCACGGCTGGCATTTAACCGCAAAAGAATACGCACAGCATTATGAAAAAATGATTATATTCTTAAAATCGGAATTTAAGGACACTCCGCTTTATTTGCTTCTTTCAACGCCTGTAAGAAACAATCCCGAGCGAAAAGAAGAAATAATAAACAGAAACAAAGAGGTTATAAGACTTTCGAATAAGTACGGTTTAAAAACAGTCGACGTCTTTTCCTTTGCCGAGGAAATAAAGGAGCTCGGCAAGGACGACGGCGTTCATTTTACCGACGAGGGCTACAAAGCCTTGGCAAAGTCGCTTCTTAGTGAAATTAAAGTTAATTAAGGTGAAAAAATGCTTAAAGGAATACCGAAAATTTTATCTCCCGAGCTTTTAAAGGTGCTTTGTGAAATGGGTCACAGCGACCGAATAGTTATTGCGGACGGAAATTTTCCCTGCGAGAGTATGGGTAAAAACGCAAAGGTTATCCGTTGCGACGGCCACGGCGTGCCCGAGCTTTTAGACGCGATTTTAAAGGTCTTTCCGCTTGACACCTATGTCGAAACCCCTGTTTCGCTCATGCAGGTTATGGCAGGAGATAATGTCGAAACCCCTATTTGGGACGAATATGAAAAGATAGTATCAAAATTTGATAACCGCGGAAAAAACGCGATAGGTCAGATTGAAAGATTTGCGTTTTATGAGGAGGCAAAAAAGGCTTATGCCATAATTGCCACCGGCGAATCCGCGCTTTATGCGAATATAATGCTCCAAAAGGGCGTTGTAACTGATTAAAAAAGGGTGAAAAAAATGGAATACAAAGAAATAAGAGAGCAAATTTGCGATGTCTGCCATAAAATGTGGCAGTTAGGCTGGGTTGCCGCTAATGACGGTAATGTTTCCGTAAAGTTAGACGACGGAAATTTTTTAGTTACTCCTACGGGAATTTCAAAAAGCTTTATCACTCCCGAAAAGCTTGTAATTATCGATAAGGATATGAATGTTGTATCCGCCGAGGGCAATTATAAGCCGTCAAGCGAAATTAAAATGCACATGCGCTGTTATACCGAGCGTGACGATGTAGGCGCTGTAGTTCATGCCCATCCGCCGACAGCTACAGGCTATGCCGTTGCGGGAAAGAGCCTTGACGAGTATTCAATGATTGAAACCGTTATTGCAATAGGTTCAATTCCGCTTACTCCTTACGGCACTCCCTCTACAAACGAGGTTCCCGAGGCTATAGCTCCGTACTTAAAAGAGCACGATGTTCTTCTTTTGCAGAACCACGGCGCATTAACCGTCGGCTGCGACCTTATCACAGCTTATTACAGAATGGAGACCTTGGAGCTTTTCGCTAAGATTTCTCTTAACGCGCATCTTTTGGGAGGCGCTCAGGAAATTCCGAAGGAGCAGATTGACAAGCTTCTCTATTTAAGGGATAATTATTATCATGTAACCGGCAAGCACCCCGGATATAAGCACTACAATAAATAATAAAGGCGGTAACCGATTTGCAGAACAAAGCCTATGAATTCAATGATTTAACCAAAGAGGTTAAAATCAAAAAGTATAATACCCCCACTCCGTGGATGAATTATTTAAGCAACGGAACCTTTCACACAATGGTTTCTCAGGCAGGCGGCGGCGTTGCGTTTTACCGCTCTCCGCAGATCTGGAGAATAAATCATTACAGATTTTTCCATCTTCCTACCGACAGAAGCGGTTTTTATGTCTACATAAAGGACGGAGATACCGTTTTCTGTCCCACCTGCGAGCCTACGCACGATAAGCCTGACTTTTTCGAGGCGGTTCACGGCATGGGATATACCGAATTCCACAGCGAGAAAAACGGACTTAAGGCAAACCTCAGGCTTCATATCGGCGAGCTTGAAAACTGCCTCATATGGGAGCTTGAATTAAATTCCGAAAGCGATAAGAAAATCAAGGTTTTCCCGTTCGTAGAGCTTGGAATGATGGAATTTATGCGCGAGCTTCAGTGGCAGTGCTATAATAAGCATCAGCTTTTTGTCTATAAGCTCGGTGATACGCTCGTTTATAAATACGGCGTTGAAAATCAGCCTAAGCCCGATGAAACCCCGCTTATTTATTTCGCCTGCTCCGAAAGCGTTTCGGGGTTTGACGGCGACCGCGACGAGTTTGTCGGAACCTATCACTCCGAAGAGGACCCGATTGCCGTAACCGAGGGCAAGTGCCATAATTCCCTGCTTGCAGGCGGAGACCCCTGCTTTGCTTTTGAAACCGAAATCGACTTAAAAGCGAATACGCCTAAAAAGCTTTGCGTTTTCTTGGGCGCCGCTAAGGACGACGAGGATATCAAAAGGGCGGTTGCCCACTGCAAATCCGAGGGCTTTGCCGAAAAATCGTTTGAGGGACTTAAAAATCATTGGGATAAATATTTCTCATCATTTTCCTGCTCAGTGCCCGACGCTGACGCAGAGCGCATGATAAATATTTGGAATCCTTATCAGTCCGAGAGGAATTTTCAGTTTTCGAGAAATATTTCCTATTATGCTACAGGCACCTTCCGCGGCGTAGGCTTCAGAGATACCGCGCAGGATATCTTGGCGATGATTCCGTTTGATACCGCACGCGCAAGAGATAAAATAAAGCTTTTGCTTACTCAGCAGTATAATGACGGCCATGTTAATCATTATTTCTTCCCGACAGAGGGCTGGGAGCCTGTAACAACTGTTCATTCCGACGACCATTTGTGGATAGTCCATACCGTAAGATGTCTGCTTGAGGAAGAGGGCTCGCTTGATTTCCTTAACGAGCAGGTCGAATTTTTTGACGGCGGAAGCGCAACGGTTTATGAGCATATAAAGAAGTCGATTGACTTTACGGTTTCCCATATCGGCGCGCACGGTTTTCCGCTGATGTTAAGATCCGACTGGAACGATCAGCTTTTCCGCGTCTGCCGCGAGGGCAAGGGCGAGAGCATCTGGACCTCAATGCAGTTCGGACTCTGTCTTAAGGATATGATGAGAATTTGCGAGCTTTCGGGCGAAAGCTCCGATAAATATGAGAGACTTTATGAGGAGCAGAAAGAGACTGTAAACACCAAGGCATGGGACGGAGAATGGTTCCGCCGCGCGATAATGGATAACGGCAGATATTTAGGCTCAAAGGCCGAGCCTCAGGCAAAAATCTGGCTCAATTCCCAGACATGGTCGGTAATTTCCGGAATGGCTGAGGGAGATAAGGGCAAAACCGCTATGCAGAGCGTTTATGACCTGCTTAATACCGAAATGGGTATTAAGAAGATAGACCCCTCTATCGAAAATTACCCCTCAAAGGAAGACCCGCTGACCAATTATTCAAAGGGCTGCGGAGAAAACGGTGCAGTATTCTGCCACGCGAATACATGGGCGATAATTGCCGAATGCATGCTTAAAAACGGCGACAGAGCTTATGAATATTATCATCAGCTTCTCCCGATGGTTGCTCAGGAAAAAGCAGGCGAATGGCGCTATAAAGCGGAGCCTTATGTTTATGCTTCGAATATTATGGGACCCGAATCGCTTAATTTCGGGCTTGCTAATGTAAGCTGGCTTTCGGGAACCGCCGCTTGGATGTATATTGCCGCAACGCAGTATATTTTAGGCGTTAAGGCTTACTTTGACGGAATTTCTGTCACACCCTGCATGCCGAGCAAGTGGGATAAGGCGTCGGTTTCAAGAAAATTCAGAGACTGCGTTTATAATATAAGCCTTGTTCCTACCTCTGATAAAGCATATATCGAGGAGAACGGCGAAATTATAAAGGGCAGCTTTATAAAGCACAAGGAAAATGTTAAGCAGCGTAATATTACCGTATATTACAATAAATAAACTGCCGAAACAGCTTAAAAAACGCTCCCGTATGTTTTCAAAACATACGGGAGCCGAACTTTTATTTACTGTTTAATTCTTGCTGAAATCTTCAAGCACAAGGCCCTCGTTTTTATCAAGCGCCCAGTTTATGTTCCAAGTGCTTGTGAAAATAAGCAGGTCATTGCCCTTGAAATCCTGTACCCATTTGGTATCCGAGGTGAGGTTTAAATCCTTAACCTCGCATTTTTTATCCTTAATCCACCTTATATACTGGAAAGGAAGATTATTTCTTATAACCTCGACATTGTATTCATTTTTAAGGCGGTATTCAAGCACCTCGAACTGCAGTACGCCGACAACACCGACAATGACTCTTTCCATTCCCGTGTTTGGCTCATGGAATATCTGAATGGCTCCCTCCTGCGCTATCTGCTCGACACCCTTAACAAACTGCTTTCTTTTAAGGCTGTCCTTATGCTCTATCATCGCAAAATGCTCCGGAGCAAAGGTGGGAATTCCCTCGAATTCCACGCGGTCCTTAACCTCGCAAACGGTGTCGCCTATCGAAAAAATACCCGGGTCGAAAACGCCTATAATATCGCCCGCGTACGCCTCGTTTATAATCTGTCTGTCCGACGCCATAAGCTGTTGAGGCTGGGAAAGCCTTAATGCCTTTTTGCCCTGAACATGGTAATATTCCTTGTCTCTTTCGAATTTTCCCGAGCAAATCCGCATAAATGTCATTCTGTCGCGGTGCGCCTTATTCATATTTGCCTGTATTTTAAATACGAATGCCGAAAACTTATCCGAATCCGGCTCAACACTGCCCTGCTTGGTTACTCTCGGAAGCGGGGAGGTTGTAAGCTCGATAAAGCTGTCCAAAAACGGCTCAACGCCGAAATTTGTCAGAGCCGAGCCGAAGAATACAGGCGTCAAAGAACCGTTTCTGACCTTTTCAAGGTCAAAATCAAAGCTTGCGCCGTCCAACAGCTCGATTTGGTCGACAAGCTCTTTTCTCTGGTATTCGCCGATAAGTCCGTCAAGCTTTTCGGTGTCGGTTATATCGCATTCAACGGGCTCTATTCTGTCCTGCCCGCGGTGGAATTCGTTAAAAGCTAAAATCTGCCTTTTATTCCTGTCAAAAACACCCTTAAAGCCTACTCCGCACCCGATAGGCCAGTTCATCGGGTATGTACCGATTCCGAATTCTTTTTCAAGCTCGTCTATAAGCTCGAAGGGGTCGCGTGCCTCACGGTCAAGCTTATTTATAAAAGTAAATATCGGTATATGCCGCATTGCCGTGACCTTAAACAGCTTTCTTGTCTGCGGCTCAATGCCCTTTGCCGCGTCAATAACCATTACAACGCTGTCCGCCGCCATAAGCGTGCGGTAGGTATCCTCGGAAAAATCCTGATGTCCGGGAGTGTCGAGAATATTTATGCACTTGCCCTTGTATTCAAACTGCATAACCGATGATGTAATTGAAATTCCGCGCTGCTTTTCAAGCTCCATCCAGTCTGAAACAGCATGCTTTGCGGTAGCTTTTCCCTTTACTGAGCCTGCGGTTTTGATTGCGCCGGAATATAAGAGCAGTTTTTCCGTAAGCGTAGTTTTACCGGCGTCAGGATGCGAGATTATCGCAAATGTGCGCCGGCGGTTGATTTCTTCTTTTAATGTCACTAAAAAAATCCTTCCGTATCGTTATTGAAAATCTTATCGTAAGCCGGTTTTGCGGACTCGGCGGATATATCGCAAAAAATATTGTAAAACTTTGTTTTGCTTATAAATTTATCAAGCAAGGAAAGCGTTAAAGAAAGGCTTTCTTCGTTTTCCGGCAGATAAACGCTTTTTATAAGCGCATGAAATGCCTGCTTTTTTGATATTTCCTCCGCTTTGTTTTCTTTTGAACGGTTTATAAAGCAAACGGCTTTTACGGGAGCTTTTTTATTTCCTCTTATTTTTTCTTTTCCGCACCAAGGTGTGGGATAAGCTGAAAACTTACCGTTTTCAAGTCTTATAAGCGGCTTATCGCCGTTTACGGGTACGGCGCGGTCCTTCAAAAGCTTAAACCAATTCAGCATATGGGTGGTTTTCCCCGTTCCGCTGGGTGCGGTGAATATAACGCCTTCCCCGTCCACCGAAAATGCGGCGCCGTGCATTAAAAAGGTGTCGAACCTCGGAGCGGCATTTGCTATTTTTCTGTAAAACGCAGAAACGGCAAGCAGAAATTTATTATCCGAGTCGGAATATTTCTTTTCTTCCTCAATGTCCTTATTTGTAAGTTCAACTTCAAAATCGGCGCTGTTTTCACTCTCAAAACCCGAAAGAAAAGAAGAAAGTCCGAAACGGTCGGAAATAAGCCCTACTCTTATTCCGGCAAATTCATAGACCATTTTAACCCTCTCCGCAAATCAAATACTAATTCAGTATATCATACAAAGACGATAAAATCAATTCTATTCTGACAATACGGCGGTTAATTTTTCGAGAGTTTTATAGTTTTTGAAATTTTTAATAATATCATCTGTTTTAATGTTCAAAAGTCCGTCGGTTTTCATTTCTTTGATATTATTCTCGGCGGCATTTAAGGCATTTACTGTATCGACAAGCTTTGAATTTAAGGTCGCCGCGGCATTTTTAAATTCCTGTGCCGCCGCAAGGTTATCCTGTGCCGCATATAAAATACTTTCGGATAAAATTTTATTTTCTTCGCTTAAATTTGAGGTTTTCAGCCTTTCGTAAGAGGAATAAAGCAGTGTATACTGTTTTTTTGCCGCATTTTCAAGCGTTTCGGCTTTTGAAACGGCTTCGTTTGAGGTCTTTAAAAGTTCGGAAAATGAATTTTTAAGATCGCCCAAGGTGTTAAGCGCGCTTGCCTTAAAATCCGAAAAGGTTTTATTCAGCGCCTGATTTGCCTTTGTAATACCCGATTCGAGCTGATCCGAAAAAGAAAGGTCGATATTTGTTCCGTCAAGAATATCCGACATGCTCAGTGCCGTAACCGAAATCGAAGAGAGGTCATCGGTCTTTATCTTCACGGCAAAATTTTCTCCCGTTCCGATTTTTATTCCCGTATCTTCATAAAAGCTCGGAATGAAAAAGCATACGGCAAGGCAGGAATTCCCCGCATTTATCTTTTTGCCGTCGGTAACCGTCAGCTCTTGAGTATCCGAAGATGTTACAATAAGCGCGAAAGCCGCCGGCTTATGGACGGTATAATTTGTTTTGTTGACTGTTTTTTGCAAAAGAGTATTGTTTTCCGCTTTAAGCTTTAAAACCGAATAATCTCCGTCGCATTTAAGGTCTATATTGAAATCTGCGGGAAAGCTCTTATCCTTACAGTTATATGAATATGAACTGTTATCTGTCTTTTCAGGCGCTATTTCCTTTTGCTTAATATCATTTGCCCTTTTTCCCGCGGCAAAATAAAGCATAGATTTAGGTTCTTCGTCCTTTTTTTCTTTAATCTCAGCCTTTATCTGCTTTACCTCTGGTTTGATAACGCTTTCCTTTTTTGTTCCGTTTGCGATACCTAAAACAAGTCCTGTTATTGTTACGGCTGATAAAATACCTAAGGTGATAATCTTGATCTTCATTTTTGTCCCCCTGTTTTTTCTTTCCGTTTTAGTATAACCGTAAAAGGGGAAATATTATTTTTAATGAATACTTAATACTTAAAAATGAAGAGCGAATAATAAAAAAAGAAGTTCGCACATAAAGTGCAAACTTCCTTTTGGTGAATCAAGTGTTTCCATTTTCGAACTTATTTCAATTTCGGCTTCATCGAACCCTAAAAGATCCTCGGACTCGAAAGCATCAAATATTATCTTGACCCGTGTCTTTTTGTTCTTGCCGTTTCCGTCGTTGCCGTCGTCATCGTCAAAAACATAGACCTTTTCAATAAAGGCATCACAAAATGCCTTTTTGAGTTTAATCGGGATTGTGCCGTGTTTCACATACGACTCCATTGTTACCCGTATCAAACCGAGTTTTTCCCGTATCTGCTCAAGTTCGAGTCTCGGCATTTCTCTCTTTATCCGCCTTAACTCTTTTTCGTAATCTTCCTTTCGCAGTTCTGCCTGTTGTATTCTGTCAAAGGTATGATTTGAGAACTTGCCCGACCCGACCATAACATAGAGGTTCTCTATTTTCTTGGCTTCTTCAAGTATCTTGTATTCAAGTTCCTGTATGTTCGGGTTGCTTGTGGGAACTGTATCTTGCATAAATAACTGCTTTTTTCATTGCAAGCCCTCACTTTCTATATACATTATACCATAACGGGTTTTTAAAGCCAATACCCAAAAGGTATTGCAACCATTTTTTACTTGTAGTATAATAAATAAAAATACATATAAGGAGGTTTTCCTCTATGAACGAAAACAATGTAAACATTAATGTAGAGAACGAGGAAGTAAAAAGCCCTATTTACAGTTCAAAGTTTTTGATGAACAAAGATTTATATTATGATTTTTGTTCCGTTAGTTATAATAGAACAAAAAAAGTGTTTTTGATTTTTCTTTGTCTAGTTGCTTATCTAATCGGTATAAATCTCTTAATTGATAATTATGATATTGTTCTTGGGTTTGGTCCTTTTATATCGTTCTTAATGATTTTAATATATTTCAGGACGAAAAAGGCAATAAAAATCGGATATGAACGAATGGTTATTTCAGAGGGAAAAGAAATGACCCTGAATTATGAACTTTTTGAAGAAAAAGTCATTTTTCATAATGACGAACTAAAAAGAGAATATTTTTATCACCAGATAACGAAGTTCTTTGAAACAAAAAACTTTATCTTGCTTCATCTTCAACACAATTTGTACGTTACAATAGAAAAAAACAATCTCACTGCAAGTGTTGACGAAGTAAAAGCCTTTTTGATTAACAAATGCACTCTTGTTAAAAAGAAAAAGTTCATTAACTGTGCAAACGATAAAAAATGGTCTTTGGTGTTCTTGATTGCTCTAATTGTTGTTTCCATTGTTGGAATGATTGTCGGTTTAGTATTAAAATTGAATAATCTTTTTTAACAACTCGCTTGTATTAATTTAAAGGGTTATGGCAGAAATGTCATAACCTTTTTTCTTGCATTTCTTTGCAAAACGTGTCATGCTGTCACTGTATTCAATAATACAACGAAGAAGCAATATTAGAGAAAAAATGAAGGAGGAATATTTTATATCTTTGAAAATCACACAAAAAAGAAAACTACACACATCAAACCCAAGTCGTGTGTTGTGTGCCGCCGCTTGACTGGAAACGAAATCTCAAAGGCACACCACCATGACGTTCGCCCTTAATCGCCCATTATCGTGGGGCGGTTGTGTGACACTTGACCGACACGATAGGTCGGTTTATCGACGGCATTTGCCGTTGTTTTGGGGCAAGGTACGACGGCACCGTTTGCCTTTCATCTGAACAATATAACGATACATAAAAGGTGTCGGACAATGGTTCGGTACCCTTTTCTTATAGATAAAATATGTCGTCATTAACGAGCGGACGCTCGGCGTTCGCTTGACAATGACGACACTAACAACGAAAGGGGTGACAAAACAATGTCAAAATCACTTTTTTATCAATTCAATAGTGCGATTGATTTAAATTATCGTCATCATTTTAATAAACACGGCGATAAGCACAATCCAGAATCGGATAGCAGTCATATTGTCAAATCATTGTCGGCTAAAAGCAACCTCAAAGACTTTGCTCACGACTTCGCCGCTTTTATCAAAAGTGAATACGGGGTTAAACAAGTAAGGCAAATTACCCCTGATATGTGTCAATCCTACATTGAGCGAAAGTCAGCTGAAGGTTGCTCTTTAAAAACGATTAAGACCTATCAAAGCAATTTGCTAAAAATCTCAAAGTGTGCGAACAAGACCTTTAATATTCGCACCGATTTTTCGGTTACGATAGACGAAAGCAAGATTGAGAAAACCGAAACAATAAAGCAATTCTCTTTTACCCGTTCGGAAATGGAAAAGATACTCGCTGCACCTCGTTCTTGCGATAGTCTTATCGCCTTAAAATTCGCTTATCAAACGGGTGTCAGGGTCAACACCCTTGAACGACTTGAAGTCCGTCACATAGACTTTAAGAACGGTGAAATCACTGTTTTCAAGGACAAAGGGAACAGAATGAGGGTGCTACATATGAGCGAAGAAACGGCAAAACTGCTCCGCCAACAAATAAAAAGGAAAATCGGGGAAGGACCGTGTTTTTTCGGTCAAAAAGGGCTCTGTAAATCGTTATCTTCGTCGCCGCTGTGAAAAATTGAATCTCCGCACCCCGAACGGCGAAATCAAAAGCGGTGTTCACTCTATCCGCAAGTCATGGGCAGAGGAGCACTGCAAGGTGCACGGCAAGGGTGCGACCCTTAAAGCACTCGGCCACGGCGAGCAAAGGAGCGATTTGGAGCAGACCTACCTGCATAGCAAAAAATAATTTTAAAAAATTTCAAAAAAGGGGTCAAAAATACTTGCATTTTAATTTTTTATAAGTTATATAGTTATATATACTTAACTTTTAGGTATTATAGGTATATAACTTTTTTAGGTTATATAGATATTAACTTACATAAATTAGTAGGTAAAACACTTACTTATAAGGTTTATAGTTAAATCGCTTACATAAAGGTACATAGGCAGATTGCTTTGAAAAGGTTTTAGTTATAACCCTTATGAAAGGTGTTTGTGTAAATATATAACTTAAATGGTTGAGAAGTTAAATACCTTACAACAGATAATGATTTTTCTCCAATAGATTAAATAAGGTTAGGTAAATAATCTATAGGAGTGTGTATACTAATGTTAACACAAAAATTAAACAATCTTTATGAAAATTATTTTTTGGGCGGTTACATTTCAAACTTGATTGATAACCCGAACAAACCCTATCTTTCTATCGCTATGAAATCATACGACAGAGAGAAAAGCAAAACTGTCTTTATTATGATTTTCAAAATGTCGGGATACGGCGATAACAAATACCCGAACCCGACGGCACAAATCGTAAAAGATGCCTTTGAGAAACATATCCCCATTTCCTGTGTCTATTACGATGACGGCAAAGGCGGAAACAAAATGTCCTGCTGCTATGCAAACTTTTCGGCAGATAAATATTCAGAGGTTGCCGTTGACGGCGAAATGCCATTTTGATAACAAAACATACCGCTCTACATTCAATGTAGGGCGGTCTGCTCTTGCTTTATATAAGGAACTCTACAAAAACAAAATAGCGTCCCTTATGGAACGCTACTTTGTTCGACAATATGTCGTTTGGTGACCCGGACGAGATTCGAACTCGTGTTACCGCCGTGAAAGGGCGGTGTCTTAGGCCTCTTGACCACCGGGCCGGATGATGGTGGCTGTAATTGGATTTGAACCAATGACACTGCGGGTATGAACCGCATGCTCTAGCCAACTGAGCTATACAGCCGTATATCGCGACTAAATTATTATACGAATTTTAGCGTTGTTTGTCAAGTGTTATTTTTAAAAAAATAAAAAAAGGGTGCAGAAAATAAAATCCGCGCCCTTTTAACATCTTTTTAAACCACTTCTTCTGCAAAGAAAATCTCGCTTGACACAATATTGTAGCCGAATTCCGAGTTTTCGTTTTTAACAAAAATCGTTGAAGCGGTCAGAGTCTCTTTCCCGCTGTCATGGCTTGAAACCTTAACGGAGGTTTTAACGGTAAAAGTGCCGTCCTCATTCACGGATACATTCAAAATCTCATGCTCATATTTCGAATATCCGCGGCCGATGATATAAACAAACCCGTCTTTTTTCGGGAAATCCTCATTTATCTGAGAAATATCGGCTATCTCCACTCCGTACATCGACCTGACGAAGCTCTTTACAAGCTCTGCGGAAATATAATCCTCGTCAGCTTTGTCACGGTTATCAAGAATTGCTATAACGGAATTATTGACTATTGAATTTATATCGTTAAAATCCTCGTTATAAACAAAATTATGATTGAGCATGTTAAGAAACCGCGCGTTCCTCGCCTCTGTCTGCGGATTTTCTCCGTTCCCCGCGGCCTTTACAGAGCCTGCTTTTGAATATGATATGCTAAACGCGGCAATTCCGACGGCGATAATAAGCGCTGCCGAAAGAAAAGCAAACAGTCTCTTTTTCATATATAACGCCGTCCTTTCGAATTTTCTATATATACATTATACTTGAAATTTTTTTAAATTGCAGGAACAATCGTGTTACAGAAGTTTTCAATTATGTTACCGTTTGCTCCTTTTTTTCGGCAGAATGCCTTAATTTGTAACAATTTTGTAGTGTTTATGACATTTTCCTAAAAGTTTTTTTAACTTTATAAAATAATTAGTTGTAATCTACAATGCGTTATGTTATAATATTTTTACATAGGCAAGCGATAATAATTCGAACCCGCCTAAAATGGCGTCTTTTCGGCATATTTTAACTTGTCGTCTTTGTGAGGCGTCAGCCTCACTGCATCCTCCGCATAAAACTCCGCTCGAAAATCAGCTCATTTTAGGTCGCTGATTTTTATGCTTGGCAGATTTTTATGCAGAGCGAGGCAAAAACGCAGTTAATCCCGTCGGATTAACGAGTATTTTAACATGGCTATGCGGAAAATCTGCTGCCTAAAAACGGGTTCGGATTATTATCGCTTGCCTAAATTTTCTATCCACAAAGGAGTTGTACGAAATTGAAAAACTATTCGGAAAACGCGGTAAAAAATATTGCTTTTTTAGGCCACGGCGGCTCAGGCAAGACCACTCTTGCAGACGCAGTGCTTTATTATACAAAGGCAACCGACAGAATAGGCAAAACGCCTGAGGGAACGGCAGCGATGGATTTTGATCCCGAGGAGAAAAAGCGCGGAGTATCTGTCAGTACATCTGTTTTCGCCCTTGAACATAACGGACTTAAAATAAACCTTATCGACGCCCCCGGACAGTTCGACTTTGCCGCAGGCGTAAGCGAGGCGCTTGCCGCGGCAGACAGCGCCGTTATAACGGTGTCCGGAAAATCGGGACTTACCGTAGGCGCGAAGCAATGCTTTAAAAAAGCAAGAGCGCAGAATAAAAGCGTCGCTTTCTTTATCGGAAAACTTGATTCCGCGCATGCGCATTATTACAGAGTCATCTCTTCGCTTGTTGCGAATTACGGCGCCGCCGTATGCCCTATAACAGTGCCTTTTGTTGAGGACGAAACTGTTAAATGCTTTGTTGATTTCATAAATAACGAGGCTTATTCCTATAACGGCTTTGAAAAAACCGTTTTAAGACTTCCCGAGTCAAATGAGATCGCCCAGATGAGAGATATGATGCTCGAGGCGGTTGCGAGCGTTGATGAAGAGCTGCTGGAAAAATATTTGAACGGCGAGCAGTTTACGAGAGATGAAATAATAAACGGACTCAAAAAAGGCATTAAATCAGGGGATATCTGCCCTGTCTTTTCGGGAATTCAGCAAAGAGGCGATGCAATTTCCGAATTTGCAGAGGAGCTTTTTGAACTTATGCCGTCAGCCGCAGATGAGGGCTTCTCTTCGGACGGTGCCGAAGCTACCGTACTTATTTTTAAAACTATTGCCGACCCGTTTGTCGGTAAGCTATCATATTTCAAGGTTATATCGGGTGTTGTTAAGCCCGATATAAAGCTGAAATCTATACGTACGGGAGACGAAGAAAGGTTCTCGAAAATTATGTGGCTCAAGGGCGCAAAGCAGGAGGACGCACAGGAAATCCATGCCGGCGATATCGGCTGTGCCGCAAAGCTTTCTTACGCTCTTACGGGTGATGTCCTGTCGGTTTCCGGAAAAGCGGAGCCTATAGAAATCGCTTTTCCGATGCCCTCGCTTTCCATTGCGGTATATCCTAAAACAAAAGGCGAGGAGGAAAAGGTGGCCTCCAGTCTTGCAAGACTCGCCGAGGAAGACCCCACTATACTTATTAAAACAGACAGCGAAACCCATGAGCAGATTTTATCTGGTCTTGGCGAGCAGCATATAGATGTTATAGTTTCGAGACTGAAATCAAAATTCGGCGTAGATGTCGAGCTTAAAAAGCCTAAAATTGCTTACAGAGAGACTATTAGAAAGAGCGTCAAGGCACAGGGAAGACATAAAAAACAGTCGGGCGGACACGGTCAGTTCGGCGATGTATGGATCGAATTCGAGCCATGCGACAGTCATGAACTTGTGTTTGAGGAAAAGGTATTCGGAGGTTCTGTTCCCAAAAACTTCTTCCCTGCCGTAGAAAAGGGACTTAGAGACTGTATGTCCTCCGGCGTTCTTGCGGGATATCCGATGGTAGGAATAAAAGCCACTCTTTATGACGGCTCGTATCACCCTGTAGACTCTTCCGAAATGGCATTCAAAACCGCCGCGTCCCTTGCATTCAAAGAGGGAGTTTCAAAGGCAAGCCCTGTTTTAATGGAGCCCATCGGCACTCTTACGGTTACCGTTCCCGACGAAATGCTCGGCGATGTTATAAGCGATATAAACAAGCGCCGCGGAAGAATAATAGGCATGAATCCGGCCCCCGATAAAATGCAGGAGGTCATAGGCGAGGTTCCGATTTCCGAAATGCAGGATTTTTCCACCGCGATGCGTTCGATAACTCAGGGAACCGCAAGCTTCACCCTTGAATTTACGAGATACGAGGATGTTCCTGCAAATATTGCGGAAAAAATCATAGCTGAAAGCAAATAATAATGCACACTTTCACCGAAATATAAATTAAACCCCTGCTTTCCCATCAGACGAAAGGGAAAGCAGGGGTTTATGCAAGGCTAAAGATTAGGCTTCATTTTTTTGTAAGCCGAAGTCGGGATTTCCGGCTTTTAATATCCTATTCATTTATTCATATAATATTTCATACTTGAATTTAGCTTTCCGGCTATAAAGTAAGCGCAGGCAACAGAAATTATATCCTTCAATATAAACGGCAGGCTTACCGTGAGGAATGAATAAAGAAATGAGTTTCCCGAAATGAATTTATACTGTATGACGCCTGCAATGTGGCAAACGAGCAGCCCTGCAAGACTCAGAATTATTTTAAACAGCGGTTTTTTATTATAGGCAAGCCCGCAAAGCAATGCCATTGCAAGAAATCCGAAAATAAAACCTCCGGAAAGTCCCAAAAGCACCGTAAATCCGCCTCTGAAAGAAGAAAATATCGGAGCTCCCGCGGCACCGAGCGCAATATAAACGACAATTGAAAGCGTTCCGTAAAGCGGACCGAGACAATATCCGCAAAGGGCGACAGCAAAGGTCTGTAATGTAAGACTGATTCCGAACGGCAGCGGTACCGCAATCTGCGAAAGGCAGGCTAAAAGCGCGGTGAACACGGCAGTCATGGCAATTCTTGTAAGCTTAATCTTCATATCGGTTTTACCGAAACCTCTCCTGCATTAAGCACGGTTTCGGTGTTTCCCTCCTTTAAAATAATTCCTGCGTTGTCGGTTATCCCCAAAACCAAAGCGGTATGCGGTTTGCCGTCTTTTAAAAAGCTGACAGTTTTTCCGTCAAGATAAGAATGCGATTTATAATATTCCATAAATGAACGGTCCTTGATATTGCTGTAGTATTTAAAAAATCCGTTATATATATCAGATGCAATATCCGAATAAATTTTCGAGCTTACATTTTCGTTTTCAAAAACGCTCCCTACGGTCTGTTTAAGCTCGTCGGGAAGCTTTTCCTCAACAGATGCCAGATTTACACCTATTCCCAAAACCGCATATTCAAGCGAAGCGGTTTCGGCGTTAAAAGAACCCTCGGTCAGAATTCCGCAGACTTTTTTATCAGACAAATAAATATCGTTTACCCATTTTATAAGAAAATCCTTATTTACGGCATTTCTTAAAGCTTTACAAACCGCAACCGCCGCTGCGACGGTTATAAGCATTATTTCGTCGGCGGAAAGCCTCGGCCGTAATACAACCGAAAAATAAAGTCCGCCCTTATTTGAAACAAAGCTTCTGCCCAAGCGTCCTTTCCCTTTTGACTGTCCGAGTGCAAAAACGGCGGTTTTTTCCTCTGCCCCGTTTAAAGCAAGAGATTTTGCATAATCGTTTGTAGACTCTATTAAATCCATCATAATAATATTTTCGCAGTTTGTTTTTCTCCTGAGTTCACAGAGCAACGGGCGGGAGTTGCTCTCACTCAGCCTGTATCCGCTTTTTCCGGAGATAATATCATAGCCGGATGACTTAAGCTGTTTTACGGCTTTCCAAACCGCATTTCTGCTGACATTATTCATCTTCGCCAGTTCTTCTCCGGAAACAAACTCTGTGCTTTCGGAAAAATATTCAAGCAGCTTTTCACTTAAACTCAAAAGAATATCCTCCTTTTTATTTCGTCAACCGAAATTTAATTTCAGGTTGACGCACGTTTTAAAAAAACAGGAACTGTTATTTACCCTGTTTTCTAAGTTCAATTTCTTCAATACCAACCTCTGTCGCAGGCTTCGGTGTTGAAAAGGCAATCTGCGTTTCGGTATGTCCGAAAGCGTTAAGCTCACCGATAAAAGCATCAAGCGCCTCGGTGCTTTCGAAGGCGACCTTGATAAGCTGGGAATATCTTCCCGTTACGCAGTTGCATTCAATAACATTCGGATGAAGCCTTATAAAAGGATAAAAAGACGGTTTCTGATCGGGGTCAAGATCCAGATTGATAAAAGCAGTTATCGGAAGTCCCAAAGCCTTAAGGTCAAGCTTTGCTTCGTAAGACGAAATAATACCCTGTTTTTCGAGCCTTTCTATTCTTGCGGCGGTTGCCGGAGAAGAAAGATAAACGTTTTTTGCAAGCTCTTTAAGCGGCATACGCGCATTTTTTTGAAGAAGTGTTATAAGCTTTAAATCTATAGCGTCCATTTTTTCACCCTATACTCAAACCTGGATGGTTTCGCTCGCCGCTTTTTGGATTGCGGCTTTGCGTGTGATTGTGCAAGGCTCGCGCCTCACAAAGACGACAAGTTAAAATACACCGAAAATACGCCGTTTTAGACGGATTCGGATTATTATCGCTTGCCTAAAATATTTTAACTCATTATGAATTTAAAGTCAATTGTTTTTTTATCGGTTGAAATACTCGGGGGATTATGTTAAAATAATATTACTCTGCAAGAAAAGAGGCGGTGCCGAAAATGATCGATGAATATTTATCCTGTTGTTTTACGGGATACCGTCCGCACAAATTCCCTTTCAGCTTTGAATCGGACAATTTGGGCTTTAACAGGCTTTCGAACTCGCTTATCAACACGGTTTCGGAGCTTGCGGAAAACGGTTGCTATACTTTTTACTGCGGAATGGCAATGGGTTTTGATATTTTAGCCGGCGAAACGGTTCTGCTCGTTAAACAGGCTTTTGAAAACAAGGCGGATGTCCGTCTTATTGCCGTGATTCCATTTAAGGAACAGTCAAAATCCTTTCCGGAAAATTGGAAAATCAGATATGATGCGCTACTGGAAGCCGCCGATGAAAGGGTTCTTATGTCAAACGACTATTCAAAGGGCTGCTTCAGGTGCAGAAATGAATTTATGGTAAAAATGAGCGACTATGTCGTAACATGGTTTGACGGAAAATCCGGAGGAACAAAAAATACTGTCGCTTTCGCACGAAGTCTCGGGCGAAGTGTAATCAATCTTTACGAGGAAAGGTAACTTTATGGAAATGACCGAAGAAAAAATCAGAGAAAATTTTTCGCATAATCTTGCATGCTACCGCAGGGATCTTGGGCTTACTCAGCTTGAGCTTGCCGAAAAGCTCAATTATTCGGATAAATCGGTTTCGAAATGGGAGCGCGGCGAGGGTCTGCCCGACCTTTATATTATAAAATGTATTGCCGACCTTTTCGGGGTCACAGTGGACGATATGATAGGCGAAAAAAAGATAAAAAGACCTATTCTTCACCGCAATAAGATTATTATAACCGCCCTGTCGGTCGGTATAGTCTGGTTTGTCGCAACCGTGCTGTTTTTTGTTTTCAGCATAAGCATTCCCTCTTTTCCGAGCTGGCATTTTTATATTTATGCTTTGCCGATAAGCTCGATTGTCGCCACGGTCTTTGCCTGCCTTTGGTGGAACAAGTTCTTTAAATTTCTTTCCGTTTCGGCGATAATTTGGTCGGTGGTTTCGTGTATCTATATTATAATAACCTATTTTACGCACGGCGTTCAGTCGCTCAATCTCATTTTTGCCGTCGCCGGTGTTTTTGAAATCTTAACGCTTTTCTGGTTTTTGATGAAAAGAGCAAAATAATATTCAGAATAATATTTCGCCCTGCCGAAAAAATTCGGCAGGGCGATTGCTTTTATACCGGCTTTAAGAAATTACTTCATAAGAAAAGCTGTCTAAGCCCAAATCTTTGCAAAATTCTATATTCTTATTCAGAATGTTATGCAATTTTTCTGTTTCGGGCGCAAATTCTTCAGGAAGAGTATTTTCGCCCTTAATAACAACCTTTTGAGCGTCGCATTCGCTTCTGAGCAGATCCCAAAAAGCGCTCCAGTTTTTACCGTACCAAGCAGGAAAATCAAATGCAATTCTTATTTTTTCATGAATTTCATTTATATATTTACAGCCGGTTAAATCAAGAACTATTGTTTTCATATTTTTTCTCCTAAATTATTTCAAAAAATGTTTTATAATGGTCGTAGCTTACAAAAACAAGCCCGTCATTAGACCATAAAATCCTTTGTCCATTTCTCTTCCCTGTTTTATAGTTTAAATCTGCTTCATGCCAAATTCGATCTTTGCTATAAGGCAAACGAAAATCTACATTATCATAAATTCCGCCATAAAGCATCTTATTAGGAAGAAAATTAGAAAGCCACTTGCTTTTTCTCCAACCTGCTTTAATTGCTTCTTCAAAGCTAATATAATAATTTGGCAATTTGTTATATTTTTTTATATACCAATCTGCACCGTTTAAACCGATGTTTGTTGCTGTACCTGAATTTATAGCTTTCATTGGTGTAATTAAACATCTGCAGTTGGGATGCAAAGGCGGTTTGTTATCAGGGCTTTCATTTATGTTCCATATTTTCCCGTGATATGATTTACATTCGAGACAAGTCTTTAAATCCAGAGAAGCAATCCAATTTTTATAATTATTGCTTTCCCTGAAAATCGGATTCCAATTTTTTCCATTGACAATCTGCAATAATAAGTATGCAAATATATCTAAATTCAATTATAATCACCTCCTGTCTAGGAAATGATTATAATTATTAGATATGCGACATTTACCGACGAATATTAAAAAATTACTGCCCCTTTTTAATAACAAAGGAAAAATCTATATATCCGTTTGAGCTGTCAAAGAAAACATTTGAAATATTTTCGGGGTATGCAGCGCTTACAGAAGAAAACGCGAGCGGAATTATTCTGTTTGAGGCCAGGATTTTTTTCTGAGCGGAGGAAAGGTCTGAGCCGTCAGCCCCGAAAAACTCCAAAAATTCCTCGGGTCTTGAGCTTTTTGCCTTTACGGGGAAAACCGCAAACTGCAGGGTCTGATTTTTAAGCTCGGACATTAAAGCGTCCTTATTTGAGCTTGGCTTAATGTTTACAAACGCGCTGAGATTTTGCTGCCAGTGCGAAACTATGGCGGAAACAGCAGGCTTAATGCTTTCATCGTCATAATAATAAAGCGTTGCCGAGGGAAATACCTTGTCGTCCGTTCTTTTTACTGCCGAGGAAATAAGCTCCTTTGCCTTTTCGATATTGTATTCCCTTTCATAGGCAGGCAGGTCCGTATTTAAGCCCTCTGTAATTATATCGGGATAAATTCCGTCCGCCGCTTCAAAGCCCTTAGGAAGTAGCTTTTCATAAACCGACCTGCCCGCAGCGCAGCTTATCGCAAGCGCAATTTCCTTTGAAAATTCCTGACCTACCGTCATCACAATAAGGCTGTTCTGACAGGACTTTACATTCAATCCGTTTTTCTTGGCATTTTCAATTTCTCCGTTTTTTAAAAACGCCATATCAAAGGTATTGTCCTTAATCAGGTCGGGCGCGCTTTTTTCGGTATTGTGAGACAGGAAAACCGACGCGTTTAGCGCGGAAAAGTCGCCTTTATAGTTATTGTTCTTATAAAGCCTTATTCCGAAATCGTCCGTATTCCATCTTCCGATATAATAAGAGCCGTTTGCAAGGACATATTTTTTCTCAAGCCCGTATTTTCCGACGCTTTTATTAAAAAACTTTTCGTTACACGGCATACAAACGCTGGTTGTAAGTGTGTCCAAAAAGAATTCGTCCTCGCTGTCAAGTCTTATTTCAAGCGTGTAATCATCCTCTGCTCTTACCGCAAGGCTGTTTTTATCAGCTTTTCCTGCAAGTATGCTTCCCGCATTTCCTACGGCTTTAAGTCTCTTAGCAAAAGGTGCGGCGGTTTTAGGGTCGACCGCCCTTTTGAAAGCGAAAACGAAATCGGCGGCGGTAAGCTTTGTCCCGTCAAAATATTCCGAATTCTTCCTTATTTTAAAAGTATAGGTAAGGCCGTTTTTTTCATAGCTTTCGGCAGCACCGTTTGTAATTTTACCGTCCTTATCCTTTCTTAACAGTCCCTCAAAGGTATTACGGACAATTAAAAGCTCGTTATCGTCCGACGCGGTCTGGGGGTCAAGAGAAACAGGTGCAGCGGAAAGATTAAAATATATACATTCCTTTAAATATGCCTTGCCGCAGGAGCAAAGAGTAATTAAAACTATACCGCAAAGTATTAAAGATATAAAATTTAAAAGCTTTTTCATTATATCACCGATTTTAATTATATAGTAATACGAAGCTTTTTTCAAGGTGTAAAGAAAAAAACTTGACAGGCTGTCTGAAATGTGGTAGAATGTCATGGTATTAAAGAGTAAAGAGGTGCGTTCCCGTGCAAAAGGATCTTCATGTTTCTTCGCTTCTGGATGTTTACGGGTTCGCTTTAAGCAAAAAGCAACGGGAGCTTTGCGAGTATTATTTTAACGACGATCTGTCGCTTGCCGAAATCTCGCAGAACGAGGGTATAACTAGGCAATGCGTGTGCGATCATATAAAGCGCGCCGAAAAAAGACTTTATGAGCTTGAAAAGCAGTGCGGGTATGAAAAAAATTTTTCTTCCCTTAAAGCTCTTGCCGGACCGGCTCAAAGCGGTGACGAAAGCGCAATTAAACAAATTTTAAAGATAATAAGCACACTTTAGAAAGGCGGTGCAAAATGGCTTTTAACAATCTTCAGGATAAATTGGGCGGAATTTTCAAAAAGCTCAGAAATAAGGGAAAAATTTCCGAGAGCGATGTAAAAGAAGCAATGCGCGAGGTAAGACTCGCTCTGCTTGAAGCCGATGTCAACTATAAGGTTGCAAAGGATTTTACAAATTCTGTCGCCGAAAAATGCGTGGGAGAAAATGTTTTCGAAAGCCTTACCGCCGCGCAGATGATTATGAAAATCGTCCGTGACCAGCTGACCGAGCTTATGGGAAGCGAACAGACGAGACTTAAAACCTCATCAAAAATTCCGACCGTTATTATGATGTGCGGTCTTCAGGGTTCGGGTAAAACAACACACAGTGCAAAGCTTGCAAAATATTTAAAGGCTAAGGGCAGCAGGCCGCTTCTTGTCGCCTGCGATATTTACAGACCTGCCGCTATTGAGCAATTAAAGGTTGTAGGAAGCGCCGTGGGAGCGCCGGTTTTCGAAATGGGAACCGAAAAACCCGAAAAAATAGCGTTTGAGGCCGTAAAGCATGCTAAAGACCATGGTTATGATTATGTTATTTTAGATACCGCGGGCAGGCTGCACATTGATTCCGAGCTTATGGATGAGCTTAAACGAATTACCGAGACTGTCGATGTTACCGACACCCTGCTTGTCATTGATTCTATGATAGGTCAGGACGCGGTAAATGTCGCAAAGGCGTTTAACGATATTCTTGAGATTGACGGCGTTATCATTACCAAGCTTGACGGTGATACAAGAGGCGGCGCCGCGCTTTCGGTAAAGGCGGTAACAGGCAAGCCCATATTATTTGCGGGTACCGGCGAAAAGCTTGACGATTTGGAGGAATTTCACCCTGACCGTATGGCTTCGAGAATTCTCGGAATGGGCGATGTTTTTTCTCTGATTGAAAAGGTTGAAAACGAGATTGACGAGAAAAAGGCTCAGGAAACCGCAAAAAGGCTTCAGGAAAACAAGTTTGATATGAACGATTTGCTTTCCCAGTTCCAGCAGATTCAAAAAATGGGAAGTATAAAAAGTCTGCTTTCAATGATTCCGGGAATGGAAAGCAAGCTTAAGAATGTTGATATAGACGACCGCCAGATGTTAAGAGTCGAAGCGATTATAAAATCAATGACAAAAAAAGAGCGCGAAAAGCCCGATATCATAAACGGGTCGAGAAAAAAGCGAATAGCAGCGGGCTGCGGACAGTCTGTTGAAGAGGTCAACCGGCTTTTAAGACAGTATGAGCAGATGAAAAAAATGTTCAAGCAGTTAGGCGGCAAGGGCGGCAGGCGCAATGTTATGAGAAATATGCGCAATATGAATATGCCCGGCAAATTCGGTTTATAAGGCTTTTGCCTTTTAAATATTTACTTTTTATTCGGAGGTGTAAATAATGGCAGTTAAAATCAGACTTCGCAGATTAGGCGCTAAAAAGGCTCCTTTCTACCGTGTAGTTGTTGCAGATTCAAGATTTCCGCGTGACGGCCGCTTTATAGAAGAGATCGGATATTACGATCCTACCAAAAATCCGGCTGACGTTAAGATTGACGCTGAAAAAGCAAAGCAGTGGATATCGAACGGCGCTCAGCCCACCGATACCGTTAAGGCATTGCTCAAGAAAAACGGCATTCTTTAATAAGGAGATCAATTTATGCAGGAACTTTTAAAAATCATAGCCGCGGGACTTGTAAAAGAGCCTGAGGCTGTTTCCGTTACGGCAGACGAGCCTAATGACGAGGGCGTAACAGTTTATCATCTTCATGTTGCTGAGGACGATATGGGACGTGTTATCGGAAAGCAGGGCAGAATTGCCAAGGCTATCCGTACCGTTATGCGTGCGGCGGCTAACCGCAGCGGTGAAAAAATATCCGTTGAGATAGACTGATATGAAATTTTTTGCGCCCCCGAAATTCCTTTCGGGGGTAATTTATAATCTTAAAAAGGATGGTTTTTTGAAAAAAGAATATCTTGAAGCAGGAAAAATCGTCGGCACTCACGGAATAAGAGGAACTTTAAGGTTAAATCCTTGGGCGGACAGCAGCGAAAGCGTATGCTCCTATAAAAGATTTTTTATAGACAGCGACAAAAAAGAGCTTTCCGTCACATCGGCAAAGCCACACGGGGCCGTTGCGCTTATTGATATTTCGGGGGTTGACTCGATAGAAAAAGCCGAAAGCTTAAGGGGCAAGACCTTTTATATAAAACGGGAGGACGCTTATCTCCCCGAAGGAAGGTACTTTATTGACGAGCTTATGGGCTGTAAGGTTTTTGATTTTTCAAGCGGCAGATTGCTCGGCATTTTAAGCGATGTTTCTTCAACAGGAGCCAATGATGTCTGGCACATTGAGCAAAACGGGAAAGAATATCTTATCCCCGTAATTGACGATGTGGTAAAAGAAGTGGATATAGAAAACGAAATCATTAAAATTACACCGCTGAAAGGGATTTTTGACGATGAGAATTGACATAATGACCCTTTTCCCCGACATGTGCGAAACTGTTTTGTCTGAAAGCATTATCGGCAGAGCGAGAAAAACCGGAAAGGTTGAAATTGTCTGTACAGATATAAGGGATTTTTCGGGGAATAAACACAATAAGGTGGACGATTCGCCTTACGGCGGCGGAATGGGCATGATCATGGCGGCTCCCCCGATTTACAGCTGTTATAAAAGCCTTTACGGCGAAAACGAGCCAAAGCCGCATTTGATTTATATGTCGCCAAAAGGCAAAACACTCGACCAAAAAAGGGTACGCGAGCTTGCAGAGCTTGACAGAATTGTAATTTTATGCGGTCACTATGAGGGGATCGACGAAAGAATTATCGAAGAAATTGTGGATGAGGAAATATCGGTCGGCGATTATGTTGTAACCGGCGGAGAATTACCCGCAATGATTTTAACCGATGCAGTATGCAGAATGCTGCCTAAGGTGCTTTCCGAAGATATATGTTTCGAGGACGAAAGCCACTTTGACGGTTTGCTTGAATACCCGCAGTACACGCGTCCGCCCCTTTTTAACGGAAGAGAGGTTCCGCCCGTTCTTTTATCGGGCGACCATGCAAAAATCGCCGATTGGCGGAGACTTAAACAGCTTGAAACTACAAGAGATCGCAGACCTGAGCTTTTTGAGAGTCTTGTGCTTTCGAAAAAGGACTGCAAGCTTTTGGGCCTAAACTTTAAAAGTTCCAAATAGCTACATTTTATTACATCATTTTTACCAAATAACAAGTTAGTTTTTACGAAAACATTGGGGGATTATTAGAACTTATTAACAAATTGTTGACGATTTCATTAAATGTGGTATAATCTATATATCGCGTAAAATGATTTTTACCTGTAAAGATAAGGAGAATTTGGTATGTGCGTTAAAGATGTAGTTATTAAAAATCAGGTTGGTCTTCATGCCCGCCCTGCAACCTTTTTCATCCAAAAGGCTAATGAATACAAGTCTTCTATCTGGGTAGAAAAGGACGATAGAAAGGTCAATGCCAAGAGCCTTTTAGGCGTACTTTCTCTTGGAATTGTCGGCGGAGCTACTATTCGTATAATTTCCGACGGCAGCGATGAAAAGGAAGCTCTCGACGGACTTGTTGAGCTTGTTGATTCAGGCTTTTCCGATTGATTTATCCCAATTCCGGCTTAAATTGCCGGTACATATCCGGGTGTGGCGCAGCTGGTAGCGCGCTTGACTGGGGGTCAAGAGGCCGCAGGTTCAAGTCCTGTCACTCGGACCAAAATCATAAATCCGCCGATTAAAATCGGCGGATTTATGATTTTATATTCGTTCCTTCTTGAAAATAATTTTTTAAAGCATTATAATACATTTATAATGTAATTTTAAAGGGAAGTCTTGATATGAGAAAAAGTAATATTTCAAGAGATGCAGCCTTTGAGCTTTTAAAAAAGTACAACAAGGAACCGTTTCATATTCAGCACGCGCTGACGGTTGAAGCGGTTATGAAATACTATGCCGGCGCTTTAGGTTTCGGAGACGAGACGGAATACTGGGGAACGGTAGGACTTTTGCACGACATAGATTTCGAGCTTTATCCCGAAGAGCACTGCAAAAAAGCGCCCGAGCTTTTAAGACCGGCCGGTGTCAGTGAGGATATGATAACCTCAATATGCTCTCACGGATACGGAATCTGCTGCGACATAAAGCCTGAGGCAGAAATGGAAAAGGTGCTTTTTGCCGCCGACGAGCTTACGGGGCTTATCTGGTCCGCCGCGCTTATGAGACCTTCGAAATCGGTATGCGATATGGAAGTTTCAAGCCTTAAGAAAAAATTCAAGGATAAGAAATTCGCCGCAGGATGTTCAAGAGATGTTATAAGAACAGGTGCCGAAAATTTAGGCTGGGAGCTTGACAAGCTTTTTGAAATGACAATTCTTGCAATGCGCGGCTGTGAAAAAGATATAGCGGATTTTATGTCAACATACACTGCTTGAATTATGAATTTAAAAGAAGAGCAAATTATAAAATCGGCACTGTTGTTTGCCGAAAAAAAGCATTCGGGGCAAAAAAGAATAGGCGGAGAGCCTTATATAACCCACCCAAAAGCTGTTGCGAAAATCATAAGCGACAAGGGCTATGATGCGGAATATATAATAACCGCGCTCTTTCACGATTTGCTTGAGGATACAGACGCAACCGAGCAGGAAATCGAGCTTTTAGGCGGTAAAAAGGTTTTAAAGTCCGTAAAGCTACTGACTAAGACCGACAAAATTTTTATGCCCGATTATATTTCGGGAATTAAATCCGACCCGATGGCTTTTGCCGTAAAAGGGGCGGACAGGCTTCACAATTTAAGGACCGCCGAATACGCCGACAAGAGCTTTAAGCTTAGATACATTGAAGAGACAAAGCTGTGGTATATGGATTTTATGCCTGAAATTCCAAAAGCCTTAGCGACTCTTGAAAATTCGCTTTAGGACAAAAAATAAGCATCTTTCCGAATTTAAGGAAAGATGCTTTTATTATTTTAAAAAATTATACGCTGAACTTAGCGACATTAAGCTTTACGCCCGGGCCCATAGTTGTAGCAATTACGCAGGACTTAACATACTGTCCCTTAGTAGCTGCCGGCTTAGCCTTAACGATAGCGTCCATAAGAGTATCAAAGTTCTGTCTTATTTTCTCAGCTCCGAAAGAAACCTTACCGATAGGGCAGTGAATGATATTTGTCTTATCAAGACGGTACTCAATCTTACCTGCCTTAGCTTCGGTTACAGCCTTAACAACATCGGGTGTAACGGTTCCGGCCTTAGGAGTAGGCATAAGTCCGCGCGGACCTAAAACCTTACCGAGACGGCCTACCATACCCATCATGTCGGGTGTAGCGATAACTACATCGAAATCGAGCCAGTTTTCTTTCTGAATTTTAGCAACCATGTCTTCGCCGCCTGCGAAATCAGCGCCTGCCGCGAGAGCCTCTTCAACCTTGTCAGGCTTTGCGATAACGAGTGTTCTTACGGTTTTACCTGTACCGTTCGGAAGAACAACAGCGCCTCTTACCTGCTGGTCAGCGTGACGGGAGTCAACGCCGAGACGGACATGAACCTCAACTGTTTCATCAAATTTTGCAGTACCTGTCTTTACGGCAACGGCAACTGCTTCATCAACATCATAAAACTTACCGGCTTCGATAAGATTTACATTATTGTTATACTTTTTTCCGTGTTTCATTTTTAAATTTACCTCCCAATAAGTGGTTAAATCGGAATTTTCCTCCCACGAGAGAGAATTAATCGACTACTTCTACGCCCATGCTGCGCGCTGTACCTGCGATCATGCTCATAGCTGATTCAACACTTGCCGCATTAAGGTCGGGCATCTTTGTTTCTGCGATTTTTCTTACCTGCTCGCTTGTAATCTTGGCAACCTTTGTTTTGTTAGGTGTGCCCGAAGCGGACTCAATACCGCAAGCCTTCTTGATAAGAACGGCAGCAGGCGGAGTCTTGGTAATGAATGTGAATGAACGGTCTGCATAAACCGTGATAACAACAGGAATGATAAGGCCTACATCATTTTTTGTTCTTTCATTGAAAGCCTTTGTGAATTCCATGATATTAACGCCGTACTGACCGAGTGCAGGACCTACCGGAGGAGCCGGTGTTGCTTTGCCGGCAGGAATCTGCAATTTAATATAACCTGTAATTTTCTGAGCCATAAATAGCACCTCCATTAATCGTGGTAACCGTGTTTTTTAACACTTGGCGGAGAAGGACTCTTCCTTTCTCCTCCCACTTGACAAATAGGTTTTTTGTCTTGCGGACGGTTTACCTTTACCGCAGACAGCCTTTATTTGCCAGAAGTCAACAGTGAAAAATTTCTTTTAATAAAACAAACTGTCAACACTTTTTAGTCTGAAAGAGAAATCTGATCAAGCTCAAGCTCAACGGGTGTTTCTCTTCCGAACATCGAAAGAACCACGCAAACGCTGTTGTTTGCGGTGTCGATCGTTTTGACGGTTCCGCTGTAGCCTTCAAGCGGTCCGCTGACGATTTTGACCAAATCGCCCTCGCTGTACCCTACTTCTACGCTGTGCTTTTCAACGCCCAAGTCGGCAACCTCCTGCTCGGTAAGCGGAACGGGCTTAGACCCGGGTCCGACAAATCCCGTGCAGCCGCGGATGTTTCTTACGACATACCAGCTGTCATCCGTAACGATCATTTTAACGAAGACATAACCGGGGAAAATCTTTCTTTCGACTTCCTTTTTCTGGTTATCTTCTTTAACCTCGGTGACTGTTTCAATGGGAATTTTTATATCCTGAATAAGATCCTGCATGCCGCGGCTTTCAACCATAGTCGCAAGATCCGAAGCCACCTTGTTTTCATAGCCTGAATAGGTATGGACTACATACCATTTTGCCTCGCTGTTTTCGGACATCAAACTTCCTCCTTACGCAGACTTGTTAAGGATAAGTTCAAGCAATCTTCCTATACCGAAATCAAGCACCCAAATAAGAACGCCGATAAGCACGCACATAATAAGAACTATTACGGTGTTTTTAACGACATCTCTGGGTCCCGGCCAGACGATCTTCTTGATCTCACTCTTATAATCGCGGAAGAAAAGGGCTATTCTCTTAAAAATCGTTTTCTTCGTTTTCGATTCCTTTACCTCAAGATAGTCGTCAACCAAAAGATAGGCGACGGCGCATGCGGTAAACGCAAAGAGCACGATTGCGGTAAGCAAAACGAAGACCTTGTATTCAACGGCAGTTACATTAGGAAGCGGTCTCGTATCGACAAACTTGTTTGCGCTTGAAAGCGCGATAACAAGCATATAGATTGCCGAAACAATCCCGAAAGCCGACGCAGCATATCTTAATCCCTTCTTTTTGAAAGAAAATACGCTGAAAATGAAACCGAACGCTGTCAGAATAAAGCAGAAAAGAATATCTGCAGATTTCGCGAGCGCGGAATCAAATCCGTCAAGCTTGCCGCCGAACGCCAGCTGAGCGCCGGTAGCGGTAACTGCGTTGCCGTTTGTGGTAATCTGAGCAAACGGCAGGAAGAAAAGAACGATTGCACCGAGTCCGAATATGATTGCGAGAATCTGTAAAATTCTGTTTACGGTTTTCATCATTCGCCCTCCTTACTTCGTTTCCTTATGCAAGGTGTGCTTTCTGCAGAACCTGCAATACTTGTTCATTTCAAGTCTGTCAGGATCGTTTTTCTTGTTTTTCATTGTGTTGTAGTTGCGTTGCTTGCATTCAGTGCAAGCGAGTGTTATTTTTACTCTCATAACGGCACCTCCCGCTTTACGGAAATATTTTTTGCTTTTTTCGGATTCCCCGAAAAAGTAAACGCCTCCCTCATTACGGCCGGACAATATTGTACCGCAAATGCAACATATTGTTGCCCTGCGGAAAGCACAATACAATATAAAGTACAACCGCGACTGAACGGTCTTTTTAAGAATAAAAAAGACCTCACAGAGGTAATGTGATTATACCACAAAACACCTGCAAGGTCAAGCTTTTTTTCTTATTTTACAAGGGCTTCAACGAGTTTTTTATCTTTTTCGAAAACAGGGATAAAAGGAATCAGCGCTTCCTTTAAATAATTAAAGCTCTCTGCCGCGTTTATCGCAGCGGTTTTTAATTCCCCGTCTTTATATACCGCCGCGGCAAGAACCGCAAGCGCGATATCCGAAGTGTCCTTGTCGCCGTTTACAAATCCCGAATCAAGCATTTCCATAAGCTTCTTAATCTGCTTTTTGTTTCCCGATTTCAAGGTTTCCTTTATAAGCGGAACAAGATTAACGGCAAAGAAATTCATATAAAGGAACTTTCCGTTTTCCGCCACGCTTGCCTTATATAGCTCTTTTAACTGCGGAAAGATGTCAAGCACTTTTTTTGTAAATCCCGAAATATTATTGGTTGACTTCGAGGTGGGAAGATCTATCCCGTCTGTATCGACAGTACGCTTTACCCTGATACCCGTAATATCGCGGAGAGTGTTCAGAAAATCAATACCCACCGCCTCGGCGTCCTTTGCGTTTTCGGTCTCATCGAAAAGATATGAAGAAGAAACCTTATATTCTTCCTCGCCCTCCTCGGCCGTCAGAAGCTTAAAGACCTTATTTTCCTCATCATATTCGATTTTTGTCTTGAGCTTTCCGTCGGAATACACACCGTCCCGATTTTTAAATCCGTTTTCATTAAAAAACTCCGAAAGCTCGCCTAAAACTATTTCAAAATACTTGCTGTCCATATTTTCACATCCAAAAAAACGATTTAAAAGTATTATACTATATTTTTTTTCGTTTGTCACCTAAAATTTTCTTGAAGTGGAATTATATTTGATTTATAATGATTATATACTTAATTATTTGGAGAAATCTATGCGGCAGAACAGCAAAACCGAACTTAAAAAGCTTCTTGAAAGCGAGGGCTTTACTTTTAAAAAATCCTTAGGGCAGAATTTTATCACCGACCCTTCGGTATGCCCGAGAATGGCGTGGAGCGCGGCGGATAAGGACACGGGAATTATCGAAATCGGTCCGGGGGCGGGAGTTTTGACCTGCTGCCTTTGCGAAGCGGCGAAAAAGGTTGTTGCGATTGAAATAGACGAAAGATTAAAGCCCGTTCTTGATAAAACGCTTGCCGGTTTTGACAATGTTAAGGTTATTTTCGGCGACGTTTTAAAAACCGATTTGAACGCGCTTATTTCGCAGGAATTTTCGGACTGCAAAAGGGTCAATATCTGCGCAAATCTTCCTTATTATATAACCTCCCCGATTTTAATGGGGATTTTAAGCTCAAAGCCCGATATAGAATCGGTGACGGCGATGGTGCAAAAGGAAGCGGCTCTTCGAATCTGCGCAGAGGTAGGAACAAGAGCAGCGGGAGCGGTTACGGCCGCTGTCGACTATTTATCGGACGCGGAAATTTTATTTGATGTAAACAAAGAATGCTTTTTGCCTATGCCAAAGGTTGATTCGGCGGTAATAAGGCTTACTTTAAGAAAAGAGCCTAAAGTTAAAGTTTTAAACGAGGAAATGTTTTTTAAAACGGCAAAGGCTTGCTTTGCGCAAAGGCGGAAAACGCTTTTAAACACGGTTTCCTCAACACTCGGTATTGATAAAAACGAAATCAGGCGCATCCTTGCCGAAATGAACTTAAGCGAAAGCATTCGCGGCGAAAACCTTACGCTTGAAGAGCTTGCAAATCTCAGCGACGAAATATTTAAAATCATAAAAGGTGATAAAAATGATAAATGAGAAAATGGCGGCGCTCGGAAAAAAACCGTCGGTTATAAGGCAGATTTTCGAATACTCAAAAATCAGAAAATTTGAGATAGGAGCGGACAGAGTATTTGATTTCAGTCTCGGAAATCCGAGCATTCCCTCCCCCGAAATCGTAACCGAGACTATGGAGCGCCTCGTCAAGGAGAGCGACCCCACTGAGCTTCACGGCTACACCTCCGCTCAGGGTGACCCGAAAACGAGAGAAAAAATAGCCGAAAATATTAAAAAAAGATTTGATTTTGACTGTCAGGCTTCGGATATATACATGACCTGCGGAGCCGCCGCCTCACTTACCATAACCTTAAAGGCGCTCTGCACAAAAGGCGACGAGGTGATAGTTTTAGCGCCGTTTTTTCCGGAATATGCGGTTTTCTGCGATAATGCGGAAGCAAAAATAAAATCGGTTATGTGCAATAAAGACACAATGCACATTGACCCTGAGGCGGTTAAAAAAGCAATAGGCGAAAAGACCAGAGCGATTATCATAAATTCGCCTAATAACCCGACGGGTGTCGTTTACACAAGGCAGGAGCTTGAAGCGCTTTCAAAAATTCTCAGGCAAAAATCAAAGGAATTTAAAAGGGAAATATTTATCGTAAGCGACGAGCCGTACAGGGAGCTTGCATATGATACGGATGTTCCGTACATTCCGAACATTTATGATAACACCGTTGTTTGCTATTCCTACAGCAAGTCTCTTTCTTTGCCCGGGGAAAGAATAGGCTATATAATGGTAAGCCCGAAAATTCCGTGCAACAGAGATTTATATTTTGCGGTATGCGGTGCGGGAAGAAGCTTAGGATTTGTTTGCGCGCCGAGTCTTTTACAGTACACAATAAGGGAATGCGACGGCATAATGCCGGATTTAAAGACTTATGATGAAAACCGAACGCTTTTATATAATTCCTTAACGGAAATAGGATTTTCCGCAGTTCATCCCGACGGTGCTTTTTACCTTTTTATAAAATCTCCCGAAAAAAGTGCGGAGGCATTCTGCGAAAGAGCGAAAAAGCACGAGCTTCTTTTGGTCCCGAGCGGAGATTTCGGATGCGACGGATACGCAAGAATAGCATACTGTGTTACAAAAGAGCAGATAGAGCGCTCAATTCCCGCGTTTAAAGCGCTGTTTGAAGAGTATAAAAAATGATTTACACTTTAACCTTTAATCCCTCGCTCGATTACGATATTTATTCCGAAAAAATCGTTTCGGGCGAGGTTAACCGAGTAAGCGACACGAAAATAACCTTCGGCGGAAAAGGAATAAATGTTTCCGCTGTTTTAAACACATTAGGGGTTCCCAATGTCGCTTTGGGCTTCGCCGGCGGATTTTCGGGCAAAGAGCTTAAAAGACTTTTGGATCAAAGTAAAATAAGGAACAGGCTTATTGATATAAGCCCCTTGCAGACAAGAATAAATGTAAAGCTGCACAGCCTCTCTGACACCGATATAAACGCTTCGGGACCCGAAATTGAAGAAAAACATTTAAAAACGCTTAAAAACCTCTTATCGCTTTTAAAAGAAGAGGATACTTTATGCGTGTGCGGCAGCGCAAACGGGGTTGAAAGCTTTAAAGAGGTGCTCTCTGTTTTAAAGCCCGAGGTGCGCCTCGCGGCGGACTGCACGGGAGAATATCTTAAAGAGGCCGTTAAACACAAGCCTTTTCTTATAAAGCCTAACGAATTTGAGTTAAACGAATACTTTGATACCGACGCGCACGGCGAAGATGAGCTTATAACCCTTGCAATAAAATTAAGAAGCGAGGGAGCGGAAAACATTCTTGTATCAAGGGGAGAAAAGGGAATGCTGCTTGTCTGCTCAAAGGGTGTTTACAGGGCTGACGCATTAAAAGGTACGGTTTTAAACACCGTAGGAGCGGGAGACAGCGCCTTTGCCGGATTTTTATACGGCTTTGACAAAACAGGCGACGAGGCTCAAGCCTTGAAATTTGCCCTTTCATGCGCTTCCGCCGCCGCTTTTTCAAGGAATTTGCCGTCATTCTTCGATATGAGAAAATATTTCGGGCTTGCCGAAATCGAAAAGCTTTCAAATTGAAATTTGATAATTAAAAATTGATAATTTAAAAATAACCTGCCGAAAAATGATATGCACCCCAAAAGTTAGACACTTTTGGGGTGCATATCAAACATCGTTCGGGAAGGGTTTTGACTGGGGAATAGGGATTTTCCGCACACTGCCGTGTGTTATCGCCTCGCGTACGCTCATTACCCACGGGCTTTGCACCCGTTCGCCGAAAGGCAGCGATTTGCAGATTTGCAAGCCGCCCTTGTCCGAACTCCTCCGCAGCTTATTGCAAAAAATAAAGAAACAGTGAAGGTTCAAGTTTTCACTGTTTCTTTTTGTTAAGAGACTACAAAAAAGATGTTAAAACTTTTTGTGTAAGGATTTGAACGCCTACTTATATTATAATATGTGATTGTATTGTCTACACAAAATTTTAATCACCGAATTCAGCTTTTATTTGTTCGTTAACTCTCACATCAATTTTAGGAATAGGTTTCAAATCTTCCTCTTTAACGGCGATATCGCCAATTGGAGCATGCTCACCGAATAAGTCGAAAAAAACATCCCAAGTTCCGTCAATTGATTCTTCTAACCAAATAACGCCCTGCATACCCTTGTGTACTCCATGTTTTGCATATTTTTCTTTTTCAACAATAACTTCGACACAATCAAGATATTTCATATTATTTTCCTCCAAACGGTGTATTTAATTGTATTAGTCCGTTGGGATTTACCATCCAACCTGTAATAAAAGAGACGGTACCATCACCGTTTTTTCGCGGCAACTCAACCCTAATGCTTATTCTTTGTCCATATTCATTTAATAAACCTATTGTGTAATTTCCGTTTTTATACTTTTCCAAACCTTGTTTTTCAATTTCTTCTTTCAAGTAAGATGAATCGCGTACAGAGTATCCCCAACTTTTGAGCATTGCGCCTTTACCATGTTTATAAAAATTTTCAGGATCGAATAAATATGGATCAAACTTTTCGTACGGGCATTTGCACGAACATTTTGTTAAAACATCGTTATACGGAATATCTTCTAACAAACAATGACAAAATGGATGATGCGGCCATCTGGGAGTTTTCTCCTTTAAAAACCAACATTCATGTAATTTGAGACATTCAGGACAATGATTTTCGCTTAAATTACGATGTACCCATTTTTTCCATTGAGGTGCCGTAGGTGTTTTCTTACCCCACACTCCGGCAGAAAACAACTCGCTTAAAAAGCTCATTTTTATAATACTTCTTTTCCTTTTGTTTTTCAAGAGTATTTAACTTAAAACAAAAACGACATTCACCGACATCTTTTTAAAATACTATAATGATTTAAACGGGTCAATAGAAATAAATTCAAATATCAACAAGTGAATAAAGAAACAGCCATGTATTTGAAAATGAATTTAATACGGCGGTAAAATTACAGCAAAAAAATAAAAAAATCGGTAAGCATTTTTCAATGCTTACCGATTTTTGGCTGGGGAATAGGGATTCGAACCCCAACAAACAGAGTCAGAGTCTGTCGTGCTACCGTTACACAATTCCCCAATATTTTTTTGAGAACAAAAATATTATACCGCATTTTTTTAATATGTCAAGTTTTATTTTTAAAATTTCCCCGCCCGATATCCATCGGGCGGATTTATTATCGCTTGCTTAGTCTTCTATTGCCGCTTTTTCAGAAAAGATTGCGTAAATTTTATCGGCAGGGAAGTTTAATAACGCTTTTTGATTTTTAATCCCGAATTTACTCCCCAAACGCCTAAAATTATCGGAATACAAAGCAATAACTGCACCGCATTAAGCCTTTCGTGCATTATAAAAATTCCGGCAAGAATGCTTACGACGGTTATAATATTTGAAAACGAGGCGCTTCTTACCGCGCTGATATTCGAGGTCGCGAAATTAAAGAGCATAAACGCTCCGACAGATGAGACAAGTGAAAGATAAACAATTGAAATTATAAAATCGGAGGAAGAAAAGCTTTTTGCAACCTGAGAAAGGAATTCTCCCCTTAAATTTATAACGGCAATCAAATTATAGCCTATGCTTCCTGTGCCGAACATAAAAACCGTTCTCTCAAAGGGAGAAAAGCTTTGCGATTCCTTTCGGCTTAAAATATTGAAAGCCGCGGCGCTCATAACCGCTAAGAACAGAAGACCTGCGCCGAAAGCCGTGTTTTTTCCGCCTCCCTTAGACATTGCGCTTACCGCCGCAACACATGAAACCGAAAGAACGGTACATAAAATCTGAATTAAATCCGGCTTTTCCTTTAAAAATAAGAGGCTTAAAATTACAACTCCTACAGGGACAAGCGATATGATTATTCCCGAAAGCGCCGAGGAGGTATATTTTATTCCGTAAAGCTCCAAAATAAAATATAAAAGCGGCTGAGCGGCGCTCATCATAATAAGACCCCTGATATTTTTACCCTTAAAGTTTACTTTGACGGCTTTAAAAAGAATAAGCAGCAGCATAAAAAGAAAAGAGACCGTAAATCTTACGGCAAGTATTACAAGCGGATTTGAAACCGCGAGAGCTTTTTTGGAGAATATAAAGCTGAAGCCGAATATAATATTAGAAAGACATGCGGCAAGCATTCCGAGATTTTGTTTAGACATTAAAAATTCACCCGAAAAGCATTATAATTTGTTTTAAAGAATATTTCAATAAAATTTTTTTAAAAAATACTTGACAAAAAATTCAATGTGTGTTAATATACTTGCAACAAATGAAAAACCTATGATTAAGAGTAAGTAGCCTGAGATTTTAAGCTCAAAGAGAGTTGCCGGCGGTGTGATGGCAGCAGCGTAAGCTTTGGTGAATGGACTTATGAGGGCGACCGAAAGCTTTTAAAGCGAGTAGCAGTCGACGGGTAACACCCGTTAAAGTGTTTACCGTATGTCAGTACGGAATGAGCGGATGATTTCATCAATTTGGGTGGTACCGCAGGATATTTGATTTTTCAAAGTCTTGTCCCTTTTATAAGGGATAAGACTTTTTATTTTTTCGTGAGGTTTTAGGTATGAAGATTTTAAAAGAACGATGGCGAAGCTTAGTATGACAGGGCTCAAACCTGTCACGCCTACGAAACAAAATTATTTTAAGGAGAAATTAAAAATGAAAAAATTATCAGCTATATTACTTTCTTTGGTCCTTTGCCTTTCCTTTGCCGCATGCGGTAAATCGGAAAATAAAACAAAAACCGACAAATCCGAATATAAAGTAGGAATAATTCAGTATATGAGCCACCCCTCGCTTGATAACTGCTATAAGGGAATCGTTGAGGCGCTTGACGAATCGGGAATAAAGTACACTGCCGATTATCAGACAGGCTCAAGCAATTCGGCTGATTCCGACTGCGTTAACTTTGCTAAAAATATGGTCGCTTCAAAATGCGATGTGATTTTCGCTATTGCGACTCCTGCCGCAAAAGCCGCTTTTGCCGCTACGGACGATACCGATATACCGGTTATCTTCTGCGCGGTAAACGATCCTGTTGCGAGCGAGCTTGTTGAAAGCATGGAAAAGCCCGGATATGCCTGCACCGGCACAAGCGATGTTCTCGACCTTAAGGCTCAGGTAGACTTAATTCAGTCAATGCAGCCCGAGGCTAAGAAAATAGGCATTCTTTACACCTCCTCCGAGGATAACTCAATTTCAAACCTTAAGAAATTCAAGGATATCTGCGGCAAGCGCGGACTTACAGTTGTTGACAAAGCCGTTCAGGGAGCTTCCGATATTCCTGCCGCGGCAGAAGATCTTGCGTCAAAGGTTGACTGCATCAACAACTTCACCGACAACAATGTAGTAAACAATCTTTCGGTAGTTCTTTCAGCCGCAGAGAAAAATAATATTCCGGTTTACGGCTCAGAGGAAGAGCAGGTCAAAAACGGCTGTCTTGCTTCCATGTCGATTGATTATAAAGCGCTCGGCAAGGTAACGGGTAATATGGCGGCAGATGTTCTTAAAGGAAAGGACGCTTCTAAAATGGCGGTCAAGACCATAAGCGAGGCAACTCCCCTTGTAAACACCGAGGTTTTATCAAAACTCAAAATGACTATGCCCGAAAAATACTCTTCCGCGCAGACTGTTACAACCAATAAATAAGAGGTAGTTATTAAATGTTTAATCTTCTGAGTACATTTGAGGTTTTCCTCGAAACGGGACTTGTATTCTCGCTTATAGCAATGGGCTATTATGTATCGTATTCCGTTCTTGATTTCCCCGACCTTACGGTCGAGGGGACCTTTGTAACGGGCGCTGTTACATTCAGTCTGTTTGCCGTCAGGGGCTATAATGTATGGTTAGGGCTTATCTGCGCGTTTTTAGCAGGCTCTTTCTTCGGCGCGATAACAGGCTTTTTGAATGTAAAGCTTAAGATCCGCCCCTTGCTTTCGGGAATTCTCGTTTCAACGGCGCTTCTTTCCATAAATATAATAGCGACAACCGGAGGAATGTACGGCGATTTTGCCGGCCGGGATTCAAGCACCTCAATTTCATTCGGAAGACGGGTTAAAACCTTGCATGACGCATTTTTCGGCGATGCGATTCCTCCTAAAATCGAAAACATTCCCGTCAGGGACCTTGTGATTTTCTTATCCGTAGCAATTGTATTGAAATTTACTCTCGACTTATATTTCAAAAGCAAAAACGGACTGCTTCTGCGCGCCGCCGGAAGCAACGGAAATTTTGTTAAAATGCTGGGCGTCGACCCGGGAAACAGCCGCATTATCGGTCTCGCAATCGGAAACGGATATGCCGCAGTCGCAGGTGCTTTATATACTCATATCAGTGCCGGTTCCAACCAAAGCATGGGAATAGGAACAATTGTTATCGGCCTTGCTTCGCTGATAATCGGACTTTCGCTTTTTAAAAATGTTAAGTTCTTAAAGCCCACTACAAAGGTTATTTTCGGAGCGATTATTTATCAGGCGTGCCTTACCGCCGCTCAGAAGCTCGGCGTTCCGAGCTCTTATAACAAGCTTATTATGGCGGTTATATTCACCATTGCTTTAGTGCTTGGCAATAAAGTCAAGAAGGAGGCGGCATAAATGCTTGAGCTTAACAATATCAATGTTTCATTCAACAAGGGAACCGTCGACGAAATGCCTCTTTTTTCAGATTTTAATTTCAGCGTCAAAAAAGGCGAGTTCGTTTCAATAGTCGGCTCTAACGGCTCGGGTAAGACCACGCTTTTAAATCTTATCTGCGGAACTCTTTTGCCCGACGGCGGAAAAATCATATTTGAGGGCAAGGATATAACAAAGCTTCCCGAATATAAAAGGGCAAGACAGATAGGCAGAGTTTTTCAGGACCCTAAGATAGGCACCTGTTCCGAGCTTACGGTGCTTGAAAATTTCGCCCTTGCCGACAATAAAAACAAGCCCTTTTCTCTTACCGGTGCAATAAACAAAAAGCGGATTTCTTATTATAAGGAACTGCTTTCCCAGTGCAATATGGGACTTGAAGACAGAATGAATTCTAAAGTCGGACTTTTATCGGGCGGACAGAGGCAGGCAATAGCATTGGTAATCGCATGTATGACTGATGTGAAGCTTCTGATTTTAGACGAGCATACCGCCGCTTTAGACCCCAAATCGTCCGAGCGTATAATGGAGCTTACCGATGAAATGATTAAAAATCACTCCATGACCGCGGTTATGGTAACCCATAATCTCAGACATGCGGTAAGCTACGGCAGCCGTCTTGTAATGATGGATAAGGGCTCGGTTGTTATGGATAAATCGGGCAAGGACAAAAAAGAAGTCAAAATTGAAAACATTCTCGATGTATTTAATAAAATAAGCATTGAATGCGGAAACTGAGATGAAAACACACGGGCAGTAAAGCAAAAGCTTTACTGCCTGTGTATATTATTTATTCCAATTCATTTTCCGATTTTGTAAGGTTTTCATCAATCTGTTCGATTTCCTTTTTTCTTCCGAACGCATAAAGTTTAATGATTACGAAGGTTATAGGCCCTCCTGCCATTGCGGCAAATGCGGTTCCCCAGAACTGACTTAATTTCAGGGCATTAAGCGTTAAAAAGGTTACAAGATAATAAATTATAAAATTCGGAATATAGGAAAAAATGAACCGATAAAACCTTTTGAACGTCGGTTTGTGCTTAAAAATTATTTTGCATGTCAGAAAGAAAGCTATCGTAAGCCCTATCGCATAACCGATAATCGTAGCCAGATTTTTGTGAACAACAAGGCTTGCCAGAGAGGAAAAAAGACTGTCATTAAATGTATTTATAATGCCGAGTCCGCAGAATTCCAAAAACTCCTTGCTTAAAAAGGTTTTTTTTAGTTTCTTTAAAAACTTTTTTATAGTCGATTCCGCCTCCTGTCTTAATAAAGGTAAGGCTATTATATCAAATTTCTTTTAAGATTACAAGTTGTTATTGACTTTACGCCCGATTTGCGGTAAAATTGTTTTTGCAAAATTATTCTGTTTCCGTAGCTCAGTTGGATAGAGCGGCCGCCTCCTAAGCGGCAGGTCGGAGGTTCGAATCCTCTCGGGAACGCCAAAAACTCCGCTGGAAGCCTTGATTTTACGAGGTTTACAGCGTTTTTTATTTTAACGCTGCCTCGGTGCGGATTTCTGAAAACCGTCGGGTTTTGCCCTTGCTGTTGCCTCCGAAAACCTTGCTAATTAGATTCGAACGATTTTCACGGTTTTTCTATTGGAGGATTATTCGCAAACTGCACCTATACCATTTCCTGTTATATAATTGCAGTACAGGAGGTGGTTGTTTTGAAAGAACAGAAGTATCATTTATACCTTTCCAAGGAAGAATACAGCGAAGTGTTGCAATCACTTATCCGTTTGAAGAACAGCCTGACAGCACAAGGCAGATACACCGACGCCGTCGATGATGTTCTCTGCAAAGTGCTTTCTGCCAAGAAAAGAAAGTTCAAAATCAAATATATCTGAACATAGAACAAGACCGCCTACACAATGTAAGCGGTCTTTGCTAATTTTGAGTAAGTTCGACAAACTGGAATTTCTATTTGTGTTGCCATGTCATTACATAATCTTTTTCTCCGGTAGCCTCATCTAAGCCACTATGCTGAATCTCAAATCCTTCTCTCTTATAAAAAGATATTGCCCGTGCGTTCTTTTGGTATACGTTCAAGTGCAACTTATTCCTTTTATCCTTTGCATAATTCAGCAGAATTTTACCTATACCCTGCGATTGCATTTCACCAGAAACAAAAATGCCCTCAACATATTCATCATTTAACCCTATAAAACCCTGTATTTCTGTATCATACTCATACACATAAACCTCTGCTAGTAACAACGCTTCTTTTACTGATTTGAAATTGCTTTTCCAGTATTCGGCGTGGATAAAATTATGTGCCTTTATATTTGTATCCAACCATATATCTGCAACTTTATTTATATCATCCCTTTGAAATTCTCTAATCATAACGGTGACTCTCCATAAACTTGAATTTAAATTATAACGGTCTTTGCAAATACACCATATCTACCAACTGTATTCCACTCTCATAGATTGGGTGGTCATAATTATCTATAAAGAAATTTGATATGATATGCGAACGGACAAAACCACACTTTTCATAAAATGGTATTGTCAGTGGGCTATCGCCTGTTCCCACTTGCAGAATGGCATATTGCTCTCTGTAATTATTAACAATAAACTCAATTAAGGCTCTTGCATAACCTTTCCCTTGATATTCTGGAACTGTCGCAATGTTCTTGATTTCAAGTATGTCATTTTCTTTATCGGTTATGACACACTCACACTTGACCCCATTATCATCAAGTACATACATCTTGCCGTTATCAAGATAACGGTCAACCATATCTTCCTGCTCATCTGCTAATAGGAGCAAATCAAGATATTGTTTTTT
>CAKSHM010000003.1 GCA_934457415.1 uncultured Eubacteriales bacterium | reverse complement strand
CTTGGCTGTACTAATAGACCGAGGGCTTGACCTATTTTCGTTCCTCCATTACTTGTTCAGTTTTTAGGGTGTGAATTGATATTTTAAACATAAAAGCACTTCTTATGAAGTGCTTTTTTCTTTTGCATAAATACGATATTATAACGATTCCGAACCGCAGATGTTTGAATTAAATAGAAATTTCTTTAAGTGTAAAATTTTTTGTTTTTCAACGCTTCGGAAAAGGCATTTTTTCCAATAACCCTAAATAGCAGATTTTGAAACATTTGAAAAAGCAGTGTTTCCTGAAGATGAATTATAATCCGAACTTACAGAGCAACAAATTGCTTTATTTGAAGTATTTGAAAGTGTAGACACAGAGATTTCCTGCAAAGAAGAACAAGAGCCTTTACAATGGGATTCAAATCAGGAGTAAGACTGATAAGGAGAACATTTGAAATGTTAAAAGCTATGTGACGGATCGGATATAACAAACTGAATTTTTCGGCGGTAAAATCCTCGTAACTCTTGGATATGAAATAAAATAAGTCGGTTTATTGCATTTTCATTTTCTTTGTGATATTATATCATTGATAAAAATTGTTAGGGAGATATTCTATGGAACTTAAAGGCAAAAAAATACTCTTTTTGGGAGACAGCATAACTCAGGGTGTGGGTGTTGAGGATATTAAAGATGTTTACTTTAAACAGCTTGAAAGAAACACCGGCGCACAGTGTAAAGGCTACGGCATAAGCGGAACAAGGTTTTCAAAACAACCTGAAGCGGATTATTTTGATGATCAGGGAAATTTCTGCATCAGATGCCTTAAAATGGATGATGATGCGGATATAATTGTTGTTTTCGGCGGAACCAATGATTACGGTCACGGAAACGCACCCTTCGGAAAGCTTACTGATTGCACACAGGAAACCTTCTGCGGCGCGGTCAGCTTTGTTGCAAAAAGCCTTATGGAAAAATATCCGAAAGCAACCGTAGTTTTCATGACGCCTACTCACCGCACGACGGAGAAAGGCAGAATAAAAAACGAAAACGGGATTAGAAACGACCTTGAGCTTGTAGATTATGTTGACGCTATAATAAAAATCTGCGGAGAATACTCAATTCCGGTGCTTGACCTTTACAGGGTAAGCGGAATTCAGCCGAATATTGAAGTAAACAAGGAAAGATATATGCCTGACGGACTTCATCCCAATGTTAACGGAAACGCTAAGATTGCAAGCCGTCTTGAAGGATTTTTAAAAGGACTGTAAAAAATAATCCGCACAAATTTTTGTGCGGATTATTTATACTCTTTTCTGATAGAAATAAACACCTAAACGCTTTCCGAACTTAATTCCTACATCCTCAAGGAAACCGGCTTTTTTAAATCCGTGTTTTTCGTGGAAAGTGATACTATGTGCATTTTCTTCTGTAATCAGGGAAACTATCATTTTGATATTCCGCTCTTTGGCACGTTCTGTAAGACTGTTTAAAAGCGCCGAGCCTATGCCCTTAGCGGTTTCGTGATGAGAGAGGTAAACCGATAGGTTCGCCGTGATTCTGTATGCCGAACGGGAATTATACTCATTGAGATAAGCATAACCTATTATTCTGCCGCCGCTTTCGGCGACCAAAAACGGATATTTTCTTGTAATATTAAAAATTCTTTGCTTAAAATCCTCGAAGGAAAGCGCCTCTTCCTCAAAGGTCGAGGTTGAATTTAAAATATAGTAATTATAGATTTCAAGACAATATTCAATATCGTCTGTGTCAAACCGGATATCTCTTATTAAATATTCCATAAATATGCTCCGTATCAAAAAGACATTCCCTTTTAGAGAATGTCTTTTTAAATGCAGTTTTATAAGATGAATTCTAATTATATATTTTTGTTTTCGCCCTTGCCGAGAATAACATTTGTTATAATTCCGAGAATAAGAGCGCATGCAATGGAGGTGATTGTGATTTTTCCGAATGAAACCGTAAGTCCGCCGATACCGCAGATAAGAATTACCGCTACGACAAAGAGGTTTCTGTTATTGCCCAGATCTACATCCTGTATCATCTTAAGACCGGATACTGCGATAAATCCGTAGAGTGTTATGCACACACCGCCCATTACGCAGTTGGGAATAGTAGCAAGGAAGGTTACGAACGGTCCGAAGAAGGAGATTATAATTGCCATAACCGCGGTTGCGAGGATTGTTACAACCGAAGCGTTTCCGGTTATTGCAACGCATCCTACCGACTCGCCGTAGGTGGTGTTCGGACAGCCGCCGAAAACAGCTCCTGCCATTGAACCTACACCGTCGCCGAGGAGGGTTCTGTGAAGACCGGGGTCACTAAGCAGATCTTTTTCGATAACGGACGAAAGGTTTTTATGGTCGGCAATATGCTCGGCAAACACAACGAAAGCAACCGGTACATAAGCTACCGCAACGGTTGCTATGTAGTGGCCCGAAACCTCTTTAAGACCTTTAGCAGCCTCAAGGAAAGTGAAATCGGGAACAGCAAAGATACTCATGTTCTTGAAAACCTCGAAATTGATTATCTCGAGCGCTTTATTACCTGTCTGAATTCCGATTACGGTGAAGATTGCGGCGGCTGCATAGCCTGCGAGAATTCCGATGATGAACGGAATAAGCTTAACCATTTTCTTTCCGTAAACCGAGCAGATTGTAACAGTAAGTAATGTTACAAGACCGCAAACAAGGCAGACAAGCGGATTTGCCGCCGAATTACCCTCGGCGTCCAAAACCTTGCCTTTGGTTAAGTCGCTGATAGCGTTTCCTGCAAGGGAAAGACCGATTATTGCAACCGTAGGTCCGATTACAACAGCGGGCATAAGCTTATTTATCCAGTTAACACCTGCAAATTTAACTGCAATTGCGATGATTACATATACAAGACCTGCGAAAAACGCGCCTAAAATGAGTCCGACATAGCCGAGCTGCATTGATACGCCGCCTGCGAAAGCCGCAAGCATTGATCCGATAAACGCGAATGAAGAGCCTAAGAAAACGGGGCTTCTGAACTTCGTGAACAGAAGATAAACAAGAGTTCCGATTCCTGCTCCAAAAAGTGCCGCCGACTGAGACATTCCGTTTCCTATGATTGCGGGGACGGCGATTGTTGCCGCAAGGATTGCCAGAAGCTGCTGGAAAGCAAAGACGATTACTTTGCCGAATCCGGGCTTGTCCTTTACATTGTAAATTAGTTTCATATTCTTTCCTCCATATTTTGCACACCCTGTTGCAATTTAATATATTAAAACGGACCTTTGCCCGATTTAATCAAAAAGTTCGACGCTTATCCCGTCGTCAAACGGCGGAAGCTTAACGGATATCCGCTCTGTCTTTGCCGTAGGAACATTTTTGCCGACATAGTCTCCTCTTATCGGAAGCTCTCTGTGACCGCGGTCTACAAGCACCGCAAGCTGTACGGATTCCGGTCTGCCGCGGCTGAAAACCGCATCAATAGCGGCGCGGGCCGTTCTGCCGGTATACAGTACATCGTCAACTATAATAACGGTTTTTCCCGTAATATCAAAGGGGAACTGTGTGCTGTGAATCACGGGGTCGGGCGAAATGTGAATTAAATCGTCCCTGTAAAAAGTAATATCGAGATTTCCGCAGGGAACAAGCTTTTTTTCGATATCGGCGATATTCGCCGCAATCATTCCCGCGAGAGGAACGCCCCTGCGCTTTACACCGACGATACATATATTATCGCACCCGCCGTTTTTTTCGAGGATTTCATGCGAAATTCGCTTAACGGCACGCTTAACGGCTTCTTCGTCCATAATAGTTGCCTTATAATGAGACATTTCAAATCCTCCCTTTAAGTATAAAAAAACGCCGTGCTTAATGCACGGCGTGAATAATCATCGCAAATCTCCGGCGCTGAATTGCGCACAGGAACACTATGAAAACCTTGCCGGCATCTCTGTACCGATTTTTAAAGGATTTTTTTGATGTGACAGAACTCGAATCTGCCTGAATACGAGTTCGGATTTATTTAACCTTGCATAGTATATCACAAAGAGTTTTGTTTGTAAAGGTTTTTTTTAAAAATTTTTAAAATTGCATTTTGTGGGTTTAAAAACATCAATACACTACATATATAATATAAGGGCTTTAAAAGAGCATAGAAGCAAAATCGGCAAATTAAACAAAAGAAATGTCAGACGCTGTCAATTTGAAACCGATAAACAAGGTTACAAACTTGTAACTATTTGTAACAACTTTGTTTCTTTGTGCATATTATACAAAACAGGCTTCGTTTTTTACCTTGACATATACAAGGAAAGTCAATATAATAGGTTTCGTTGTGATTTACTGTCGCAGCTTGAATTAAAAGGAGACGTTATATGCGTAAAATATTAAAATTCGCCGCTAAGAAGACCGCGCGTTTTTTAAGACACAGAATTCCGCTTGCGGTATTCCTTTGTCTTGCAACCGCCGCGAGTCTTATGTTCCTTAAAAATTCTCTTAATACTTTCAGAATTTTTGACGGCGAAACAACCCTTACCGTCCGTTCTCTTTCTGCGGACGCTTTTGATGTACTAAAGCTTGCCGATCTTAAATCGGATAATTACAATCTGGTTTCGACTAAGGTAAACGGAAAGTACACAAAGCTTTCGATTGAATATACATTTCCTGTATATGTAACGGTCGGTCAGACCACGACAGAGGTTTATACACCCGAGGCTACCGTAGGTGAGATTTTAGGCTCAATGGACATTGTCCCGGATGAGGACGATATCGTAGAGCCGTCGGTTGATACGGTTATAGAAAAAACCGCTTACATTGATTTCTCGCGAGTTGAATACATTCAGGGAAGCTATACACAGGATATCCCTTATCAGACCGAGACTGTTATAGGAGATAATGCCGCGTCCGGTACTACAACGACGCTTGTAAACGGTCAAAACGGTGTTTCACAGGTAAATTATACCGCTAAGGTTATTAACGGCGTTACGGTTGAAACGGTTGTAAACAGCACTGTCACCCTTTCAAACCCCGTTAACCGCAGACAGGTTATCGGTACTGCAAAAACATCTGTCGCCGCCGCGACAAGCAGCAGTGTTTCGTGCATTTCGACACTCAGTCCCTCTGCTCCGATTGAGCTTGACGCAAACGGTGTTCCTTTAAGCTACTCAAAGAAAATGACCGTTCAGGCAACCGCTTATACCTATACCGGACACAACTGTGCAACAGGCGTTGCGCCGCAGCCGGGATATATCGCGGTAAACCCGAGAGTTATTCCTTACGGGACGAGAATGTATATCGTCTCTTCCGACGGAAGATTTGTTTACGGCTATGCCGTAGCCGCGGATACCGGAGGATTTACGTCGTCAAGGCCTAACAATGTCGATTTGTTTATGGCGACTAGGGCTGCCTGCTCTGCTTTCGGAAGAAGAAATGTTGAGATTTATTTTCTGCCGTAAATATTCATAACTAATGAATACTTAAAAACGAAAAATGAACAATACAAATAAAACTCCTGCCGCAAAAGCGGCAGGAGTTTTATTTGGTGGAGACAACTGGACTTGAACCGGTGACCCCTTGCATGTCAAGCAAGTACTCTGACCAACTGAGCTATGCCTCCGAAAGTATAAACCTATTATGCCACAAACTTTAAAAAAAGGCAAGAAAAATTTTAAATTCAGGCGGTTGAAAAGAAATAAATAGTATGATATATTAGTAGGGAACGGAAGTGATGATTTTGAAGCCGGTTTTATATTTTGTAATTCCCTGCTTTAATGAAAGCGAGGTTCTGCCGATAACCGCGCCGGAGTTTCTTTCCTGCCTTGATGAAATGCAGAAAAGCGGAATGATTGGCGAAAAGAGCAAAATTCTTTTTGTGGATGACGGCAGCAGCGATAAAACATGGGAGATAATAACCGATCTAAGCAAAAAAGACGGCAGATTTGCAGGACTAAAGCAAAGCCGCAACAGGGGACACCAGAGCGCGCTCCTCGCAGGGCTTATGTATGCTAAGGATTTTTGCGATATCACCGTTTCGATTGACTGCGACGGTCAGGATGATATCGGCGCCGCCAAGGAAATGGTAAAAGAATATTTAAACGGCTGCGAGATAGTTTACGGTGTCCGAAAAAGACGGGATACCGATACCGTTTTTAAAAGAATTACGGCGCGCGGATTTTATAGATTTATGAATTCAATGGGCGCAAATATTGTCTATGACCATGCCGATTACAGACTTCTTTCAAAGAAAGTTTTAACGCACCTTGCGGATTTTAAGGAAACAAATCTGTTCCTGCGGGGAATGATTCCGCTTGTAGGATTTAAAAGCACGAGCGTTTATTATGACAGGCTTGAGAGGAAAGCCGGAAAAAGCCACTATCCGCTAAGTAAAATGCTGGCTCTTGCGGTTGACGGAATCACAAGCCTTTCGACAAAGCCTTTAAAGGTTATTATGACCTTCGGACTTATAGTTTCGCTTTTGAGCTTTTTGGGCGTTGTTTATGCTATTGTATCTCATGCGATTGGAAAAGCGGTCGCAGGCTGGGCAAGTATAGTTTGTATTGTAAGCTTTATGGGCGGAATTCAGCTCGTTTCTTTGGGAATTATCGGCGAGTATGTCGGAAAGACCTACAGGGAAGTTAAACGCAGACCGAGATATATTATCGAGGATACTACGGATAATTTAAAATAAAAAATAAAAGAAAAATTAAAAGGCTCCCTTCTTTTTTCGGAGAAACCGAAAATCAGAGGGGAGCTGTCGCGCTTTATGCGCGACTGAGGGGTATTTTCTCGCATCTATTTCGAATTTAGTATTTTTTCGGGATAGTCGGCATAGTTTAATAAATCGCCGGCTTTGACATCGAGTGCGTCCGCTAAAGAATAAAGAACTTCGAGCGAAAAGGAACGGGCGGTCCCCGGAGCTTCGATAGAACTCAAAAAGGTTCTGCTTATTCCGGCTTTCTCGGATAATTGCTCTTGTGTCATATCGCGCATTTTTCTTATTGAAGCAATTGTAATTCCAAGACCGATTATCTTGTCTCGGTAATTGAATTTCTTTTCGTTCAAAGCCTTTCACCTCTCTGCCTTTTTATTTATTATATTTCCTTTTATACAAATAATCCGCAAACTGACAGATTGCTATTGACTTATATATTTAACAAATATAAAATAAAAAATATATTTGTTAAATAAAGGTGATATAAAAATGCAAAATGCTGTTTGTTTTATTGGACATAGAAAAGTCAAAGAAAAAACAGTCACGGAAAGAAATGCGAAAATCTTAACAGAAAAATTGATAGAAAAAGGATTTAACAAATTTATTTTCGGCGACCATTCCGAATTTAATGATGTGTGTTATAAAATTGTGACGGAAAAGAGAAAATACTTTCCGAAAATTCAAAGAATACATTTCAGGACAAATTATGAAAATGCCGATGAGTATACCGAAAGATTTTTAAGGGTGGGATATGAAGACAGCATTTGTCCTAAGGGTATAAGTAAAGCAGGCAAATCGGTTTACATTCAAAGAAACCATGCAATGATAGACGAAAGTGAAATATGCGTGTTTTATTATGACAGCGGTATTTTAAAAAGCGGAACGGCAAAAGCTTTTAAATATGCTTCTGATAAGAATAAGAAAATAATTAACATTTGGTAATATGTGTGCCTTGCGGCACGGATGTAACCAAACCCTTCCGTCAAAGCTTCGCTTTGCCACCTCCCCTAACAACTTTAGTGGAGGCTTGGGTTTCTGATGAAACTAAAGAAAAGGCTCCCTTCTTTTTCACGATAGTGAAAACAGAGGGGAGCTGTCGCAATTTATTGCGACTGAGGGGTATTCTTTTAGATTTTAGACATTAGACCATGTGTGTCTTGCGGCACAAGAATTTAATAAAAATTCATTTAAGTCTAACATCTAACATCTAGTATCTATCGTCCGGATTAAGCTTTTCTTCTTTTTCTTGACTAATTTACTTTTAAAATATATAATATATACTGATATATAATACGGGTATGAAAGGTTGTATGAAGTGGCTAAGGTAAACGCTGATTACGGCAACGACAGTATCGAAAAATTAGAGGGTCCCGACAGGGTAAGAAAACGCCCCGCGGTAATATTCGGATCGGACGGTCTTGACGGCTGTGAGCATTCGGTCTTTGAGATTATCTCGAATTCCATAGACGAGGCGCGCGAGGGATACGGAAAAAAGATAACCGTCACCCATTTTTCGGACGGATCAATAGAGGTAGAGGACCACGGAAGAGGAGCGCCGGTCGACTTTAATAATAATGAGCAGTGCTATAACTGGGAGCTTTTGTACTGCGAGATGTATGCCGGCGGAAAATACAACACCAATGACGGAACAAACTATGAATATTCCGTAGGACTTAACGGATTGGGACTTTGCTCGACTCAGTACACCGCGGAATATATGGATGTTGAGATAAAAAGAGACGGTTATAAATATAATCTTCACTTTGAGCATGGATATAATATCGGCGGGCTTAAAAAAGAGCCGTATTCGGGAAAGGATACCGGAACCAAAACAAAATGGAAACCGGATATAGACGTATTTACCGATATAAATATCCCGTCGGACTATTTCAGGGATATTTTAAAGCGGCAGGCAATAGTAAATAACGGCTTGCTTTTTATCTACCGTGAGCAGCAGGGTCCGAGATTTGTTCAGACCGAGTTTGTTTATGAAAACGGTATCAAGGATTATGTCACCGAATATGTAGGCGGCGAGGGACTTACCTCCGTGCGCTTTTTCAATACCGAGCGCAAGGGAAGAGACCGTGCGGACAAGCCCGAATATAAGCTTAAAATAAATGTCGCTATGTGCTTTTCAAACACAAAGACCTTAAAGGAATATTATCACAATTCAAGCTGGCTTGAATACGGCGGCGCTCCCGATAAGGCGGTAAGAAACGCTTTTGTTTATCAGATTGACAACTATATAAAGCAGACGAATAAATACAAATCGGGAGAAAGTAAAATAACATTCAGCGATGTTGAGGAGTGTTTGGTGCTTGTAACCTCCTCATTTTCAACCGTCACCTCCTATGAAAACCAGACTAAAAAGGCGGTAACCAATAAATTCATTGCTGAGGCTATGACCGAGTTTTTAAGGCATCAGCTTGAGGTCTATTTTATAGAAAACAAAGCCGAGGCGGATAAAATCGCCGATCAGGTGCTTGTCAATAAGCGCAGCCGCGAAAGAAGCGAAAAAGAACGCATAAACATAAAAAAGACACTCTCGAGCGGCAATTCAATGATGGACAGGGTTCAGAAATTTGTCGATTGCAGAAGCAAGGATGTAAACGAGCGGGAGCTTTATATCGTTGAGGGCGATTCGGCGTTAGGCTCCTGTAAGCTTGCAAGGGACGCGGCATTTCAGGCGATTATGCCTGTAAGAGGAAAGATTTTAAACTGCCTTAAGGCGGAATACGATAAAATTTTTAAGAGCGAAATCATAACCGACCTTTTAAAGGTTTTAGGCTGCGGGGTCGAGGTCAAGACCAAGGCGAACAAGAGCCTTTCGAATTTTGATATAAACAATCTCCGCTGGAATAAAATCATAATCTGTACCGATGCCGATGTCGACGGATTTCATATCCGCTCGCTTATAATCACTATGATTTACAGACTTATGCCGACCCTTATAAACGACGGCAAGGTATTTATCGCGGAAACTCCGCTTTATGAAATAAATACCGCAAAAAAGACCTATTTTGCTTATGACGAAAACGAAAAAACCGAAATTTTAGGCATGATAGGCGACGAAAAATACACATTGCAGCGTTCAAAGGGACTCGGTGAAAACCAACCCGATATGATGAACCTGACAACTATGAATCCGCTGACGAGAAGACTTATCAAAATTCTTCCCGAGGACGCCGAAATGACCTCTTCAATGTTTGATTTATTGCTCGGCGATAATCTTGCAGGAAGAAAAGAGTACATTTCCGAAAACGGACATCTTTATATCGACAGCACGGATTTAAGCTGACAGGAAAGGAGAATATATAATGGCTCCGAGAAAGAGTAAGGAACCCAAAAAGCCGAAGGTACGCACCGATAACGCATATATCGCAGGCGCGGGAACGGTTCTTGACCAGCCTGTAACCGAAACATTAAAATCAAACTTTATGCCTTATGCCATGAGCATAATCATTTCGCGTGCCATTCCTGAGATCGACGGCTTTAAGCCCTCCCACCGAAAGCTGCTTTATACAATGTATAATATGGGGCTTTTAAAGGGCAATACGATAAAATCAGCCAATATCGTCGGAAGAACCATGCAGCTTAATCCTCACGGCGACGCCGCTATTTACGATACAATGGTAAGACTTTCCGAGGGCAACGGAGCGCTTTTGCACCCGTTTGTTGAATCAAAGGGCTCGTTCGGTAAGGCGTATTCAAGAGATATGCAGTGCGCCGCGGCAAGGTACACGGAAGCTAAGCTTGCCCCGATTGCGGCTGAGCTTTTTGCGGATATTGACAAGGACACCGTCGATTTCGTGGATAACTATGACGCGACAATGAAAGAGCCGGTGCTGTTCCCTGTTACATTCCCGACAATTCTTGTCAATTCAAATATGGGTATTGCCGCAGGTATGGCAAGCCAGATATGCCCGTTTAATCTAAGAGAGGTCTGCGAAACAACAATAGCCTTTATAAAGGATGAGGATATAAATGTCGCGGATACGCTCTTAGCCCCCGATTTCCCGATAGGCGGCGAGCTTTTATATAACCGCGCCGAAATGGAAAGAATTTATGAAACGGGAAGAGGAAGCTTTAAGGTAAGAGGCGTTTATTCTTACGATAAATCGCAGAACTGTATAGATATAAGCGAAATTCCGCCTACAACTACAACAGAAGCGATAATCGAAAAGATAACCGAGCTTGCAAAAGCTAAGAAGATAACCGAGATAAGCGATGTCCGTGACGAAACCGACCTTTCGGGTCTTAAAATAACAATTGACCTAAAGCGCGGAACAGACCCCGAAAAGTTTATGAAAAAGCTTTTCAGGCTTACCCCCTTGCAGGACAGCTTTTCGTGCAACTTCAATATTCTTATCGCCGCGTCGCCGAGAGTTATGGGCGTTAAGGAAATCATATCCGAATGGGTGGCGTTCCGAGAGGAATGCGTCAGACGCAGGGTATATTTCAAGCTTTCAAAGGCAAATAAAAGCCTGCACCTTTTAAAGGGAATGGAAAAAATTCTTCTTGATATTGATAAGGCTGTTAAAATAGTCAGAGAAACAAGGGAAGAAAAGGAAGTTGTTCCGAACTTAATGATAGGCTTCGGGATCGACGAAATTCAGGCGGAATATGTCGCTGAAATAAAACTCCGCCATTTAAACCGCGAGTACATTTTAAAAAGGCTTGACGATATAGAAAAGCTCGAAGCCGAAATTGCCGACTGCGAGGCTACCCTGAATTCAAGGGCGAGAATAAAAAAGATTATAGTCTCGGAGCTTGAAGAGGTTATAAAGAAATACGGCAGGGACAGGCGCACAAGAATAATCAGCGCGGACGAAAATGCGCTGGATGATGTTTCGGAAGAACCCGAAGATACCTCGCCCGTAACCCTGTTCTTTACAAAGGACGGCTATTTTAAAAGGATAACGCCGCAGTCGCTTAGAATGAGCGGAGAACAGAAGCTTAAAGAGGGCGACGAAATAACGCAGGTCATAGAATCCTCCTGCGACAGGGAGCTGCTTTTCTTTACGAATAAACAGCAGGTCTACAAAAGCAGGGTTGCGGATTTCACAGACTCAAAGGCAAGCATTTTGGGCGATTATGTCGCTTCAAAGCTCGGCTTTGAGGACGGCGAAAACGCGGTTTATATGATAGATACCAAGGACTATTCGGGATTTGTCGTGTTTGTGTTCGATAACGGAAGAATAGCAAAGGTGCCGCTTAATTCGTATATTACGAAAACCAACCGCAAAAAGCTTATAAACGCCTACTGCGAAAAATACGAGCTTCATACGGTGCTTTATTTAAAGGACGACTGCGATTTGGAGCTTAGGTCTACAAATAACCGTATGCTTATCGTAAACACCGCCTCGGTGCCTCTGAAAGCTACCAAGAATAACGGCGGAATTGCGGTTATGACGCAGAAAAAAGGACAGCGGATCTATTCGGTCAAGGTCTATGTCAAGGGAACCTATGAAAACGAGCACCGATACAGAACAAAAAATCTCCCTGCCGCGGGCAGTATAATTCAGAATACCGCCGGCAAACAGGAAAAAATGGATATTTAAATTATGAGGGTTAAAGGAAATGAGTAAAGAACTTGAAAAACAGTACGATCCGAAAAGCGTTGAGGATCGGATTTATCAGATGTGGCTTGACGGGCATTATTTCCACGCAAAGTGCGAGGAGGGCAAAAAAACCTATACAATAGTAATTCCGCCTCCGAATATAACCGGTCAGCTTCACATGGGACATGCGCTTGATAACACCCTGCAGGATATTCTTATAAGATTTAAAAGAATGCAGGGCTTTGATACCCTTTGGATTCCGGGTACCGACCATGCCTCTATTGCGACTGAGGCAAAAATCGTTGAGGCGATGAAAAAAGAGGGCGTTACCAAAGCCGATATCGGAAGAGAAGGCTTTTTAGAGCGTGCATGGAAGTGGAAAGAGCGGTACGGCGGAAGAATTACGGAACAGCTTAAAAAATTAGGCTCCTCCTGCGATTGGGACAGAGAGCGCTTTACTCTTGACGAGGGCTGTTCAAAGGCTGTAAAGGAAGTTTTCGTAAAGCTTTATAATAAGGGACTTATATACAGGGGCGAAAGAATTATCAACTGGTGCCCCCACTGCCATACCTCAATTTCGGACGCAGAGGTTGAATATGAGGAGCAGGCAGGCTTTTTCTGGCATTTAAGATACCCCTTTGCCGACGGCAGCGGTTATCTTGAGCTTGCCACAACAAGACCCGAAACTCTTCTCGGAGATACCGCGGTTGCGGTAAACCCCGAGGACGAAAGATACAGGGATTTAATAGGGAAAAAGCTTATTCTTCCCATTGTTCACCGTGAAATTCCGGTCATAGCGGACAGCTATGTTGAAACCGATTTCGGAACGGGCGTTGTAAAAATTACGCCCGCGCATGACCCTAATGACTTTGAGGTCGGCTTAAGGCATAATCTTGAGGTTATAAACGTTTTGACCGACGACGCGAAAATCACCGACGATTATCCCGCTTACGCAGGTCTTGACAGATACGAGGCGAGAAAGAAAATCGTTGAGGACCTCGAAAAAGAGGGCGCGCTCGTTAAGGTGGAGCCGTATTCCCACAATGTCGGCACCTGCTACCGCTGCGGAACTACGGTTGAGCCTAAGGTTTCAAAGCAGTGGTTCGTTAAAATGGAGTCTTTGGCTAAGCCTGCTATAGAAGCGGTTAAAAAGGGCGATACAAAATTTGTTCCTCAGAGGTTTGAAAAGGTTTATTTTCACTGGCTCGAAAACATCAGGGACTGGTGTATTTCCCGTCAGCTTTGGTGGGGACACCGAATTCCTGCGTGGTACTGCGACGATTGCGGTGAGATAACCGTCTCTGCGGAGGGCGCAAAGAAATGCGCACACTGCGGCAGCGCCCATATCCATCAGGATCCCGACACCCTCGATACTTGGTTTTCTTCGGCGCTCTGGCCGTTTTCAACTCTCGGCTGGCCTGAAATGACAGAGGATTTCAAGCATTACTATCCGACAAACACCCTTGTAACAGGCTACGATATAATTCCTTTCTGGGTTATGAGAATGATGTTCTCGGGCCTCGAGCAGACGGGCGAGGTTCCGTTTAATACGGTGCTTATCCACGGACTTGTAAGGGACTCTCAGGGCAGAAAGATGTCAAAATCATTGGGCAACGGTGTAGACCCGTTAGAGGTTATTGATAATTACGGCGCCGACGCTTTAAGATTTTCCCTTGCTACCGGCAACAGCCCCGGAAATGATATGAGATACATTCCCGAAAGGGTCGAGGCAAGCAGGAATTTTGCAAACAAAATCTGGAACGCCGCAAGATTTATTTTGATGAATCTTGAAAAAGGCGAGGTTAAGGATTTAAACTGCTTAAAGCTTGCGGTCGAGGACAAATGGATATTAACCAAGTTTAACGCACTTGTAAGCGAGGTAACCGAAAATCTCGAAAAATATGAAATCGGTCTTGCCGTTTCAAAGCTTTATGACTTTTTATGGGATATTTTCTGCGACTGGTATATCGAGATATGCAAATCCCGTCTTTTTGCGGACAACAAAGAAGAAAAGGATACGGCATGTTCGGTTTTAACCTATGTCTTTAAAGGAACGCTTGCACTTCTTCACCCCGTTATGCCGTTTATAACAGAAGAAATCTGGCAGTCTATGCCGCACTTAGGCGAGGCGCTTATGGTATCGTCTTGGCCTGTTTTCGATGAAAAGCTTGATTTCCCCGGGGAAAAGGACGATTTTGAGAAGATAATGGGCGTAATAAAGGCAATAAGAAACCGCAGAGCCGAAATGAATGTTCCGCCCTCTAAAAAGGTAACCGTGAATATCGAAACCGAGCTTATAAGCGTTTTCAGCGCAGGAATTCCTTATATCTGCCGATTGGCTTATGCAAGCGAGGTAAATATCGCAAAAGAGGTTTCACATGATAAGAGCATAAGCATAGTCTGCGAAAAGGCAAATGTTTATATGCCGATGAATGAGCTTGTTGATGTCGAAAAAGAGCTTGAAAGGCTTTCAAAGGACAGGCAAAAGGCTTTAGTCGATAAGGAATTTTTCGAAAAGAAATTAAATAACACGGGCTTTATGGCTAAGGCGCCCGAAAAGGTTGTTGAGGCTCAGCGCGACGGATTTAAAAAGGCCGAAGAAAAAATAGCCAAGATAGACGCTGCCATAAAAGAACTTAAAAACATCTGACCGGAGGCGGTTTTCAATGAAATCAACGGGAATTGTCAGACAGCTTGACAGTATGGGAAGAATTGTTATCCCGAAAGAGATCAGGAGTCAGCTGGGTCTCAGGGCCAATATTGACAGCGTCGAAATATATATGGACGGGGGCAATATAGTCCTTCGTAAATTCCGCCCCACCTGCGCTTTTTGCGACAGACTTACAGACGGAGTGGAATTAAACGGAATAACCGTCTGCCCGTCATGTATTGAAAAGCTTGAACTGCTTTTGAGGGATGAGGAAAAAACGGCAGAATAATTATTTATAATTGTTGACTTCTAAATGTCTTTACTGTATAATAATGCGGTAAAGACATTTAATTTTGCATAAATATTCAAAAGGTGATAATATGGCTAAGCTTTGGGCAGGAAGAACGAGCGGAGAGATAAATAAAACGGCGGAGGAATTCAATTCATCCATAGGAATTGATAAGCTGATGTACAGTGAAGATATAAAGGGGAGCATTGCACATGCGAAAATGCTTTCAAAGTGCAAAATTATAACCGAGGAAGAGGGAAAGGCGCTTACAGAGGGCCTTGAAAAGATTTTAGAGGAGCTTAATTCGGGAAAACTTAAAATCGACGAATCGAGCGAGGATATCCATACTTTTGTTGAACAGTGTTTAACACAAAAGATAGGAGAAACCGGCAAAAAGCTCCATACCGCAAGGAGCAGAAACGATCAGGTGGCTTTAGATACAAGGCTTTATCTTAAAAAGCAGTGCGATGAAATTTCGGAGCTTTTAAAGGAAAATATAATAACGCTGACTAAGAGAGCGCAGGAATATAAAAGCGCGATAATGCCGGGGTATACTCATTTGCAGCGCGCTCAGCCGATTGTTTTCGGACATCATTTGCTGTCTTTTGCCTTTATGTTTTTGCGCGATATAGGAAGAATATCAGACTGCAAAAAGAGAATGAATGTTTCTCCGATAGGCTCCTGCGCCTTGGCGGGAACTACCTATAATACCGACAGAGTTTATGAGGCAGAGCTTTTGGGGTTTGACGGAATATGTGAAAATTCCATTGACGGCGTTTCCGACAGAGACTTTATAGCCGAGCTTTTGAGCTGCCTTTCGATTTTAATGATGCACCTTTCAAGATTTTGCGAGGAGATTATTCTCTGGTCAAGCTTTGAATTCGGTTTTATAAGGCTAGACGACGCTTATACAACCGGCTCTTCGATAATGCCGCAAAAGAAAAATCCCGATATGGCGGAGCTTATAAGAGGAAAGACCGGCAGGGTCTACGGCGAGCTTACCGCAATACTTACAACCCTTAAGGGTCTGCCCCTTGCATACAATAAGGATATGCAGGAGGATAAAGCGGGCGTGTTCGACGCATGCGAAACCGTGAAAATCTGCCTTGAGGTTTTAAACGGAATGGTTTTAACCCTTAAAGCTGATACCGATAAAATGAGACAGGCGGCAGGCAAAGGCTTTATAAACGCAACCGACCTCGCGGATTATCTCGTAATTAAGGGTTTACCGTTTCGCAGCGCTTATAAGCTTTCGGGCGAAATAGTAAATCTTTGCAGCGGTAAGGACACCGTGCTTGAAGAGCTGCCTTTGGAAGAATATAAAAAATTCAGTCCGCTTTTTGAAAGCGACCTTTATGATTTTATCTCGCTTGAAAACTGTGCGGCAAAAAGAATAAGCCGCGGCGGAACAGGACTCGGCTCGGTTGAAAAACAGATTGAGATAATAAAAAATCAATTAAAAATTTAAAAAGTAAAATGAAAAAAACAACGGTTGATTCTGTCAGCCGTTGTTTTTTAAATATTCGTCGGATAGACCATAGTGTGCCTATCGTCTTTGCCTTCGGCAAATCCACTTCCCCTGTAGTCTTTAGGGGAAGCTTTTGGCTCCCTTCTTATGCGCCGGCATATAGAGGGGAGCTGTCAGCGTTAGCTGACTGAGGGGTATTCTTTTAGATATCAGACAGTTGTGTGCCTTACGGCACGAAAATCAAATAAAAGTTTCTTTAAGTCTGATATTTACCGTATGACACAAAAATAAAGTTTTTTATTAAAAAATCTTTATTTTTATATAAGTATATGGTATAATCTATATTGAATTACTTCGTTTAAAAAGGCGGGTGTCGGGTGAATGAAAAAACTGTTTTGTCTGTTTTTTGCGGCATGTATGTGCTTATGTCTTTGCTCATGCGCGCTTTTCAGTTCCGACACAGAAGAGCTTATAGCTCCGCCTCAGCTTTCCGGAGACATGTCGCCTATAAAATCCGCTCTTGAAAAAAGCGCGCCTAAAGGATATTCGCTTAAATATCCAAGTGCGGGCAACCGCCGGAGCGCCGTTATTTTAGAGGATATAAACGGCGACGGTTTAAAAGAAGCCTTTGCTTTTTACAGCACCGACGGTGACGAGCTTACAAAAATGCACATAAATATGATAGCTTATGATAATAATGCTTGGAATAGCGTTTGTACGGCTGAGGTGACCGCCGGAGGAGTTGAAAAGGTCGAGTTCTGCGATATTGACGGGGACGGAATAAAAGAAATAGCCGTCGGCTGGGAAATATTCGGCTCCGGAGAAAAAAAGCTGGCGGTTTATAAGATTACCGAGAAAAAACTTGTTTCTCAGCTGGAGCAGCCCTATACAACATTTATTTGCTGCGATTTAAACGGAGACAGTAAGCAGGATATTTTCGTTCACTTGCTTTCCCCTGCCGACCAGAGCAATTCCGCTATGCTTTTTGCCGCCAAGGATAATTCGGTTGCGAAAATCAGCGCATGCCCCATGGATAAATCCGCAAAATCGGTTTTAGAGCCTAAGCTTTCGGTGCTGTCAACAGGACAGGCGGCGGTTTATATTGATGAAATAAAGGGCATAGGCGCCGTAACGGAAATAATTTTCTGGCAAAAGGGAGAGCTTAAAAACGGACTTCTTGATACAGCCGGAAGCGGAGAAAACACTATGACCGTCAGACAGTCTTCAATACTTGCCGACGATATAAACGATGACGGAATCATAGAAATCCCGATAGCGGGGCCGCTTAAAAATGCGGACCTTGAAAGCAAGGAAATTATGTATTATACAAACTGGTGTACCTATAACGGCGAGGCGCTTACAGTTAAAACCTCATCGGTCGTCAATACGGTTGACGGTTATATTGTTGTTTTGCCTGATAAGCTTATGGGCAAAATTGCCGTTAAAAAGGACAGCGATTTAAGACGGCGGGAGATCTATTCCTATAATCCCGAAACCGATACGATCGAAAATAAGTTATTTGAGCTTTTGACCCTTAAAAGTGAGCAATACGATAAAAAAGAATATAAGGGCTATTCGGTTCTTACCAGAAACGGCGGATATACCTATCTTTATAAGAAAAGCGCCGCCGCCGATTCGCTCGGTCTTACCGACGCGCAGATAAGACAGATGTTTAAGCTGTACGGGCAGTAAAGGAGATTTCTTTATGAAAAGGATACTTATAGTTGAAGACGAAGAAGCAATCCGCGAATTTGAAGCCATAAACCTTACAAGAGCCGGCTATACCGTCGTTCAGGCGGGAAGCGGAGAAGAAGCTTTGGAAATTTTCGAGAACGACACAGAGGGCTTTGATATAGCGCTTCTTGATGTTATGTTGCCCGGGATAGACGGATTTACGGTATGTAAAAAAATCCGAGAAAAAAACGCTACAATGGGAATTATAATGCTCACGGCGAAATCGCAGGAAATGGATAAAATAAGCGGTCTGATGATTGGGGCGGACGACTATGTTACAAAGCCTTTTTCCCCGTCAGAGCTGCTCGCACGGGTAGATTCGCTGTACAGGAGAGTAAGTCTGCAGATTGAACAGGCCAAGCTTTCAAGTGATGAAATAAAGCTCGGATGCTTTGCGCTCAATATGAGAAAGCATACACTTAATAAAAACGGAGCAAATATTGAGATAACTCAGGTTGAGTTTCAGATTCTCGAGCATTTTTTCAATCATCCCGATACCCCCGTTTCAAGAACAGAGCTTCTTAAAATCGTTTGGGGAGAAAATTATTACGGCGAGGAAAAAATCGTTGATGTTAATATCAGGCGCCTCAGAATGAAAATAGAGGATGACCCGTCAATACCGAAATATCTCGTTACCGTTTGGGGAATGGGATATAAATGGAACAGCTTAGGGTAGACAGACATTAGATACTGGACGGTAGGTACTAAACAATACCCCTCAGTCGCGCTTATAGCGCGACAGCTCCCCTCTTAGTAAGAAGGGAGCCTGACTTCAGTTTCTGCAGAGACCAAAGCCTCCGCTTCAGTTAGAAGGGGGAGGCGGCAAAGCGAAGCTTTGACGGAAGGGTTCAGGTTTATCAAGTGCCGACAGGCGCACATATAAAAGTCCCCCTCCCATAAGGGAAAGGGAGGCTTAAGCGGAATTAAAATAAAAAGGAGTGAAAGGAATGGAATTCGAACTGCATTTTAAAAGCATTGCCGTGCGATGGTTTACCGAGGTTTTCGCAATCAGCGCAGCGGTAACGGTAATTGCAGTTACGGCGTTTTCCGCCTTTTTCTCTTCCGTTTATAATGAGCGTGTCGTCTCGCTTGCTTCGGATTATTCATATGAGTTTGAGGCTCTTTCCTCGACCAATCCGAACTCATTTACCGATTCGGCTATCACTATTTCCGATTCGTTCGCATATAAAAATAAAATCGAGGTTCAGATTATCGACTCCTACGGTCAGATGATTATTTCAACCTCGGGTTTTCAGTCAGAGAGCAATGTCTTGTCAGATTATAACGCTGCGCTCAAATCGCCGAAGAAAACTTATATTTCAAAGGGAACAACCGATAGCGGTGAAAAAATTGTGGCAGGAACCACTGTGCTTATAAATCCCGAGGGTCAGACCTTGGGGGCTTACAGGTGGGTTTCTTCGCTTACTGCCGTAAACAGGAAAATAACTGATGTCACGCTGTTTTTGTCTATGATAGGACTGTTTGCGATAGCAATTTCGGCATTTTCGGGAATTTTCTTTTTAAAGTCGATTGTAAAACCGATCAGAGATGTCAGCAATATGGCAAGGAAAATTGCCGGCGGAGATTTCAAATCGAGAATTGAACTTGAAAAGAATGATGAAATAGGCGAGCTTTGCGATACGATTAACTATATGGCGACCGAGCTTGACCAAGCGGAAACCATAAAAAACGATTTCATTTCCTCTGTCTCGCATGAGCTGCGGACTCCGCTTACGGCAATTCGCGGCTGGGGCGAAACGGCGAAAATGTCATTGGGAACCGACGAGGAGCTTGTCAGACGGGGGCTTGATGTCGTGCTGAGCGAAGCAGACAGACTTTCAAACCTTGTTGAAGAGCTGCTTGATTTTTCGAGAATGCAGTCCGGCAGACTGAGTGTTAACAATATGGTGCCTGTAAATGTCACCGAGCTTTTAAAAACCGCCGTGGATATGTACGGAGAGCTTGCAAAAAAACAGGGAATAGAAGTAAGCTTTATGCAGCCGGCGGAAAGTGCGACCGTCGAGGCGGATGCGGACAGATTAAAGCAGGTGTTTATAAATATTATTGATAACGCGGTCAAATACACCGAAAAGGGCGGACTTGTGCTTATAACGCAAATTCTGGAAGAGGGCTGCGTTAGAATCACGGTTAAGGATACGGGCGTAGGAATTCCGGCGGCTGATATTGACCATGTTAAGGAAAAATTCTTTAAATCAAATAAAAATGTCCGCGGGAGCGGAATAGGCCTTGCGGTTGCCGATGAAATAATAAAACAGCATAAGGGTCTTTTGTTCCTTGAAAGCACAGAGGGAGTCGGCACCTCGGTAACGGTAGTTCTGCCTCTTTGCGAGGAAGTAAAGGAGAGCGAGGCCGCTTTGGATAATACCGAAGGGCATTCGCCTGAGGTTAATGCCGAAAGCGAAATAACGGCGGATAATGAAACAGATTCTTTAAAAGGAGAATAAAATGGGTAAATACACGGCGATAGGCGGTCAGGCGCTTATCGAGGGAATTATGATGAAAAGCCCTGAAAAAACGGCGATAGCCGTAAGAACTCAGAGCGGAGAAATAGATATAACGCATGTCGGGCAAAAAAGCCTTAAGGATAAATATAAATTCTTTTCTCTTCCTGTTATCCGAGGAATAGTCACCTACATAGAGTCTATGAAAGAGGGCTATAAGGCGATGATGATTTCGGTCGATAAATCGGGCTTTGCCGAGGAAGAGGGCGAAAAGGAAGATAAAAAATCCGATTCAAAGCTTATCGCGGCGGTAACCGCAATAGGCTCGGTTTTAGGATTTGCTTTGGCGCTTGTTCTGTTTATCTATCTTCCGAGACTTATTGAGGGCGGCATTGAAAGGCTGGCGGGAGTAAGCTTCGGAGCGGTAGTGAGATCGTTTATAGAGCAGATGATAAAGCTTGCGGTTTTCGTCGGCTATATCGCCGCCGTTTCACTTTCAAAGGATATAAAAAGAGTGTTTATGTATCACGGAGCGGAGCATAAAACCATTTTCTGTTATGAAAAAGGACTTGAGATGACGGTGGAAAATGTAAAGGCTCAGCGCCGCTTTCATCCGAGATGCGGGACCTCGTTTTTAATACTGATGATTCTTGTCAGCATGCTTTTTTCTATTCTTGTTCAGCTTATCTGCGGACTTTTCGGTCTGGCTGTTTACAGTATTAAATGGCTTTGGGTGCTTATAAAAATTCTGCTTATTCCGCTTATCTGCGGAGCAGGCTATGAAATTCTCAGGGCCTGCGGAAAATATGATAATGTTTTCACTAAAATCGTCTCTGCCCCGGGGCTTTGGCTTCAGAGGCTTACTACAAAGGAGCCGGACGATTCTATGATAGAGGTCGCGATCGCGGCGCTCAGAGCCTGCGAGCCTGAAAGACCCGATGTTGACAGAAGTGTGGATAAAACCGAAAAGAAAGACGCCGAAGATGAACAAAACGATATTTGAAAGCTATAACGGCTTAAAAAAAGAGCTTGGAAATGCGGGCATTGAGGATTATGTCTATGAAGCGAAGCTTATTATAAAGCATGTAACGGGATATACCTCCGCTCAAATTCTTTCGAATTATACAAAGCCTCTTACAGACTATCAGCAAAATCTGCTTACCGCGATTTTGAAGCAAAGGCTTATAAGATATCCTTTGCAGTATATCTTAGGATATTGGAGTTTTTTCGGAAGGGATTATAAGGTGGGTCCCGGAGTGCTTATTCCCAGACCGGATACCGAGACGGTAATTGAGGTATGCCTTGAAAAACTTAAAAGCCGTGAAAATAAAACCGTGCTTGACATCTGCTCGGGAACAGGCTGTATCGCGATAACCTTAGCGCTTGAAGCCACCGCAGAGGTTGCTGCGCTTGAAAAATACAATGAGGCTTTAAATTATCTTAAAGCCAATGCCGAAAAAAATAATGCTCCGATACATATCGTTCAGGGCGACGCCTTAAAAGGGGACGCGTCGGATAAAAAATATGCGCTTATAGTCAGCAATCCGCCTTATGTGACGAAAGAAGAAATGAAGTCGCTGCAGCCGGAGGTTGCTTTTGAACCCGAAACCGCGCTTTTGGGCGGAGACGACGGACTTTTGTTTTACAGGGCGATCTGTAAGAATTATAGAAATTCACTTGAAAACGGCGGAACGCTGGTATTTGAGATAGGCGCCGCTCAGGCAAAGGATGTTAAAGAGATAATGGAAAACGGGGGCTTTAGCGGAGTTACCGTTAAAAAAGACCTGTCTGGTCATGACAGGGTAGTCTTTGGTACATTAAATAAAATATAATGGCAGATAAAAGAAACGGAGGAATTTATAATGGCAAAAAATAAAAATTCTGTATCAAAAGAAGCTGCTGTTGCGGAGGATAAAGAAAAAGCTCTTTCAACCGCCGTCGAGCAGATTGAAAGACAGTTCGGAAAGGGCTCGGTAATGAGACTCGGCGAAAACAAGGCAATGAATGTTGAGCATATAAGAACGGGTTCATTAGCTCTTGATATTGCGCTCGGCATAGGCGGTATTCCCAAGGGCAGAATTGTTGAAATTTACGGGCCTGAGTCATCGGGTAAGACTACCGTCGCCCTGCACTGCGTCGCCGAAGCGCAAAAGGCAGGCGGAAACGCGGCTTTTATAGATGTCGAGCATGCTCTTGACCCTGTTTATGCGTCCCATCTCGGGGTTGATATCGATAATCTTCTTGTTTCTCAGCCGAGTTCGGGCGAGCAGGCATTGGAAATTGCGGAGGCTCTTATAAGATCGGGCGCGATTGATATTATAGTTATCGACTCTGTCGCCGCTTTGGTAACAAGGGCGGAATTAGAGGGCGATATGGGAGATTCTCATGTCGGTCAGCTTGCGAGGCTTATGTCTCAGGCTTTAAGAAAAATAACAGGTGCGCTTTCAAAATCTCATTGCAGCGCGATATTTATAAATCAGCTTCGTGAGAAAATAGGCGTACTTTACGGAAATCCAGAAACCACCACGGGAGGCAGAGCGCTTAAGTTTTACTCAAGCGTAAGAATAGATGTCAGAAAAATCGAACCGATTAAAAACGGCAGCGAGATAATCGGCACAAGAACAAGGGCAAAGGTAGTTAAAAATAAGGTTGCTCCTCCGTTTAAAGAGGCGGAGTTCGATATTATGTACGGTACCGGTATTTCACACGCGGGCGAGCTTGTCGATATGGGACTTAATTTCGAGGTGTTAAGAAGATCCGGCGCTTGGTTTTATTACGGCGAGGACAGACTCGGTCAGGGCAGGGATAATGTAAAGCAGCTCCTTACCGATAATCCCGAGCTTGCAAAGGAAATAGAGGATAAAATCATGGCGAAGTATAACGCCGCATTTTCGGGTGAGGAAGCCGAGACGGACGAGCCGATTACCGTCACACCGGTTGACAGCGCCGATTTAAAGCCCGAGCGTGCGTCAAAAAAGATCGATATAGATATCGCTGTTGACGACTGATGACCGTTAAAGATATAAAAAGGCAAAAAAAGCATGACGCGCTGATCGTTTTTGATAACGGCGAAAGCCATTTGATTGATATTTCCGCAATAAGCGAAATGCATATAAATGTCGGCACCGTCCTTGATTTCGGGGAATTAGAAAAATTAAAGAAAAATTCCGAGTATCAAAAGGCAAAGTCAAGGGCGCTCTGGCTTATCGATTATGCCGAGCAGACAGAAAAAGGGCTTTATGATAAGCTCGTACGCGCGGGCTTCGATAAAAATATATGCGCCGAGGTTATAAGCAAAGTAAAAAACGCAGGGCTTATAAATGATGAAGATTATGCAGAGCGTTATGCTTTAAGATGCAGTGAAAACGGGATTTCAAAAAAGGAAGCCGTTTATAAGTTAACAGCAAAAGGCATAAAAAAGGAAATCGCTCAGGCGGCAGCGGAAAAAGCGGATTTCGATGAAAATTCGCAGATAAGAATGTTAATTAAAAAAAAATATAAAAGCAAGCTTATAAAAGATCCGAAAAACACCGAAAAGGTTTTTGCGGCGCTTGCAAGAAAGGGCTTTTCATTTTCCGCTATAAGAGAAGAGCTTAAAAATTACAGCGAAAATTTGGCTGATGAAGAGGATTTTTATTAAATGATAAAGGTAAGTATGGTAAGTCTCGGGTGTCCGAAAAATCAGGTAGATGCCGAAATGATGCTTAAAACTCTTTCAGACGCAGGGTTTGAAATAAGCACCGAGGAAAGCGAAGCCGACGCAATAATCGTAAACACCTGCGGATTTATCGAGGAAGCAAAGCAGGAAGCGATCGAGAATATTTTAGAGGCGGCGAAGTATAAAAAGGACGGTAAGTGTAAAGCGCTTATCGTAACAGGATGTCTTGCCGAAAGATATAAGGACGATGTGACAAAGGAAATTCCCGAGGCGGATGTATGTGTCGGAATAGGATCAAACGGAAGTATCGCCGAAATAGTCAGAGCCGCGCTTGATAAAAAAGCCGTCAATTCCTACGGCGATAAGCTGTCTCTTAACTTAAACGGAGACAGAATTCTCGGCGGGTACAGTTTTTCAACCTATCTTAAAATAGGCGACGGCTGCGATAACTGCTGTACCTACTGTGCAATTCCTCAGATAAGAGGAAGAATGAGGAGCAGGACTGTTGAGGACTGCGTCAGCGAGGCAAAAAGACTTGCGGACAGGGGTGTAACCGAGCTTATAATTGTCGCACAGGACACCACCGCCTACGGCACCGATATTTACGGCAGGCCTATGCTTACCGAGCTTTTAAAGGAGCTTGTAAAAATCGAAAAACTTCACTGGATAAGAACGCTTTATACCTATCCCGAGCGGATAACAGACGAGCTTTTGGAGCTTATCGCAAAGGAAAAAAAGCTTTGCAAGTATCTTGACATGCCGATTCAGCATGTAAACGGCGAAATTTTAAAAAGAATGAACCGTAAAGGAAACGAGGAGTCTCTAAGAGCGCTTGTTGAAAAAATCAGAAACAAGGTGCCGGATATCACCCTTCGCACCACACTTATAACAGGTTTTCCCGGGGAAACGGAGGAGCAGTTCACTCAGCTTGCTCAGTTTGTTAAGGATATGAAATTTGACAGGCTCGGCTGTTTTCCGTATTCTGCTGAGGAAAACACAATTGCGGCAAAAATGCCCGATCAGACAGAAGAACAGGTAAAGATTGACCGCATGGAAAGTATTATGGAAACTCAGCTTGCGGTAAATAATGAAAAAAACAATGAGAAGATAGGTAAAATTTTCGAGGTTCTCATTGAGGGGTACGACGATTATATCAGGTGTTATTACGGTCGGTCTTATGCCGACGCGCCCGAAATCGACGGCAAAATTTTCTTTATTTCAGACAGGCCCTTAAAAATAGGAGACTATGAAAAGGTTAAAATAAACGATACTTTTGAATATGATTTATTGGGAGAGTTGATTTAAAATGAACATACCGAATAAGCTGACCGTTGCAAGAATAATCGCAACACCTGTGTTTATGGCGGCATTGCTTTTGGAATTTCCTTTTCACTACACGGTTTCTCTTATCCTTTTTGCCGCGGCGTCGCTTACCGATATGATTGACGGCAAGATGGCAAGGAAAAACCACCTTGTAACCGATTTCGGAAAATTTTTGGATCCGCTTGCCGATAAAATGCTCACAACAGCGGCATATCTCGGATTTATAAGTATGTTTGCCGACAAAAAAACGCTTTGTATTCAGGTGACCGCCATCACTTTCTTGGTGCTTTTCAGAGAATTTCTCGTTTCCTCGCTCAGGCTTGTCGTTGTATCAAGCGGAGGAAAGGTTATTGCCGCAAATATTTGGGGAAAGGCAAAAACCGTCAGTCAGATGGTGAGTATTGTTTTTGCACTTTTTGTTTACGGACTTTCGGAATTCGTCGATCTTTCGATTCCGATAAAAGACGCTTTAGATGCGGTGATTATTCTTCTTTTCTGGGTAACGGCGGTGCTGTGTACTGTTTCGGGGGCAATCTATTTAACGGGGAATAAGAGCGTTATCAATTCTTCCAAATAATTTTCGGAGCTGATAAATTTGTTTGATGTTTTAAAAGAGGATATTCAGGCTATTAAGGACCGCGACCCTGCGGCGAGAAGCAGCTTGGAAATTTTTCTGCTGTATCCGGGTCTTAAGGCAATAAGAATGTACAGAAGAGCGCATAAGGCTTTTTTGAAGGGACATTTTTTCAAAGCCCGTTTTATTTCTCAGCGCGCAGCGAGGAAAACGGGAATAGAGATACACCCCGGAGCTACAATAGGCAGAAGACTTGTTATCGATCACGGAACAGGTATAGTTATAGGAGAAACCGCCGAAATAGGTGACGATGTTCTTATCTATCAGGGTGTAACCTTGGGCGGAACGGGAAAGGACGAGGGCAAGCGCCACCCGACAATAGGAAATAATGTTATGATAAGCGCAGGCGCTAAGGTCTTAGGACCGATAAAAGTCGGCGATAATGCAAGGGTTGCCGCAGGAGCGGTTGTTTTAAAGGATGTTCCCGAAAATTCAACCGTTGTCGGAGTTCCGGCAAAGGTTGTAAGGCAGAACGGCAGAAAGGTTGAAAGAAAACCGCTTGACCAGATTCACTTTTCCGATCCTATCGAGCAGGAGATAAATGCTCTTAAAAATGAAATCAAGTCGCTTAAAGCGCAGATAAATAAAAAGGGTGAAGTCAAAAAATGAAGATTTTCAATACTCTTACGAGAAATAAGGACGAATTCGTTCCGATAAATGAGGGCGAGGTTAAAATCTATGCCTGCGGACCGACTGTTTATAATTTTATCCATATAGGAAACGCGCGTCCGCTGTGCGTTTTTGATGTTTTGCGCCGGTATCTTATTTGGCGCGGATACAAGGTGAAATTTGTTCAGAATTTTACCGATATTGACGATAAGCTTATAAAAAAAGCAAATGAAGAGGGTATAACCGTTCCGGAGGTTGCCGAAAGGTATATAAAGGAATTTAAGGTTGACTCAAAGGGTCTTAATGTCATGGAAGCGGATGTTCACCCGAGAGCCACCGAGAATATTGATAAAATCATTGAAATTATTTCCGAGCTTTTCGAAAAGGGATATGCTTATAAGGCGGGAAACGATGTTTATTACCGCGCAAAGAAGTTTGACGGATACGGAAAGCTTTCCCATCAGCCCCTTGAGGAGCTGGAAGCCGGCGCGAGAATTTCTGTCGGCGATATAAAAGAGGATCCGATGGATTTCTGCCTTTGGAAGGGCGCTAAAGAGGGCGAGCCTTTCTGGGAGTCGCCTTGGGGAAAGGGAAGACCGGGCTGGCATATAGAATGCTCAGCAATGGCAGGAAGATATTTGGGCAAAACCATTGATATCCACTGCGGCGGACTTGATCTCATTTTCCCCCACCATGAAAATGAAATTGCCCAGAGCGAGGCGGCAAACGGCTGTGAATTCGCGCACTATTGGATGCACAACGGATTTATAAATGTCGATAACCATAAAATGTCGAAATCGTTTAATAATTTCTTTACCGTCCGAGATGTTGCTAAAGCTTACGGCTATGAGCCGATAAGATATCTTATGATTTCTTCTCAGTACAGAGGCCCTATAAACTATTCGGTTGATATTATCGAGCAGAGCAAAAATGCTCTCGAAAGACTTTATAACTGCCGCGATAATATTGATTTTGCGCTCAAAAACGCTCCCGACGGCGGAGAAAAGCCGGAATTCTGCGAGACAAGAAAGCAGGAATTTATCGCCGCTATGGACGATGACCTTAATACTGCTGACGCTCTTGCGGCGGTTTTCAACCTTGTCCGTGAGATAAACACAGCTATTGCAAACGGCGCAAAGAAAAACACCCTTGAAGCTTGTGCCGCGGCCTTTGATGAGCTAAACGGAGTTTTAGGTCTTGTTTATAACAGAAAATCGGATAATATCGACAGCGAGATAGAAGAGCTTATAAACAAGCGCACCGAAGCAAGAAAAAATAAGGACTTTAAAACCGCCGATGAAATAAGAGATAAGCTTAAATCAATGGGAATAGTCCTTGAGGATACTCCGCAGGGTGTAAAATGGACGAGAGCTTGATGCATGCCGAGCCTTTGGGAAACGGCAAGAGCATTTATGTTACAAAAAACCATACCTTCGGCACCGACGCGGTTCTGCTTGCCGATTTTGCAAAGAAATATAAAATAAAATCGGCGGTCGATCTCGGAACAGGCTGCGGAATAATAGGCTTTCTGATTTTGCGCGATCTGCCCGAAGCAAAGGTTTTCGGTGTGGATATTTCCGAAGAGGCAATTTTTGCGGCGGAAAAAACCGCAAAGGATTTTGATTTTTTTAATTTCACACCCGTTTGCTCAAATTTAACCGAACTCAAATGTAAGCTTGAATTCGGATGCCATGACCTTGTAGTCTGCAACCCGCCCTATAAGGCGAAAAACGCGGGGCTTACAAATGAAAATATGAAAATAAAAACCGCAAGGCATGAAACCGAGTGCAGCTTAAAGGATATAATTGAGGTTTCGGCAAAGCTTCTTAAAACCTCGGGCAAGCTTTGCATGTGCCACCGCCCAGAAAGGCTTGCCGAGCTTTTAAGGCTTATGAGCGAAAATAAAATAGAGCCGAAAAGGCTTAGAATTGTCTGCAAAAGCATTGGGTGCGAGCCTTGGCTCGTCCTCGTGACCGGCGTGAGATGCGCAAATACGGGGCTTAGGATTGATCCTCCGCTTTTTGTTTATGAAAACGGAAAATTGTCCGAGGAAATGCTGAGAATATATGGATCTTATAAGCAAAGCTGACAAATTCGAACCTGCCCGAAACAGAGTGATTTCGGTATTTTTCGGCTTACCGTCATAGCAAGGCTGACGGATTAACGAGTATTTTAACAAAGCAAAGACGAAAATTTAACCGTTAAAATCGGGTTTGAATTTGTCACACTAAGGAGGGACATGCCTTATGAGCGGAAAGCTGTATGTTGTGGGAACTCCCATAGGAAATTTAGAGGATATGTCGCCGAGAGCGGTGCGTATTTTAAGAGAATCGGACTTTATCGCCGCAGAGGACACAAGGGTGACCTTAAAGCTTTTAAATCATTTTGAAATAAAAAAGGAACTTGTGTCTTATTATGAGCATAATAAGATTGAAAAGGGCGCATATCTGCTGAACAGAATTCTGAGCGGAGAAAGCATGGCTCTTGTAACCGATGCCGGAATGCCGGCTATTTCAGACCCCGGAGAGGATCTCGTGAGAGAGGCGAGAATCAAGGGAGTCCCGATAGAATCCGTCCCCGGACCTGTTGCTTTCGCGACGGCGCTGAGCATTTCCGGAATGGAATCGGGAAGATTTTGCTTTGAGGGCTTTTTGTCGGTAAATAAGCCGTCAAGAAGAAAGCACCTTGAAGAAATAAAGGATGAAAAAAGGACTCTTGTTTTTTATGAGGCTCCGCATAAGCTTCTTACTACCTTAAAGGATTTTGAGCAGACCTTGGGAGACAGAAAAATCGCAGTCTGCAAGGAGCTTACTAAAATTCACGAATCGGTTTTTCTTTTTACCCTCAGCGAGGCGTATACTTATTTTTTGCAGAATCCGCCTAAAGGAGAATATGTCCTTATAATCGAGGGCAAAAAAGAGGAAAAACGCGAATTTTCTCTGTCTGAGGCGGCAGAGCTGGCAAAAAAACTTTTAAATGAGGGTTTTTCCGCTTCGGCGGCGGCAAAAGAGGCGGCAAGGATAACAGGGGTAAAGAAAAGCGGGATCTATAAAGAAATCTGTACTTGATTTTTTAACATTTAAGGTATATCATATTAGTACTAATTGTGTATAAGGCAGGGATGGTATGACGGATGGTAATAAAAACGAACTGAATTTCGATTTCGGCTCTGATACGGGATATTCCGATTTTAATGATATTTCCTCAAGCTCAACTCCGAAAAAAAGCTTTGAGGATGTTTATTCCAATTCAAAAGAGGATTTGGGAAAGATAACCGATAACGATTTTATAACCCTTGATTCGGTTTCTAAGAATAAATACCGCCGCAGGCAGCGCGGATTTATAGGTTTTTTCAAAAATATCGGCTATGCGGTTTCCGATTGGTGGGGAAGAAGAAAAATCTGGCAGAAAGCCCTGCTTATTTCTGTTACCGCAATTGTGCTTGTTCTTGCAATTCTCTATGCTTATATAGGACGGGTTTTCGATTACTCGTTCAATGATGATAAGAAAAACCTCGGAATAACAAAGGTTATTGATGATAAGATTATAAATGTTGCGCTTTTCGGGCTTGACACAAGAGGCGTCAATTCATTTACAGGAAATTCCGACAGTATAATGATTTTAAGCATCAATACGATAAACAAAAAGGTTAAAATCATGTCCGTTATGCGTGATACTCTTGTTCCTATTGAGCGCAACGGCAAGATAACCTATTCCAAGATAAACGCAGCTTACGGGTGGGGAGGACCAGAGCTTGCCGTTAAAACCCTTAATCAGTGCTTTAAACTCGATATTTCGGATTATGCAACCGTTAATTTCTACGGAATGGTAGATATTATCGACGCAGTCGGCGGAATAGAGGCGACCATTACCGAGGACGAGCTGTATGATAAAGGGCATGACAGGCCGGGACTTAACGGCTGTATGGGTGAAATCTGCAAATATATGAACCTCAATATCAATAAGTATCTGATAAACAAAGCCGGTACTCAGCATTTAAACGGTGTGCAGGCTGTTGCCTATTCAAGAATAAGATATTGCCGTTCTGTTTGGGATACTAATAACGATTACGGCAGAACAGACCGTCAGAGACATGTTATGCAGGAGCTTTTCAATAAGGCAAAGACCCTTAAAAAGAGCCAGTATTTTTCGCTCGCAAATGCGCTTATTCCCTGCACAAAAACTTCTATGTCAACAACTGAGATTATAAATATCGCCGCAAGCGTGCTTCTTAATTCTCCCGAATTTGAGCAGTACAGAATTCCGCAAAACGATTTTCTTATGCCTGCGCCCGCCGGCAGCTTCGGCTCTGTGCTTTATTATGACCTTGATTATGTTTCAAGGCTGATTCACGGTATAATTTATGACGGCGAAACTTTAGACAGCTTCGTTGAGAAAAACGGTATAGATAAAAACCCGTGGTACGGAAAGGGAAGCTCCGGAAAAGGAAACAGTACAAATGCTTCATCTGCGTCAAATTCAGGTACTTCATCAAAACCGAGTATAAGCAGTGACGATTCAAGCGCCGGTTCCTCAGATACAAGCGCGGATTCGTCATCCTCGTCCGGAAGCTCGCAGTCACCTTCCTCCTCATCTTCATCGTCTTCGTCCGGAAGCTCATCCGAGACCTCTTCGGTTAAGCCGTCAGAGCCTTCAAGTACGGAGTCAAGCTCTTCTGAGCCTGATACCCAGACAGGGGATAAAACAGAGTGAAAAAGAATGTAACCAACTGCGAAACCTGCGCAAATTATTTATATGACGAAGAGTCGCAGACTTATTTTTGCGACTGCTCACTTGACGAGGACGAAATGTTCAGATTTTTAACGGGCAGTAATTATAACTGCCCGTATTATGATTTTTACGATGAATATAAAATTGTAAGAAAGCAGAACTGATAGAACGGAGGTGTAAAAATATGCTTTATTTTTATGTTTTCCTTTGCGCGGCAATTATTCCTCTGCTTGACAGGCTGGGTGTGCCGATTTTAAGACAAAGCTATTCAATCTGGCTTGTTCCGCTCATATTCTTCGGCGGAATACTTATTTGCATTATTCTGCATTTTTTAAGCCTTTTCTTAGTTTTCGGATTTGTAAACATAAAAAAGGAAAGAAAACCCTGTTCGGGATTTTGCAGAAAATATGTCGCTTCAACGCTCACTCTTTTTTTCAAGGTTATCGGCGTAAGAATTCATGCAAGCGGACTTGAAAAAATCCCCGAAAACGAGAGCTTTTTGCTTGTCTGCAATCATATTCACCCTATTGATCCCGCAATATTTTTAAGCCTTATGCCTGAAGTCAATTTGAGATTTATCGCAAAAAAAGAGGTCTATTCGACAATGCCGTTTGTCGCAAAGGCGCTCCATAAGCTGGGGGGACTGCCTATTGACAGGGAAAATAACCGCGAGGGTGCTAAAACGATTATTAAAGCCATAAATATTATTAAGCGTAATGAGGGAACTATAGGAATTTTCCCCGAGGGATACACTTCGCGCGACGGCGAGCTGCACGAGCTCAGAAACGGTTCGCTTAAAATCGCGACCAAATCGGGCTGTAAAATAGCGGTCTGCACGCTCACAAACACTCCGCTTATTTTTAAAAATATCTTTCGCCGCAGAACTGATGTTTATTTGAATGTGGCAGAGGTTTTAACTCCCGACGAGTTCGGCGATAATACAAACGAGCTTGGCGAAAAGGTTCACGCAATTATGCAAAAATCCATTGAAAGCGAGCGAGAAAAATGCAAGAAATCGCAATAAAAGAATTAAAAGAAAATTTTATTAAGGATATTTCCGATGAATGGATGCTTATATCTGCGGGAAACGAAGAAAAATATAATATGATGACCGCCTCTTGGGGCTTTATGGGGGAAATCTGGGGCGAGGATTCGGTAGTTATATTTATCCGCCCGCAAAGATATACGCTTGAATTCGTTGAAAAATATGATACATTTTCTCTCTCGTTTTACGGCTCTCAAAAGCAAATTCATAAGCTTTGCGGACATACCTCGGGCAGAGATGTCGATAAAATGAAGGAATCGGGGCTGACACCTGAATTTGTCTGCGGCGCACCCTGCTTTAAGGAAGCAAGGCTTAATATTGTTTGCAAAAAAATGTATAGCGACAGAATAAAACCCGAAAATTTTATTGATAAATCAAAGAATACAAAATGGTATCCTGATTCCGACCATCATATTGTTTTCGTTGCTAAAATCGAAAAAGCTTTTTTGGGTTAGGTATTTTTTAAATGTGTTCCCGAAATATTATATTCCCGAGCCGCGGGTTATGATTTCACTCCATATTATAGGGTCAACCGCTCCGGTTGCCTCCCGTCCGATTTGTGCCTGAAGCACAGCGACTGCCGAAAGCGTGGCATCGTCATAAACCCCCGTTACATTGACCTTGGGAACAGCAGGGTCATATTCGGAAATATTATTGAGATTTTCCTGAATTATCCGCACGCTGTCTCCTGTATCGCCGAGAACTATCATTTTGCCCGGGAAAACCGTTCCGAGCACTGTCTGATAGTCCGCAGGAAGACTGCTTACAATGTCGTTATAGACTGAGGTCAGCTTATTCCAAGTTTGCCTGCCCACAATTCCGTCGACAGTAAGCCCGTAGGTTTCCTGAAATGCTCTGACGGCTCTTTCGGTTTCGGCATCAAAAACGCCTGTTAGCGGAACAAAATCAATGTTTTCAAAGAAAAACGAAAGAAAGCTTAAATAATACTGCACCGTTCTGACAGCCTCGGCCGCGGTACCCGGAACGAGCGCATTAGGATATACTCTTTGAGCCTCGGTGATTGTAAGACCCTCACCGGCAAGCTCATTCAGCCGCTTAACCCCCGCATAGATTTCCTTGATTTTATACCATGTTGATTTTCCTACTATCCCGTCGGGGGTGAGATTGAATATTTTCTGGAATGCTTTTACTGCTTCCTCGGTCGGTGCGTCAAAAGCGGCATTTGTATAAGGTATTCTGGGGATAGCCGGATAGTTTTTTCCTATCCGGTTGAGCTGGATTTTTATTCTGTAAACCTCTTCTCCGAAATCTTCTCTTGAAAGCGGGGTGCCGGGGTATGAAGGAATATTCTCGCCGACGGGGGCGTCGTTAACAAGGGAAATATTGTTGCCGTAATAGCTTTTAAGAATTTCAAGAGCATTCATTCCGCTGTTTGCCAGTTCAACGCTGCCCCATTGAGAAAGTCCGCCGCACTGCGTTCTGACTCCGTCGCAGAACTGAGCGAAAAGCGGTTCTATATTGCCGTCGCGGACAATATAATTGTTGAAAATTTCGTCCACGGTTTGGCTGATATTTGAAAAAATCTCGCCGTTTTTTTTGAAAGCATGGTCATATTGAGTGGTACTTGTGATATCAAAATCATAGCCTCGGCTGCGGTAATATTCGGTGTAAATTCTGTTAAGTGTAAAGGATATCTGAGCTAAAATATTTGCGATTATCGCTTCCTTCGGCCAAGTAGGGTAAATTTCGCTTGAGGCGACATTTTTTATGTACTCGTTAAAGGGCAGAGTTATATTTTCCGCATTCGCGTTAGGAGCGCCTAAATGCACCGTTATCTGACGGGGAACGGTAGGAAGATCCATATTTATCACCTTTCTGAGGCAGAGTTTGATCGTTATTACTTGATTTGTGTGACGGGACTTGTAGCTAACAAGCTATCCCTGCTCTGTGTTTTTAAGATTAACAGGCAAAATTGTCTCTATTCCGTCATAAATAATTATCTGCATATCGTCAATCGGGACAAAATCGGGGTGGAATAACGAAACTCTGTAAACCGCCGATTTTTCATAAGAGGTCGAATAATCGTTTGTGTTTTCAAATTCAGCGGCGGGAAGAGTAATGTTTTCCAGTATTCCGGAGATGTCGGTCACATCGTTATAAAGGTCATAAACCCTGCCGTTATAAGAAGAAGTTATATGCACGGTGGCTTTAGAGACGGGGAGCGTACCCGAACCGTAGGTAAGCTGAACCTTTAAGGTTCCTTGCCCGGGGAATTCACGCATAAATTCCTCTCTTGAAAGAGGGGCGGCAGGTTCTTTTGCTTTTGCGGATGCGGCATAAGCTTTTGCCTGATTTTTATAAAAATCCAATTCTTTCGTATTCGGAGCTTTTTCCATTTACCTCACCTCAAAATATAATATGCAAAAGAAAAAATATTGTGCCTCCCTTAATTTAAGGGAGGCACAATATTTAATATGAACTTCTTTTAAGTCTGATGCTTTAAGCATTTGCTTTTAAAGCGTCTTTAAAAACTCGTCAATTCTTTCGACCGCTTTTATAAGATGCTCGGTTGAATAGCAGTATGAAGCTCTGACAAAGCCCTCGCCGCCTTTTCCGAAAGCAATTCCGGGTACAATTGCCACATGCTTTTCCTTAAGCAGCCTTTCACAGAATTCATTGCAGGAAAGTCCGCTTTTTTCGATTGACGGGAACGCATAGAAAGCACCCTTCGGCTCACGGCAGGCAAGACCGATTTCATTAAAGGAAGCTACCGTCAGCTTTCTTCTGCGGTTATATTCCTCTTTCATAGCATTGATTGCGGCATCGCCGTTTCTCAGTGCGTCAACAGCGGCATACTGACTGACTGTCGGAGCGCACATGATCGCAAATTGATGAATTTTTGTCATTTGCTTTATAATTTCCTCAGGACCGCAGGCATATCCCAGTCGCCATCCGGTCATCGAAAAGGTTTTTGAAAAACCGTTAACTGTTATCGTCCGCTCTTTCATATTACCGACAGAAGCAAAGCTTACATGATTTGAACCGAAAGTCAACTCGGAATAAATTTCGTCGGATATAACCGCAATGTTTGTGTTTTCAAGCACCTTTGCGATTTCTTCAAGGTCTTTTTTCTCCATGATAGCCCCCGTCGGGTTGCACGGATAGGGGAGAATGAGAGCCTTTGTTTTAGGCGTGATAGCCGCCTTTAGATCCTTTGCGGTGAGCTTGAAATCGTCCTCTGCCTTGGTTTCTATAATAACAGGAACACCCTTTGCAAGAAGGGTTATCGGCTCATAGCAGACATAACTCGGCTGAGGGATTATAACCTCGTCTCCCTCGCAGACGATCGCTCTGATTGCCGCGTCAATCGCTTCGCTTCCGCCGACGGTTACCAAAACCTCGCTTTCGGGCTTATATGAAAGGCTGTATTTTCTCTCTAAAAATTCGGTAATCGCAGTTCTAAGTTCCATAAGACCCGAATTAGAGGTATATTTCGTTTTCCCGCGCTCAAAAGCCGCTATTCCGGCTTTTCGTATATGCCACGGAGTCTGAAAATCCGGCTCGCCGACGCCTAATGATATTACATCGTCCATAGTAGCGGCGATATCGAAAAATTTCCTTATCCCCGACGGCTTAAGCGCAGTTACCTCGGGGCTTAAAACCGATGAATAATCTATCATAAAAGAAACTGCCCCCTGTCGTCACGGTCCCTGTCAAAAAGCTTGATATCAAGCTCCTTGTATCTCCTCATAACAAAATGAGTTGTTGTCTGAGTGACCGAATCGAGTGTTGCAAGCTCCTTTGCGACGAACTGGGCGACATCCTGCAGGGTCTTGCCCTTTACAACAACATTAAGGTCATAAGCTCCTGACATCAGGTATACCGATTCGACCTGCTCAAAGGAGGAAACCTTTTCAGCGATTTCCTCAAAGCCTAGGTCCGCTTTCGGAACAACATTCAGCTCAACTATTGCCGAAACAGGTGCATTTTCGAGCTTTTCCCAATCAATAACCGTCTTATAGCCCCTGATAAGTCCCTGATTTTCGAGCTTTGTGATTTCGTCGCTAACCTCCGTCTCGGTCATACCGGTCATTTTGGCAAGCTGAGACAGGGTGTACTTTGCGTTTCTTGAAAGAAGTTTAAGGATTTCGCTGTTCATGATTTTTCCCTCCGAAGTTTTCTTGTCATGTTAATATAAAAATAAGCCCTGAAAAGGCATAGCCTTTTCAGGGCGAGCAATTAAAATTACCCGTGTTACCACCTGAATTCGGAAAAATCGGTTTCTCCGCACTCAATGCCTTTAACGGCGGCTTACCGGCTTTCCCTTTCGGGCGCAGCTGATAGGATAGCTTCATGCAAATAAGCTTTTAGGGCTTTCACCTGCCGCCCTCTCTCTGAAAAAAGCAAAATTTACATTACTTATTCCCGTCATGGCTTTTTAATTATAATAATACAAAACCTCCGATTTGTCAAGACAAAATAGCCCCGTTCCTCTTTTTAAAAAGGAACGGGGAAAGAGAGGCAGAAAATATTATTAAACAAGAAGACTGCGGTAAAGCTCTTTTATATCCTCAACAGAGGTTTCTCTCGGGTTGCCGGGGCGGCATGCGTCGGCATAAGCGTCCTTTGCAAGAGCGTCAATATCCTCTTCCTTAACGATTCCTTTAAGGGTAGTCGGAATTCCGACATCCTCGGAAAGCTGCTTAACTGCATTTACGGCAGCCGCACGGTATTCTTCGGGAGACATATTCTCGGTTCCCTCAACGCCCATAGCCTTTGCTATATCACGGTATTTTGTGCCGGTGTATTCGGCATTGTAAGCCATAACGGTAGGAAGCAAAATTGCGCAAGCCTTGCCGTGGGGAGTGTCATAATAAGCCGAAAGGGTGTGAGCCATAGAGTGGTCAACGCCGAGGCCTACATTCGAGAAGCCCATTCCCGCAACATACTGACCGAGAGCCATTCCCTCTCTGCCTTCTTTTTCGTTCTTAACGGCACCGCGGAGACTTTTAGCGATAATTTCAATTGCCTTGATATGGAACATATCCGAAAGCTCCCAAGCAGCCTTTGTGATATAGCCCTCGATTGCGTGGGTAAGAGCGTCCATACCGGTTGCGGCGGTAAGTGCGGCAGGCATTGAGTTCATCATATCGGGGTCAACAACAGCTACTACCGGAATATCATGTGCGTCAACACAAACAAATTTGCGCTTTTTCTCGACATCGGTGATAACATAGTTGATTGTAACCTCAGCAGCGGTACCGGCGGTGGTGGGAACTGCGATTATCGGAACACAGGGATTCTTTGTCGGAGCAACACCCTCAAGAGAACGGACATCGGAAAATTCGGGGTTAGTAACGATAATTCCGATAGCCTTAGAGGTATCCATTGAAGAGCCGCCGCCGATAGCTACGATACAGTCGGCACCGCTGTCCTTAAAGGCTTTAACGCCGTTCTGAACATTTTCAATGGTCGGATTTGCCTTAATGTCAGAATATAATGTATAAGGGATTTCTGCTTTTTCGAGAAGATCAGTAACCTTTGCGCTTACTCCGAACTTAACAAGTCCGGGATCGCTTGCGACAAAAGCTTTTTTGAAGCCGCGGTTTTTGATTTCGTCAACAACAGCGGTTACGGCACCTGAGCCGTGATAAGAGGTTTCGTTAAGAATGAATCTGTTCATAAAATCACCTTTTCATTGTATTTTCCGCAGCAGCTTTAAGCTGCCGCATTTAAGATTTAGGACAGTTTTCCTAATCTTTTTTAATCATACCATATATTTGTTAATATTTCAACGAACAAATATGAACAAATTAAATTTTCCCATTATCTTGAAATCCTTATGTTTTAATGTTATAATTAGTCAAAACCGTTACGGAGGAAAACTATGGCATTACAGGAATCGGGAGAAATGTATCTTGAAACCGTCTACATTCTTCAAAAGAAAACAGGTGCGGTCCGCTCTTTGGATGTCGCCGAATACATGGAATTTTCAAAGCCGAGCGTAAGCAGGGCGGTCGGGCTGCTCAAAAAGGGCGGCTATCTGAATGTTGACAGAAACGGTTTTTTAACCCTTACTGCCTGCGGTGAAGAAATAGCAGAAAAGATTTACGAGCGGCATACATTTATTACCGAGTTTTTGACAAAGCTGGGTGTTAATGAAAGCACTGCCGCGGCGGACGCATGCAAAATTGAGCATTATATAAGCGATGAATCCTTTAAGGCTTTAAAAAAGCATATAGAAAATATGAATTCAAAGCAAAAGGATTAGATATAGAATTTTCCGGTTTATATGTTTGACGGCAGAAAAATCTCTCCACCGCGCTATGGCGCGGTCCCCTCTCCCTTTAAAGCAAGGGAGGCAGAATACCCCGCTTACTAGATATTAGACAATAGATGGTAGATGCTAAACTTAAATGGATTATTATTTAATTTCGTGCCGTCAGGCACACTATGGTCTAATGTCTAAAATCTAGAACTATAAAAACAATAAAAAGCGGAGGACTTTTAAGTCCTCCGCTTTTCTCTCTGCTTATTCGAATTATTTAGAAAGCTGCTTTTTAGCGCCGAATGTTACTGCCGCAGCGCCGAGCATAACAACTGCAAATACGATTGCGGTGTTATAACCGGTCTTCGGAGAATCGGACTTCTTAGCAACGCCTGTTACAGGGTCTGTAATCTGGCCGTTGTAGTTAGCGCAGATGATAAGACTTGTAAGGGGCTTGATTGAAAGAGTAGCGGAAGTGAGAGATCCGCTTACGATTGTATAATCTGTTCCCTCAACAGCAGCGGTTACGCTTGCGAGAGGAGTAGCAGCAGCCGAAAGGGTGATAAGACCGCCTTCGTTAGCTCCTGCAGTGCCGGTAGCGGTAGCTGCCTTGTAAATGGTCCAGCTGTTGAAAGTTCCTTCGCTGTCAATAGCCTTAGCTGTTACTATGCCGCCCTCATTAACGATCTGAGCTTCGCCGGCTTTTGAAATTCCGTCAACAGGAGTGCCCTTGAAAAGGGTTACTTCATACTTAACGGTTGCCTCGGGGCTCTTTTCTGCACAAACACCGAGAGTGAGTGAGAATGCGCAAACTAAGCAGAGAATAGTTGCAATAATTTTTTTCATGCTCAATAACCTCCTGATTGCTGATATTTTGAGACAATATTATTCTAACACATATTTTTTAAATTGTAAAGATAAATTTTAAATAAAAAGTGCCTAAAATCGCAAAAAAAATTAGTCAAAAAATTTTAGTTGTTTAATCTTCGTATATATTGTATAATAAAATATATATGCTGTCAGCAATTTTACCGGAGGCCGGAATTTATGGTATATCTTGATAACAGCGCGACGACGGCGCCGTGCGAAAAAGCAATATCGGAAATAAACAGTACGCTGCATGAAAATTTCGGCAATCCTTCTTCATTACATATTCTCGGAATGAACGCCGAGCTTAAAATGAACGATGTAAGAAAAAAACTTGCGGATCTCTTGGAGTGCAGACCCGATGAAATATATTTTGTTTCCTGTGCAACCGAGGGCAATAACACCTGCATTGAGGGAGCAGTAAGAAGAAATAAAAGAATAGGCAGAAAAATTGTCACGACCGCGGTTGAGCACCCCTCTGTTTTAAATACCGTTAAGAGACTTGAAAGCGAGGGCTCACAGGCTGAATTTGTGCTTCCCGAAAGCGACGGAACGGTAAGCGCCGAAAAATTCGCGTCGGCGGTTGATGAAAAAACGGTTCTTGCGTCAATGATGCTCGTAAATAATGAAACGGGCGCGGTTATGCCGGTAAAAGAAACGGTAAGCCTTGTTAAAAGAAAAAATCCAAATACGATTATTCACTGCGACGCGGTTCAGGCATTCGGCAAAATGCCGGTCAGCGTTAAAAAATTAGGCGTTGATATGCTGACGTTAAGCGGGCATAAGTTCCATGCTCCGAAAGGAATAGGAGCAATGTATATAAGAAAGGGCATAAATATAAGACCCCTGCTTGCCGGCGGAGGGCAGGAAAGAGGAATGCGCTCGGGCACCGAAAGCGTTCCGCTTATAGCGGGTTTAGGCGGCGCTTTAAGCGAAATACCTGATTTTAAAAGCACTCTTGAAAGGCTTTATGAGCTTCGAAGTTATGCAAAAGAGCAACTGCTTAAAATCGGCAATATAAAGATAAATTCAAATGATTTTTCGTTACCCTATATACTTAATATCTCGGTTTTGGGATACCGCTCGGAAACCCTGCTCCATTTTCTCGAGGCAAAGGAAATTTATGTTTCGTCGGGCAGCGCATGCTCTAAAGGCGAGGTAAGCAAGGTACTTACCTTACAGGGACTGAGTAAGTATGAGATTGACAGCGCCCTTAGAATCAGCTTTTCCAAATATTCTTCGAAAGAAGATGTCGATTTGCTGATAGGCGCTTTAAAAGAGGCAGTAAGTAAATTAAGAAGGTCTGTAAAATAATGAAAGAAATTATTCTTATAAAGGACGGAGAACTTTCCTTAAAGGGGCTTAACCGCCAGAATTTTGAGGACAGAATGATAAGAAACATCAAGCGCCGCTTAAAGCCGCTGGGTGAATTTCGGGTTAAAAAAGCGCAGTCAACCATTTATATAATCCCGGAAAGCGAGGATTTCGATTTCGGGGAGGCACTCAAAAGAATGGCAACCGTTTTCGGTATAGCCGGATTTTCGAGAGCCTGCGTGTGTGAAAAAAACGCAGAGGATATTTTCGGTAAAGCGCCTGTTTACCTTAAGGAAACCTTAAATTCTGTCAAAACCTTTAAGGTCGAGGCAAAAAGAGCGGATAAATCATTTCCTCTCACCTCACCCGAAATCAGCCGCGAGCTGGGCGGAATATTGCTTAAAAATTTCCGTCATTTAAAGGTTGACGTTCATAACCCCGATGTTGTTATAACTGTCGAAATAAGGGATTTCGGCGCATATATAAGAGCAGGTCAGATAAAGGGCGCCGGCGGATTGCCCGTGGGAACCTCGGGCAGAGCGGCGGTTCTTATTTCAGGCGGAATAGACAGCCCCGTCGCTGCTTATCTTATGGCTAAACGCGGACTTATTCTTAACGCAATTCATTTCGCAAGCCCTCCTTATACAAGTCCAAGAGCCGAGCAAAAGGTAAGGGATTTGCTTTCTAAGGTTGCGGTTTACAGCGGAACCATAAGACTCGCCGTAGTTCCGTTTACGGAAATTCAGGAGGAAATCGGCAAAAAATGCCCCGAGGATTATTTCACCCTTATAATGCGGAGAATGATGATGAGAATTTCTTGTATCATAGCTCAAAATGATGAGTGTCTGGGACTTATAACGGGTGAAAGTCTGGGTCAGGTCGCAAGCCAGACGCTTCCTGCCCTTGCCGCTACCGACGGTGTCTGTACAATGCCGGTCATGCGTCCGCTTATAGGTATGGACAAGGAAGAGATTATAACAATATCAAAAAAGATAGACGCTTTTGAGACTTCGATTTTGCCCTATGAGGACTGCTGTACGGTATTTACCCCGAAGCACCCACATACGAGACCCAAGGCAGGTCAGTGCGAGGCGGCGGAGAAAAATCTCGATATTGAAGGGCTTGTTGAAAAAGCTGTTAAGGGAACAGAGTTTTCCTATATAAACTAAAAGGAGTAAAAAGCGGTGAAAAGCGCAATAAAAAACATATTTTTAAAAATCGATATGAAAATTGCGCTTAAGTCCGCAAGCGCCGTTTTCGCGGCAGCAGTCTTGATTTCGGGAGTTTATTTTTCTTCTTATTTCATGACTGCCCATAAGCAGATAAGCAATGTTTCTTATGCGAGAAAAATCTGGAATAAAAAGGGAACCTCGGCTAACGATAAATTTGAAGTCCTGAGGTCCTCAAACGGGGACTTTACCGCATGGATCGAATTCGCCGATAAATCGGTCAGCAATCCTGTTTACCTTTCACAGACCGACGGCTTTTATGATAATCACGATATGTTTAAAAAGATGAGCCGTTACGGAGCGCTTCATTTTCTTTCGGGTGAGGATATTTCTCCTTATTCCGTCGATAAAAATTTAGTTATAAAAGGAAACAGTCTGTCCGACGGCTCAATGTTCGGCAGTCTTATTAAATTCAAAAACTCTAAATACTGCGAACGGAATTCGGTTATAACTCTGACTACCGAGCACGGTATATATAAATATTATGTGTTTGCGGTTTATATGTTTGATTTTAATACAGATGAGACTGACCCGACAAAAAGCACGTTTGAGGACGGTTCGTTTTCCGATTGGCAAAAAAATATTTCCTCAAGAAGCTTTATAAATACCTCGGTAAGAGTTAATTCGGGAGACAGATTTTTAACCCTTATAACCGAGCTTGACGATTTTGACAGCGCAGGCCTTGCGATAACCGCCAAAAGAGTCAATACGGCACAGATAAAGGAATACTCCTCGCATAAAATAAGCACCAACCCGAATGCGGTTTATCCGTATAAGTGGTATGAGTCGCACAAGTAAAAGGATGAAACGGAAATGTTACAGAATGTTAAGGTGGATGTAGTTTATTTTTCCAAGGCCTCGGATTTTGAAATGGAATTTAATCTCTGCGGCTGCTGCAGAATGAGACTGCTTACCGAAAAGGGAGACGGTACGGTAAAGCGCTTTGTCGAAAATCTTGCGACTGCCGTAAGCCGGAGCAGGGTCATAATCGCCTGCGGTCCGATAACAGGGGAAAACAGTATAATAAAAACGGTCGCGACGGCCATAAATGCGCCTCTTTCAAAAACCGACAATGCGGCTTTCGGAATTTCTTCTTCGGAAAATATAGAAATTATCGAAGGCTCACTGCCGCTCGTAACCTCTGAGAGTGTTTTCGGAGGATGTGTTATAGAAAGCGGACCGCAGTCAATAATATTGCTGACAGAGGATAAGGCGATAAGAAAAGATCTTATGAAAAATCTTATCCATCCTTATATTGCGGATTTGAGCGTCTCTTCGCAGAACGAGAGCTCTCACACTTCAAAAACCGAGGAGGAAAGGCTTGCGGAGGAAATAACCGAGCAGCTTTCCGCTGACGAGAACGAGGAATCCGCAAATGTTCAGGAAACCGCATCTGAGCAAAATGAAGGCATAGATGAAGCTGACGCGGTGCAGGAAACCCTGCCTATCTTTGAAAACGGGGAAACATTCTTAAAACCTGAGGAGCCCGAAAACAACGGAACCGGAGAGGAAACAGCCGCCGAAGCGGTAATTGAACAGCCTGCCGAAAAGCAGGAGCCTGAAATAAAAGAATCCGAAAAATCGGAACCTCAAAAGCAAAGCGGTTCTGTAAGACCTAAGGGTGAAATAGAATTTATAATGGACCCCGAGCCGACTGCCCCCTTGGATTTCAGTTTGGGCGCCGCAGAAAACGGTACCGGCTTTATCACGGGAGACGAGAGAAACGATTTCGTCCCCGAAATTTCCAATACTTGCGAAACGGCAAAAAAAGAAAAAAGCACATTTGCCGTTAAGCCCGATTTCCCCGTTTCGGAGGAACGCTCCGACGAGCCTTTAAAAAACTCAAAGGGAATAAATGTAACGATACTTGTTATCTGCGTTATACTTATAATTTGTCTTGCTATGACCGCAGTGCTTTTAATCGGCATTCCTGCCGCGAGAAATCAGGATGTTATGAGTTATATAAAGGAAATATTTACATCGAGCTCTTCATCTGTTTAGTGTTACAGGTTCAAGTCCTGTCGCACTTGTAGGATTAACGAGTATTTTAACATGGCTATGCGATAAATCTGCCGCCTGAAAACGGGCTCGGATTTATTATCGCTTTCCACAAAAAGAGAGGTTTATTTAATGTCCGGCTTACCCGTTGCAGTAAAATATCTTATTACTTTTCTTGTGTCAATGGTACCTATAGTCGAGCTTCGCGGAGCTATCCCGATTGCGGAATCTTTAAAGCTCAATATATTTTTATATTATCCTGTCGCGATTATCGGAAATCTGCTTCCGGTTCCCGTGATATATCTTTTTGCAAGAAAGGTTTTGGAGTGGGGCAAGGACAAAAAGGTTATAGGCGGATTTTTTACATGGTGCATTGAAAAGGGCGATAAGGGCGGTAAAAAAATCAAGGCGTCCGCAGGAAACAGAGGAATATTCTGGGCGCTTCTGATATTCGTAGGAATTCCGCTGCCCGGAACCGGTGCTTGGACGGGTACACTTGCGGCAAGCTTTTTGAATCTTGATTTTAAAACAAGTATTACTGCCGTTTCTTTGGGTGTTGTCCTTGCGGGGATCATAATGTCGCTCGGAAGTAAAATCGTAGCATTGCTCGGATGGGCGGGGGTTGCGGCTTTAATTGCGGTTGTTCTTGCGGTAATCGTTATTTCTGTTTTAGTTAAAAAGAAGAAAAAAGCTTGATTTTGCTGTTGAGGTTGCACAAAAAATAAAAAACAGCCCGTTTTTTATTTGAACAGAAATACAGAAAATCAAAAAAACTCTTGATTTTGAAAAAAAAGAGAGTATAATGTGCTCATAAAGTAAATTGAATAGTCGATAACGAATTGTTAGAGGCGCAAAAGTAAAAAGTAATCAGCTTTTGGCACTCAATTGCCGATAAAAGCGAAATGAAAGGTACTTTTGCCGAAACCGAGCGTTTGTTGAGAAACGGTCGGTTGGGAGTAAAGACAATATCTTTGCTACTGTCGCAACACTTTTGCGGAGTGCTACAGTCGTATTCATAGTTTTTGAGTTTATGAAAACGGTCAAAGCATTCGGTTTTGACCGTTCTTTTTATTTTATGCAAGCGATAATAAAATTTCAATAAAATCGGAGGAAAAGAAAATGAAAAGATTACTTGCAATTTTAACAGCTGTTGTTTTAACGGCATGCACCATGACCGCATGCGGCAGCAAAAGCAAAAAGGCAGAAAGCGGTGTTGAGGACGGTGTTCTGACAATCGCAATGGAATGTGCCTATGCTCCTTATAACTGGACTCAGGCTGACGATTCAAACGGCGCCGTTCCGATTAAGGACTCAAAGGAATATGCCAACGGTTACGATATCATGATGGCAAAGAAAATCTGTGATGCAAACAATTGGAAGCTTGAAGTTGTCCGTCTTGATTGGGATTCTCTGGTTCCCGCTGTTCAGACCGGCAAGGTTGATGCTGTAATAGCAGGACAGTCAATGACGGAAGAAAGAATGAAGCAGGTTGATTTTGCGGGACCTTATATATATGCGAGCATAGTCTGCATGGCAAAACAGAACAGTGAGTTTGCTTCCGCAACAAAGCTTTCAGACCTTTCGGGCGGCAAATGTACCTCTCAGCTCGGAACTATCTGGTATGATACCTGCCTTCCGCAGATAAAGGGCGCAAAAATTCAGACCGCTTCCGAAACCGCTCCGGCTATGCTTATGGCTCTCGAAACCGGCGCAGTTGACTTTATCTGCACCGATATGCCTACGGCTCAGGGCGCTCTTATCGCATATCCCGACCTTAAGATTCTTGACCTTGAGGACGATGCTTTTGATGTCGACGAAGGCGATATCAATATCGGCGTTTCCGTAAAAAAAGGCAACACTGTGCTTAAGGATAAAATCGACAGTGTTTTAAAGACAATGACTGCCGATGATTTCAATGGTATCATGGCTGAGGCTACAAAAATTCAGCCTCTTGCCGAGAAATAATTTGCTCAGTAATTTACAGGAGAATCATTTATGAATAAGCTTTCCGAGCTTTGGACGGATATAGTTGAATGCTGGACGGGCAGCTCTTCCCAGTATTTAAACGGCGCCCTTAAAACAATAGAATTAGCACTGGTTGCAACCGCAATCGGCTGTATAATAGGTCTTGCCTGCGGAATAGTTCAGACTATTCCGGTAGGCAAGAAGGATAATATCGTAAAGAAAATTCTGCTCGGTATCGTAAAGGCAATAGTAAGAATTTATGTTGAGGTGTTCAGAGGAACACCGATGATTATTCAGGCAATATTCATCTTCTATGCCCTGCCTTATTTTACCGACGGCGCTATAAACCTTGAGGTTACCTTAGCGGCATATATCGTTGTATCTATAAATACAGGCGCTTATATGGCGGAAACCGTCCGCGGAGGAATTATGTCGATTGATATCGGTCAGACCGAGGGTGCAAAGTCTATCGGAATGAACCATTTCAAGACTATGCTTTATGTAATTCTTCCTCAGACTATCCGAAATATTATCCCTCAGATAGGAAACAACCTTATTATCAATATCAAGGACACCTCGGTAATGTTCGTTATCGGATATGCGGAGCTTTTCGCGGCGCACAAGGCAATTGTCGGAGCAAAGTATGTCTATTTCCCGTCGGCGGTTATAACCCTTACTATTTATCTTATAATGACTGTTATCTGCTCGCTTCTTTTGAGACTTTGGGAGAAAAAGATGGACGGACCCGCCAACTTTGATGTCGCAACTACCGATACCTTAGCTCACACCAGCGGAACATATTCCTATGTTTCAAAGACCAAAAAGGAGGTAAGATGATGACGGAGCCTATTCTTCAGGTTAAACATTTATCTAAAACCTTCGGTAAGCATGAGGTTTTAACGGATATTGATTTCGAGGTTGAAAAAGGAGAGGTTATAAGCATAATCGGTGCTTCGGGATCGGGTAAATCAACATTGCTCAGATGTATCAATCTTCTTGAAATACCTACCTCGGGCGAGATTTTGTATCACTCGGAAAATATAGAAAAAATAAAGGGCGGAGAAAGCGCATACCGCTCCCATGTAGGAATGGTTTTTCAGTCTTTTAACCTTTTCAATAATATGACCGCACTTAAAAACTGCATGATAGGACAGATTAAGGTTCTTAAAAGGTCTAAGGCGGAGGCTAAGGAAACCGCGCTTAAATACCTTGAGAAGGTCGGAATGGCGCCTTATATCAATGCTAAGCCGTCTCAGCTTTCGGGCGGTCAAAAGCAGAGAGTAGCTATTGCGCGCGCTCTTGCAATGAACCCTGAGGTGCTGCTTTTTGACGAGCCTACCAGCGCGCTCGACCCTCAGATGGTCGGCGAGGTTCTCGATGTTATGCGCAACCTCGCAAAAGAGGGACTTACGATGATCGTCGTAACCCATGAAATGGCATTTGCAAAGGATGTTTCTTCAAGGGTTGTTTTCATGGCGGACGGCGTTATCTGCGAAGAGGGTACACCAGCCGATATCTTCGAAAGCCCGAAAAACGAAAAAACAAAAGAATTCCTTGAAAGATATCTTACCAAGTAGATATCAGACATTGGAAAATACCAATCAGTCGCGTATAAAGCGCGCAGGCTCCCTTCATATTTGCGATAGCAAATATGAAGGGAGCCTTATTTTTTAATTTCTGCCGGAACCCAAGCCTCCGTTTCAGATGCAAGGGTTTGAGTTTGTTTTGCGCTGCCAAGCACACAGAGGTCGGACACCGAATACTAATACCGGACAGCTAATTATAGTAAAACTCTGAGCTTTTCGAAAGCTCTTTTTTTATTTTTTTAATTCCGTAAATTTCGGCTAAGGTTTTTTCACCCGAATAAAGATCGGTTCCTAAGCCTAATCTGTTTCCGCTTATTTCACAGCCTAAGGAACTTAAAACGGTTGGAAACATGTCAAGGGTGGTAAATGTTCTGTTTTTTGAATGCTCGCTTGAAACAGGGGAGTTTATAAAGCAGTTATAAACTCTTCTTTGATAGCTTTCGTCAACATTTCTTTTAATGTACATATTTGCCATTGATAAATGGTCGCCGGTTATCACAATAACGGTATCATTATAAAATTCCTGCTCTTTTATCCAGCAAATGAACTCGTTTACCCTTTTTGCAGAGCACCGAAGTACGTTTTCGTATTTTTCCTTATAGCTGTCAGGACAGTCCGCGCAAAGATAGCCGTCGGGATGATGGGTGTCGGCGGTCAGCATATAAAAGGCAAAAGGCTTATCCGACTGCGATTTTTTTAAAATGACCTGCTTTGCATATTCAAAAAGCTTTTTATCCTCAAAACCCCAGTTGACATTATAATTTTCGGGTATGATTTTATCTCTGACCGCGGTTTCCTTATCATAAAATGTTGTTACCGAATGATTTTCGAACAGCTTTTTTCTGAGTCCGTATTCAACGGGAGATCCAACCATTAAAGATAAATCGTAACCGTTATCCGATAAAATATCGGTTATAGACTTATGATCTCTCAGCATATTTCCGCAGAATTCGCCGTTTTCAAAGCCTAATTTCAGCGGAAGGCCTGTTGTATAAGCCATCATTGCGGCGGTGGTCCAAGTACATGAGGGCATGGCGTATCCTCCGCCGACGCCGAAGGTATCGGAAAAATTCGTGTTATTTTTTGCAAGCTGAAACAATTCTTCGGTTGCGCTCTTATCAAGCGTTCCGCCCTCGGATTTTGACATAAATGTCGTCTCGGTGGACTCTAAAAATATATGAATAAGATTTTTCTTTTCCTCCGGAAAAGCGATGTCGGTGTTTTTCGGGTCAACATATTCTTTTTTATAAATATCGGTTTTTTTCATTCCGTTTATAAAATAGCTTAAAAGCCCCGAAAAGCCGAAAGAAGATATAATTAAAACTGCGCAAAGGCAAAGAGATATAAGCTTTTTTAAAAAATACTTTGATTTTAGGGGCAAAAATATTGCGGTACAAAAAAGCAGGGAGGCTGCAGCTGCAGGCAGCACGGCATATAAAAAATAAAGCTTAAAAAACACGGGATTGCTGTTTTCCGTACCGGCAAAAAGTGTGAAAATAACCGAGTCAAATCCGGTTTTTCCGAAGATTTCTATATACCATACGGCGGAACAGAATACAAGTATACAAAAGGACAGAAGAATTATAAGAAAAACAGAACTTTTTTTGTTTTTTTCAGTATTTTTCATTCTTTTTCCTCCGAATTATCCGATAATTTTCTTTATGTATTTTACAACAAAACGCATAATAAAGCAAGACAAATTAAGTCTTAAAAAATATGCTTTTTGCGCTTGAACTTGTGTAATAAATATAGTATAATAAATTGAATATATATAGGAAGGAAAAGGATTTGGAAAACAAGTACAAAGCCTGTGTTTTTCCGCCTGAACAGAAGGCGTTTGCACAAAGGGTAAAGGAAATGAATACCGAGCTTTTCGGTACGGAATTCAGAGCCTGCGTTATAACCTACGGCTGTCAGCAGAATGTCAGCGATTCGGAAAGAATAAAGGGAATTTTAAGCGAAATGGGCTACAGCTTTACCGATGACCCCTCAAAAGCGCAGTTTATTCTTTTTAATACATGCGCCGTAAGAGAGCATGCTCAGGACAGGGTTTACGGGAATGTCGGAGCAACGAAAAAATATAAGGCTAAGGATAAAAACATAATTATCGCCGTATGCGGCTGTATGGCTCAACAGGAGCATGTCGCAAAAAAATTTAAAGAGAGCTTTCCTTATGTCGACCTCGTTTTCGGAACGCAGGTTCAGTACAGACTGCCGGAATTTATCTACAGAAGAATGACGGGATCGAGGGTTTTTGAAAGAACGCTTGAGAACTCTGAAATTGTCGAGGATATTCCGGTCAGGCGAGACGGGGAAATAAGAGGCTGGCTCCCTGTTATGAACGGGTGCAATAATTTCTGCACCTACTGCATTGTGCCTTATGTAAGGGGCTCAGAGCGATCAAGAAAATCCGATGAAATAATCAAAGAGGCAAAAGAGCTTATTGACAGCGGCTTTAAGGAAATAACTCTTTTGGGACAGAATGTCAATTCTTACGGGCGCGGTCTTGAAGAAAAAATTGATTTTGCCGATCTGCTTTATAAAATAAACTCTATTGACGGCGATTTCAGAATAAGATTTATGACCTCGCACCCTAAGGACTGCACCTTAAAACTCCTTGACGCAATGAGAGACTGCGAAAAGGTCGAAAAGCATCTTCATCTGCCGTTTCAGAGCGGCTCGGACAGGGTACTTAAGGCAATGAACAGGCATTACGATAAGGCGGCCTATTTAAGGCTTATCGACGAGGCCAGAGAAAGAATGCCCGATATCGAATTTACAAGCGATATAATAGTCGGCTTTCCTACGGAGACCTACGAGGAATTCCTTGAAACGGTCGAGCTTGTAAAAAAAGTCAGGTTTACATCGCTTTTCACCTTTATCTATTCTCCCCGCGAGGGAACGCCTGCGGCAAAAATGCCGGACCCTGTTTCAAGAGAGGAAAAGGGTAAGTGGTTTGACGAGCTTTTAAGGGCTCAGGAGCAGATAGCCAAAGAGGACACAGAAAAGGTAATAGGAACCGTTAAAAGAGTTCTTTTTGACGAGGTTTCATCCGAAGGATATTTGACGGGGAAATCAAACGGATTTTTAAACATAGAGGCGAAAGCGCCGAAGGAAATGCTCGGCAAATTCGCCGATGTACAAATTACCGAATATAAAAACGGTTATAAAGGAAAAATAATCACCTGAAAGGAAAAAATAAAATGGGAATTTTAGAAGCAGCAAGAAAATTAGGAGAAGAAATGCAGAAGGACGAGCGCTTTATCGCTTATGCAAAGGCAAAGCTTGCAAACGATAAGGACGAGCAGTTACAGAAGGATATCGGCGATTTCAATATCATCAGAATGAATCTCGATCAGGAAATGGCTAAGGATGAAAAGGACGAGGCAAAGGTAGGCGAGCTTAACTCGGAGCTGCGCGCTGTTTATTCGAGAATTATGTCGGGAAAGACAATGCTTGAATACAACACCGCTAAGGCAGGGCTTGATTCTCTGCTTAACGATGTAAACAGCATTATTATGCAGTGCGCAGAGGGCGCCGACCCGTTGACGGTAGAGCCGGAAACCCATGAATGCACGGGCAGCTGTGCAAGCTGCGGCGGCTGCCACTGATACCGCTGACAACATTTTTATTAAAGGGGATAAAAACATGGCGGAGTTATCGCCTATGATGAGACAGTATCTGGAAATCAAGGAGCAGAATAAGGACAGCATTCTGTTTTTCAGGCTCGGAGATTTCTATGAGATGTTTTTTGATGACGCAAAAACCGCTTCCGATGAGCTTGATCTTGTGCTTACAGGCAAGGACTGCGGTCTCAAAGAGCGCGCGCCTATGTGCGGAGTGCCGTTTCATAGCTGCGAGGGCTATATTGCCCGTCTTGTCGAAAGAGGATATAAGGTTGCTATCTGCGAGCAGACAGAGGATCCTGCCAAGGCAAAGGGTCTTGTAAAAAGGGATGTTATAAGGGTAATTACACCGGGTACCGTAATAGAGGATTCCATGCTTGATGAATCAAGAAATAATTATCTTGCTTCGGTGTATCTTGAAAACGGAAGCATCGGTATTGCTTTTTGCGATATTTCAACGGGCGAGGCTCATGTAACCGATATTACGGGAGAAGACATCATCGGCAGAGCGGTGGACGAGCTTGTTCGTTTTAACGCAAGCGAGCTTATTGCTCAAAAATCCTTTACCGAGAATCCGATTGCCGCAAAGGCACTTAAAATCAACTTTGAGGGTACCGTAACAGAAAGGGACGCCGAAGAGTTTGACGGACAGGCGACTATGGACGCCGTCTGCACGGGATTTAATGTTCTTAGCCCGTCGGACCTTAAAATCGCTCCGGACAGCCCTGCACAGCGCGCGCTCGGAGCGGCTGTAAGATATATCAGGGAAACAGGAATGAACAGCGGAGTTCATCTGCGTTCGGTTGATTATTATACCCAGTCGCAGTTTATGAGGCTGGACCTCGGTGCCGTCAGAAACCTTGAGATAAGTGAAACTATGCGTTCAAAAGCAAAGAAAGGCTCGCTTTTATGGGTGCTTGATAAAACAAAAACCGCTATGGGCAAGCGCCTTTTGAGGTCATGGTTTGAAAAGCCCCTGATGAATGTTAAAAGTATAAACGCAAGGCTTGACGCGGTAGAGGAGCTGACCTTTGACCCGATATTGCTTAACGAAACCGCTGAATATTTAAGCGGAATTCGTGATGTCGAGCGACTTATGACAAAGGTGCTTTATTCTTCGGCAAATCCGAGAGATTTATTGAATATCGCCGCGACCGTAAGAAGATTTCCCCTTATTAAGCAATCGCTTATAAATGCGAAAAGCGATTATTTAAAGCTTATAGACTGCGATATCGACCCCTTAAACGATATCGCGGATCTTATCGAAAGCGCAATCGATCCCGAAGCACCCCTTGCCATGAAGGACGGCAAGATTATTAAAACGGGATATAACGAAACCGTTGACCGTTACAGAGACGATCTTAACAATTCCACCGATATAATGATTGAGCTGGAATTAAAGGAACGCGAAAGAACGGGAATTAAAAACCTTAAGGTAAGATACAATAAGGTTTTCGGCTATTACATAGAGGTCACAAATTCATTTCTTGACAGAGTTCCCGAAAATTATGTCCGCAAGCAGACGCTTACTAACTGCGAGCGGTTTATAACCGAAGAGGTAAAAAATCTCGAAACAAGGGTGCTTACGGCAAGGGAAAAGCTGACAGGGCTTGAATACGAGATATTTGATAAAATAAGAAAAACCGTAGCTAAAGCGGCTGAAAGATTTCAGCATTCGGCGCAGGGCGTCGCAAGGCTTGACGCAGTCATATCCTTTGCCGCGGCAGCCGTTGAAAACGGTTATCACCGTCCGGAAGTAAACACCGGAAACGAAATTGTTATAAAGGACGGAAGACACCCCGTTGTAGAAAAATTAAGCTCGGTGCCCTTCGTTTCAAACGATACGCTTCTTGACTGCGGCGAAAACCGCTGTGCAATTATAACCGGTCCTAATATGGCAGGGAAATCCACATATATGAGACAGGTTGCCATTATAACAATTATGGCGCAGGTAGGTTCTTTTGTTCCCGCAAGAGAAGCAAAAATCGGAATTGTTGACGCGGTGTATACAAGAGTCGGTGCGTCCGATGATCTTGCGAGCGGAAAATCCACCTTTATGGTTGAGATGAGCGAGGTTGCCTCAATTCTTAAAAATGCGACAAATAAAAGCCTGCTTATATTAGACGAAATCGGGAGAGGAACCTCCACTTTCGACGGAATGTCAATAGCAAGAGCGGTGCTTGAATTTATCGCCGATAAAAATAAAATAGGAGCAAAATCGCTTTTCGCAACCCATTATCATGAGCTTACTGTTATGGAAACCGAGCTTGAGGGCGTTAAAAATTATAATATTGCTGTTAAAAAACACGGCGATGATATAATCTTTTTAAGAAGAATAGTAAGAGGCGGAGCTGACGAGAGCTACGGAATAGAGGTTGCAAAGCTCAGCGGTATTCCCGACGAAGTAATCATACGCGCAAGAGAAATTTTAAAAAGCGCTGAAGAAAAAGGCGGGGAAAACAGCTTTAAGACAGCCGCTAATGAGATAATACCCGAAAAATGCAGCAATATGGAAGAAATCGGCAGTGAGCTTAAAAGAATTGATGTCGATACCTTAACGCCGATCGAGGCGCTGGGCGTTTTAAACGGTCTTTGTAAAAAGGCCAGAGAACAAAGGGCTTAATAAGTTTGCCTGAGGAAAAAAACAGGCTGATGTTTAAAAACAGGGAAGTGATATAAAATGCCGAGGATAAATCTTTTGCCGAAGGATGTTTTCGAGCTTATTTCAGCGGGCGAGGTCGTAGAAAGACCTGCGTCGGCAGTTAAAGAAGCGGTTGAAAATTCTATTGACGCAAAATCCAAACATATAACGGTGGAAATCCGCCGCGGCGGTATTTCTTATATCAGAATCACGGACGACGGCTGCGGAATAGACCGCGAGGACGTTCCGCTTGCGTTTGTGAGCCATGCGACGAGCAAAATAAAAGATGCCAAGGATCTTGACGCAATTTCTTCCTTAGGCTTCCGCGGCGAGGCGCTTGCGGCGGCAGGCAGCGTTTCAAGGGTCGAAATGTTCACAAAAACCGAATCGGAAGAAACCGGAACTCACTATATAATCGAGGGCGGAGCGGAGATTATTTACGACGAATGCGGAGCCGAAAAGGGAACGACCCTTATTATCCGCGACCTTTTTTATAATACGCCGGCACGTATGAAGTTCCTGAAAAAGGATTTTTCCGAGGGTAACGCTGTTGCGGCGGTTATGCAAAGAGCCGCGCTTTCCCACCCCGAAATTGCCTTTAAATTTATAAGAGAATCCAAAACGGAATTTATAACTTCGGGAAACGGCGACCTTAAAGCCGCCATTTATTCGGTATTGGGAAGAGAATTTGCCTCTTCTCTTATCCCTGTTAACAGTGAGGTAAACGGAATTTCGGTTTCGGGCTATGTCTGCAAGCCTGTTTTTTGCAGGCAGTCGAGAGCGGGGCAGTATACATTTTTAAACGGTCGCTTTGTCCGCTCGGGAACAGTCTGCGCAGCGGTTGAGCAGGCTTATAAGAACAGCTCTATGACAGGAAAGTTTCCGAGCTTTGTTTTAAACCTTACGGTGCCGTTTTCAAGCGTTGACGTTAATGTTCATCCGGCAAAAACAGAGGTAAGATTTTCCGATGAAAAAAGAATTTTCGACGCGGTGTATTCCTCTGTCAAGGCTTCAATCTTTTCTAACGATACAAGACCGCAAATAAATATCGGAGGAATCAAAAAAGCAATTCCGTCTCCCGATACGGTAAGCTATGAAAAGTTTTTTCAGACCTCGGCTCCGATACATATTGAGAAAAAAACCGAGGCTGTAAAACCCGGGCTTAGCGAAATTAAGCCCTCGGTGCTTAATTTTAAACAGGACAGCACACCGTTTTTTTTAAGGGACGATATTGTAATTCCGAAAAGAGAAGAAATAAATGTGAACCCGCCTGACACAAAAGAAGAACCCGAAATAAAAATGCCGGCAGCCGAGGTAAGACTTAAGGAAGAGCCGAAAGAAGAGCCGTTAAAGGCTCCCATTGCCGAGGTAAGGCTTATCGGCGAAGCATTCAGAACATATATAATAGTCGAAAAGGGCGAAAGCGTTTTTATAATAGATAAGCATGCGGCGCACGAAAGAATAATTTTCAATGAGCTTTTAAAAAGCGCCGCCGTTTCCTCTCAGGCGCTGCTCGAACCGAGAAGCCTTTCTCTTGAGCCTGCGATTTATTCCGCCGTCTGCGAAAATCTTAAGGAGTTTGAAAAGGCGGGCTTTGAGATAGAGGATTTCGGCAATATGTCGGTGGTGGTAAGAGCCGTTCCGTCGGTTTTAAGGAAAGAGGACATAGCCGAAACCGTTACCGCCGCGGCAAGACTGTTTCAATGCGGCGGAACAGCCGTTTCAAACGATTTAAAAGAGGATATTTTGCATACTGTTGCCTGCAAGGCGGCAATTAAAGCCAATTTTACGACGCCGCCGGAAGAAATGTTGAGCCTTGCAAAAAAAGTTTTAAGCGACAGAGAGGTTTTCTACTGCCCGCACGGAAGACCGGTAGCCTATGAGCTTTCCAAAAGGGATTTGGAAAGGCAGTTTAAAAGAATACAATGAGCGATAAGAAAAAGGTTGTCTGTGTTTTAGGACCTACGGCGTCGGGCAAAACGGAGCTTTCGGTAAAGCTCGCAAAGGAATTCGGCGGAGAAATAATTTGTGCCGACTCAATGCAGATTTATAAAAATATGCCTATTGCCTCCGCCGCTCCGACAGCTGAGGAAAAGCAGGGCATAAGACACAGGCTTTTTGAGTTTTTAGACCCTGAATTAAGCTTTAACGCCGCCGATTACTGTACCCTTGCAAGAAAAGAAATTTCAGATATTATAAAAGTGGGCAAAATTCCGTTTTTAGTTGGAGGGACAGGGCTTTATATTTCCTCTCTTGCCGACAATATCCGTTTTTGCGAAGCGGATACCGATTTTGATTTAAGAAAAAGGCTTGAAGACAGATGTGAAAAAGAGGGTGCGCAAAGCTTAATTGACGAGCTTAATAAATTCGATCCCGAAACAGCGTTGAGGCTTCACCCTAATAATACGAGAAGAATAATCAGAGCGCTTGAACTTTATTATTCCACCGGAAAAACCGTGACTGAATTAAACAGGATATCAAGAAAAGAAGAAAACGAATATGAATATATTCTTTTGGGTCTTAAATTTTCGGACAGGCAAAAGCTTTACGAAAGAATTGATTTAAGGGTCGAAAAAATGTTAGAGCGCGGACTTTTGGAGGAGGCAAGAAAAGCATTTTTAAATAAAGAAAATTCCGGAGGCGCCGCTCAGGCGATAGGGCATAAGGAATTTTTCGGATATTTTGAAAACAGGGAACTTTTAAGTGAATGTACCGAGAATTTAAAGCGCGCGACACGCAGATACGCAAAAAGGCAGCTCAGCTGGTTTAACAGGGACGAAAGAATAATCTGGCTTTATCCCGATTTGAATACAGAAGAAGAAATATTTGAAAAAGCAAAAGAAATTTTAGAAGAAAAGGGAGTTGAAAAGCAATGAAAGGGAATACGGTATTAAAGGTATTTTTAGTCCTTTTTATATCCGTTTTTGTAATTCATCAGCTTTATTCATCTCTTTATAAGCCGATAACGACCGCAAGCGCCGAATATTTCGAAAGCTCGGACGGCTTGGAGCTTACAGGATATGTCATAAGAAAGGAAATTCCCGTAACCTATACCCAAAGCGGCTCTCTTCATTATGCTGTTTCCGACGGGGAAAGAGTATCAAAGGACGGCGTGATAGCCTATGTTTATGATTCTTCTGCCGCCTCTGTTATAAACTCGAAAATAGAAACAGTTAAAAATCAGATTGCCGACATTGAGGAAATTCAGGGGTATAACGATAATAAAGCCGCCGATATCGACCAGATTAACAATAAGGTAACCTCGGCTTTGAATGAAATGCAAAGAAGCTGTGCGGGCGGGAATTTTTCGGGCAGCAAGGAATTTATAAATGCTTTTCTTTCCTCTCTTAACCGCCGCAGCAGCGCAACGGGCGACCAGACCGATTTTACCGAGAATTTAAATAATCTTAAGAGCGAGCTTTCTTCTCTTCAGGCAACCCTTCCTGCTCCTAAAGCAAAAATAACGGCGGCGGAATCCGGATATTTCGTTTCTGCGCTTGACGGATACGAAAATGTTCTCACGGCAGACAGTATTTCCGAGATAGACGACGCTTTTTTTAAAAAGCTTAAGCCTCAGGCGCAGCCGGAAAACGGGATAGGAAAAATTGTTTCGGATTATGAGTGGTATATCGCGGCTCCTGTCGGTATAAACGAATCGCTTAAATTCAAAGAGGGCGATTCTCTTACAATAAACACAAATTTAAAATCGGGTCAGCATCTGCCCGTAAAAGTAAAAAGCATAAATATTTCCGACAATTCGCAAAAGGCGGTAATAATTTTTTCGTGCGAGCAAATGAACAGCTCGCTTGCCGTTTTAAGAACCGGAAGCATGAAGGTTATAAGTAAAACCTATGCGGGACTCAGAGTTCCGAAAAAAGCACTAAGGGTTGTTGACGGCAAAACCGGAGTTTATGTTTTGTCGGGGATAAACGTAAAGTTCGTAGAGGTAAACGTTATTTATAATACAGGCGATTATATAATCTGCGAGCAGGTAAAAAGCAATTCAAATGTTTTAAGAATTTATGATGAGGTTATAGTGAAAGGAAAGAATTTGTATGACGGAAAAGTCGTCAGTTGAAATTTTCGATGAAAATTATTCCGAAATCAAGAAAAAAATCGCAGCCGCCGCTTTAAAATCGGGAAGAAGTCCTGAAGATATAATCCTTTTGGCTGCTACCAAGACGGTTGATGTAACGGTAATAAACCATGCTGTAAAGAAGGGTATAAAGTATATCGGAGAAAACCGAGTTCAGGAATTCTTGTCAAAGGAAAGCGAATATCTTCCGGTTCACAAGCATTTTATCGGCCGTTTGCAGACCAATAAAGTAAAATATATAATTGATAAGGTTGAAATGATCGAATCTGTCGGGAGTATACGTTTGGCTGAGGAAATTTCAAAGCAGGCACAGAAAATCAATAAGACCGCAGATGTGCTTATAGAAATAAATATAGGAAATGAGGAAAGTAAGTCCGGCTTTAAATATGAGGAAGCGCAAAATGCAGTTGAAGAAATCGCAAAAATGAAGGGAATAAAGGTGCGCGGACTAATGGCGATACCGCCCGTTTGCGAAAATCCGACAGAAAATCCCAAATATTTTTATAAAATGAATAAACTGTTTATTGACATCGGGGCTAAAAAAATAGATAATAGTAGTATGGACTTTCTGTCGATGGGTATGTCCGAAGATTTTGAGCAGGCAATAGAATGCGGCGCAAATATCGTGAGAATCGGAACGGCGCTTTTCGGCAGAAGAAATTATAACATATAAAAGGAGCTTTAAATTATGGGATTGTTTGAAAGCATTAAAAACATAATGACCATTCCGGATGATGACGAGTTTGATGAGGATTTGGATCAGGAACCGGAGCATGAAAAGAAGTCTTCTTACCGCGAGGAGTCAGCCTCAAAAAAGCAGGAAGCTCCGAGAGTTATAAAATCAAAGAGTATGAATTATCAAGGGTCTGCCGCTCCGTCGCAGATGCAGGTTGTGCTTGTTAAGCCGGATAGGTTTGAGGATGTTACCGCTATTGCCGACCACCTCAATGCCAAAAAAACGGTTGTTTTAAACCTTGAATCGGCTAACCGTGAGACATCAAGAAGAATAATCGACTTTTTAAGCGGAGTCGCCTATGCCAATCACGGCAATTTAAGAAAGGTTGCAAACAGCACCTTTATTATAGTCGCAAGCGATATTGATGTTCTCGGCGAGCTTATGCTTGACGATTATGAGGACAATAAGCTTTACTATTGATGGAATTATCTCTGTTAAAACAAAGGGCGCTTGATACCGTTCGCTTAAGCGAAACAAGAAACGCTCCATGTTTTTTAGGCTTCTTGTCGCCTGCCGAAGCGGCGGCGGTACAGGACGCGGTAAAGAATATAAATTGTTCGGTATGTTTTTTCGGCGGATTTGAGGGAGCGGAAAGATCGGTGTTCTGCTGTAAGCCTAATTGGTGCGAGGACCCTCATTTTCCGATTTCCGGAGTTACCTTCCTGTTCAGACCTGCCGACAGACTTGCTCACAGGGATTTTTTGGGTGCGCTTACAGGGCTCGGGATCGCAAGAGAAAAAATCGGAGATATTTTAGTTGAAGCCGGCAGGGCAGTAGCGTTTATACATAAAGATATCTTGCCGTTTGTTTTATCTCAGACCGAAAAAATCGGCAGTGTCGGAGTCAGACTCAGCGAGGGCTATTCATTGCCTCTTCCCTCTCTTTCAAAGCTTGCGGATTTTAAGGCGAGCGTTTCGTCTTTAAGGCTTGACTGCGTTGTAAGCGAGCTTACGCATGTTTCAAGAAAGGAAGCGGCACAGCTTATAAGCTTAGGATATGTCAGTGTGAACTCATTGATTTGCGAAAAGGGTACACATTCGGTAAAGGCCGGAGACAGTATAACGGTAAGACAAAAAGGTAAGTTTAAAATAAAGTCTGTTGACGGGACTACCCGAAAGGGTAAAACCGTTTTGGAATATCAAAAATATATTACCTAAAAAAGGGGAAAAAGATATGCTTAATTCAAAGGATGTAAGAAATGTAAAATTTGCTAAATCCGTAGGCGGATACAAGCAGGAAGAGGTCGACATTTTTCTCGATAAAGTAGAGGTTGATTATGACCGTTTCGAGCGTACCGTCAAGGAGCTTAACGAAAAGGTTGACTCTCTTACGGAAGAGGTTGAGACCTATAAGAATTCTCAGTCGAGCATTCAGAGCGTTTTAGTCAGCGCTCAGAAGCTTGCCGACCAGATCGTTGCCGACGCAAGAAAGAAAAGCGACGAGATAATCAAGGCGGCCGAGGATAAAATAGTTGAAATCACAAAGCGCGAGAATGAGACTGTTAAAAAATTCGAGGCTGAGAACATTCAGCGCAGGGCTGACGCTCAGGCGGAGTTTGACAGACAGCGCGAGGAAGAGGAAAGAAAGCTGAAAGCCATTGAAAAGGCTACCGACGATTGCATTGCAAGACAGCAGCTGCTGTTTAACAGAGCAAAATTAGAGGTTGCCGCTTTCAAATCCGAAATCCTCAATAAGTTCAAGGAGCAGACCTCAATTATTTCTCAGCTTCCCGACGCAGTTCCGCTTTCTCCCGAGGAAATTGCAAAAATTCTTTCGGCCGAAATTGATAAAAAACCGGAGCCTGAGGAATTTATAAAGGCAGCGGACAAGGAAAAGGAAGAAGAGCAGAAATCGGATAAAAAAGAGAAAAAAGAAAAGAATGCCGAGGAAAGCAAAGAAAAGGATGCTTCCGATAAAGAATAATCACAAATTTTAAAGAAACGGAGAAAAAGAATGGTTACATATATTTTGGCAGTGCTGACAGGACTTGCGGTCATTGCCGCAGACAGGTATACAAAATATCTTGTTCTTTTAAATCCGGAGCAGTTTAACGGAAAGACATTTATAAAAGGAATAATCGATCTTGTTTATGTTGAAAACGGCGGCGGCGCATGGGGAATGCTCAGCGGCTATACATGGATCCTTATTTCCGTGACGGCGGTTATAATGCTTGTCTGCATTGCTTTAATGCTTAAATACGGAACAAAGAATAAGCTTATGTTCTGGGCAATGTCGCTGGTTTTATCGGGCGGAATAGGAAATATGATTGACAGAATAGCGCGCGGCGGATATGTCGTTGATTTTCTGCATTTCACTTTCTTTAAGGATTTCCCCGTTTTCAATGTTGCCGATATTGCAATAGTTATAGGCGCAATGCTTCTTATTCTTTATTTTATTGTTTCGATGATAAAGGAAGAAAAGGCTAAAAAAACAGCCGTTGTTTCCGCACCTGAAAGTGATAGGAATGACTCGGATAAATAGTGTTTTTGACGGCGGTGAAAGCCGCCGTCTTGATGTGTATACAGCCGAAATCGCTTCCGTTTCGAGGTCAAGGGCTGCTCAGCTTTTGGAAAACGGATCGGTTTTGCTGAACGGAAAAACAGCTTCAAAAAATGTAAAGCTGAAAAGCGGCGACACCGTAACCGTCGAAATCCCCGATCCCGTAGAATATAAAGCGGAGCCTGAAAATATTCCGATTGACATTCTTTATGAGGATAATGACCTTTTGGTTGTAAATAAGCCTAAGGGAATGGTTGTCCACCCTGCAAACGGAAACTATACGGGTACGCTTGTTAATGCGGTTTTATATCACTGTAAAGGCTCCCTTTCGGGGATAAACGGCGTAATGCGCCCAGGGATAGTCCATAGAATCGATAAGGACACGAGCGGTCTTTTAATGGTTGCAAAAAATGACGAGGCGCATAAATTTTTAGCCGAACAGATCAAAGAACATAGCTTTACAAGAGAGTACGAGGCAATTGTTTACGGTAATTTTAAGGACGACAGCGGATTTGTGGACGCACCTATCGGGCGGCACCCTGTTAAAAGAAAGCAAATGGCTGTTACCTATAAGAATTCCAAAAACGCAAAGACATTTTACAGCGTTATTGAAAGATATAAAGAATTCACACATTTAAGACTGAGGCTTGAAACGGGACGGACTCATCAGATAAGAGTGCATATGGCTTATATCGGACACCCTGTGGCAGGAGATCCTGTTTACGGACCGAAAAAGGTCATTAAAAGCTTAAACGGACAGTGCCTGCATGCAAAAAAACTCGGTTTTATTCATCCGAGAACAGGGCAGTATATGGAATTTGAAAGCAGTTTGCCTGATTATTTTAAAAAATTTTCAGAGGAATGTAAAAGAAATGCCGATTTTTGACGGATATCTTATAATAAGCGATATTGACGGAACCTTGCTCGATAACGGATATCTTCCGGAACGAAATTGCGAAAAAATACGCTATTTTACTGAAAACGGCGGGATATTTTCCCTCTCCACCGGCAGAGCTGTAAAAGCCGTTTCTTCGGTTACGGATAAGATAGGAAATATTTCCCCCTCGATTTTTGCCAACGGAGCAATGATTTATGATTTGTCGGAAAAAAAGGTTCTGTTTGAGGATAATATAAGCTTTGAAGGTCATAAATTTACCGAAAATATAATAAAAAAGTATCCCGAAATCGGGCTTGAGATTCATTCGGCTGATAAGATTTTTGCTTTTAATAAAACTTCGGAAAATTCCGACCATGAAAAATATGAGGGCTTTGAGTCGGAAACGGCGGATTTTAAATATGTTGACGGTCTTTCATGGACAAAGGTGATATTTTTACCTAAGAATGAGGATTATCCTGAGCTTGAAAAAGAAACGGCGAATACACCGAAAAGCTGCACTCTTTTTCGAACCGCTGCAACGGTTTTAGGGGAAAAACGCAGATACTTTGAAATTGTAAGCGGATCCGCTTCAAAAGCCGCCGCAGCGAAGAAGCTTTGCGGGATTTTAAATATCAGTGAAGAAAAATGCTGTGCAGTCGGAGATTATTATAATGATTTAGAAATGCTTAAGCAGTCGCATTTAAGCGGAGCGCCGTCAGAGGCGCCGGACGAGATAAAAAACAATGCCGAATTCAGTCTTTGCAGCGTAAGGCTCGGCGCAGTAGCCGACTTTATAGAAAAAACGGAAAATTATATCAGAATAAAGAAAGGAAGCAAATAATGGACAGTTTAAAAAAGAAAGAGCTAATGAAAAAAGCTGCTGATGTAAGAATAGGAATAATTGAGGGCGTGCATGCCGCAAAATCAGGCCACCCCGGAGGCTCGCTTTCGATAGCCGATATTCTGACATACCTTTATTTTGATTATTTGAATATCGATCCCGAAGATCCGAAAAATGAAAACCGCGACCGTTTTGTTTTATCAAAGGGCCATGCGGCTCCCGCGCTTTACAGCGTTCTTGCAAACCGCGGATATTTCGATGTATCTGAGCTTAAAACGCTCCGCCATATAGGTTCATTTTTGCAGGGGCATCCCGATATGAAGCATATTCCCGGAGTAGATATGTCGAGCGGATCGTTAGGACAGGGTATTTCCGCCGCTTGCGGAATGGCACTTTCGGCCAAACACTTTAAAAATGATTTTAAGGTGTTCACGGTTTTGGGAGACGGCGAGCTTGAGGAGGGACAGGTCTGGGAAGCGGCGATGTTCGCAGGGAATAAGGGACTTGATAACCTTACCGCGTTTATCGACCTTAACAATCTCCAGATTGACGGAACGATCGACGAGGTAAATTCCGCAAAGCCTGTAGACAAAAAATTCGAAGCCTTTAATTGGCATACGATAACTATTGACGGTCACGATTTCGAGCAGATAGAAGCTGCTTTAAAGGAAGCCGAAACCGTAAATAAACCCGTTGCGATTATCGCAAATACCGTAAAGGGCAAGGGCGTTTCATTTATGGAAAATCAGGTTTCCTGGCACGGCAGCGCTCCTAACGACGAGCAGTATGAAATCGCAATGAACGAGCTTAAGGCTTATAAGGCCGCGCTTTAAGAGAAGGGGAAAGTTATGTCAGAAGTTAAAACAGTTGCAACCCGCGCCGCTTACGGCGAGGCTCTTGTGGAATTGGGAAAAGAAAGAAATGATTTTGTAGTTCTTGACGCGGACCTTGCCGCGGCTACGCAGACAGGTAAATTCAAAAATGTCTTCCCCGAAAGATTTTATGATTGCGGAATAGCGGAACAGAATATGATGGGAATTGCCGCAGGAATTGCCGCTACGGGCAGAAAGGTGTTTGCAAGCTCATTTGCGATGTTTGCCGCAGGCAGAGCCTTTGAGCAGGTAAGAAATTCAATAGGCTATCCTCATCTTAATGTTATTATCGGCGCGACCCATGCGGGAATTTCCGTCGGAGAGGACGGCGCCACGCACCAGTGCAATGAGGATATAGCTTTAATGCGAACAATCCCCGGAATGACAGTTATAAACCCTGCTGACGCAACAGAGGCTAAGCTTGCCGTAAGAGCGGCTCTTGATAATGACGGACCAGTTTATTTAAGGTTCGGCAGACTTGCAACTCCGGTAATTTTCGGGGACGATTATAAGTTTGAAATAGGTAAGGGCGTAACCTTAAAGAACGGCTCGGATGTTACGGTTATCGCAACCGGACTTATGGTAAATGAGGCGCTTATCGCACAGGAAATCCTTAAAAACGAGGGTATCAGCGCGAGAGTTATAAATATCGCAACCATTAAACCGCTTGATAAGGAAATCGTTTTAAAGGCCGCCAAAGAAACAGGCGCTATCGTTACTGCGGAGGAGCATTCGGTTATTGGAGGCTTGGGAAGCGCAGTAAGCGAGCTTACTGCCGAAAATTTCCCCGTTCCCGTAATAAAGCTCGGAGTTTATGATACTTTCGGACACTCCGGTCCCGCCGTAAAGCTTCTCGACGAGTTCGGTCTCAGAGCCGAAAATATTGCCGAAAAGGCAAAGCTCGCTTTAAAGCTTAAAAAATAATAAATTATATAACAAAAAGATGTCCCGCCGTTTTAGTCTGCAGGACATCTTTTTTGTATTTAAATAAAAATCATGTTGCCCCCTTGCCGTTCTAGATGTTAGATATTAGACTCTAGACATTAGACAAATGTGTGGCTTTGCCGCTGATATAACCAAATCCTATCACTCAGCCTTTCGGCTAAAGGGAAAGCTTGGGTTTTCGCAAAATCTAAAGTCAGGCTCCCTTCTTTTTCACGATAGTGAAAACAGAGGGGAGCTGGCGCGCTTTATGCGCGACTGAGGGGTATTCTTCTGGATTTTAGACATTAGAGCGATATATCTTGTAAAGTTTACTTTTCTTCCTTTTTCGATCTTTTATAATCATAAGAGATTCCTAATATATAATCGGCGGATACCTTATAATAATTACATAATTTTATTAAATGCTCAATCGGCAGAGGAATCTGACCTCTTTCATATTTTCCGTAATAGCTTTTATCAATTTTCAAAATATTTGCAATATCCTGTTGATATAAGTCATTATCTTCCCGTAACTCTTTTAAAACATCATAGTATTTTTTCATAAAGCATTTCCTTTTATTTGTTGATATAAATAATTATAACAAAAGATATATATTTCCTCTTGACAAAGGACATATATATCCTTTATAATTGTAACGGGAAAAGACATATATGTCTTTTTTGAAAGGAGATAACCCAATGACTATACTTGAAAATTTGTATTACGGAAATATTGCGCCGTTTGAGCGCAAAATAACCGACGGTAAAATGCTTGAAAAAGCAGTACTTCTTGAAGATAAGCTGAAAGCAGAGCTGACAGAGCAACAATTTGCTTTATTTGAAGAATTTGAAAAAGCGGACTCCGAGGTTTCCTGCAAAGAAGAAGTAAGAGCCTTTACAGCGGGATTTAAGTTAGGGGCAAGGCTGATAAGAGAGGTATTTGAGAATGAATAAAAATATGTGTGCCTTACGGCACACAATTAAATAAAATTTCCTTTAAGGCTGACTGTTTGTTATAAGTCAAAAAATCCGACAGCAAAAGCTGTCGGATGAAAACTTTTTATAAAACCTTATTTAAAAAGTCAATTGTTCTTTGAGCCCTCGGATGGTTTATAACCTCGTCGGGAGTGCCCTCTTCGACGATAAATCCGCCGTCCATAAATATAACACGGTCCGCAACCTCTCTTGCAAAGCCGATTTCATGAGTGACGATAACCATTGTCATTCCGTCCGCCGCAAGCTGTTTCATAACATTTAAAACCTCTCCGACCATTTCGGGATCAAGAGCGCTTGTAGGCTCGTCAAAAAGCATAATATCGGGGTTCATGCAAAGCGCACGGGCAATCGCCACCCTCTGCTTCTGACCGCCCGAAAGCTTTGACGGGAAAACATCGGCCTTATCCTCAAGTCCTACCTTTTTAAGCATGTTTATCGCAAGCTCTCTCGCTTCGGCTTTGGTTTTCTTTTTAAGCTGAACCGGAGCAAGCATAAGGTTATCTATTACCGAAAGATTTTTGAAAAGATTGAAATGCTGGAATACCATTCCGATATTTTCTCTTACCTTATTTATATCGACCTTTTTATCTGAGATATTATAACCGTCCACAATAACGGTGCCGTCGGTAATATCCTCAAGCCTGTTCATACAGCGCAGGAATGTTGATTTTCCGCTTCCGGACGGACCTATGATTACAACAACCTCGCCCTCATAGATATCTGTTGAGATATCTTCCAAAACGCTCAATTTATCAAAATATTTTTTAAGCGACTCAACATGGATTTTTACATTATCTTTATTAACGGCCACGGTTAAGCCTCCTTTCAAGCTTCTTTGCAATTTTTGAAAGGATTTCAATGATTATGAAATACATAATTCCGACAATAAGCCAAGTCTGGAAAGATTTAAAAGTTACGGAAATAATATTTTTTGCGCTGTTTACAAGCTCTGGGAAACCGATAACCGAAAGGATCGAAGTATCTTTCAAAGTGATAATAAACTGATTTATTATGCTCGGAATCATGGTTTTGATAGCCTGCGGCATAACAACCTTGCTCATAGCCTTGGAATAAGGAAGCCCCAAGCTTCTTGCAGCCTCCATCTGTCCTTTGTCTACCGATTGAATACCTGCCCTTATAATCTCCGCCATATAAGCGCCGCAGTTAAGAGCCAATGCAATGGTGCCTGCCTGCAGTCCCGAGAGGGTGATAGGCGAATTCAGGTAGTTTTTGAAAAAATAAGGGATACCGAAATAAATGAAGAAAGCGAGGACTATCATCGGGACGCCTCGTATAATATCGACAAAGACAGTTGCAATCGCTCTGCTTACTTTATTTTTAAGAACGCTTAAAATTCCGAAGAAAAGTCCTAAAATGCAGGCAAAAAACAGACCGCAAAGCGCAAGCAATAAAGTTTTACCCATGGCCTTTAAAAGCAAATGTCCGTAATCGGTAATAATACTCCACATCGGAACGGTTCCTCCTTTCGTGACAAAAGCGGAACACCGTATTTTTTTCTACGGTGCTCCGCAACCATATTTTAGTAAGTCCGACAGCTTTAAAGGGCTGTCAAATCCGTTTTTTAACCGAGATATTTTTCAATTATCTTATCGTATTCTCCGCTTGCCTTGATATTTTTAAGACCTGCATTGAAAAGGTCGAGAAATTCCTGATTATCCTTGTTAAAGATTGCAAGTCCGTAAGGAGCGCCTTCGTTTTCGGAACCTTCAACAACCCTAAGCGCAAGATTTCCGGTCTTAATTGAAGCCTTCATAACGGGAGTATCTTCAAAAAGCGCCGCTGCCTGACCGCCGATAACGGTCTGATAAACAGTCGGTGAATCCTCAAGATAGGTAATCTTAAAGCCGTATTTGTCCTTAAGGCTTTCGGCATAGGTTGCACCCAAAGTACCGGTTTTGACTGCTACGGTTTTATCCTTAAGATCATCAAATGTTTTGATATCGGAATCCTTTGCAACCGTCATACTCTGAGTTGCGGTGTAGTATCCGTCGGAGAAGATCCAGCCTTCTTTTTTTCTCTTTTCGGTTATCGAAGCGCCGGCAATCATTCCGTCCGCCTGACCTGCCTGACAAGCGGCAATTGAAGCATCCCAACCGAGAGAGTTAAGCTTGTATTCGAATTTCTGATCTTTGGCGATTGCCGCAAGAACATCAACATCTATTCCTACAAAGTTGCCCGATGCGTCGGTATACTCAAAGGGGTTAAACGCGGTATCGGTAGCAATGACCCAAACCTTTGAGGAGTCTTTGGTTTTGCAGCCGGCAAATGCAGCCGCAACCATAAGAACGCTCATGACAAGTGCTAAAAACTTTTTCATTTAAAACATTCCTCTTTTCAAAATTTCATAGTAGATATTATAATCAAAAATGCACATTTAGTCAATATTTATTCGGAATTTTTTTGGGGAATTAAATTTTATCATCATTTTCGGTTAATAAAATAAAGTAATATGATTACTTTGCTTTATTTTATAATTCCCCCGTAAAGTCATGGTCTATTGTGATTATGCAATTATAACTCGGATTTATCTTTTTCGCTTCAAAACTTACGGCTTTTTTAAGCTCCTCCGGTTTCAGCTTAAAATCGTTCGGAACAACAATATCAAAAATCAGGTTGGTGCTGAGTGTGCCTGCAGGCGTCATCCGAAAATCATGTATTGAAAGCTTCCTGTCAATTGTTTTAACAATATCTGAAATTTCCTCTTTGGCTTTCGCGACATTTTCATCGTCGGTGTCGACAGGGTCAATATGTATAACAAGATTGACGCCCGTTTTCCCACTGACGACCTTTTCGCATAAATCAACCTTTTCGTGGCACTCGGCAAGATTAACATTCTGCGGGACCTCAACATGAACCGAGGCAAATTCGCGCCCGTGCCCGTAGTTATGCACCATAAGGTCATGAATTCCCAAAAAACCGTCAAACTTCATTATTTCATTTTCTATGTTCTTTATTTCTTCCGCACTCGGCGGTGTGCCTAAAATTTCTCCTAAGGTATCCTTTAATGAAGAAATTCCCGATTTTATGATGAAAGCGGAAACTCCTATGGCTATCACCGCGTCAAGGTCGAACGGTATGTTCGGAAAAGCCTTTAAAACAAGTGCGGAAAGAAGAACCGCCGAGGTAGTAAAGCAATCGTTTAAGCTGTCTTTTGCGGTAGCAAGAAGCGCCGCGGAATCAATTTTCTTTGAAAGCTTGCGGTTAAAGAAATACATCCAAAGCTTAAGTAAGACCGAAACGGTAAGCACAGCAAATAAAATAAAAGGACATACAGGCGTTTTTGCTCCGCTTATAAGCCGTTTTACCGAATTTATAAACAGCTCCGCGCCGACGGTAAGAATAATAAAAGAAACCGTAAAGGCGGAAATATATTCCATTCTTCCGTGGCCGAAGGGATGTTCTTTGTCGGCAGGCTTAGCAGAAAGCTTGAAGCCGATAGCCGTAATAACGGAAGAACCCATGTCAGAAAGATTGTTGAGTCCGTCCGCAATTACGGAAATACTTGACGCCGCAAATCCTACGGCAAGCTTTATTGCAAAAAGCAGAAAGTTGCAGGCAATTCCGACTGCCGAGCCGAGTGTTCCCACGCTTTGCCGTTCGTCTTTACCTTTTTTTACAAAAAGCCTCATTAAAAGCTTTGTCATGAAAATTTAGACCCCTTAGACCCTTTAGAGCCGAAGCTTGCTCCGGAGAGAATATTGGTTTTTATCGTAAATGTGAGGTTGTCACGGTTTCTTTGTCTTTTAAACGCAATATCGCAAAGCCTGTCAATAAGCTCGGTATATTTAATTCCCGAGGCTTCCCAGAGATAAAACGCAAGAGAGCCGGGGATAGTGTTAATTTCGTTTGCGAAAACCTCGCCCGACTCAGAGTCGAGAAGATAATCTATTCTTACAACTCCGCTTGATCCCGTCGCTTTCATAATATCAACCGAAAGTCCTCTTATTTTTTCCGAAAGCTCCTCGCTTATATCGGCGGGAATTTTTCTTCCTAAGGAAGCCATTCCCTTTGATTTTGAATTGCCCTCGTATTTATCCGCGTAGGAAAGAATTTCATCGTGCATAAAAGGCTCCTCGCAAACGCTTGCGATACAGCTGTCCGCGTCGCCTAAAACAGAGCAGTTTATTTCCCTTAGATTTTCTATCGCCCTTTCGGCGAGAATTTTTTCCGCAAAGGACGCGGCAAGAGAAATTGCGCTTTCAAGCTCGCTTTCGGAATTAACCTTGGTAATTCCGACGCTTGAACCTAAATTAGCAGGCTTTATTATAAGCGGATAGCCTATTTTTTTGCCTATTTCCCTGATAAAATGTTCTTTGTCGGCGCTAAACTCTCTCGAACGGAATGTCATGCAGTCAAGCACGGGAAGTCCTGCGGATTTAAGAACGCTTTTAAATACCGCCTTATCCATTCCGACAGCGGCTGAAATTATATCGCAGCTGATATAGGGAAGATTTAAAAACTCGAAATAACCTGCCATTGTTCCGTCCTCGCAGTTTGTTCCGTGAACAATAGGAAAGGCTAAATCAATAACGGTATCCCTGCATTTCTTAAAAATACCCGAAGCAAAAGATCTCATAACGGTTTTGTTTTTAAGCCTTATAAAGGTTACCTGCTCGCATTTTTTAACAAGCTCATCAAGATTTCCCTTAAAGCTTTCAATGTCAAAAAGCAAAGGAGAAGTAAACATTTCACCTTCCTTTGTTACATAAACGGGAATGACCTCATATTTTTTGCGGTCAATTGCGTTCATTGCCTGAACCGCGGAAATTACAGAAACCTCATGCTCTACCGAGCGGCAGCCGAAAAATACCGCCATAGTTGTTTTCATCAGAAAAGACCTCACTTAAAGTTTTATTTTAAATAGTTATCGGGCAAATCGTTTTCAAGCAGACAGACGGTGTTTTCGTCCGCAAGACTTAAGAATATTTCGAGCGCCTGCGAAAAGCTCTTGGCTTCAAAGAGCTTTTCTTTATCAAAGCCTGACTTTAAAGCGCCCTCTTTTACAGGGGCGGAATATCTTTCGCCGACAAGAATTATAAAATCGCAAACTTCGGCGCACGCTGTGCCGAAATTGAAATTGCAGTCATGCTCTTTTTCGCCTAACTCTATAAGGCCCGGGGTTATGATTGCTTTTTTCATTGTATCAAAGTTTGACAGCGTTTCAACCGCCGCAATACAGCCCTCGGGATTGGAATTATATGCGTCGTCAATAATAAGCGAGCCGTTTTTGAATTTTTTAAGCTCTAATCTGTGCTCGGTCGGCTTTAATGCGGAAATCGCAAAGGCTATGTCCTCATTTGAAACGCCGAGAATATGTGCTAAGCCTGCAGAGGCTACAATATCCGTAACGCTGTGGCGGCCTAAAAGCCTTGTAGAAACGGGAATTCTGTCATTTTTTAAAATAAGGTCAAAGCTTGTGCCGTTTTTTGAAAAGGTTATGTTTTCTGCGCGGTAGTCTGAGTTTTCTCCGAAAAAGACCGTGTTGTTATCGGGCTTCACCCTTGTACTTATATTTTCATTACCGCCGTTTACAAGGCAGATTCCGCCGTTTTTCAGCACCGCGTCGTTTAACTCAAATTTGGTTTTAAAAACATTGTCAACGGATTTGAAGGTATCAAGGTGCTGTTCGCCGACAGCGGTTATAATTCCGTAGTGCGGATTTACAATATCGCAGATCTCCTTTATATCCCCGATATTTTTCGCTCCCATTTCACAGACGAAAATTTCGGTGTTCGGGCGGAGATATTCGCGTATTGTTCTTACAACCCCCATCGGCGTGTTAAAACTGTGAGGGGTGCAGACGGTATTGTATTTCTCGCTTAAAATCCTTGTTAAAATAAATTTTGTAGTTGTTTTGCCGTAGCTTCCGGTAATTCCTATAACCTTTAAATTCTTGTTTTCGGCAAGCCTTTTCTTTGCGCCGGCAATATATTTCTTCGCCGCAGCTTTCTCGACAGGAAGTGTAAGCGCCCATGAAATAAGCGTCAAAACCGGTGTAAGGCAAGAAATGAAAGAAAAAATATTGAAAAATACCGTGTCGGCGGTTTTTGAAATTCCGATATTTAATAATACCGCAAATAAGACAAGAACAATTCCTGCCGTAATAAAAAGTCTTATTATCCGTTTTGTAAATACAATTTTTTTAATTGAATTTTTATAGACCGAAATGCAGTTAAAAATTCTCCAGACAAGCAAAGCCGCAAAAAGCACGGTTATAAAAATATAGTATCCGAAAGCATAAAGCATGGAAGAAAGCCCGAACGCTGCAACCGATAAAGACGATTCAACCGAATAGGACTCCTTTAGCCACTTAAAATATCTTGACGGAAAATAAGAATTCTGCTGCAGCATCTGAAGCTGGCGGACAAGAGAAAATAAAGCGCCTGCCCAGCCGAAAACAGTGAAAACAACCGTAAGTATTACATTGTAATTTTCCATAAAGCTTCCCCCTTAATTTATAAAGCTTTGAAGAATTCGCGCGGTGTCGTATGGCTTTTCGCAAAATGAAAAATGCCCCGTGTTTTTAAGCACGCATATTCCGCTGTCGGGTATTAAGGACGCAATTGTTTTCCCGTCGATAAGCGGGGTTGCGGTATCATTGTCGCCCCATATTAAAAGGGTTGGGCATTTGATATTCGGAATTATATCCCTCAAATCGGTGTTGACGAGAGAAACCAGCGTTTTTCTAAGCACCGGAGGCGCCGCATTGTAATCGGCGGAGCCGTAATGAGAGCGCGCCTTGTCAAGCAGAGCCTTTGAATGATTTTTAAAAACCGGCAAAGAAAGCACGCTCTTTATCATTTTAAAGCTTTTTACCTTAAGCTTTTGCTTTAAGCTTTTTTTAGGAATAAGACCTGCGCTGTCGATAAGAACAAGCTTGCTCGGGTTTAAAATTCCGCTTGCCGCAAGCTTTAAGGCGGTTCTTCCGCCGTGTGAGTGGCCTATGATTACGGGATTTTCAATTTTAAAGCTGTCCGCAAATTCCTTTACAAGCCTGCAGTAATCGTCAAGCGTCCAGGGCTCTTTCATAATTTCGCTGTTCTTGCACCCTGGGAAATTAAGCGCATAAAGCTTGCACCTGTCGCTTAGTGCCGCTGTGACGCCGCCGTAAACATCAAACGAAGAACCCCAGCCGTGAAGAAGAATCACGGGAATATCCCCGCTTCCTGTTATACTGTATTCAATATCAAGTCCGCATAAATTTATAAACAATCTATCTTCTCCTTTTGCGCAGATCTTTTTGATACGCAATAAAGGTATTATTTATTATTATACCAAACCGCGCCTAAAAAAAGAAGAGTTTTTTAAAAGTTTTTTAATTATATTTTATTGTTTGGGTGTAATTTCGGGAATAACAGGCAAAAATAAAAGCGGTGAATTTAATGAAAAGAAAAACTGTTAAGCTTTTAAAAAAAATCGGACTCGGCTCGCTCATAGGCGCCGTAAACGGCTGCTTCGGCGCAGGCGGAGGCATGGTTGCAGTCCCTCTGCTTAAAAAAAGCGGACTCGACCAGAAGTCCGCTCATGCGAACGCTATTGCCATAATTTTGCCGATAACGGTTTTAAGCGCATTTATGTATTTAAACGGCGGATATGTTAAAATTTCCGACAGTCTTTCTTATATCCCCACGGGGCTTTTAGGCTCGCTTTTGGGTACGGTTATTATAAGAAAAATCTCCCCTCTTTGGCTAAAAAGAATTTTCGGCGCTTTTATGATATACGCAGGCGTGCGCCTGCTGATTAAATGAATATCGCCGCCCTTTTAGCAGGGCTTTTTTCGGGAATAATAGGCGGTATGGGCTTAGGCGGCGGAGCGGTGCTGATTATGTACCTTGCCGTTTTCACCGACACTTCTCAGCTTAAGGCGCAGGGAATAAATCTTTTGTTTTTTATTCCCATAGGAACTCTCGCGGTTATTATTTACGCGATAAAGAAAAAAATCAAATGGAAAATAACTTTGCCTTTTGCCGCAGGAGGTCTTTTGGGAGCGGCGGCAGGGATTTTTGCGCTCAAATTTATAGGCGGCGCTCTTGCGGGAAAAATTTTCGGCGGTTTTCTGATAATTCTCGGAATAAAAGAAATTTTTACTAAAGCCTCTTAAATCCTTGAAAGTCATAGAAAAAGATGCTATAATAAAATCGAATAAATGTTCGGGAGGAAAATCCGATGAAAGAGCAAAGGATGCCGCTGACGGAAAATCAGAGGGCTGTTTATGATTTTCTTGTAAAAAAATCGGGCGAGGGCATTCCGCCTACGGTAAGGGAAATATGCACTGCGACCGGTATTAAATCCACCTCTTCGGTGCATGCCGTTTTAAACAGGCTTGAGGAAGAGGGCTACATATCAAGGGACGCAAGATTTTCAAGAGCAATTAAAATCGAAAAAGAGGGGGATTCCTCAATGGTCCCGCTTGTCGGTAAGGTAACGGCGGGTCAGCCGATTTTGGCGGTAGAGGAAATCGAGGATTATATTCCCTATCCGACAAAGTCCGCCGAGGGCCTTTTTGCACTTAACGTAAAGGGCGAAAGCATGAAAAACGCGGGAATTTTAAACGGAGATATCGTTATCGCCGATAAAAACGCCGCATGTAAAAGCGGTGATATCGTTATAGGAATGATCGAGGACAGCGCGACTGTAAAAAGGCTTATTATAAAGCCTGACAAAACTGTTATATTTATGCCCGAAAACCCTGATTTCGAGCCGATTGTTCCTGAAAAACCCGCAATTTTGGGAAAGGTTATCGGCTGTTTTCGAAGGTATAAATAAATGAAAGAAATGAAAAAACACATCGAGCTTTTTACCGACGGCGCCTGCTCGGGTAACCCCGGAAAAGGCGGCTGGGGAGCTGTTCTTCGATACGGACAAAGCGAACGCGAGCTTTCGGGCGGAGAAAAAAGCACCACAAATAACCGCATGGAGCTTACAGCCGTTATAATGGGGCTTAAAGCTTTAAAAGAACCCTGCCATGTTACGCTTACCACCGATTCTAAGTATGTAAGCGACGGGTTAAGCAGGGGCTGGGCGCGCTCTTGGCAGAAAAACGGCTGGCGAAAGGCGGACAAAAAGCCTGCTCTTAATCCCGACCTTTGGGAGGAGCTTTTAAGGCTTACCGACATTCACGATGTGGATATAGTATGGGTCAAGGGTCATGCGGGACACCCCGAAAACGAGCGGTGCGACAGACTTGCGGTCAAGGCTTATGAAAATTTATAGATGGGATAATAAAAATGCTTAAGAAAAATACAATGAATACAGTCTGGGGAGCCGTTATAGCGGCGGCATATATAGCCCTGACATTTATAAGTAATATTTTCGGACTGGCTTACGGGCCTGTTCAGTTCCGCATTTCCGAGGCGCTGACAATTCTGCCGCTGTTTACCCCTGCGGCAATTCCGGGGCTTACGGTAGGCTGTCTGATTTCGAATATTGCCTCTTTCAATCCTATTGATATGATTTTCGGCACGGGGGCGACGCTTGCCGCCTCATGCGTTACATATCTTTTAAGAAATGTAAAATTAAAAAATCTTCCTTTTCTTTCCCTGCTTTCGCCGGTTGTTATAAACGGGTTTACCGTCGGCGCGGAGATTTCGATTTTTTTAAGCGTGGGAGAACAGACGGGATTTTTGCTTTCTTCTCTATATGTTATGCTCGGCGAGGCGGCGGTTGTGGCGCTTCTAGGGGTTCCGCTTTATTTCACAGTGAAAAAATATAATTTCTTTGAGATGAAGAAATAGGATTTAGACTCTATATGGTAGATGTTAGACTTAAATGAATTTTTATTTAATTTTCGTGCCGTAAGACACACATTGGTCTAATATCTAAAATCTAGCGTCTAGCATCTAGAACAATACCCCTCAGTCGCGCATAAAGCGCGACAGCTCCCCTCTGTATTGACATTCGTCAATAAGAAGGGAGCCTGACTTTAGACTCTGCTGAGACAAAAGCCTCCACTTCAGCCGGAAGGAAATTCCCTTGTTAGGGGAAATGTCTGCGACAGCAGACAAAAGGGTTCCCGTCTTCCGGAGGAAAAGGTGGCAAAGCGAAGCTTTGACGGAAGGGTTTGGTTATATCGGTGCCGTTAGGCACACATCATCTTAAATCTATTATATATTATATGAATATGCATATATAAACATAACATACTTGAAAAAATAAGATGTTTATAGTATAATATTTGCGTATTTTGATCGGCTTAAAAGCCGGAGGGAGTAAAAAGAATATGGTTAAAGCAGTAGTAGGCGCAAACTGGGGAGACGAGGGCAAGGGTAAAATTACCGATATGCTCGCGACAAACGCCGATATAGTCGTCAGATTTCAGGGTGGTGCGAATGCAGGGCATACGATAAAGAATAATTACGGAAAATTTGCTCTTCATACACTTCCGTCGGGAGTTTTCAATCCGAATGTTATAAACTGCATAGGAAACGGTGTGGCTCTCGATGTTGATAAGCTGCTTAAAGAGTATAACAGTGTGGTTGAGGCGGGTGTTCCCGCTCCTAAGCTTATGATATCTCCAAGATGTCAGATTGTTATGCCGTATCATGTGCTGTTTGACGTTTATGAGGAGGAAAGGCTCGGCAAGGCAAGCTTCGGGTCGACAAAATCCGGCATTGCTCCGTTCTATTCCGATAAATATGCAAAAATCGGATTTCAGGTCTGCGACCTGTTTGATGAAAAGGCTTTAAAAGAGAAACTTGAAAAGACTTTAGAAGTTAAAAATATTCTTATAGAAAATCTTTATCATAAACCGGCGCTGGACGTTGATGAAATATTTAATCAAATGCTTGTATGGAGAGACGGAATAAAGGATTTTGTCGGCGATGTCAGAGAGCTTTGCTATAATGCGGACAAGCAGGGGAAGACAATTCTTCTTGAAGGTCAGCTCGGCACCTTAAAGGATGTTGACCACGGAATTTATCCTATGGTAACATCTTCCAATACTATCGCGGCTTACGGTGCCGTAAGCGCGGGACTTCCGCCTTATTCAATAAAGGAGATTTATACGGTTATCAAGGCTTATTCATCTGCCGTAGGCGCAGGAGCATTTGTAAGCGAGATATTCGGCGATGAGGCAAAGGAGCTCCGCGACCACGGAGGAGATGGCGGAGAATACGGAGCTACAACCGGCAGACCGCGCAGAATGGGCTGGTTTGACTGCGTTGCCACCCGTTACGGCTGCGAGGTACAGGGAACGACACACGGCGTTTTAACCGTTGTTGACGCTCTCGGTTACTTAGACGAGATCAAGGTCTGCGTAGGATATGAGATTGACGGAAAGGTTACAAAGAATTTCCCCGTTACCGCCGACCTTTACAGAGCAAAGCCGGTTCTTAAGACCCTTAAGGGCTGGAAATGCGATATTTCGGGTATAACCGAATATTCAAAGCTTCCCGAAAACTGCCGTAATTATATAGAGTTTATCGAAAAGGAAATCGGTTTTAAAATCGCCATGGTTTCTAACGGACCGGCAAGAGAAAATATTATAGTAAAGGAATAAGCCCATGAATTTTACACCTGTTGACAATTCGGGCAGAGTGGACGGATTTTGCCTTATAAAAACGGTTGACAAAAAGACCTCATCCAAGGGTGATACATATCTTGATATGACCCTTGCCGATTCGGACGGGGAGATAAACGCCAAGCTTTGGCGGTACAGTCCTGCCGAGCACGGAGAATATAAGGCTAATGAGATTGTCAAGATCCGCGGAACGGTTTCAGAGTATAACGGATCGGATCAGTTAAAAATTGAGCGGATAAGAATCGCTAACGATGCGGATAATATAAACATAGAGGACTTTGTTCCGACTGCCGATTATTCCTCGGCGCAGATGTATGATGAAATTATAAGAATAGCGGCCGAATTTAAAGACGAAGAGCTTAAAAAGCTTTTAACGGCAATTTATGATGACAACCGCAGGGCTCTGCTTTACTGGCCGGCGGCGTTCAAGCTTCACCATGCCGTCCGCGGCGGGCTTCTTATGCATACACTTTCAATTGTCAGAATGTGCGAGGATATCTGCAGGCTCTATCCTTTTGTTGACAGAGATCTTTTGATTTGCGGAGCAATGCTTCACGATATTTCAAAAACCGAAGAATTCATTGTAAGCGAGAGCACGGGTCTTGCCGAGGGCTATTCGGTTCAGGGAAATCTTTTGGGACATCTTACAATGGGTGCCAAAAAGGTTGCTTTCTATGCCGAAAAATTAGGAATAAGCGAAGAAAAATCAATGCTTGTCCAGCACATGATTTTGTCCCACCACGGTGTTCCGGAGTTCGGAGCGGCGGTTATGCCGATGTTTATCGAGGCAGAGCTTTTATCCGAGCTGGACCTTCTGGATTCGAGAATGTATGAAATGCGCGAGGCGCTTCTTAATACAAATGCCGGCGAATTTTCGCAAAAGGTATGGGCTCTCGATAACAGAAAGCTTTATAATCACGGAAGAAAAGATCTTAAAAACCAAAAGGTAAAATTATTTTAAAGGGAGTAACAATTATGAAAATCACAAAAGATATGCTTATCGGCGATGTTCTTGAAATGGACGAGACACTTGCGGAATACTTTTTCGCTATCGGAATGCACTGCTTAGGCTGCCCCGCCTCAAGAGGAGAATCCATTGAGCAGGCATGCGAGGTTCACGGAACCGACTGCGACGAGCTTTTAAAAAAGCTCAATGAGCATGTTGAAAAGAATGCCTGAGTTAAGCCGCAGGCTAAAGGTAATATCCGGTTTGATTAAGACGGGCGGAAGTGTTTGTGATGTCGGTACGGATCACGGATATCTGCCCGCTTTTTTATATCTTTCGGGTAATTTTACCTCGGTCACTGCTACGGATTTAAGGGAAAAACCGCTTTTAAATGCAAAAAAGAATTTAAAAGAATTAAACGCAGAGGGTGTAAGGCTTGTCCTTTGCGACGGACTCAGCAAGGTAAAAAGAGAAGAAGCCGACAATGTCGTCATTGCGGGAATGGGCGGAGAAATAATATCGGATATTATTTCAAAAACCGATTTTTTAAAAGACGGAACGGTAAACCTTATATTACAGCCTACAACCTCCGCAAAGGATTTAAGAATTTTTTTGGGGCTTAGCGGCTTTGAGGTCAAAAAGGAAACCGCAGTTTCTGAAAACGGAAAGCTTTATTCCGTAATGCAGGTTAGGTTTTCCGGAAATAAAAGAAAGCTTTCAGATTATGAGCTATACATAGGAAAGCTTGATTTGTCGGATGAAACCGCGAAAAAATATGCCTTAAAGCAGCTTAAAATCTTAAAAAAGCTTGTTCTTGATACCGAGGGTATCAAGGAATGCGAAGAAAAGAATTTAAAGGCAAAAAAAATAATAAGCGAAATAGAAAACGCAATCGGAGAGGAAAACCATGAGTCTTGACGGAGGATTTTTATATAAGACCGTCGCCGAACTGCAATCGGCAAGGGAAAGCAGAATAGAAAAAATATATCAGCCGTCTAAAGACGAGCTTATCCTGCTGCTTCGCCGCGCCGGTTTTTCAAAAAGACTGCTGCTTTGCGCCCGTCAGGGAGAGGCAAGACTGCATTTTACGGATTTAAGGCCCGAAAACCCCGAAAAACCGCCGATGCTGTGTATGCTTGCAAGAAAATATTTTTCGGGAGCAAAAATCAAGAATATCGTGCAGACAGGGCTTGAAAGATGCGTTTTTATAGAGTGTGAGGCTTATAATGAGCTTGGCGACTGCGTAACCTTAAAAATTGCCTGCGAGCTTATAGGCGCTAAAAGCAATATCGTGCTTATAAATGAAAACGGAAAGATAATCGATGCGGTAAAACGCAGCGATATCGAAAAAAACGACCGAATGATTCAGCCGGGGGCGAATTATTCGCCGGTTGAACCGCAGAATAAAATTGATATTATCTCAGCCGAATTCAAGAGTATAGATTTAAAGCTTTCGCCGCAAAAGCCCCTAAGCTCCGAACTGCTTGAAAGCTTTGAGGGGCTATCTCCGCTTGTTTGCCGGGAAATTGCCTACAGGGCGGCAGAAACAGACGGGTTTGTTGAAACCGAAAATGATTTGACGGCAGTAAAACTTGAGCTCGAAAAAATAAAATCCGAGCTTTTAAGGGATTTTAACTGTTACATGCTTTTAAAGGACGGAGTGCCCAAGGATTTTTCCTTTATAAAAATCGGGCAGTACGGTAATCTTTATGAAATAAAAAAGTTTGAAAGCCCGAGTGCGCTTTTGGATGAGTTTTACGGCAAAAGGGATCTTGCGTTCAGACTTTCAAAAGCCTCCGCAGATATTTCAAAAATCGTCTCGAATGCGCTTCTGCGCGCGGGAAAAAGAAAAGCCTTAAGAATGCAGGAGCTTGAAAACAGCAGAAACTGCGAGCAAAAAAGGATTTTCGGTGAACTGATAAAGGCTAATATACATAATATTTCGGCAGGGCAAAGCAGTGTTGTACTCGACAATTTTTATGACCCTGAGTTAAAGCCCGTAAAAATCAAACTTGACCCCTCGCTTAATGCCGCGAATAATGCCGCTAAATATTTTAAAGAATATAAAAAGGCATGCGTTGCAAGGCAGACCTTGGGCAGGCTTATAAAGGCAGACGGGGAAGAAACAGAATATCTTTTAAATGTTGAGGACAGTATAAAAAGATGCAGGACCGCTGCGGATATAAATGAAATAAAGGAAGAACTGAGAAAAGAGGGCTATATTAAAAAGAGCGGAAAAAAGAAGACCGCAGAGCCTAAAATCGGCTTCAGACCCGAGGAATATGTAAGCGAGGACGGCTTTAAGATTTTAGTCGGCAGAAACAATGTCGAAAACGACAGGCTTACAATGAAATTCGCCGCAAAATCAGACCTTTGGTTTCATGTTAAAAATGCCGCAGGCGCGCATGTAATTCTGATAACCGAGGGCAGACAGGTGAGCGACAGCGCTCTTTTGTTTGCGGCAGGCTTAGCGGCTAAGAATTCTTCTCTTAGCTCTTCACAAAATGTCCCTGTTGACTATACCTTTGTCAAATCGGTAAAAAAACCGAACGGCGCAAAGGCGGGAATGGTTATATATGAAAACAATAAGACCTTATATGTAGACCCTGCAAAATAAGAATTAAAGAAGATGAAAAAATGAGCTTGGGAATTTCCTCCGCGTCGCTTTATCCGCTTGAAACCGAAAAAGCATTCGAAATGATAGCAAAATCGGGCGCTGACTGCACCGAAATATTTTTTAACTGCAAATATGAGCTTACAAAAGATTTTGTTGAAATTTTGCGCGGAATAAAAAATGAATACGGAATAAAGGTTTCGTCAATTCACCCGACAATGTCTCTTGCAGAGTCTTTTATGCTTTTTTCCGCTTATGACAGGCGAACGAAAGAAGGCTTTGACGAGTTCAGGCGATATGCGGAGATTGCCGCAGACTTAAAGGCAAAGTACATTATTCTTCACGGCGGAAAGCCTAACAAGGTTCTTGACGATGACGGATATATCGAAAGATTTTATAAGCTTTCAAATGCCGTTAAAGAGCACGGTGCGGTGCTTTTGCAGGAAAATGTCGTTAATTTCAGGGCAGGAAGTACGGCGTTTCTGAAAAAATTTACCGAAAGCCTGAAAAGTGATGCAAATATATGCTTTGATATCAAGCAGGCGGTAAGAGGCGGCTATGATCCGATTGATACCGTAAAACGATTCGGTAGATATATCAGGCATTATCATATCAGCGATAATTCGCCGGAGTCGGACTGCATGCTCCCTTTAAAGGGAAATTTTGATTTTAAGGGCTTTTATAAGGCGGTTGAAGAGTCCGGTTATAAAGGCGATTTTATGATAGAGGTATACCGCGACGCCTATAAGGAATACGGCGAGCTGTTCGGCTCTTATTTTAAGCTAAAAAAATGCAGATTCGCCAATGATGCGTTATAAAAGAAAAAAATTTAAAAAACATTAAAAAAATACTTGATTTTATAATCCGTTTATGATATTATATCAAGGTACGCTGCACAAATGCGGCGTTATACATGCGTTGATGCGGGAGGTGGCCGACCTTTGAGTCGGGAAATTTCCGCGGAGTATGTCCGATTTTAAACCGGGCGAAAGAACTTCTTGAGGGTATGGAAATACTTGCGAATTTCTGTACCAACGGCAGCTTGGCTGCTGTTCCGGAATTGACTGCGACCCCAGCAATTGCCGGTTTTATAATGTGCCGATAAGAAAAACACGGCACGGTGTAAGTTTTGCCCGCCAACCAATCAAGGAGGCGAAATTCACATGGCAGTGAAAGAAAAAATCCGAATTCGTATCAAGGGTTACGATCACGCGCTTGTAGACCAGTCCGCTGAAAAGATAGTGGAAACCGCTAAACGTACAGGTGCAAGGGTTTCAGGTCCCGTACCGCTCCCGACAGAAAAAGAGATCGTTACAATCCTTCGTGCTGTTCATAAATATAAGGACAGCCGCGAACAGTTCGAAATGAGGACTCACAAAAGACTTATTGATGTTATCAGACCTTCTAATAAGACGGTCGAGGCACTCACAGGTCTTGAGCTCCCCGCTGGTGTTGAAATCGAAATCAAGCTTTAATATACATTATATATTTAAAGCGGCCTTTTCGCGCCAAGGTCAAGTCGGCTTAGGCTGACCAATAACCAAAGGAGGAAATTTTAATGCAAAAGGGAATCATCGGAAAAAAGCTCGGCATGACCCAGCTTTTTGATGAAAAAGGGAATGTAGTTCCCGTAACCGTAATTGAAGCAGGCCCCTGCGTAGTATCGCAGAAGAAGACCGCTGAAAACGACGGTTATGAAGCAGTTCAGATCGGCTTCGGCGATATGAAAGCTTCAAAGGTAAAGAAGCCTGCAAAGGGACACTTTGCAAAAGGCGATGTCGCTCCGAAGAAGGTTCTTCGTGAGTTCAGACTTGAGGATACCTCTGCTCTGAATGTCGGCGACATAATCAAGGCAGATGTTTTTGCTGAGGGCGACAGTGTAGATGTCAGAGGAACCTCAAAGGGTAAGGGATATGCCGGCACAATCAAGCGCTGGAATTTCTCAAGACTCAAAGAGACTCACGGTACCGGTCCTGTTCACCGCCACGGCGGTTCTCTCGGTGCCTGCTCAACTCCCTCGAGAGTTTTCAAGGGTAAGAAGATGGCAGGTCACTTGGGACATGAGCGCGTAACCGTTCAGAACCTCAGCGTAGTTAAGGTTGACGCAGAAAAGAATATCATCGCAGTCAAGGGTGCGGTTCCCGGACCCAAGGGCGGAATCGTAGTTCTTTTCAACAGCGTTAAAGCTTAAGGGAAGGAGTGTTGAGTTATGCCTAATATAGCAGTTGTTGATATGCAAGGTAAGAGCGTAGGCGAGATGAATCTTAACGATGCGATCTTCGGTATAAAGCCCAATGCGGTTGTTATGCACGCAGCAGTTGTTAATTTTCTTGCCAATCAGCGTCAGGGCACACAGTCCACTCTGACCCGTACAGAGGTTTCCGGAGGCGGAAGAAAGCCTTGGAGACAAAAGGGTACAGGCCATGCGCGTCAGGGTTCTACCAGAGCTCCTCAGTGGAGACACGGCGGAATTGTTCACGCTCCGAAGCCGAGAGACTATTCTTATACTCTTAATAAGAAGGTTCGCCGTCTGGCTCTTAAATCTGCGCTTTCCGATAAGGTTGCAACGGGCAATCTGATTGTACTTGACGAGCTTAAGCTTGACGGATACAAGACAAAGACCGTTGCCGAGTGCCTTAAGGCTATCGGCGCAGGAAAGAAAGCTTTGGTTGTTCTTGAGAATAACGACGCTTTCGCAGTAAAGAGTATTGCTAACATCGAGGGAGTTAAATCCGCTCAGTTCAATACCATTAACACCTATGACATTCTCCATGCCGATACACTTGTAATGGTTAAGGGTGCCGTAGAGAAAATCGAGGAGGTGTACGCATAATGAAAACCGCTCAGGATATCATTATCGCTCCGATCATAACCGAAAAGAGCATGTCGGGCGTTGCCGGCAAGAAATACACCTTCAAGGTCGACCCCGATGCAACAAAGTACGAGATTGCCGACGCAGTCAAGGAGCTTTTCAAGGTCGATGTTGCCAAGGTAAACACCGTGAATGTACGCGGAAAATTAAAGAGAATGGGCCGTTACGAGGGCAAGACCGCTTCTTATAAGAAAGCAATTGTTACTTTAAAGGCCGATTCAAAGCCGATCGAATTCTTCGACGGACTTATGTAAGCGTAATTTAAGGAAATTTTAAAATTTCCGGTGATGTATGAGGCTTTAAAAAGCTTCGCTAAGCCTAAACAGGAGAGTGAAACAAATGGCAATAAAACATTACAAGCCGACTTCTAACGGTCGCCGTAATATGACAACCATGGATTATTCCGGTCTGTCAAAGGTAGCGCCCGAGAGAAGCTTGCTTGAACCTATTAAAAAGAATGCCGGCCGTAACAGCTACGGCAGGATAACAGTCCGCCACAGAGGCGGCGGAAACCGCAGAAAGTACAGAGTTATCGACTTCAAGAGAGAGCGTTTCGGCGTAAGCGCTACCGTTCTTACTCTTGAGTACGATCCTAACCGTTCTGCATTTATCGCATTAGTTCAGTATGAGGACGGCGAAAAACGCTATATAATCGCTCCGCAGGATCTTAAAGTCGGCGATAAAATCGTCAGCGGTCCCGATGCGGATATCAAACCCGGAAACGCGCTTCCGCTCGTTAATATTCCGGTTGGTACATTCCTTCATAATATTGAGCTTTATCCCGGCAAGGGCGCTCAGCTCGCAAGAAGTGCCGGAAACATGGCTCAGCTTATGGCTAAGGAAAACGGTATGGCGCTTCTCCGCCTTCCTTCGGGAGAGCTTCGCAATGTACCGGAGAACTGCATGGCTACTGTCGGTGTAGTATCCAATCCCGAGCATGCGAACGTTAATTACGGCAAAGCAGGCCGTAAGCGTCACATGGGTTGGAGACCTACCGTCCGCGGTTCTGTAATGAACCCGAACGACCACCCGCACGGCGGCGGTGAAGGTAAATCACCTGTCGGCCGTCCCGGACCTGTAACCCCGTGGGGTAAACCTACTCTCGGTTACAAGACCCGCCAGAAGAATAAGCAGAGCAATAAGTATATTGTTAAGCGTCGTAAATAAGTCGGACGAAAGGAGATTTCATAATGGGAAGAAGTATTAAAAAGGGCCCTTATGTGCAGGAAGTGCTGTACAAGAGAGTTCAGGAAATGAATGCAGCCGGTGAAAAGCGCGTGCTTAAAACTTGGAGCCGTTCGTCCACCATATTCCCCGATTTCGTCGGACACACTTTTGCAGTTCATGACGGCCGTAAGCATGTGCCGGTTTATGTAACTGAGGATATGGTTGGCCATAAGCTCGGTGAATTTGCACCGACCAGAACGTTCAAAGGCCATGCCGGTGCTAAGACTACCGGTAAGTAAGCGGCCGAAAGGAGATAGAATTTATGGAAGCAAGGGCTACTCTTAAATATGCCCGTATCTCACCCCGCAAGGTGAAGATAGTCCTCGATTTAATAAGAAATCAGGACGCTGACAAAGCAATGGCTATTCTCAAATTTACTCCTAAGTCCGCTTGTGAGTATTTAGAAAAGCTTTTGAAGTCAGCTATGGCAAATGCTGAAAACAAAAACATGGATATGTCTAAGCTTTATGTTGCAGAGTGTGCAGTCTGCCCCGGCCCGATTCTTAAGAGAATCCGCGCTAAGGACCACGGACGCGCTCACCGCATTTTAAAGAGAACAAGCCATGTTACACTCGTTCTTAAAGAACGCGATATTTAAGTTAGGAGGTTAAAACTATGGGCCAGAAAGTTAATCCGCACGGTTTACGCGTCGGCATTATTAAAAACTGGGACTCGCGTTGGTTTGCAAGCGACGAAAAGTTCGGAGATACGCTTGTTGAGGACTATAACCTCCGTAAATACCTTAAAAAGGCACTTTCAAGTGCAGGTATTGCTAAAATCGAAATTGAACGCGATGATAAGCGCGTGAGATTACATCTCCACTGCGCAAAGCCGGGTATGGTTATCGGAAGAAACGGCGCTGAAATCGAAAAGCTCCGCGAAACCTGCCAGAAGATGCTTGGCAAAAATGTCGTTATCAACATCGTTGAAATTAAAAATCCCGATGCGGACGCACAGCTTGTTGCCGAGAACATCGCAACCCAGCTTGAAAAGCGTATATCCTTCCGCCGCGCAATGAAGCTCTCTATAGGCAGAGCAATGCGTCTCGGCGTAAAGGGTATCAAAACTCAGGTTTCGGGCCGTTTGGGCGGTGCTGAAATCGCAAGAAGCGAGCAGTATCATGAAGGTACTATTCCGCTTCAGACCCTTAGAGCAGATATTGATTACGGTTTTGCTGAGGCAAACACTACCTACGGCAGAATCGGCGTTAAGGTCTGGATTTATAAGGGCGAGGTTCTCAATGAGAACCGCAGAACTTCTAAGAGAGGGGGAGCCCGCTGATGTTAATGCCTAAGCGTGTTAAATACCGTAAAGTGCAGCGCGGCCGTATGACCGGTACCGCTACAAGAGGTAATACCGTTACCCACGGAAATTTCGGTCTTCAGGCTTTAGAGCCGGCGTGGATTACCTCTAATCAGATCGAAGCTGCCCGTGTTGCTATGACTCGTTATATCAAGCGTGGCGGTCAGGTTTGGATAAAAATATTCCCTGATAAGCCGGTTACTTCAAAGCCTCTCGGAACCCGTATGGGATCCGGTAAAGGCGCTCCGGAGTACTGGGTAGCAGTGGTTAAACCCGGACGCGTTATGTTCGAAATCGGCGGCGTATCCGAGGAATTGGCTCGCGAGGCTATGCGTCTTGCAGCTAATAAGCTTCCGATTAAATGTAAGTTTATAAGCAAGGAAACGGGTGGTGAGCAGTAATGAATGCAAAGGAAATCAGAGATAACACTTTACCGGAGCTTAATGAGCAGTTGGCAAAGCTTAAAGATGAATTGTTCCATCTTCGTTTCCAACATGCCATTAATCAGCTCGACAACCCCATGCGAATAGCAGCTGTAAAGAAGGATATCGCTCGCGTTAAGACAATTATCCGCGAGAAAGAGCTTTCAAACAGCGCTAACGCTTAAAAGAGGAGGTAGCTGAATATGAGCGAAAGAAACCTTCGTAAAACAAGAGTGGGAAGAGTCGTAAGCGATAAAATGGATAAAACCGTTGTTGTTGCAATCGAGGACAATGTTAAGCATCCGCTCTATAAGAAGATTATTAAAAACACGATAAGACTTAAGGCTCATGATGAGAACAACACCTGCGGCGTAGGCGACAGAGTGCTTATCATGGAAACGAGACCTCTCTCCAAGGATAAGAGATGGCGCGTTGCCGAAATAGTTGAGAAAGCTAAGTAATTTGGCTTTAAGGAGGAAACCACTGTGATACAACAACAGAGTTACCTCAAGGTTGCCGACAATACCGGTGCTAAAGAAATTATGTGCATCCGTGTTTTGGGAGGCTCCAAAAGGAGGTACGCCAACATCGGCGATGTTATCGTTGCTTCTGTTAAAAAGGCCGCTCCGGGCGGTTCCGTTAAGAAGGGCGATGTAGTAAAGGCTGTTGTAGTTCGTTCTGCAAAAGGTCTTCGCCGCAATGATGGCACTTATATAAGATTTGATGAAAATGCAGCCGTTCTTATCCGTGATGATAAGAATCCGAGAGGTACCCGTATCTTCGGGCCGGTAGCGCGTGAGCTTCGTGATAAGGATTACACAAAGATCCTTTCTCTTGCTCCGGAAGTACTTTAATGGGAGGTAGAAAAATATGAGTAAGCTTCACATTAAAACCGGTGATACCGTAATGCTTCTTACAGGCGACGCAAAAGACCGCAAGAAAACCGGAAAGGTTCTTCAGGTAAGCCCTAAGGAACAGAAGGTTATCGTAGAGGGTCTTAACAAGGTTAAGAAACACGTAAAACCGAAAAAAGCCGGAGATCCCTCCGGAATTATCGAGACAGACGGCGCTATCTATGCCTGCAAGGTACAGTTAGTTTGCCCGAAGTGCAATAAGCCGACCAGAGTAGGCACCAAGATCTATGAGGACGGTAAAAAAGACCGCGTTTGCAAAAAATGCGGAGAGACTTTTTAAGAGTAAGGAGGACATGACATGTCAACGCTTGGAAACGAATATAAAAATTCGATTGCTCCTGCATTGATGACCAAATTTGGCTATAAGAGTGTTATGCAGATTCCGAAGCTCGAGAAGGTTGTTATCAATGTAGGCTGCGGAGAGGCTAAGGACAACTCAAAGGTAGTTGATTCCGTTATAAGCGATCTCAGCAAAATTACCGGTCAGAAGGCTGTACCGTGCCGTGCAAAGAAGTCCGTTGCGAACTTTAAGCTTCGTGAGGGAATGCCTATCGGCGCTAAGGTTACACTTCGCGGAGAAAAAATGTACGAGTTTATCGACCGTTTCTTCAATGCCGCTTTACCGCGCGTACGTGACTTCAGAGGAATCAATCCCGATTCTTTTGACGGACGCGGAAACTATGCCTGCGGCGTAAAGGAACAGCTCATTTTCCCTGAAATTGAGTACGATAAAATAGATAAGGTTCGCGGTATGGATATTATCATTGTCACTACCGCCAAGACAGATGAAGAGGCTCGCGAGTTACTTACTCTTATGGGCGCTCCGTTTGCGAGATAAGGAGAAAAAAGTATGGCTAAGACATCTATGAAAGTAAGGCAGGCACGCCCCGCTAAATTTTCAACAAGACAGTACAACAGATGCAAGATCTGCGGCCGTCCCCATGCTTATCTTCGCAAATACGGTATCTGCCGTATATGTTTCAGAGAACTTGCTTATAAAGGCGAGATCCCCGGAGTTAAGAAGGCAAGCTGGTAAGGCACAAATCTAAAGGAGGTTTACGGCATGCAAATCACCGATACTATAGCCGATATGCTTACGCGTATCCGTAATGCTTCTTCGGCGAAACACGATTCGGTAGATGTTCCTGCATCAAATGTTAAGAAGTCAATCGCACAGATTCTTCTCGATGAAGGATACATCAGCAGCTTCTCCGTTGAAGACGACGGAAAGCAGGGCGTAATTCATATTGTATTGAAGTACGGCCACAATAAAGCACAGACCATAAGCGGTATTCGCAGAGTATCAAAGCCCGGTCTGCGTATCTATACAAATGTAGAAGATATGCCGAAGGTTATGAAGGGCCTCGGTATAGCAATTCTTTCTACCTCTAAAGGTATTATGACAGACAAACAGGCTCGCAAAGCTAATGTAGGCGGCGAAGTCCTCGCGTTTGTTTGGTAAGGAGGTAAGAAGGTATGTCAAGAATAGGAAAAATGCCTATAGCAGTTCCTGCGGGTGTAGATGTTAAGATAAACGGAAACACCATCACCGTTAAAGGCGCTAAGGGAGAGCTTTCTTATGATTTCAATAAGGATATCTCCGTAGTGCATGAGGGCGAAACAATCGTTGTTACCCGTCCTACCGATGATAAGGAACACCGCGCATTACACGGACTTACCCGTACACTCATTGCCAATATGGTAAAGGGTGTAACCGAGGGCTTTTCAAAGACTCTTGAGGTTAACGGCGTAGGTTACCGTGCTCAGAAACAGGGCAATAACCTTGTTATGAACCTTGGTTATTCTCATCAGGTAATCATTCCCGAGACAGAGGGAATAAAGATTGAAGTACCGGCTCCTAACTCAATAGTTATCAGCGGTGCCGATAAGCAGTTGGTTGGCCAGTTTGCAGCAGATGTACGCAAAAAGCGTCCGCCGGAGCCTTATAAGGGCAAAGGCATTAAATACGCCGATGAGCATATCCGCCGCAAAGAAGGTAAAGCAGCCAAGGGTGCTAAGAAGTAAAAAAGGAGTGTATTTTAAATGGTTAGCAAACCTAACAGCAATCAGGCGAGACTTAAGCGCCATGCCCGCGTTCGTTCAAAGATCTGCGGAACAGCAGCTACTCCCCGTCTTGATGTATTCCGCTCCAACAGCAATATTTACGCCCAGCTTATCGACGATGAAAAGGGTGTTACTCTTTGTGCGGCAGGCTCAAACGAAAAGGATTTCGGTATGAGCGGTTCTAACAAAGAGGGTGCCCGCAAGGTTGGACAGTTAATAGCTGAACGCGCCAAGAAGAAAAAAATCACTGAGGTCGTTTTCGACCGCGGCGGTTATATCTATCACGGCCGTGTCAAGGAGCTTGCCGAAGGTGCCCGTGAGGGCGGCCTCAAGTTCTAATAAGGAGGGGGAATACTTTTGGCTACAAATATTGACGCATCAACATTAGATCTTCAGGAAAGAGTAGTTTCCATAAACCGCGTATCCAAAACCGTTAAGGGCGGACGCATTATGAAATTCGCAGCTTTGGTTGTTGTCGGAGACGGCAACGGTATCGTAGGTTTCGGTCTCGGTAAAGCCGGCGAAGTTCCGGACGCTATCCGCAAGGGTATCGAAGACGCAAAGAAAAATCTTATCAAGGTTTCTCTTAAGGGTACTACAATTCCTCATGAAGTTATAGGAGAGTTCGGTGCAGGCCGCGTGCTTTTAAAGCCCGCCGCTGCCGGTACCGGTGTTATTGCCGGAGGTGCAGTTCGTGCCGTTGTTGAAATTGTCGGCATCAAGGACATTCGTACCAAAGCTCTTCGTTCAAACAATCCGTGCAATGTAGTTCGTGCAACTGTTGCCGGTCTTGCAGCTTTACGCGATGCCGAGCAGGTCGCTGCCGTTCGCGGAAAAACTGCTAAGGAAATCATAGGTTAAGGAGGAGCAGCACAATGGCTACAAAGAAAAAGGCTGCCGGCCTTAAGGTAAAGCTCGTAAAGAGCACTATCGGTTCCAAAAAGGATCAGATTGCAACGGTTGAAGCACTTGGTCTTCATAAGGTCGGAGATGTTTCGGTTCAGCCCGATAACGCTCAGACTAAAGGTAAGATTAACAAGGTTTCACATCTTGTAAAGATCGTTGAAGATTAAATCAAACAAATAAATGCAAAGCCCGTAAGGCGGCGCCTTATCAGGCGTTAATTATGCAAGGAGGTGCGAACAATGAAATTGCACGATTTGTCACCTGCTTTGGGTTCTACAAAAGATTCAAAGCGCATAGGCAGAGGACATGGCTCAGGCAACGGCAAAACAGCCGGTAAAGGCCATAAGGGTCAGAAGGCTCGTGCCGGTCACGGAATGAGACCCGGCTTTGAAGGCGGTCAGATGCCTCTTCAGAGACGCGTTCCGAAGCGTGGCTTCAATAATATTTTTGCAAAAGAAGTAACTGCTGTCAATGTTTCCGCTCTCGAGGTTTTCGAGGACGGTGCAACGGTAGACGCAGCTGCTCTTAAAGAAAAAGGAATCATCAAAACTGCTGATAATGCAGTAAAGGTTTTAGGTAACGGAAAGCTCACAAAGAAGCTTACTGTTAAGCTCAATGCCTTCTCGGCAAGCGCCGCAGAAAAGATCAATTCTGCAGGCGGAAAGGCTGAGGTGATCTGAGTATGTTGGAAACCTTAAGAAATGCATGGAAAGTAAAAGAATTAAGAAATAAAATTCTTTTTACTATCATGATCATCGTAATTTTCCGCATTGGCTCGGCTATTCCGGTTCCTTTCGTAGCGTATGACGCATTAAGATCTGCCGCAAAAACGGCGAGCGAGAACAGCGAATTTTTCAGCTATTTCTCGATTCTTACCGGCGGCGGCCTTGAATACGGCGCTATTTTCGCGATGTCGGTTACTCCGTACATCAACTCTTCAATTATTATCCAGCTTTTATGCGTAGCAATTCCTGCTCTTGAGCGTCTTTCCAAGGAAGGCGAAGAGGGACAGAAGAAGCTTGCTTCAATCACCCGTTATGCAACGATTATTCTTGCTCTTATTCAGGGTGTCGCGTACTTCTTCTATCTTAAGGGTAACGGATATTTAAGCATTTCGGGTACAGGCGCCATGGTATTCGCAGGATTTGTAATCGTCCTCGCTCTTACCGCAGGCTCGGCACTTGTAATGTGGCTCGGCGAGCAGATTGATAATAAAGGCGTAGGAAACGGTATTTCAATACTGCTTTTTGCCGGTATTATCTCCCGCGGACCTCAGGCTTACGCAACCTTAAAGGCATCATGGAGCAGCAATAAAGCCGCTGTTATTGCAGTTGTGGTATTGTTCCTCGCAGTAGTTGCTTTTATCGTCTGGATGACAAATGCGGAGCGCAGAGTTCCTATACAGTATGCTAAACGCGTAGTCGGCAATAAAATGTACGGCGGGCAGAATACTCATATTCCGATCAAGGTAAACATGTCGGGCGTTATGCCTATCATCTTTGCTTCCTCGATCCTTATGCTGCCGACAATGATTTTGTCATTCGTCAGCCAGAGTACAGCTTTAAAGCAGCCGTCATGGTATAAGGTTCTCGCTCTCTTCAGCACCCGAGGAGTTTTCTATGCGGTTATCTATTTCCTTCTGATAATTGCTTTTGCTTATTTCTACTCGACTATTCAGTTCAATCCTGTTGAAATGGCAAATAACCTCCGTAAAAACGGCGGTGCTATCCCCGGAATCCGTCCCGGAAAACCGACTTCGGATTTCATCTCTAAAATTCTTTCAAGAGTTACGCTTCTCGGTGCTGTTTTCTTGAGTGTTATCGCTATTCTCCCGATAGTTTTAGGTAATATCGGTCAGATAAACATTTCGCTCGGCGGTACTTCGATACTCATTATGGTAGGCGTTGCGCTTGATACCGTTCAGAATCTCGAATCTCAAATGATGATGCGTCATTATAAGGGATTTCTTGATTGATAAAAAGGAGTATTGATTATGAATTTGATTCTTTTGGGAGCCCCGGGTGCAGGAAAAGGCACTCAGGCTGAAATTATTTCAGATAAATACAATATTCCTACCATTTCAACCGGCAACATTATCCGTGCTGCGCTTAAAAACGGTACTGAAATGGGACTTAAGGCAAAGGCATATACCGAACAGGGTAAGCTTGTTCCCGATGATGTCGTAATCGGCATTATCCGTGAGCGCCTCGCCGAATCCGATTGTAAAAAGGGATTTATTCTTGACGGATTTCCCCGTACAATTCCTCAGGCAAAAGCGCTTGACGATATGAATATTACAATTGATGCCGCTCTTTCGATTGAGGTTGCGGATGAAGAAATTGTAAAAAGAATGTCGGGAAGACGCGTTTGTGAAAAATGCGGCGCAAGCTATCATACCGAGTTCAAAAAGCCCGAAATCGAGGGCGTTTGCAATAATTGCGACGGTAACCTTGTTATCCGCAGGGATGATGAGCCAGAAACCGTTCTTGAAAGACTTAAGGTCTATCATGATCAGACGGAACCGCTTAAGGATTATTACAAAGCTCAGGATAAGCTGGTTTTGGTACAGGGTCAGGATGATGTCAGGGACACGACCGAGCTTGTGCTGAAGGCGCTTTCGGAGATATAAGGTATATGGTAGTCCTTAAAACCGGCCGCGAGCTGAAAATAATGCGAGAAGCTTGCAGAATTTCGGCCGGAGCATTAAAATTAGCTGGCAGCGCGGTAGAACCCGGCGTTACAACAGCCGAGATTGATAAAATAGCCGAGGATTATATAAGAAGTCAGGGAGGAGTTCCTAACTTCAAGAATTATGAAGGCTATCCGGCTACCGCGTGTATATCTATCAACAACGAGGTAATTCACGGCATACCATCTGAAAAACGCAGAATCGTTGAGGGCGATATAGTAAGTATCGACCTCGGTGCGATGTTTGACGGATATCACGGCGATAATGCCGCCACATTTGCCTGCGGTGATGTTTCCGCCGAGGCAAAGCGGCTGATGGAGGTGACCCACGATGCACTTTATAAGGGTATCGGAGTTGCTGTAGTTGGCGGCAGAATAGGTGATATCGGGCATGCGGTTCAGAGCTATGTCGAAGCAAACGGGTTTTCCGTTGTCAGACAGTTTGTCGGACACGGTGTCGGAACCCATTTGCATGAAGCGCCCGAGGTACCTAATTTCGGCACTCACGGTCACGGTATAAGACTGATGCCGGGAATGACGATTGCCATAGAACCTATGGTAAATATCGGAAAACCCGATGTCAAGATCATGGCTGACGGCTGGACCACTTTAACAAGAGACGGATCGCTTTCCGCTCATTTTGAACACACAATTGCTATAACTCCCGACGGGCCTCAGATTATGACGGTCGCTGACAGAGAACTATGAAAGGCGATTTGGTGTACTCAAGGAGAGGGAGAGACAAAGGATTTTTAATGGCTGTTATAAGGGAAGATAAGGATTTTGTTTATGTCGTTGACGGCAAAAAAAGAAGACTTGAAAACCCTAAGCGAAAAAATCCGCGTCATTTAACCTTTCTTTCGGATTCAATCAATGAAGAAAAGATGAAAACAAACCGATCTGTCCGCCGCGCGTTATTCGAAGCGGCACATAATTAAAGGAGGGAAACAATGTCAAAATCAGATATGATCGAGCTTGAAGGAACCGTTGTTGAGGCTATGCCTAACGCAATGTTCAAGGTAGAAATACAGGGCGGACATCAGATACTTGCCCATATTTCCGGAAAGCTTAGGATGAATTTCATAAGAATTCTTCCCGGCGATAAGGTAACCGTAGAAATGTCCCCGTATGACCTGTCTAAGGGACGCATAACATGGCGTTCCAAATAAGGCAGTCAAAAATTTAAGGAGGTATAATCCAAATGAAAGTCAGACCTTCTGTTAAAAAGATTTGCGATAAATGCAAAATCATCAAGCGTAAGGGTAAAATCATGGTAATCTGTGAAAACCCGAAGCATAAGCAGCGTCAGGGCTAATTTACTCTTAACAAAATAATGGAGGTGCTTTGATAAATGGCACGTATTGCTGGTGTTGACCTTCCTAATGAGAAGCGAGTTGAAATAGGACTTACTTACATTTACGGAATAGGTCTTACAACATCTAAAAAGATTCTTGCCGACACGGGTATCAACCCCGATACAAGAGTTAAGGATCTTACTGAAGAAGATATTTCCAAGCTTCGTGAGTACATCGACCATAATCTTCAGGTCGAAGGCGACCGCCGCCGTACCGTAGCATTGGATATCAAAAGACTTATTGAAATCGGCAGCTATCGCGGACTTCGTCATCGTAAGGGACTTCCCGTAAGAGGTCAGCGTTCGAAGACCAATGCGCGTACTCGCAAGGGTCCGAAGAGAACGATAGCTAACAAGAAGAAATAAGTAGGAGGAAGAACTAATGGCTACTGCTAAAAAGGCGACCGCTACACGCCGCCGCCGCGAAAAGAAAAATATTGAACGTGGTGCCGCTCATATTCAGTCGACCTTCAATAACACGATAGTCACCATTTCCGATACTCAGGGCAACGCTCTTTCTTGGGCTTCTGCCGGCGAGCTCGGATTCAGAGGCTCAAAGAAGTCTACTCCTTTCGCAGCTCAGAGCGCTGCCGAAATGGCTGCAAAGGCTGCTATGGAGCATGGTCTTAAGACTGTCGAGGTTTATGTTAAAGGTCCCGGTGCTGGACGCGAGGCTGCTATCCGCGCTCTGCAGTCAGCCGGTCTTGAGGTTAGCATGATTAAAGATGTTACCCCGATTCCGCATAACGGCTGCCGTCCTCCCAAGAGAAGACGAGTATAATAACCTGCATAAATAGGTGCAGAAAATAATTTGGAGGTGTAACAGATGGCAAGATATACCGGTGCAGTTTGCAGACAGTGCCGCCGCGAGGGACAGAAGCTGTTCTTAAAGGGCGAACGCTGCTATTCTGAAAAATGTTCGTTCGGGCTCCGCGGATACGCTCCCGGCCAGCACGGACAGGGTAGAAAGAAGTCATCCGAATACGGTCTTCAGCTTCGTGCTAAACAGACCGCCAGACGCTTTTACGGCGTACAGGAAAATCAGTTCCGTCATTATTTCGATGTTGCAGAGAGAAAACAGGGTATCACAGGTGATAACCTTTTAAGAATTCTCGAAAGCCGTCTTGATAATGTAGTTTACAGATCAGGCTTTGCTTCTTCAAGAGCCGAAGCAAGACAGCTTGTCGGACACGGCCATTTTGAGGTCAACGGCAGCCGTGTTGATATCGCTTCTTACCTTTTAAAGGCAGGCGATGTTGTATCGGTTTGCGATAAGGCCCGCGGAAGCGAGAAGATGAAGGCTGTAATTGAAGCAAACGGTTCAAAGCCGGTACCTGAATGGATAGATGTTGATCGCGAGAAGCTTACCGCAAAGGTAATCGCTCTTCCGACACGTGAGCAGATTGAGGCTCCTGTTGACGAGCAGCTCATCGTCGAGTTCTATTCAAGGTAATAACGGCGCGCACCCTTTAAGCCGCACTTATCGGTGCGCCTGAAAAAAATAAAACCAGTGCGGAGAAATGGAGCTTTCAGATGGAAAAAATTGAAAAGCCCAGAATTGATACACTCGAGCTTAAAGCAGACGGCACTTACGGAAAGTTTGTTATGGAGCCGCTTGAGCGCGGTTATGCTACAACGCTTGGAAACAGCATGAGAAGAGTTCTCCTCTCAATTCTCCCGGGTGTTGCGATAACCTCGGTCAAGATTGACGGTGTTCTTCATGAATTTTCTACAGTTCCCGGCGTTAAAGAAGATGTTACTGAGATCGTATTGAATCTTAAGGGTCTTATAGCAAAACTTCATTCAGACAGCGCCAAAAAAATCTACATCGAGGCAGAAGGCCCGTGTGTAGTGACCGCTGCATCCATTAAAGCCGATTCTGAGGTTGAGATCCTCAATCCGGATATGTACATTGCAACTCTTGACGAGGGCGCAAAGCTTAATATGGAAATGACTCTTGACAAGGGCAACGGTTATGTTCCCGCAGAAAAGAATAAATCTGCGCAGAGCGTTATCGGTGTAATTCCGGTAGATTCGATTTATACACCTGTTTTAAAGGCTAACTTTACTGTAGACAATGCCCGTGTAGGCAGCGCTATTGATAAAAATAAGCTTACCTTAGAGGTGTGGACCGACGGTTCGATAAGTGCGGACGAAGCAGTTTCGCTTTCCGCAAAAATTCTTATTGAACATTTTGAACTGTTCCTCAATATCGTTGATAATGTTGAAACCGAAAGCATTATGGCTGAAAAGAGCGATAATGCCAAGAAAAAGGTTCTTGATCTCACAATTGATGAGCTTGACCTTTCTGTAAGAAGCTTCAACTGTCTTAAGCGTGCAGGAATCAACACTGTTGAAGACCTCACAAATAAGACCGAGGAAGATATGATGAAGGTTCGAAATCTCGGCAGAAAATCGTTGGAAGAGGTTATCGCGAAGCTTGTATCCTTCGGATTTAACCTAAAGAAAAACGAAGATTGATTAAAGGAGTGAATATAAATGGCAGGTACCCGTAAACTCGGCAGAACCAGCGACCATAGAACTGCTATGCTTCGTGCAATGGTTACTTTCCTGTTTGAAAACGGCAGGATCGAAACAACCGTTACCCGTGCTAAGGAAGTTCGTTCAATGGCAGAGAAGTATATTACACTCGCTAAAACCGATAGTCTTCACAGCAAGCGTCAGGCTATGGCATTTATTACTAAGGAAGATGTTGTTGCAAAGCTTTACAATGAAATCGCTCCTAAGTATAAGGATGTAAACGGCGGCTATTGCCGTATCATTAAGACCGGCCCACGCCGCGGCGATGCAGCTGAAATGGCTATTATCGAGTTGGTTTGATTCTCTGAATTTTAGTACTCACATTTTCATAGAACATCTGAAAACCGCGGACCCTCTTATCCGTGCCATCAGTTGCTTCCGGAAGCGAAATCTTGTCCGGGAAGATGTGTGTACTAAATTTAAAAAGCTCCCGCCTAAAAAGGCGGGAGCTTTTGTTGTTTCGGCAGATTTTAACTTTCGAGTATGTATTCTCTTGATTTTTTAAGAATTTCTTCCTCTGAAAAAAGATAGGAATACGAAAAGTAAATATGTCCTCGGACAAGACTGTCATTTTTGCAGATTTTAACCTGCTTTGAAATAATGTCAGCCCCGTCTTTCCATTCCTTGCAGTCGGGCTCGGTCTCGGTACCTGTTTTGTAGCAGGCAAGTCCGATTATAAGCCTTGCATTTCCTTTTTCCGAAACAGCTTTCCAGTCGCTTAAAAGCTTTTTGAAACGGTAATTGCTGTCAGGATAGTCAAATCCGAAATAAAGCTGGGGAATAATCATATCTATACAACCGCTTTTTATCCAAGAGCCTATGTCTGCATAAAGCTTGTTGTAGTTTCCGTCGATTGACGCCGCGGGGCTTATACTGAAAACAATTTTTTTGTTTACGAACTTAACCGCCGTGTAAACTCCGCTTATAAGCGCGTTGACATTTGCCCGTCTGTAATCATCAAGAGCTAACGGTGACTTTGCGGACTCAAGATATTCAGCATAATCGGTGGCGTCAATTGCTTCATCGGTTGAGGGGTAAAAATAATCGTCAAAATGAATTCCGTCAACGGCATAGTTGTTAAGTATTTCCCTTATTCCGTTTAAAACAAGCGCTCTTGCCTCGGCGGATGCGGGATTTAAGTAAATTCCCTCGCTGCAGATTATAACATTTCGGTCGTTGTCGGCATTTTCGTCCTTCAGCCAAATGTAAGCAGGGCTGTTATGATTTAAAGCTTCAATATCGGTAATATTTTTTTTTACCCTGTAAGGATTTATCCAAGCGTGAACCCGAATATTTTCGCTGTGGCATTTTTCAATTACATATTTAAAGGGGTCATAATCGAGATTTTGCGCATAAACGGCTGTCGGAAAGTATTCCGAGGGAAAAACCGAGTCGCAGAAGGCTCTGACATGGAAATAAAGGTCGGTTATCTTTGCGGTTTTCAGGTTTTCTGCCGCCGCGTCAAAGGCGGACCTGAAATCTCCGCTTAAAAACATCGTTTTTATTTCGGTAAAGGTCATCCAGATTCCCGTAAGATATTTTCCGTCGTCATAAATTCTCTCTTCGGATTTGCTCCTCTCAGGCGACGCCGTACAGCCGCAAATGAGCATAATAACCGACAGAATAATCAGAGCCGTTCTTTTCATATTATAAAATCATTCCTTTTATATGCTGTATTTAAACATTATGCTTCCGAAGCTGAAATTATTATCGGACGAAAAACCGATTTTCAGTTTGTAAAAGGGAAAGGAAAACGGTCTTAATCTTATCATAGAGCCGTTTTTGTCGGGTCTTATAATATAACACTTTTCGACACCGTCAAACTCCGCTTTTAAGGTTACATCAGAGCTTGCGGAAATGTCAAGTATTATTTCACTTAATCTTTTCTTTTGAAGCGGCATGGAAAAATCAATATTTTGCGTTTTAAATCCGCAGGATATCTTTTTAAACTCGGTTTTATCTTCATTGTTTTCTCTAAAGGCTGTTTCGTCATTGTTTCCCTCGAAAATGCTTATATAGCTTAAATCCGAATCTGTGCTGCAGCAAACGGCAGGTACCGAGCCGATTCTTATACATTCGGCAGCTGTACCGTTTAAAGCGCTTTTATATAAAAACCATGATAATGTTCCGTCGTCTGAGACTGCGCCCGAATATTTTTTCGGATAACCGAAATCCTTTGTTTTGTAATTGAGGATATATATGCTGCTTCCTATAATCAGCAAGTAATATCCTTCAAAGGAAATCGCACTTGCCGATTTCATATTTTCCTTTGTTTCGTTTTTTAAAAAATCGGAAATGAATTCGGAAATCTCAAAAATATTGTTTTCCTTTCCGTAGGTGGTAGTAGCCAAGTTGTAAACCTTTCCGTCCGAGTTTAACCATATAAGCCTGTTTGAACAGGGGACAACAGTTTTAGGACAGTCGCAACCTACAGAATTGTGGACAGGTTCGGCTTTAAGCTGTTCGGTGTTTGTAAAGTCGGTGGAAACTCCGACAATGTCGCCGGAGGTATAGGTTTTCGTGTTGCCTTGACTTATTCTGTATATCTCATTTTCCTTAAAAGCCACAAGCTTGTTGCACACAGTTCCCATAGCAGTTATTTTCGCGCCTGATTTTCCTAAAACAACCGTTCCGGTCTTCGGAAAGTAAAGCTTTGAGGTGTTCCTCGTTGAGAAAATCTCGTCGGGAGAAACGCTGCTGCCGTAAAAATAAAATCTTGAATTGTATTCGGTGCAGCCGCTGCAGGAAAATATCTTTTCCTTTCCGCCCTCGGTTGTTTTATGGGCAAGAACCTCTATATTGTTTATTCCGTAGCTTGAAGAGGCGGGAACGCTGAGCGGAGAGCCGTCAACGGTAAATTTGAAAACTCCGTTGCTTCTGTCAAGGTGAAGCTTTGCGTTGTAGGAATAAAGCGAAACCGCGTCCGATTCCTCGGCACTTCCTAATATGGTAAACTTTGAATACACCCCGGGCTCCGTATAAACCTTGCAGATAATTCCTTTGTCGGAATCAAGGTTCATAAAAGGGAGCTTGAATGAGCTTGAAGAGCTGTCGGATGTGTAGTAGGCATAAAAAGCTGAATTCAAAAGATTTAAAGGCTCGGGCTTTGCAGGGTCGGGTAGGGATTTGAAATTTTCGTCTGTAATAAGATTGAATTTATTTCCCCGTCCGTTCATGTATACAACGGGAATATAGACCGATTCGCTGTAGCATTCCGTAAATCCCGATAAATCGGATTTAAGTTCGTAAATTCTGTAGCCCAAGGTACCCGAATTTTCCTCTTTAGTTCTTATAAATGCAAAAAAACCGCTTCCCGTTATAGGCTTTGATGAAAAGAATATAACATTGTCAAATCTCGAAAAATATGTTGAGTCAAGCCGGTTGAGCATTACAGCCGACGGCTCGGTTATGTTAAATTCACGGTCAATAAGAAAAACTCTTATCATATCGCCGCTTACTTTGTCGGTGTCGACGCAGTAAGCAGCACTGTAGCCCTTGCCGCTGAAATAAAACTCGGTTCCGGTGTAGGAAAGATTTTTTATTCTGTACGGATAAAAGGTGTCATTTGCAATTGTTTGCTTTATTTTTATTCCGTTTCTTGTTTCAAGCCGCCCGTTTTTAAAAATCATATTGTTGCTTTCTGATAAAAAGTCAAAAGAGGGGTCATCAGACGCTCCGCTTGATTTTATTCCGCGCGAAAAATCCTTAATTAAAAGATTTTTTTCGGGTTTTTCCTTTAAAAAAGTATAGTTCATATTCTGTCACCTTAAGCCGTCGGAATGACATTTGTAATCTGTTTTAACCTGCCCTTTGCGGCAGCACGCTTTGAATTGTAAAGTTCGCAGAAAATTCGGTTTGATTCTGTCTGACCGTTTTCAAGGGATAAAAGCATCGCCGTTCCGTAAAGCGCCGCCTGTCTTAATGGCTGAGGCAAATCAAGCTCTGAATACATTCCGTATTCCTTTTCCTCGTCGGTAAGGTCGCTCATTATTTCGTTAAAGGATGAAAGAAAATGCGATTTTGAAAGCGTGTCGTCATTTAAAACTTCCCTTAATCCGTCCTCACCGATTAAAATCAGGACCCTGTTGTATATATCGTTAACCGTCATTTTTTTCATCCTTTCTTGCCCCGTCTAAAAGCTCGTTTAAATCGGGTATATAATTTTTCGGAAGTCTCTTTAAGTATTCGTATTTGTTGATAACTCCCTTGTCAAAAAGCTCCCCTAAAAGCTTTATGCTCTGCTCCTTCTGTCCGCTTTCGTCCTCGGCACAGATTTTTGCGTTAAGATATAAATCCTTGTATCTTTCCGCATAAAAAGGAATATAGAATATTCCTTCCTCATTCTCAAGCTTGATTTTCCTGTTTCCGTATTGTGTGACCCAGAAATCAAGCCAAATTCTTGTCACATTTTCGATAAAATGATAAAATCTGTCCCTTAAAATAATAAGGGGGAGAGACGCGGCATTCTGCATAGCCGTAAGAGCGGTTGCGTTTTCCGCTTTGCTGTCTCCTAATGCCACTTCGTTTGCTCCGCTTTGTGTTAGCGTGTTTTTAATCAGGTCGTTTACTCCGTTTATGAGATCGTTGCTGAAATCGGGCGGATCAATAAATCTTACCGCCGAATTGATATCCTCGTTAGAACCGTATATTTTTATTATCTGTCCGGGGTCATTAGTGATTCCGTCGGGGACTGTATCCCCGTTTACTATCATCAAAGGCATTCCCTTTGACATTGTCGCCCAGACCGAAGCGGTTATCATTCTGTTAATGGCAATCTGGTTTGCCACAAGGTATGTTACCTCGCTTTCTCCGTAAATCATATTACCTTTTTCTTCCCACCTTAAAACTTCCAGAGGGTATCTTGTAAGGCGGGTGTCAAAAACGGGTCTTATAACGGCACTGTCGGTGGTTTTTAAACATTTGACGGAAATCCTTCCGGAGGAATCCGAGGCTTTGAAGAGCTTTGTGTAAACGGTTATTTTGTTGTTTCTATGAGGTTTCAGCTTTAAAAGCTCACGCTTGTCCGCACCGAACCTGACAGCCTCTTTTATAACGCTTTGTATATCGCAGGAATTTGCGATTATTATATAAGGCTGTGACTGTATATTTTGCTCAAAAGGATCGCCGAAGCAGACATTTTCCACATTTAAAACCTCGCAGCAGATATCTCCGTTTATCGCAATGCTTTTTTCCTTGTCCATGAATAACCCCGTTTTAACGGAGCTGTCCCAGTAAGTGTAAAGAATTCCGGTTCCGTTTAAGTATGCCTTTTTTAAGATGTCGCAGCAAAGCTTTTTAAAGCCGACTCTCTTTGAGGTGGTGGTTCGGTATTCTGTAAGTGCCATCATAATGCAGTTTATCTCTTCCTCGCTCAACTTGTCGGTGAATTCGAATTCATTACCCTGCCTTAAAGCTTTTCGGGCGCTTTTTTTGTGATCTGGGACACCCTCTGCGGTTATTTCAACCGTTACGGGTCTGCTGAGCACCTGCGCTATTTTGTATTCGCCGATTCTTTTTATAATATTGTGCCTCACAAGCGGACGGTCATTTCCCGAAACCGAATTGTACCATTGGTCGCCTATGTAAAATCTTTCGTTTATTCTGTTCTGCTCGAACATACCCTTTTCTCCGAGAGATTCCTTGAAATTCACACTCTTTTTATATTCTTCGCTTATCGCTTTCGGTGAAAGCTCCATAATTTATCCTCCTTTTAAATTACCGTTTTGTCTTTCCTTAAGAAAAGACAAAACGGCAGTTTTATATCTTTAAAACTTTAGCTTGATGTCACACTAAGCTACGGTGATAACCGCAACAGAAGAGTCTGTTGAAGAAATTCCGTCAACCGTCATGCGGACAAAGTAGTAATACTTGCCGGCTGTAAGGTCGGTGGGGATTGTAAATGACGAAGATGTCGCATTCGCAATCTTTACGGCTCCTGCCTTGTTTTCATTCTCGCATGAATACCACTGATAGGTAAGAGTTCCGCTTGTGGCTGTTGCTTTAACACTGAGCGAGCCGCTTATGCTTCCGGCTGTTTTGGAAGCCGAAGCAGGCTGTTGAGAAACAGTAACCGCAGGCGAAATAAACGCCCAGATGCTGTCAAGTCCGCTCTTTTTAACAAATACATCGTAATAAATCCTGTAATCAAACTTGTAAGCGTCGGCGTCAATGTTCTGCTCGGGAGTGAAAATTCTCATCTGCTCGGTTTTCTTTACAAGATGAGCGGCGCTCTTAGGGCAAACAAGCATGTAAATTTCCTTAGCGGAGGAAAGGGGAGTGAATCCGCCGAGAGCAGTGTTGTTAAATGTATAACCGGTTTTCATTCTTTCTGAAACAACAGGAATAAGAGCTACTCCGTTAATGGATTTTACTCTTAAATTGATATCTCCCTGCTTAAAATCGGATACGGTTATCATTCTCGAAATTTCATTTGAATTTTCAAGTGCGGCATACATTCCGCCGTTAATAAAGGCTACAAGCTCTTCGTCAAAGCCGGCCGCCTCGCGGACCTTGTTTATGAGCTTGCAAAGGGTATCATAAGGCTTTGAAGCGTCACCGTCAACAATATTGCTGCGGCTTGCCGCAAGACCTGCAAGCTTTGAAAGAACATAGGCGTCGCATTCTGGAACAACCTTTGTGCGGACATATTCGCCGAGGATTTTTCCTGCGAGATTTGCAATGCCTGTCTCATCCATATCCTCTCTGTCTATCTGAAGAGAACGCGCGCGGTCCATCTTCATGGTATAAGAGGTGTTGCTTACGGTTATAGCGCCTCTTGAAAAGCCCGTGTCTCTGTCATAGTCTGCAAGACCCTGAAAATCAACATCTGGAATTATAACCGTTTTTGCGCCTACAAATTTTGTTGCAAGAGCATTGTCCGCAAAAAATCCTGTGGCACTTTTCTGCTTAAACATATTGTCAAGCTCGTCTGAATATCTTATTGCGTTTTCTGTTGAATTGATTGCCATAATAATTTTTCTCCTTATTTTTTTAGGGCGTATTTATTCGCCCCAGAGTCCTTTGATAAATTCTGCCGAGGCTGAGCTAAAACTGCTGTCTGCTTCCTTTAAAGAGCCGGTGCTTGAATTTTCGGCGGCATTAAAAAAATCCGCGCCTTGTTTCTTTTTTAAATTCATATCCGCTCTGTATCGCAGGAATTCATCAAGCAAATTGCTGCCTCTGGCTTTTGCCCGTTCGGTGACCTCAGGCGGCAGCGAAGAAATATCCTTTATCGAGGGAAAGTATTTTTTTATCTCCGTTAACGGGTCGGTGCCTAAGCTCTTTGATTCAAGCTCAGCAATGTGCTTTGCAAAATCCTCGTCTCCTCCGCATTTTGCCTTCAGCTCCTCTATCCTTGATTTAAGACCTGCATTTTCAAGCTCTGTTATAAAGTCAGGTACAGAGCTTTTCTTTCCTGCGGCAATCGACTTTAGCCTTTCGTAGTCCTCGGATATCAAATCGTATTTCATGCCCTTCTGAGCATAAGCCGCTGCATCCTCAAGGCTTAAACTGAAGATTTTATGATTGAATTTGACGGGAACCGTCAGTTGTCCTTTGTTTTTTGAATTTTCCTCCATCGCTTTTCTCCTTTCTGCCGTAGTGTGACGTCACACATTTTTTATGCGTTTTTGTGAGAGATCGTACCGTCGTAATTAAGAAAATCAATGTATTCGTTAACAATACATCCTTCATCGGTTTTGGTAACCTCTTTTTTCTTTTTCGGTCCGTTGCCGGCAGTACAGCCGATAAGGTAACCGACTGTAAAAGCGAAGCCGCCGAAAATAAATAAAAAGCATAAGTTCATCCGTTCCAACCTCCTGTAAAGTCCGAGCTCTTTATTGCCGAGCGGCTCGATGCTCCTTTGCCGTCAGCAGACCTTGGTCGGAAATATTTCACATCCTCAAAAGCATAACGCATTGCGTCGCAAAGATGATTGTTTTCGTCCTTGGGTACGGCGGATTTTGAATTGCCTGAGCAAGTGTCATAAACATAGCTTGAAAGCTCAAAGATCATGTTCTGACATTTCGGGTCGACAATTATTTCATATTCGCTGATAGACGATATACCGTTTAATATACTGTCCGGTCCTTTTACCGACGGCATTATTCTCATAATCCCGAGCCGTTTTAAATCGTCGTTGGATTTCGGCTCCGCGCTGTCGGCACGGATTCGCTCCTTTGCGTAACCGTGTTTGATTATTTCCTCGGCAATATCGCAGTTCAGCATTTTTCTTTTGTAGAACTCATCAAATATATAGAGCTTTTTGTCCTCCGGATTTGCTTTGAAAGCAATGAATGCGGTAGGGTCGTTTGTGTATCCGTAATCAAGCCCGAAAAAGCATTTCCATTTATATTCCTCGTCAAAAGGAATTTCGGGACGTCCTACAGACCAGTTTTCATAAACAAGTCCTTCGGCAATTCCCCAGTTGCCTAACCCTGCCACTTCATATTTCCTTCGGTTGTTCTTTTTCATGCCCTCAAAGATTTTTCTGTCTGTTTCGTCTAAAAACTCATTTATCAGATAGTTTGTTGAAAAGGTTGCAGTATTTTCATCCGTGTTGTCAAAAAATCTTTTTTTAAGCCAGTGATTTTCACTCCAGGGATTAAAAGTGACAGTCGTCTGCTTAAATAAATCTTCGGGAATTTTTCCGCGCGGAACGGAAAGATCCAGCTTGTCAAAATCGGCCTCGTCCGAAATTTCAAAGGCTTCCTCTATCCATACAAAGTTCAGATATCCTTTCGGCACCGTGGTGGATGCGATTTTAAGAACATCGTCAAATCCGCGGAAAATTATTTTTTGTTTTGTCGGCAGATAGGTCATCTCCATGGGCGAAACCGTATTCTGCCATAAATGAGAAACGCCTAATTTTTCCTGCGCCCATTTAAGCTGTGCAAAGGTTGAATCCCGATGAGTATTCATAACCTTTCTTACAACCAAAAGATTGCTCTTTTCGTATTTCATGAGCCGATAGATGAAATTAAGCGCCGTAGTAGTGCTTTTCTTTGAGGCCTTTCCGCCTTTAAGTACGCGGTAACGCTTTTTACATTTCCAGAAATCCCCGTAGCCGCGGCCGACGGCTTCGGATAATTTTATTTCAGATATCGTCAATAAACATCACCGCTTGCACTCCGTTGTTTTTTTCCTGCTCTCCCGAAGAGGCTATATTGATGAGCTCTTTGATGGCGGAGAGATCGCCCGCTGCTGCCTTCTTGTACAGCGCTACCATTATTGCGGCTTTTCTTGTAGGGGATTTTATTTTAAACCCTTCGTCGTAAAGCGACTGCCTTTCCGCTGCGGTCAGTTTCTGATCAAGTAAAGCTTTAAGCGTGGAATAGAATATCTTTTCTTCGTTTTCCGTTTTAAGCGGCCTCCCTCCGTCTCGTTTTGACAGCCTTTTCGGCTGACGGTTTTAAAGTTAAGACCGAGCTATGCGACATTCACCGACATATATACTTGAAAATAAGCTTTAATTGTAGTATAATTTTAAATAATGAAAATTCAGGAGGCTTAGAAGAATGCTGAAGCACAAAAAATCGGTTAAGGTTTCCTTGATGCTGACTTATGTTTTAATGGTAAGTCTTGCTGTTCTTGTTTTTACTGTTCCGTTTATTATAATATGGTATGTTGAGATAAGAAACTGTCCTGAATACCTGCCGAGACTTTCTAAGATAATAATGCTGACATTTTATCCCTGCGTTCCTATTGCTATGGCAGTGCTGATAAAGTTTCGGAAACTGCTTCTAAATTTGCTTTCAGATAAGGTTTTTGATAAAGAAAATGTTTCATTGCTCTTTTTCATATCCGTTTGTATGATTATAATAACCGTCATATTGCTTTTTTCCGGATATTTTTATATGCCGTTCTGGGTTGCCGCCGCGGCTACCGCTGTCTGCTCGCTTACGATTCATGTAATGAAAAATATCATTCAGTCCGGATGCACAGATGATGAAAAAGAATAACTTAAGTGAGGAAAAAATAATGAAAAGAACTGTTATAACGGTTGTCGGAAACGATAATGTGGGAATTATCTCTAAGGTCAGCAAAGAGTGCGCCGAATGCGGAGTGAATATAGTTGATATCACTCAGTCGGTTCTGCAGGATTTTTTTGCAATGGTTATGCTTACCGATATTGAAAAGCTGAATTGCGGTTTCCCTGAGTTTTCGGACAGACTTAAAAAACTCGGCGATAAATTAGGTCTTAAAATTCATGTTATGCATGAGGATATTTTTAAGTCAATGCACAGAATTTAAAAAAGGTTAGGCTTGTTTCATGATAGATATTAAGGATATAATGGAAACGGTCAATATGATTGACCACGATAATCTTGACATTAGAACGGTTACTATGGGTATATCCCTGCTTGACTGTATTGATGCCGACGCAAAAGCTGCCTGCGATAAAATATATGAGAAAATAACAAGAAAAGCGGGAAATCTTGTAAAAACAGGCTGCGATATAGAGAGGGAATACGGAATTCCGATAATAAATAAAAGAATAAGCGTAACACCTATCGCAATGATTGCCGCCGCGTCTAAGGCCGACCCCGTAATTTTTGCAAAAACTCTGCAAAGGGCGGCTGACGCAACAGGAGTTAATTTTATCGGCGGATATTCAGCCCTCGTTCATAAGGGCTTTTCCGCGGGAGATCTTGAACTGATAAGATCAATCCCCGAGGCACTGAGCGTAACCAATAATATCTGCTCTTCCGTTAATATCGGATCAACTAAAGCGGGTATAAATATGGACGCTGTAAAGCTTATGGGGCAGATTATAAGACAGACCGCCGAGGCGACGGCGGACAGGGACTGTATAGGCTGCGCAAAGCTCGTTGTTTTCTGTAATGCGCCTGAGGATAATCCGTTTATGGCAGGAGCCTTTCACGGCATAGGCGAACCCGATTGCGTTGTTCATGTCGGTGTTTCAGGCCCGGGTGTTGTTCATTCAGCGCTTAAAAAATGCCCTGAAGGCGATCTCGGCGAGGTTGCGGAGGTTATTAAGAAAACTGCGTTTAAAATTACAAGAATGGGTCAGCTTGTCGGCACAGAGGCGTCAAAAAGGCTCGGTGTTCCTTTCGGTATTGTTGACCTGTCTTTGGCTCCTACCCCTGCTATCGGCGACAGCGTCGCTCATATTTTAGAGGAAATGGGACTTGAAAACTGCGGCACTCACGGAACGACTGCCGCGCTCGCTCTGCTTAATGATGCCGTTAAAAAAGGCGGCGTTATGGCATCATCCTCTGTCGGAGGTCTTTCGGGAGCATTTATCCCTGTCTCAGAGGATGCCGGTATGATAGACGCGGCAAGGTCGGGCAATCTTAAAATAGAAAAGCTTGAGGCAATGACTGCCGTCTGCTCGGTAGGACTTGATATGATCGCGGTTTCGGGAGATACGCCTGCCGAAACGATCTCTGCGGTTATTGCCGATGAAGCGGCAATAGGTATGGTAAATACGAAAACCACCGCTGTCCGCCTTATTCCGGCCGTAGGTAAAAAAGCAGGTGAAGAGCTTTCGTTCGGAGGACTTTTGGGGTCCGCTCCTATCATGGATATAAATCTTAAAAGCAGTTCAAAAAGATTTATTGACAGGGCAGGAAAGATACCCGCTCCGCTGCAAAGCTTAAAAAATTAAAAAAATACTTGACAAGTATGTTTTAAGGTGCTATAATAGCACACATATTAAGAAGAAAGAGAGGTACGAAAAAATGAAAAACTATTTTGAACAGCTTGTAAGATGCAATTTCCGCTGCGGACGAATGTTTTCTTCTCGGGCGTTTTGTGCGTGCGGGTCGGTTTGTCGTGCCTTGAATAAAGATTGTTAAATCTTTTGCACTTCTTTTGACCTGTAAGTTTGCGTCCGAGAGATATCATCGATATTCTCTCGGATTTTTTTATGCAAAGGGGAATGGAAAATTGATTGAATTAAAAAATGTCTGTAAAACCTTTGAAACCCAAAGCGATACGGTGGAAGCGGTAAAAAATATTTCGTTTACCGTTGAAGACGGGGATATTTACGGAATAATCGGTCTTTCGGGGGCAGGAAAATCAACCTTAGTAAGATGTATGAATCTTCTTGAAATTCCGACCTCGGGAAGCGTGATTATCGACGGAACGGACATCACTAAGCTCAATAAAAAGCAGTTAAGAGAAATGAGACATAAAATCTCAATGATATTTCAGGGTTTCAATCTTTTGACTCAAAGAAGCGTAATAAAAAATGTCTGTTATCCGCTTGAGATAACCGGAGTTCCTAAGACAAAGGCTGTAAAAAAGGCAAGGGAACTTTTAAAGATAGTTGATCTTGCCGATAAAGAAAAGGCCTATCCATCTCAGCTTTCCGGAGGTCAGAAGCAAAGAGTGGCTATTGCAAGAGCTTTGGCTACCGACCCTAAAATTCTCCTTTGCGATGAGGCGACAAGCGCGCTTGATCCTAATACGACAGCTTCAATTTTAAATCTGCTTAAAAAAATCAATGAGGAAATGGGTGTTACAATTGTTGTCATAACCCATGAAATGAAGGTAGTCGAGAAAATATGCAATAAAGTTGCGGTTTTAAATCACGGAGAAATGCAGGAATGCGGACTTGTAAGCAAGGTCTTTCTGTCTCCTAAATCCGAAACCGCAAAAGAGCTTATCCTGCCGCAAAGCAGAGCGGTAAGCAGTATAACGGGCGGCAGAAAAATCCGAATCGTGTTTGACGGCAGGTCGACCTTTGAACCGATAATTTCGAACCTTGCTCTTGAGTGTCATACGGCTGTCAATATCTTAGGTGCCGATACAAAGGATATTAACGGCACGGCATACGGACAGATGCTTATAGGCCTTCCGGCCGATGAAAAGGATGCGCAAAGAGTCGTTGAATATCTTAAATCGCATAATATAAATTTTGAGGAGGAAAAATAAATGAATGGTTTGTTTTCTTTAACTGCCGGCGGATTTTCCTCTTTCGTGGAAAACACCTTCGGTAACGGAATGCTTTCCACATACTCAGAAGCGATTTTCCTCACCCTTAAAATCACACTTGTAAGTACGGTTGTTTCTTACCTTATCGGTATTCCGCTCGGCGTTATTCTTTACTGTACTTCGTCTGACAGTCTGTTTCCGAATAAACCGGTGAACGCAATCGTCGGATTTATAGTAAATATTTTGCGCTCGGTACCTTTTATAATTCTTCTTGTTATGTCTCAGCCTATTGCAACCTTCCTTATAGGAACAGGAATTGGTGACAACGCATTTATAATCTATCTTATTATCGCGGCAGCCCCGTTTGTTGCAAGAATGATTGAGTCCTCGTTTAAAGAGGTTGACAGAGGCGTTATTGAAGCGGCTCAGTCCATGGGATCGACAAATATGCAGATTATAAGAAAGGTTTTAATTCCCGAGGCTATGCCGTCGCTGATTATCGGCTCGGCAATAGCAATCACCACCATTTTAGGTTACACTCCTATGACATATCTGATAGGCGGCGGCGGTTTAGGACAGGTCGCGGTTGAATTCGGACTTCATAGGTTTAACAGTAATATCATGTATTTCTCATCGGTATTGCTCATAGTGATCGTTCAGATCATGCAGGTAGTCTTAAGCGCAGTTGCTAAACACTGCGATAAGAGAATAAGAAAAAAATAATAAAAAGGAGAGTAATTTTTATGAAAAAAATTATCGCACTCACTCTTGCTGTAGCTTTAAGCGCATTCGCATTTGCAGGCTGCGGCAGCAAAAAAGAAAAAGATTTAAGCTCGGCTAAAACTATTACAGTAGCCGCAACCGCAACTCCCCATGCCGAAATGCTTGAGCAGTGCAAGGATATTATGGCGGAGGACGGATATACTCTTAAAATTAAGACCATGTCCGACTATGTAATTCCGAATACCGCTACCGAAAGCGGCGATGTTGACGCGAACTTCTTCCAGCACACCCCCTACCTTGAGGAATTCAATCAGAGCAAGAATACTCACCTTGTATCAGTTGCTAAAATTCATTATGAGCCTCTCGGAATTTATGCGGGAACAAGCAAGTCGTTAACCGAAATTCCCGACGGCGCAAAAATTGCCGTTCCGAACGATACAACCAATGAGGCACGCGCGCTTTTGCTCCTTGATGCTAACGGACTTATAAAGCTTAAGGATTCCACAAGCATTACCTCTACTAAGAACGATATCGAAAGCAATCCTCATAACTATGAGATTGTTGAGCTTGCCGCAGATATGATTACAAAATATATGAATGATTACGCAGTCGCAGTAATCAACGGAAACTATGCAATGAATGCAGGCCTTAAGGTTGCCGACGCTCTTGCTATCGAGGATGCCGACTCAACTGCCGCTCAGACCTATGCAAATGTACTCGTTGTTAAAAAGGGCAATGAAAAGGCTCCTATCGTCGAGGCTCTTGCAAAGGCTTTAAAGAGCGAAAAGGTAAAGAAGTTCGTTGAAGAAAAATATCAGGGCTCGGTTGTAGTAGTCGACTAAAGCTTTTAAAAAATCAAAAAATCTCCGGTTTTTATCGGAGATTTTTAATTTTTGTTTTTATTTCTTTATTGGTATTGAAATTATGAAATTATGTTGTATAATAATAGAACAAATAAAATGCTGCGGAGGATTTTATGAAGACCGGTACTCTGGATATAAGAAACGGCCCCGTTCTTAAAAATGTAATAATCTATACTATACCTATAATTCTTACAGGCATTCTGCAGCTGCTTTTTAATGCCGCGGACCTTATAGTTGTCGGCTGGTTTTCGGGCAGTGATTCTGTCGCCGCCGTCGGCGCGACCGCATCCTTGACTAATCTTATCGTAAATCTTTTTATAGGACTTTCGGTGGGAGCAGGCGTAATCGTCGCTCAATGCTTGGGAGCCGGAGATTCCGATGCCGCTTCCCAAACCGTTCATACCGCAATTCCGGTTGCTTTTATCGGCGGAGTAATTCTTTCTGTTATCGGAGTAGCTTTTTCTAAAACATTTCTTGGGCTTATGGGGACTCCTGCAGGCAAGCTGCTTTCTCTTTCGTCCGTTTATATGAAAATTTATTTTTCCGGTATGATTTTCAGTATGCTTTATAATTTCGGCGCTGCCGTTTTGCGTGCCGCAGGGGATACAAAATCGCCGCTTATCTTTTTGACGATATCCGGTGTACTGAATGTAATTCTCAATATTATTTTTGTAGCTTTATTCAATATGGATGTCGCTGGCGTTGCCCTTGCAACGATTATTTCGGAGGGTGTAAGCGCTGTGCTTGTTCTGATTGCTCTTTCAAAAAGAAATGATGCCTGCCGCCTTGTTTTCAAAAAAATGCAGATTAAAAAAACGGTGTTTATAAGAATTATTAAAATCGGCATTCCGGCAGGTCTGCAGAATTCTCTGTTTGCAATTTCAAATGTTCTTATCCAATCATCTATAAATTCCTTCGGTACGGCGCATATTTCGGGCTCTGCCGCCGCATCAAGCCTTGAGGGATTTTGCTATGTCGCAATGAATTCTTTCCAGCAGACCTCACTTAATTTCTGCGGTCAGAATTACGGTGCAGGTGATTTAAAAAGGGTTAAAAAGGTCAATAATACCTGCCTTTTAACCGTTTCTGCTGTTGGACTGTTTACGGGCTGCCTTATATACTTTTTCGGAAGACCCCTGCTTGGAATTTATATTCATGATTCCGCTTCCGCCATAAATTTCGGAATGGAAAGAATGAAATATATTTTAATCCCTTATTTCCTCTGCGGAATAATGGATGTCGTAACAGGCTCTATGCGCGGAATAGGATCTTCGGTTATTCCAATGGTAATTACAATCGTCGGCGTGTGTGTAATGAGAATAGTCTGGATTTATACGGTTTTCTCAATGCCTCAATATCATTCATTTGCAGGGCTTATGATATCCTATCCTATTTCATGGTTTCTGACATTCGCGGCGGTCTATGCGGCTTATATTTTAATCCTTAAAAACCGCGAAAAGAAATTTCATTAAATATTCGTGCCGTAAGGCACACAATAGAATGAATAAAAAGCTCCATTGCTAAAAAGCAATGGAGCTTATCTTTTTTAAATATATATCAGTGTTCTCTCTTCTTAAAACCGCGTCTGCCGCCGTTTGACGGCTTTCTTCTGGGTTGCTCATCATCGGCACCGTCTTCAACAACCGCACCGTTGACCTCAACGAGCGCGTCTCTTCTTGAAAGATTTATTCTTCCCTGATCGTCGATTTCGATTACCTTTACAAGCACCTGATCTCCGACATTTACAACATCCTCAACCTTGTCAACATGCTTGACATCAAGCTTTGAAATGTGTACAAGTCCTTCTTTTCCGGGGGCGATTTCAACAAATGCTCCGAAGTTCATAAGTCTTGTAACCTTGCCGTTGTAAATAGCGCCTATTTCGGGATCGTTTGCAATAAGCTCAATAATTGAAATTGCCTGCTTAGCCTTTTCGATGTCAAGACCCGAAACAAATACTCTTCCGTCCTCTTCAATGTTTATAGTGCATTCGCACTGCTCCTGAATAGACTGAATAACCTTGCCCTGCTTACCGATAACATCACCGATCTTGTCGGGTGAAATCGAGGTTGTAAGCATTTTGGGAGCATATTTCGAAAGCTCTTTTCTCGGCTCGGGGATACATTTGAGCATAACCTCGTCAAGAATGTATTCTCTTGCTTTTTTTGTCTTGGCAAAGGCTTCTTTGATTATTTCGCCTGTAAGTCCGTGAACCTTTAAGTCCATCTGAATAGCGGTGATACCTTTTTTGGTGCCTGCTACCTTAAAGTCCATATCGCCGTAGAAATCCTCAAGACCCTGAATATCTACCATGGTCATAAAGTCGCCGTAAACACCCTCGTCGCCGGTGATAAGTCCGCAGGAAATTCCTGCGACAGGAGCTTTGATAGGAACGCCTGCCGCCATAAGGGCAAGTGTTGAACCGCAGATAGAGCCCTGCGATGTCGAGCCGTTAGAGGAAAGAACCTCGGAAACAACACGTATAGCATACGGGAATTCGTCAACAGACGGAATAACCGGTACAAGCGCGCGCTCCGCAAGAGCACCGTGTCCGATTTCTCTTCTTCCGGGGCCTCTGGAGGGCTTTGTTTCGCCTACAGAGTAGGACGGGAAATTGTAGTGGTGAATGTAACGCTTTGAGGTATCCTCATCAAGTCCGTCAAGCTTCTGAGCTTCGCTTATGGGAGCAAGGGTAGCAACAGAAAGAACCTGAGTCTGACCTCTGGTGAACATACCTGAGCCGTGAGTGCGGGCAAGAAGATCGATTTCTGCGTCAAGAGGACGGATTTCATCAATTCCTCTGCCGTCAACCCTCTTATGCTCGTCCTTAAGCCAAGAGCGGACAACATGCTTCTGAACAAGATACATAATCTCGTCTATCTTTGCCTCGTTACCTTCAAACTTTTCATCAAACTTTTCATGAACTGCGTCATAAATGGGAAGAAGAGCTGCGTCACGGACATTCTTATCATCTGTATCAAGAGCCGACTTAACATCCTCAATGCAGAAATTCTCAATCTCTTCCATGATTTCGGGATCGGGATTGCTTGATTCGAATGTGAATTTTTCCTTACCGATTTCAGCAACGATTCCCTTTATAAACTTAACGATTTCTCGGTTTACCTCATGTCCTGCCATAATGCAGTCATACATAAGATCTTCGGGTATTTCATTACCGCCGGCCTCTATCATTGCAACCAGATCTTCAGTGGAAGAAACGGTAAGAGTAAGGTCGGTTTTTTCTCTTTGATCTAATGTAGGATTGATAATGATTTCACCGTCAATAAGACCTACGGCGGTGCTTGCAATCGGTCCGTCCCACGGAATGTCGGAAACGGCAATTGCCGCGGAAACACCGATAGCCGCAGTAATCTCAGGAGAACAGTCAGGGTCAACCGACATAACGGTTGCAACTACCGAGCAATCGTTTCTCATGTCCTTCGGGAAAAGCGGACGGATAGGACGGTCGATACAGCGCGAAGAAAGAATAGCTTTCTCGGTTGCCTTACCCTCTCGGCGCTGGAAAGAGCCGGGGAAACGGCCTACAGAATACATTTTTTCCTCATAGTCAACTGAAAGAGGGAAGAAATCCACTCCCTCACGCGGTTTGTCCGAGGCGGTTACGGTGCAAAGAACATTCGTCTCGCCGTAAGAAGCCATGAAAGCCGCATTTGCAAGACCTGCCATTTTGCCTGTCTCAAGCTTAAACGGTCTGCCCGCAATGGTGGTTTCATAAACCTTGTAATTTTCAAACATTTAAAAATCTCCTTTTTTTAAATTTTTCGGAGATTCTCTTTCGTTAGCAATAAATCCAAAGCTCATCTCAAGATAAACTCTCGATTTACCGCTAAAGGCTGAAAACCGCCGAAATAAAAGCAAACCGGATTTTTAAGGTCCGGTTTGCAAAATTTACGATTACTTACGAAGACCGAGCTTTTTAACGATCGCACGGTATCTTTCGATATCGTTCTTCTGAAGATAAGCAAGAAGATTTCTTCTGTGACCTACCATTTTGAGAAGACCGCGGCGCGAATGATGATCGTTTTTGTGAACGCTCAAGTGCTCGTTAAGCTCATTGATACGGGTTGTAAGAAGAGCAATCTGCACTTCGGGAGAACCTGTATCGCCTTCATGTGTCGCATAATCTGCGATTACCTGACGCTTAACCTCATTGGTCATTTTCTTTCACTCCTTTTAAATTTAGTCCTATATCCGAGCCTAAGGCCGTAAGTGCTTCCGCTTTGCGGCAGTCGCCCTAAGCACAGAAAAAGGTAACGGGTCCTAAAAGACCGCTGAATATTATATCACATATAATATGAAAAGTAAAGCATTTTATTTTATTTACAAATAATTCATACAAATATTTGACAAAAGTCATAAATACATTTTATAATGGAAAAAAATCAAATCAAAGGAAGGATTATTTATGGATAACAATGATCTTAACCGCACAACCTTCGGCGGTACGGATAATACACCGGATTTTGTCTGCGACGATACGGATTATACCCCTTTTTCGGCAGCAGGTAATGAAAATGGAAGCAACAGCTATCGGGTAAACTATGATATTACGCCTAAAAAGAAAAAATCAAACAAGGGCGGCAATAAAATCGCTTTGGCGGTTTGCACCGTTGTTCTTTCGGCACTGGTCGGTGCGGGAAGCTGCTTTGCGGCGCTATATCTTACAGGCAATATAGGCAAACAGACAGAAAGTCCAAAACAGTCCGCTCAGAGCAGTATTTCAAATGTGAATATAAATGTTGACGAGACTGCTCAGACCGTTGCGCAGGCTGTTGCCCAAAAGGTTCAGAACAGCGTGGTCGGAATCAGAACCACAACTTCAGTAAGCAGCTTTTTCGGAGGAAAAAGCGAATCGACGGGCGAAGGATCGGGAGTTGTCTATTCTTCGGACGGTTATATTATAACCAATTATCATGTAATTCAGAGCGCCGTTGAATCTAACGGAAAAATTGATGTTTATATCGGAAGCATTGAGTCTAAGCCTTATAACGCAACGGTTGTAGGTTACAATATTTCAGATGACCTTGCCGTAATAAAAATCGACGCAACCGGTCTTACGCCGGTTGAAATAAGCGATTCCTCTTCACTTCAGGTCGGACAGACGGTCATTACTGTCGGAAACCCCGGCGGACTTGAATTTATGGGAAGCGTAACCTCAGGTATTATCAGCGGATTAAACCGTAAGGTTTCAAGCACTTCAACCGTTTCTTTAATTCAGACCGACGCAGCGATTAACCCCGGAAATTCGGGCGGCGCGCTCCTTAATGTAAAGGGACAGCTTGTAGGAATTAACTCCTCTAAAATCGTTTCCGAGGAATATGAGGGCATGGGCTTTGCAATACCCGTAAACGAAGCCGTGGAAAAGTGCAATAAGATTATTTCCAAGGAAAATTCCGCTCAGTCTTATATCGGCGTTGCCATAAGTACTAAATATACCTCGTCGGTTCTTTCTTATTACGGATATCCCTCGGGAGCCGTTGTCGCAAATGTCGATGAGGACAGCCCTGCCGATAAAGCAGGAATCAAGCGCGGAGATATTATAACAGAGTTTGACGGAAATAAAATAACCGAATATACTCAGCTTACCGATATACTGAAAGAAACAGATCCCGGTAAAAAAGTCAAGGTAAAATATTACCGTTCGGGTAAGACTCAGACCGCAACCTTGACCGTAGGCTCAGACGGAAATAAATAAGCAAATAAAAAATACAGACAAATGGACAGCATTTGTCTGTATTTTTTGCAGTCATTCAATGTTTGACTGTTTACCTCATCGGTTTTACAGGTTAAAATTTATCTGTAAATTTCTTGAAAAAGCAGGTAAAATATAGTATAATGCGATTGGTGTCAAATTAAAACCCGACAAGGAATGATTAGTTATGTCCAAGATAGATAAAACCGTGAAAAAAGAATCTCTGTATATTTTGATTTTTTCTTTTATACTGAGCATTCTTATGCAGGGTATATGCCTTATCGTATGCGCTTTAAGCTCTCTCGATTATTCTTTTACCTATATCACGGGAAATCTGGTCGGATTTTCGGTTGCTGTGCTTAATTTCTTTCTTATGGGACTGACGGTTCAGAAGGCCGTTAATACCGATGAAAAAACCGCTAAAACAAGGCTTAAGTTTTCTCAGTCCTTAAGAAGCGCCGGAATGTTCCTTGTTATCGCGCTTTGCGTGCTTTTTAATGATTATTTCAATATTGTCACACTGCTTGCTCCGCTTTTCTTTCCGCGGATAGCAATAACTTTCAGACCGCTTTTTGATAAAGGAGATGACAGCGTTGCCGAAAAATAAAAGCCGCGGTTTTAAAACGGTTGATGTGCTTTATCTTCTTATAACCGTCCTTCCGCTTATAGCAGGAATGGTTATAAAGGTTTTAACCACTCCTAAAATCGACGGAATTCAGATTGCAGGCGCGCAAAAGTATTTTTGTATAAAGATGCCCCTGCAGGATATGTGGATAACTGCGTCCCAGATAAATTCGTGGCTTGTTATGATTTCGATTTTCGGACTCTGCCTTTTTGTAACTCACGGAATTTCCGCAAAGGGCGGACTTAAAAGACAGCTGGTTGCCGAATGGATAGTCGAAAAAACCAAGGGACTTGTAAATGAAAATATGGGAGAATATTTTTCTGGCTTTGCCCCGTTTATCGCCTCAATCATGGCGCTTTCCGCATTTTCAAGCCTAATGTCTCTATTAGGACTGTATCCGCCGACCTCGGATATGAATATCGTCGCAGGCTGGGCAATACTTGTGTTTATTCTGATAACGCATTATAAGCTGAAATGCGGCCTTTGGTATTATATCAAGGGATTCTTCGACCCGATTCCTTTTTTTGCGCCGTTTAATGTTATCGGCGAGCTGGCAAACCCCGTTTCTATGACCTTCCGTCATTACGGAAACGTTCTTTCGGGCTCTGTCATATCGGCGCTTGTCGCCGCGGGTCTTTCGGGTCTTTCAAAGCTGATTTTCGGGTGGCTTACCGAATTTCCGATTTTACAGATTGGTATTCCCGCTGTCCTTTCGGTTTATTTCGATGTGTTCAGCGGCTGTCTGCAGGCATTCATTTTTGCAATGCTCACCATGCTTTATATCTCCGGCGGTTTCCCTGCCGATGATTATAAATTAAGAAAAGAAAACAAACGGAGGAAAATTAAATGTTAGAACTCGCAATAGGAATTATTTTAGGCGGATGCGCTCTCGGCGCAGGCTGTGCAATGATCGCAGGTATAGGCCCTGGTATCGGTGAAGGTAACGCGGTAGCTAAGGCATGCGAAGCTATAGGCCGTCAGCCGGAATGCAAGGGTCCCGTAACAACTACTATGATCATGGGCTGCGCAATAGCCGAAACAACAGGTCTTTACGCACTCGTTATAGCAATTCTTCTCATATTTGTCGCTCCGGGCAGATTTGTTAATATTCTTAAAAACAATATCTGATAGGAGAGATTGCAAAAATGTCGGATTTTCTCGATGTAATATCCGTAAATATCTGGTCCATAGTAATTTCGCTTTGCAATCTTATCATTCTGTTTTTAATTATCAGACACTTTCTTTTTAAACCTGTAAATAAAGTGCTTGACGAGCGGCAGTCCGCTATTGATACCGATTATTCAAATGCTAAGACCGCTCTTGATAACGCTAAGAAAACAGAGAACGAGTGGAATGCGAAAATTACCGAAGCCGATAAATGTGCGGACGGTATTATTAAGGAAGCGGCAAAAGCTGCGGACCGCAGAGGCGATGAAATTGTCGCCGAAGCCAAAAAGCAGGCCGAGTCCATCGTTGACCGCGCAAGAAACGAAATGGAGCTCGAAAGGCGTAAATCCGAGGAAGCTATGAAAAAACAGATAGCTGATGTTTCGGTAGCGGTTGCAGGGAAGCTGCTCAGCCGCGAAATAAGCGAAGAGGATCATCATAAAATCATAGATTCTTTCATTGATGAAATCGGTGAAGAAAATGAATGATGTTTATACAGAGTATGCCGAGGCGCTTTTTGAGTTGGGGCAAAACAGCAGTCAAAGTGAAAAATACCTTTCGGATTTAGAGCTTGTTTCGGAAATTTTTTTAAGTAATCCCGAATATAAGGAGCTTTTAAGCTCTCCTGCCGTTTTAAAAGAAGAAAAGCTTTCTTTAATAGAAAAAGCTTTTAAGCCTTATGTTTCTAAGGATACTCTTAATTTTTTAAAGCTGCTTTGTGAAAGAAAGCGGATTTCTAAAATTGAGGAATGCGTTTCGGCTTACCGCAGAATTTATAACGATTCATTTAAAATAGCCGTCGCAAAGGTTGTAAGCGCCGTTGCACTTACGGAAAAGGAAAAAAGCGCGGTAAAGGAAAAAACAGAAAAACTAATAAATAAAAAAGTCAAGCTTGAATGCAGTGAAGATCCTTCTCTTATCGGCGGAATGGTAATCCGTGTTGACGGAAAGGTTTTTGACGGCAGTATCAGTTCAAAGCTTCGCGATATAAAGGAAGTGATTGACAGATGAAAACAAAAGCTGAAGAAATAAGCAGTATTATTAAGGAACAAATCAGGAATTATGATGACCGTGTAGAAATGCGCGAGACCGGCAGGGTAATTTCAGTTGGCGACGGAATTGCCCGTGTTTACGGATTGCGTAACTGCATGTCAAACGAGCTTCTTGAATTTGCCGATGGCAGCTTCGGAGTTGCCCAGAACCTTGAGAGCGAAGATGTTTCGGTTGCGATTTTATCTGATAATGACAGTATTTCCGAGGGCTCGGAGGTAAAAAGAACGGGAAAGGTCCTTTCCGTTCCCGTAGGCGAACAGTTCCTCGGAAGAATTGTAAACGCACTGGGAGATCCTATCGACGGAAAAGGTCCGATAGAGTCAGCGGAATTCAGACCCGTTGAATCTGAGGCCCCGGGAATAATCGAGCGTAAAAGCGTAAGCGTTCCTCTGCAGACCGGAATTAAGGCCATAGACAGTATGATTCCTATCGGCCGCGGTCAGAGAGAGCTTATTATCGGCGACAGACAGACGGGTAAAACCGAAATTATTACCGATACGATTATAAATCAGAAGGACAGCGGAGTTATCTGTATCTATGTTTCAATAGGTCAGAAATCAACCTCTGTCGTTCAGCTTGTAAACGATTTAAAACGCGAAGGCGCTATGGATTATACCATTGTTGTTTCGGCTTTTGCGTCGGAGAGCGCTCCGCTTCAGTATATAGCACCGTATGCAGGCTGCGCAATGGCTGAATATTTCCGCGCGCAGGGGAAGGATGTCCTTATTATTTATGATGACCTTTCAAAGCACGCCGTGGCTTACCGCGCACTTTCTCTTCTTATAAGAAGACCGCCGGGCCGTGAAGCCTACCCGGGAGATGTATTCTATCTTCACTCCCGTCTGCTTGAAAGAGCGGCATGCGTTGCCGAGGAATACGGCGGCGGTTCAATAACAGCTCTTCCTATCATTGAAACTCAGGCAGGGGATGTCTCGGCATATATTCCTACTAATGTTATTTCAATTACCGACGGTCAGATATTCCTTGAATCCGAGCTTTTCCACAGCGGCATTATGCCCGCTATAAACCCTGGTATTTCGGTAAGCCGTGTCGGCGGCTCCGCCCAGCTTAAGGGAATGAAAAAGGTTTCGGGTGAGCTTAAGCTTCTTTATTCTCAATATAGAGAGCTGCAGGCTTTCGCTCAGTTCGGCAGCGATCTTGACGCAGATACAAAGGCGCGTCTTGCCTTGGGCGAAAGAATAGTTGAAGTTTTAAAACAGAATAAAAATTCTCCGGTTGAGGTCGGCTGTCAGGTTGCAATAGTTTATGCCGTTATCAACGGATATCTTAATGATATTGAAGTTAAAGATGTCAGGAAGTATGAGTCCGATCTTTATGCTCTTCTTAAAAATAAATACGGAGATTTTCTTAAACGTATAAAAGAGAACTATTTTGAAGATGAGGACATCGAAACACTCAAAAAAGCTCTTTCGGAAATGAAGAGGTGAGTGCTCTTGGGTGCTGATATTAAGAAACTTCGAATCAGAATCAAAAGTGTTAATTCAACCCTTCATCTGACTAAGGCAATGGGGCTCGTCGCTTCCTCAAAGCTTAAAAAATCAAATTCCGCTATGCTCAGATCCAGAGAATATTCAGATGCCGTTATGAGCACCGTTAAAATGCTCTGCGGTGTAAATGAGTGTAATCAAAGCCCCTTTTTGCAGGATAACGGCGCGGATAAAACGAAAATTATCGTCATAGCGGGCGACCGCGGTCTTGCCGGCGGTTATAATGCCAATGTTTTCAGACTTGCCAAGGAATTTGAAAATGCTGAGTTTATTCCTGTCGGAAAGCGCGCGTGCGATAGATTTTCAAAGGAACTGATTTTGTGTGAGGGTTACGGATATTCGGAGGCAAAGCAGCTTTCCGAAAAGCTTTGCAGAGAATTTGAGAATAAAGAGTTCTCGAAACTCCTTATAATATTTACAAAATATAATTCCGTTCTTTCTCAGGAGGCAACTGTTAAGACGCTGCTCCCGCTTGCAAAGGATGAGTCCGCTTGTGTATCGGGCGCAGTTTTTGAGCCTGATGAGCTTACTGTTTTAAACAGCATAGTTTCGGAATATCTCGCAGGAATAATTTATTCTTTAGTTTGTGAAAGCTATGCGTGCGAGATTGCCGCCAGAAGAAACGCCATGGATTCGGCCGGTAAGAACGCTCAGCAGATGATAGATGATTTAAGGCTTAAATATAACCGCGCCCGACAAGGAGCTATTACTCAGGAGATTACTGAAATAGTGGCCGGCTCTGGCGAATAAAAAGGAGGAAAAACCTTTGTCTGAAAAAAATAAAGGCTATGTTGAACAGGTAATGGGTCCTGTTGTCGATGTAAAATTCGAACAGAATTCTCTTCCTGCGATAAATAATGCTCTGACAGTGCCGGTGGGTGACAGAACGCTTACCGTAGAGGTTGCTCAGCATGTTGGAGATAATACGGTCCGTTGTATTGCAATGGCTTCCACAGACGGCTTAAAAAGAGGCACCGAAGTCACCGATACGGGTAAAGCCATAAGCGTCCCCGTAGGAAGAGAAACCTTGGGAAGGATTTTCAATGTTCTCGGCGAAACAGTTGATAACGGCGAGCCCGTTAAAACAGCCGAGCGCTGGGATATCCACAGAAATCCGCCCGAATATGATGAGCTTGCCGCTTCAACTGAAATTCTCGAAACCGGAATTAAGGTTATCGACCTTATCTGCCCCTATTCAAAGGGCGGAAAAATCGGTCTTTTCGGAGGCGCAGGCGTCGGAAAAACCGTTCTTATTATGGAGCTTATCAATAATATTGCCAAAGAACACGGCGGTCTTTCCGTGTTTACGGGCGTCGGCGAGCGTACAAGAGAGGGAAACGACCTTTATAATGAAATGAAACAGTCGGGAGTTCTTTCAAATACCGCCCTTGTTTACGGTCAGATGAATGAACCCCCCGGAGCGAGAATGCGCGTCGGACTTTCGGGACTTACTATGGCTGAATATTTCCGCGATACCGAGGGACAGGATGTTCTTCTGTTTATAGATAATATTTTCAGATTTACTCAGGCGGGAAGCGAGGTTTCCGCGCTTCTCGGCAGAATGCCGTCCGCCGTAGGCTATCAGCCGACACTTGCCAACGAAATGGGTGCCTTGCAGGAAAGAATTACTTCCACAAAGAAAGGCTCTATCACATCTGTTCAGGCGGTTTATGTTCCTGCTGACGACCTTACTGACCCTGCCCCCGCAACTACCTTTGCCCACTTGGACGCAACGACCGTTCTTTCCCGTGATATTGCGTCTCAGGGCATTTATCCTGCGGTTGATCCTCTTGAATCAACAAGCCGTATCCTTTCTTCCGAAATCCTCGGCGAAGAACATTATGCGGTTGCAAGAGAGGTCCAGAGAATATTGCAGCGCTATAATGAACTTATGGATATTATCGCAATAATGGGTATGGATGAGCTTTCCGATGAGGATAAATTAACCGTTTCAAGAGCAAGAAAAATTCAGAGATTTTTATCTCAGCCTTTCCATGTTTCCGAAAAGTTCACGGGAATTGAGGGCACTTATGTTCCGTTAAGCGAAACTATCCGCGGATTTAAGGAAATAATCGAGGGTAAACACGACGATCTGCCCGAATCGGCATTCCTCTTTGTCGGAACTATAGACGAGGCAGTCGAAAAGGCAAAGAAGGGATAAGCTATGAACACCTTTAAGCTTATTGTTTCTACACCTAACGGAAATGCTTTCTGCGGCGATGTTTCGGATTTGTCGCTTCGCGGAACCGAGGGCGACCTTGCGGTTATGGCAGGACATATTCCTTTTGCCACAGCCGTTAAAGAAGGCGAATGCAGTATCACGTTTGAAGATGAAACTGTTAAAAAAGCCCGTACCGGCACAGGAATTCTTACAGTTTCAAAAGATGAAACCGTCCTCCTTACCGGAAGCTTTGAATTTGAAGAATAAATAAGTATAAAACGGCACCCGTATATTTGCATTTGCAAAATATACGGGTGCCGTTACGCTTTATATTCGTTTTAAAAGAATTATTCGGGATTTTAAATATTGGAAAAATTCTTTTTTTCTTTTTTTATCCCTTTTATTTTATTGTCGCACTTATTGACAATAAACACCGCAAGAAATCCGAAAGCGGTTCCGAGAATTGCTCCTGCCATAACATCGGTAGGATAATGAACATAAAGATAAAGCCTTGAAAAAGCAATGAACACGGCAAGAATAAGTGCCGGTATTCCGAGTTTTTTATATTTTATCACAAGAACGCTTGCGCATTCAAATGATGCAAGCGTGTGTCCCGAGGGAAAAGAATAATCAGACAGCTTTTTTACAAGCAGCCGAAAATCTGTGTTAATGTCATAGGGACGCGTCCTTGCAATCAGGTTTTTAAGCAAACCGTTGCCTAAAACAAGACCCAGTAAAAGGGCGCAGCCCATTGTAATGCCTGTTTTTCGGGTTTTCGGAATTATTATAAAAAGTATTGATAATGCAATCCAGAAAACTCCGCCGTCTCCGAATATTGAAATTATCGGCATTAAAAAATCTAAAAATTCACAGGCAAATTTATCCTGAATAAAATCAAGAATTCTGATTTCAAATTCATTCATTTGCGCTTTCTCCCACACTTTGCATATCAATAATGCTCAATGTATTGTTTTCGAATGAGACAAAAATATTCTTGTCAAAATTGTCCCTGTATTCCTTTTTGCCTAATTTCAGCACCTGTTCAAACTTTACTCTTACGCTGAAAAGCGTATCTGAATAAGAATAAAGCTCGCTTGTGTCGATATTTTCAAAATGATAAGAATCATGCTTCCATGCAAACATAACAAGACTTGTTTTCAAATTCTGATAAAATTCCGTTTTAGGCATTAAATAAGCCGCAACCTGAGAAAATCTCTTATCGTCCTGCATGTAAGCCGCATAGGTTTTTGCCGCCTCTAAAGCGAAGTCGGTTATCTTGTCGCCGATAACTCCCGAATAATTGTTGATAACTTCGAAAATCCCGTTGTTATTCTTGATTTCCATAGCTTTTTCATTTTTAAAGGCTTTGATTTCGGGATTTGGATTTATAAGTCGGTTAAGCTTAGCGGTCTGCTTTTTGTTTTTGATTTTCGCAGTTATGCTTTCGGGAAGCTTGGGCAAAGCGTCGTCTGTGCGGTCATTGTCTTTAAGCTTTATTCCGTTTACCGTTATATCCTCGTCGGAACTCAGCTTGATAACGGCAGTTTTGTAAAAGCTGTCGGCAAATGCCGATTTTTTAACACTGTAGCCGTAATGCCCGAAAAAGGTTTTATCTTTATTCTTTACAAGATAAATTGATAAAAAAGTCTTGTCGTCGGCTTTTATGTTGTAAGCAAAATCATAGCCCTTTACTTTCTTTCCCGAGGTTGAAAGAGTGATTTTTTTAGTTTTTGTAAAGCTTTCAACCGCTTGGCTTACCGATTTTTCGGTTTCATAGTCCGATAAATCAAGCGCACAGTCGGATTTCATTGCGCCGGCATTTCCGTTTTCTATGTATTTTGAAATAACACCCTTTGCCACCACTTCGGGACGTGTGTTTTCATAATCCTTAAGCCAGCCGTAAAAATAAATACCCGATACTAAAAGTAAAGCCGCGAAGCCAATAAGAATTCCGAAATAAATTTTATAGAATTTTGATTTTTCCTTCAATTCTTATTCCTCCGTCACAATAAAGAATGTCGGTATGGTTCTGGGCGCCACAAATGCCTTGTAACGGTTTACAAGCCCCTTTTGCTGAAAGCTGTCAAGCGAAGCCTTGTCTAAACCGTATTTAGACTGATAGTCTTTGTAATAAAGCATTGCGGAAGAGCCTCCGTCAAGCATACCCGCGTTCACGGCTTTATATTTCACCATTATGTCTATAATATCGTTTCTCGTTGCTCCGATGCTGTCAGCGCTTCTGCCGTCGGTCACAAGAAGTATAACCGCTCCGTCCGCCCTCTGTCCTATTGCAGTCCGCTGAGCGGTTCCGGTGTTTGAGTCGCCGTAATAAAGCTTGATATCATCACCGTTTTGAGAAATCAGAACATTTCCTGTCTGAAAGCTTACGGCATCCCTTATTCCTAATTTATCGGCCTCTGCTTTGGTGATTGAATTACGGCAAACAAGACGGTCATTTTTGTCAAAGCCCATAAAAGTACGCCTTAATCCGTCGTTCCAGACACATTTTCCGAAGGAATATGTAAGCCCCATAGGAGCGGCTCCCGAGCCGTTTCCGCCGATGTCCGAGAATTCTCCGCCGTTAATAGCAGCAAGACAGTTGTATTTTTTAACTATATCAAATATTGATTTTCCCACGGTAGCCCCCTCAAAATTTTCTGAGGACACTCCTATCTTAACTCTTTTCGGATCCTTTATAAGACATAAATAAGCCTTGAATTTCGATTCTTTTAAAAATTCAAGCTTAACTCCTTTATCGCTGCCAGCCCATTCGTCACCGGCGGCAGATTTATTATAATCTTCCGCTTTGACAATATCCGTAGAAATAGTTTTGGAAGCCTTCATAATTTCCCTGACTGAGTTTTTTGATAAAAAAAGGTACGGCACCCATTTTGTCGCGCTTGCCTGCTCCGCAGAGATAACGAGCATATTTTTAAGCGATTCGCTCGGCCCATGGGTTATCATAACGCACGCCGTAATGATTGTTATAATAAAAGCTCCGAGAACTGTGCCTAAAACTAAAAGAATTCTGCAAACCACGGTTTTTAAAGTGAGTTTTTTTTGTTTTTGTGAAAATTTTTCCATAAGCTTTTTTCTCCTGTCAGTAAATACCCAACAGTTCTGAATTCTGTAGCTTATAAAGAAAAGAACGGTATCCACTATCATTTTGATTATTGTGCTGACAAATGACCCTGCCGTAAATATGCTTTTAAGAATTGTAACAATAAGCGCGGAAACAAGCATCTGCGGGATTGCAAGCGCGTAATATTTTAAAACCGAATTCTCAATTTTTTCCGAGTTAAAAACCTTTTGCTTGTTTATTATGTAATTTGTAAAAGAAGATACTGCCCTTGCAAGCACCGTTGCCGCAAGAACGGTCGCGGTGCCGAGTGCGTCCGATAAAATCCTGCTTAATATGTAAAACAAAACAATATCGATAACAGTCGAAATCGCTGAGCTCATAAAAAACGATAAAATAAAATGATAGATCCTTATAGAATCCCTTATCGGTCTGAAATGGGAGGACGCATTTTCTTCAAGATAAACAGTGCTTATTTTAACCTCTTTAAAGCTTATTCCTTTTCGGCTTAAGACAAGAAGCATGTTTGTCTCATATTCGAATCTTTCGCCCTTGATTTTTATAAGCTCGCTTAAAACAGAGCGCGGAAAGGCACGAAGCCCTGTCTGAGTATCGGATACGGAAATTCCGCAAAGCAATTTAAATACAAACGAGGTCGTTTTGTTGCCGAATCTGCTTCTTTTAGGTACATCTTTTCCCGAGAAATCTCTGCACCCGAGTATGACCGCACCGTTCTTCTTTTCAAGCTCATCTGCGCATTTTAAAGTGTCCTCGGGAGTGTGCTGGCCGTCTCCGTCAACCGTTATCACACCGCAGGCGTCAGGTACATTATCAAGAATGTAATTAAAAGCTGTTTTAAGTGCCGCACCTTTTCCCAAATTTGTTTTATGGGTTAAAACGGTTATGCTTTCATTTTCTTCAGGAAAATATTTTTTATGCTCGCTGTCGCTTCCGTCGTCAACAAGGAGAATGTGCGAAAATCCTGTATTCAGCATACCCTCAACTGTTTTTTTAAGCTTAATATCGGGATTAAGCGACGGAATAATTATATAAATATTATCCAGCATAAAATAATCTCTCCTTGCTTTAAAGACGCTAATTTATATTTTATAGTTATATTGCCGTGATATCAAGTAAAAATTTTGTAACAAAATGCCGCGCTTACCTAAACGCGGCTGTTGATTTTTAAAGCTTTTCAAAAAGGCTGTCTATGGATTCGTCGCTTTCAAAGTCGATTTCGCAGGGCTTCTTGTAAAGCGACCAGCGCTCGGTGTGCTCTGTCTCCTGCGCCGCCTTGACATCCTTAAGCTCGCTTAAAGATTCAATTTCCAAAAATCCTTGATTTGTGTAGGTCTCAAAAGAACAGTTGTTGTCGGGATAAATTCCATCGGGATGATTTGTCTCAAAGCTTTTTGAGAAAATGTCGTCTCCGAGAATATAATAAACCGTTCCGCAGTTGAGGTCAAATCCGAGCTTAAAAGGATCGGTGTTTTTCGGATTTTGCTTTAATGTCACATATTTTCTTCCGAAATAAACCCTTTCGTCGTTAAGCTTTGTATAGGGCCATACAGAAATGTTCCTGTTAGCAAGAAGACCTGTGTCATTGGTGTTCATCGGGACTATAAGCGTTCCGTTCTGGGCGGAAACGCTAAGTCCCCAGATTGCAAAGCGCTTGGTTTCTTCGCTTATGTTTTTAACTCGCATTTTAACTAACATATTAGCGTCGTCATCGTCCATAACAAGCTCTAAGGTAACCTTTATTCCGATAGCTCTTTGCTCCTTAGGCGAGAATACCGCTCCGTTTTCGGTAACCTCGTATTCAACTTTTGAATCGTCGGGATAATAGGTCTCGGGATAGCTTTCGGGCGAAAGCCAGATACGGTGTCCGCCGAAGTTGTTCCATGCCTTGCCCTTGCCGAATAAAGCCTCGTATTTTTCGTCGGTTTTCGGCTCGAAATTAGAGGTGTCGTCATTCATAAAATTCTGACCGCCCTCATAACCGAACCTGATAATTCTCGGTCCTATATCCAAGGTGACATAAGCGCTTATCACTCCGTTTGAAAGACTTAAAACTCTTCCGTAATTTTTGTAGCTTTCAAGCTCTTCAATCTTAATCATTTTTATTCTCCTTTGTAAATTTTATATTTATATTCAAGTCCGCATTTATACGGATTTTTGAATGCAAGTGCGTAAAGGTCGGAGGCTTTTGCTTCAAGACCGAATATCTTTTTACACCGCTCGTCAAGCTTTGCAATCTCTGATACTTTCGAAAGAACCGGACAGTCGGGCTTTTGCTCAAAAGGATTTTTAACGGTTTTTTTGTTAAACCCCAAAATTCTTATATACGGCGGATTTTTTAAAAAGAAGTCATTGTCAAACCCTAAAAATGCCGAGAATATAAGCCTTCTGATACGGGCCAATGTGTATCTTTTGCTTTTGAGATTTATCATAAGCTCGTTTATTGTGCCCGATTTTTTCACAGCGGCAAAAAAAAGCCTGTCAAGTCCTTCGGAAATATCGGGAAGAGCCGAAAAATAATCGGCGTTCTTTTCTCTCAAAACCGCAAGCACTGCTCTTTCAAGCAGACTTTCGTCCGCAAACGGCGTGTTCAATAAAAAATGTGAGCTTTCGGGCATTGCGGCTTTTGCGGAATTTATATCGCCCGAAATGATATAATTTCTTATCTGCGAACCGCTTTTAAATTCATGCTCTGTTTCTTCATCGTGCTTGGCGCCGAATCTTTTTAAACATTCAAAATCTAAATCGTATCCCGCTTTTTTTGCGGCAATAATATATTCGATACCTAAATTGTCATTGGGATTTGATAAAAGCTCGCTGTCTGCTCCGAGCGCCTTGGCGGCATTTTCTCTCGCTTTCGCAAAGGTCACGCCTTTTTTGAGTTCCGATTTTACAGAAAAACTGAAATCATCGCTTAAAAGAATTTCGGCGGTAAGACACAGCTTTTCTATATTTCCGCTTTCGCTGCCGAAAACAATTTTTTTGCACCCCGCTCTTTTAAGCTGGGTTACAGCGCCTAAAGCAAAATTCTGCGCTGTTGACATTGCCCAAAAAACCGGAAGCTCCGCAACAATATCCGCTCCCGAATCTATTGCCGCTTTTACTCGCAGAGCTTTCGGGTAAATTGCTGAACTTCCGCGCTGAACGAAATTTCCGCTCATTGCAACAACGGCGGTATCTCCGTGTTTTTTTACATGGTCGATTATATATTTGTGACCCTTATGCAGGGGATTGAATTCCGCAATTATGCCTGTTCTCAGAAACTTCACCGCTTTTATTAAAATATACTTGAAAAAAGGAACAAAATACTATATTATATATATTAGTCTATCATAATATTATGAACTTTTCAACAATTTTTAACGGGGGATTTTTAAATGAAGATTTTTGTAGTTAATGCAGGAAGCTCTTCGCTTAAGTATCAGCTTATTGATATGGAAAACGAACAGGTTTTGGCTAAGGGCCTTTGTGAAAGAATAGGCGTAACAGGCGCCATTTCCCATAAAGCGGCGGACGGCAGGACTTATTCCGCCGATACACCTATGCCCACTCACAGCGAGGCATTTGAAGCAGTCGTTTATGCAATGACAAAGAGCGAGGCTAAGGTTATTGATTCATTTGATGAAATTTCCGCCATCGGACACCGTATAGTTCAGGGCGGAGCAATTTTTAAAGGCTCCTGTTTGGTAAACGATAAGGTTATCGAGCAGATTTCGGAGCTCGGAGCAATGGCGCCTCTCCATAATCCTGCCCATGTTCTCGCAATCAAGGCCTGCCTCAAGACATTCGGGGATAAAATTCCGCAGGTAGTCGTCTTTGATACTTCTTTCCATCAGACAATGCCTGCAAAGGCCTATATGTATGCTCTCCCCTATGAATACTATGAAAAATACGGCGTAAGGAAATACGGCGCTCACGGAACCTCTCATCATTTCGTTTCCGACCGTGCCGCAGCATTGATGGGCAAGGATAAAAAAGACCTTAAAATTATTACCTGCCATCTCGGAAACGGATGCTCAATTACCGCCGTTAAGGACGGGATGTGCGTAGATACCTCAATGGGCTTTACTCCGCTTGACGGATTTATGATGGGCACCCGTTCGGGCTCTCTTGACCCGTCTGCCCTGACTTATATTGCGGAAAAGGAAAATCTTTCTCCTGCCGATATAAATACAATTTGCAATAAAAAGTCGGGCGTTTTCGGAATTTCAGGCGTGTCAAACGATAACCGCGACGTTGCGGCTGCAGCCGAAAAAGGAAATAAGCGCGCGGCTCTTGCAATCGAAATGCAGCGCTATCAGATTCTTAAGTTCGTCGGATCTTATGTAGCTGCCATGAACGGAGTCGATGTAATTGCGTTTACCGGCGGAATAGGGGAAAATGATCCCGAGCTTCGTGAATATGTCTGCGAAAATCTGTCTTTCCTGGGAATTAAAATTGATTCCGAAAAGAATAAGCTTCGCGGAAGAGAGGTTAAGATTTCTACAGATGACAGCAAGGCTGCGGTCTTTGTAATTCCTACAAATGAAGAGCTCGCCATTGCCCGCGATACATTAAGCAAAGTCAACAAGTTCAAACCCGCCTGAAACAGAGTAATTTCGGCATTTTTCGGCTTCTCGTCATAGCAAGGCGACAGGATTAACGAGTATTTTAACAAAGCAAATACGGAAATTTGACCCTTAAAATCGGGTTCGAACTTGTCGGCTTTGCTTAAAACTTACTTCAAAATAATTTTAAAGGTGATTTTATGAACTGTAAAGAGTTAAAGGGGAAAATATCCTCAGGAGCTTTTGATAAAACCTTCGAAATGCTCTACGGTGAGGATAAAAACGCTAAAGAAAGATATTCAAAAGCGGTTGATGAGTTCTGTAAGCTTTACGGCGACAGACCGAATTTAAGATTGTTTTCAGCCCCCGGAAGAACCGAAATAGGCGGCAATCATACCGACCATCAGCACGGTGCCGTTATTGCGGCAAGTGTTGACCTTGATGTTATCGCCGTAGTGTCTGAAAATAAGGACGGGAAGGTTCGCATTAAATCCGAAGGATATCCGGAAGATGTAATTGATATAAATGATTTAGGCGTAAAAGAAGAGCAGTTCGGGAAAGCTGCGGCACTTATAAGAGGAGTGCTTGCAAAATTTTCGGATGCAGGCTTTAAGCTTTCTGGGTTTGACGCTTATACGACTTCCAACGTTTTAAAGGGCTCGGGACTTTCTTCCTCTGCCGCGTTTGAGGTTTTGGTTTCTAATATCGTAAACGGACTTTTCTGCGATAATAAGGTTGACGCGGTAACGATAGCTAAATATTCCCAGTTTGCCGAAAATGTTTATTTCGGAAAGCCGAGCGGACTGCTTGACCAGATGGCAAGCTCTGTCGGAGGATTTACATTTGCCGATTTTAATGATCCGTCCGACCCTAAGGTTGAAAAGATTGATTTTGATATTGACGATACGCCTTATCAGCTTTGTGTTGTCGATACAGGCGGAAATCATTCGGACCTTACTCAGGATTATGCCGATATCACCGTCGAGTGCAGGGAAATAAGCAATGCTTTGGGAGTTGATTTTCTCCGCGACGCCGACCGCAACCTCTTTGTTTCAAAAATGAAAGAATTAAGAGAAAAATTCGGCGACAGGGCTGTTCTTCGCGCAATTCATTTCTTTAATGAAAACGATAGGGTCTTTGAGCAGGAAAAAGCACTTAAGGAAAACAATATCGAAGAATTTATAAGGCTTGTTGATGAATCGGGAGAATCCTCCTATAAATGTCTGCAGAATCTTTTCCCTGTGTCAAATGCTAAAGAACAGGGGCTTTCCCTTGCGGTGGTTCTTACAAAACAGTTCTTAAACGGAAAGGGAACCGCCAGAGTTCACGGCGGCGGCTTTGCGGGAACAATTCAGTCTTATGTTCCGAAAAATAAATTCAAGGAATATAAGAATATGATTGAGTCTGTTTTCGGAGAAAACTCATGCGTTCCGCTTAAGATCCGTCCCGTCGGCGGCTATGAAATAAAATAATTAAAAAAATATAAAATACACCCTCTGTCAGAATTATTCTGACAGAGGGTGTATTTACTTAATTTGCGTATTTTTTTACCGTTTCATTCATTTTATCGAAGTTTTCTTCCATTTTGCGGGCTAATTTAAGCTGAGTGCGGCATCTTGTAAGATTATGATCTCTGTAGGCGGTTTTAAAGTAAGTATCTCCTAAAATAAAATCGGTCAAAAATCTCATTCCGCATTCCAAGGTCATCATTAAAGCGCCTGTAGGAAGTAATGAAATCTCGCTTTCGGTAAGCGTTTTGTTGCAGCCGTCCAAAAATCCCTTTGTATAAATTTCAAACAAATTTAAATTAAAATCGACTTTATTAAGGTCCTTTTCGTCCTCTGCCGCGGTTGACGCGCCGAAACGGATGGAATCCCCGAAATCGTTTACCGAATATCCAGGCATTACTGTGTCGAGGTCTATCACACATATAGGCTCGCGGGTGAATTTATCCAGCATGACATTGTTAAGCTTTGTATCGTTATGAGTCACCTTTAAAGGCAGCTTGCCCGATTTGCGAGCATTTTCAAGCACGCAGTAAAAGTCCTTTCTTTCCTTTATAAATTCAATTTCCTTTAAGGCTTCCTTTGCTCTTCCTTCGGGATCCTGTTCTAAGGCTTTTAAAAAGTTTTCGTATCTTACAGGAGTGTTGTGGAAGTCTTTTATTGTTTCAAAAAGTCCGCTTGCGTCAAAATCTTTAAGCATGCTCTGAAATTGTCCGAATGCTACGGCGCTCATGTAAAAGTCAGTATCTTTTTCAGGTAAGTCCAAAGAAACGGAATTTTCTATGAATTTATACATTCTCCATATTCCGCTTTCGTGTTTTAAGAACTTTTCTCCCGAGTTTAAGGGAATAAGTTCTAAGGTCTGCATTTTCCCCGAAAGATGCTTTTTTAGATATTCTGTTACAGAAATAATATTATGCATAACCTTTTCGGGCTCTTTGAAAACATTGTCGTTTACACGCTGTAAAATAAATTTCTTCTCTTGTTTTTTCACTGTGACAAGAAATGTGTCGTTTATATGTCCGTTGCCGTATGGTTTTATGCTTTCAATTTCTGCACCGATTGAAAAATTCTCCGCAATAGTGTTTATATCCATATTTCATTTTCACCTTATATCATCTGAAGTTATAACCTTTAAAAGATTGTAATCATAATCGGTTATTATTAAATCGGCATCAAAGCCTGCTTCTATTTTTCCTTTTTTTATACCGAGGTATTCGGCAGGAGTCTGCGCAGCGGCGGTAAAAGCGTCCTTCTCGTCAATCCCGAATTCTATGGCTTTTTTAACGCAATCAAGTAAAAAAGACGTGCTTCCTGCAATATGTCCGTCTGAAGTGTAAGCCTTTTTGTCCTTAACAGTTACTGTCTGTCCGCCGAAAATATATTCTCCGTCCTCAGATCCGGCCGCCGCAAGGCTGTCGCTTATTAAAATCACCCTGTCGCTTCCGAAAACCTTGAATAAGAAATTCACCATAAGTCTGCTTACATGGAATCCGTCGCTGATAAGCTGGACATAGGCGTTCTTTTCAAATGCCGCATCAAGCAGTGTAAGTTTTCGGTGGTGCGGTTCGGGCATGGCATTGAAGGTGTGCGTTACGCAGTCGGCACCGGAATTAAAAGCGTTTAAAGCGGTGCTGTAATCCGCCGCCGTGTGACCTACCGCCACCTTAGTTTTGCATTTTCTTATAAATTCTTCGCTGTTTTCAAGCTCGGGGGCAATCACAACAAGCGCCGTGTTCTCAAGCGAATTGTAAAAACTTAAATCCGGAGCGGAAAGATAGAGTGTGTTCTGTGCGCCGCATTTCTCTCGGCTTACAAACGGTCCTTCGATATGATATCCTAAAAAATGCGCTCCGTCAGAAGTGTCTGGAATTTGTCCGCAAATTCTCTTTATATCCTCCTTTGGCACAGTCATTGTCGTAGGACAAAAAGAGGTTGTTCCGTGGCTTTTAAGTATTTTTGATATGTAAGAAGCTTTTCCCTCCATAACATCCGCTCCGCCGCAGCCGTGCGTGTGAATGTCAATAAGTCCCGGGAAAACCTTAGAGCCGTTAGCGTCGAAAATATTTTCGCTTTTGAGTCTGCTTCCGATTTGTGCTATTTTCCCGTCTTTTAAAAGTATATCTTCTAACTGTCCGAAAACATTTGCGTTTTTAATCAGCAGCTCCATAGTATGCCTCCCTGTCGCATATAAGGACCGTGTTTCGATGGGCCTTAAGCACCGTTGCCGGAACCTCGGTAGTTATCTCGTTGTCAAGCAGTCTTTTAACAGCTTCATGTTTTTCTGTGCCGTTTGCCATTATAATAATGCTTCCCGCAGAAAGTATAGTTCCCACACCCATTGTTAATGCCTTTTTCGGCACCTTGTCCTCATTATCAAAAAATCTCGAATTTGCTTCTATCGTGCTTTGGGTAAGGCTTACGACATGTGTTCGGCATTTAAGGCTTTTTGCCGGCTCGTTAAATCCGATGTGTCCGTTTCTGCCGATTCCTAAAAGCTGCAGATCGATTCCGCCGCTTTCTTCTATCATTTTTTCAAAATTTTCACATTCCGCATTCACATCTTCGCATTCTCCGTTAAGTAAATGGGTGTTTTCTCTTTTAATGTTTATTTTTGAAAAAAGATTTTCTTCCATGAAGGTGTGATAGCTTTGCGGATCGTAGTTTTTAATCGGATAGTATTCATCAAGATTATAGGTCTTGACTCTCGAAAAATCAAGCTCCGCCTCTATAAGCTTTTTGTAAAGTCCTTTCGGAGTCGATCCCGTTGCCAAGCCTAAGACGCAGTCGGGCTTAAGAATAATCTGCGCTTTGACAATAGCCGCCGCCTTTTCAGATATTTCTTCATAATCCTTGCAAAGAATAACTCTCATTTTTCTGTCCCCGTTTCGTAGGTATGACAGGTATAAGCTCTGTCACACTATTGACTTTATTTTTTTTAAATTATATAATAAAATTAAAATAAAATGGTATTAAGTTCTTTAACTATTGTACGGTTTTAAGGAGATGATTTTACGGCAAATTATGAATTCCATTCGATTTCGAATGCAAAGCTTCCTTTCATTTTTCATAAAGACGATGTTTTTGAATATACATACAGTTATTCGAATTGGCATAAAAATATAGAAATTCTTTATGCGGTTTCGGGAAGCGGAGAGGTGCTGATGAATTTTGCTCCGTATAAGATTTCCGATGGTGAAATCGCGGTTATAAACAGCGATGTAATCCATTCCACAAGAACCGACGGGCATCTTGTTTATTATTGCCTTATTATAGACGAAAGCTTTCTGAAAGCAAACGGGCTTAACTCCCAAAGCATTGATTTTAAAAAAATTATTTTCGATAAAAAACTTTCGGAGCTTTTTTTAAATATTGTAAACGCTTTTAAAAATAAAGAGAGCTATTATGAATTTTCGGTTAAATATTCCGTAACCGAATTTTTGTATAAGCTTGTTATGTGTTATTCCGAGCCTGTTTTAAAAAACTCGGAAAACGGCAATATTGAAATTTTAAAAAGTACCCTTGAATATATAAAAAAGAATATGAAGAATAAAATTTCCGTGCAGGAGCTTGCCGATAATGTCGGATATTCAAGATCGTATTTTTTGCAGGAATTCAAAAAAATAACCGGAAGTACAGTTACAGAATATATAAATCTTCAAAGATGTAAGCTTGCAAGAGAGCTTATAGCAGGAGGCATTCCGATAAATTGCGCAGCAATCGAAAGCGGATTTAAAAGCGCTTCTTATTTTACAAGAACCTATAAAAAGCAGTTCGGAGAGCCGCCGAGCAAAAAATAAATACCGCGGGTGTTTTTTACTGCCCGCGGTATTTATATTATAAAGCTTTTGAATTGATTTCGCCTAATATCTTTTCCTTGAATTCTTCTAAAGGCATGCTTCCGAGTTCCTTGTCTTCGCCTCTTCTGCGGACAGAAACAGTACCGTTTTCCGTCTCCTTGTCTCCGACAACAAGCATATAAGGAATTTTTTGGAGCCTTGCTTCTCTTATTTTGTAACCGATTTTTTCGTTTCTTGTATCGGTTTTGGCTCTGATACCGAGAGCTTCAAGCTCAGCCTTTATTTTGTCAGCATATTCTGCGTGCCTGTCAGCTATCGGTAGAATTTCAACCTGTACCGGTGCGAGCCAGACGGGGAAAGCGCCTGCAAAATGCTCGGTGATAACTCCGATAAAGCGCTCAATTGAGCCGAAAACAACTCGGTGTATCATAACGGGACAGTGCTTTTCTCCGTCAGAACCGGTATATTCAAGTCCGAATCTTCCCGGAAGCTGGAAGTCAAGCTGAATTGTTCCGCACTGCCATGTTCTTCCTAAGCTGTCTTTAATGTGGAAGTCAAGCTTCGGTCCGTAAAACGCTCCGTCGCCTTCGTTTACAGTATATGTCTTTCCGACTCCTGTTATAGCGTCCGCAAGTGCCTTTGTCGCAATATCCCAGTCTTCCTTTGAGCCTATGTGATCCTCAGGCATGGTTGAAAGCTCAATTTCATAGGGAAGCCCGAAAAGACTGTAAACTTCGTCAAACAGCTGAGCTATTCTTACAACCTCATCCTTTATCTGCTCGGGGGCAAGTAAGATGTGCGCGTCGTCCTGAGTAAAACAGCGTACTCTGAACAGACCGTGCAGAGCGCCTGATAATTCGTTACGGTGTACCTTTCCGAGTTCGCCGTACCGCAGGGGCAGTTCTTTGTATGAATGCGGTTCAAGTTCATAAACAAGAATGCTTCCGGGGCAGTTCATCGGCTTTATCGCGAAATCCTCGTCATCAATAACGGTCGTATACATATCGTCATGATAATGATCCCAGTGACCCGATGTTTCCCATAATGAGCGGCGCATGATCTGTGGCGTTGAGATTTCAAGATAATCCCATTTTTTATGAACCTCTCTCCAGTAGCCGATAAGTGTGTTTCTCAGTACCATACCTTTAGGAAGGAAGAAAGGCATTCCTGGAGCTTCGTCACGCAGGGCAAAAAGTCCGAGTTCTTTCCCCAGCTTCCTGTGGTCGCGTTTTTTAGCTTCTTCAATCATTAAAAGATATTCTTCAAGCTCGCTCTGTTTCGGAAATGCCGTTCCGTAAACACGGCAGAGCATTCTGTTGTTTGAATCTCCGTGCCAATATGCACCGGTTGCGGAAGTGAGCTTAAAGGCCTTGACCTGACCTGTACTCATAAGATGAGCGCCTGCGCAAAGGTCGGTAAAGTCTCCCTGAGAATAAAAACTTATCTCTTCGCCCTCCGGAAGATTTTCAACAAGCTCGATTTTGTAAGGCTCGCCCTTTTCTTCAAAGAATTTTACAGCCTCTTCCTTTGACATTGTAAATCTTTCAAGCTTAATATCCTCTTTAACGATTTTTTTCATTTCCGCCTCGATTTTTTCGAGATCCTCTGTCGTAAAGCTTTCTGCAACATCGAAATCATAATAAAATCCGTCGTCAACCGCAGGTCCTATCGTAAGCTTAGCCTCAGGATACAGGCGCTTAACCGCCTGTGCCATAATATGAGACGCGGTGTGGCGGAAGGTCCACCTGCCGTATTCATCGTCAAATGTGAGAATTTCAAGCGAGTCGCCGTCATTTAATACGGTGCGCAGATCCTTGTTCTCACCGTTGATTTTTGCGGCGCACGCTCTTTTTGCGAGCCCTGCGCCGATTGCGGCGGCAGCGTCATAAGCACAAGCGCCGTCATTTAATGAGATTTTTGAATTGTCCTTTAAAACAACATCTATCATTTTTTAACCCTCCTGTAAAACTAAAAAAACTCCGTCTCTGAAAAAAATCAGGGACGAAGCAAAATTTTTTAAAAAGCTCCGCGGTTCCACCCGCATTCCGCTTTGAATTTAAAGCGGCACTCAAAATCCTTTAACGCAGGATAATCCGTCCGCGTTTTTTACCCGCGGCACTCAAAGGGCGGTAAGACACCGAGACATTCATGCGGCACTTTCAGCTTTTGTGACGCTCTCTTTAAATCCTGTATAATTCGGCTCTTTTCCTTATCATAGCTTTATATTTATAATACGCTTATGTTTTATTTTTGTCAAGGGAAACATATTAAAAATATATTTATTTAAAAAAAATTTAAAATTTTTTATTGACGGGGCAAAAAAAAAGCTGTATTATTTTTATATATTGTATTGGAGGCAGAAAAATGTTTAAATCGGAATATTTAAATAGGGTTTATGCGGCGGTTGAAAAGCGCAGCCCCGCAGAAAAAGAATTTTTGCAGGCGGTTTATGAAGTTCTTGAATCGTTAGAGCCCGTAGTGGAAGCGGATAAGCGAATTGAGGCTAACGGCGTTTTAGAGCGCATCGTTGAGCCGGAGCGTCAGATTTTCTTCCGTGTTTCTTGGGTTGATGATAACGGAAAGGTTCAGGTAAACCGCGGTTACCGCGTTCAGTTTAACTCGGCAATCGGTCCGTATAAGGGAGGAATAAGACTTCATCCGTCCGTTAACGCTTCCGTAATCAAGTTCCTGGGCTTTGAGCAGATATTTAAAAACAGCCTCACGGGTCTTCCTATCGGCGGAGGCAAGGGCGGCTCGGATTTTGACCCTAAGGGCAAGTCGGACGGCGAAATAATGCGTTTCTGTCAGAGTTTTATGACAGAGCTTTCAAAGCATATCGGAGCGGATACCGATGTTCCCGCCGGAGATATCGGAACGGGAGCCAGAGAAATTGGTTTTATGTTTGGTCAGTATAAGAGACTCAGAAATGAATATACAGGCGTTCTTACGGGTAAAGGCCTTTCTTACGGCGGCTCTCTCGCCCGCACAGAGGCTACGGGTTACGGCCTTTGCTACTTTGTAGAAGAAATGCTCAAATGTATGAAAAATGATTCATTTAAGGGTAAAACCGCTGTTGTTTCAGGCTCGGGTAACGTTGCAATCTATGCAAATGAAAAGGCAACCGAACTTGGAGCCAAGGTTGTCGCCATGTCCGATTCAAACGGATATATTTACGATGAAAAGGGTATCAACCTTGCTGTTGTCAAGCAGATAAAAGAGGTTGAGCGCGGAAGAATCAAGGAATATGTAAACCGCGTTGAAGGTGCCGAGTATCACGAGGGCTGCAAGGGAATCTGGACCGTTAAGTGCGATATCGCTCTTCCGTGTGCTACTCAGAATGAAATTGACGAAGAGTCCGCAAAGGCTTTAGTTGCAAACGGCGTAATGGCAGTAGGAGAAGGCGCAAATATGCCTTCAACTCCCGAAGCTATTGCAGTATTCCAGAATTCGGGCGTTCTTTTTGCTCCCGCAAAGGCAGCAAACGCAGGCGGTGTTGCGACCTCTGCTCTTGAAATGAGCCAGAACTCCATGCGTTACAGCTGGTCCTTCGAAGAGGTTGACGCTAAGCTTAAAAACATTATGGTAAATATCTTCCATAATGCCAATAATGCCGCTGAGAAATACGGCCTTAAAGGAAACCTCGTAGCAGGCGCTAATATCGCAGGCTTTGAAAAGGTTGCAGAAGCTATGATCGCTCAGGGTATTGCTTACTGATAATACTTACAACAAAATAACCGTTCCTTAAAAGTAAGGAACGGTTATTTTGTTGTAACGGTGATTTAAAATTTTGTTTTAAGCGCCCTCATGGCATTGCAAACCGCTATTACCATAACTCCGACATCGGAAATCGCAGCAAGCCACATGACCCCCCGTATTCCGATAATAGAAAGAATAAGAACAAGTATTTTAATGCTTATTGAAAAGACTATATTCTGCACGGCGATCGAGTTTGTGTATTTGGAAATTTTAACGCAGGTTGAAACCTTTGAAATGTTATCGTCCATGATAACAATATCGGCAGCTTCTATTGCAGCGTCGCTCCCGAGTCCGCCCATCGCAATTCCCACATCGGCTCTCATCAAAACAGGCGCGTCGTTTATTCCGTCTCCGGTAAATACGGTTTTTCCGTTCTCCTGAGCCATTATTTCCTCGGTCTTTTTAACCTTATCCGCCGGCATAAGTTCACAGTGATATTCGTCAATGCCGGTAAGCTTCGCAATGTTTTCTGCGGATGCTTTCTTGTCGCCTGTCAGCATTACGGTTTTAATTCCTTCTGCCTTAAGCCTTTTTATTGCCGAAATGCTTTCGGGCTTTAAAATATCTGAAATAACAATGTGTCCCGCATACTTTCCGCCGCAGGCAACATGGATCACGGTTCCCTCTACATGACAGGAGTGGTATTCTATACCGTTTTTTGCCATAAGCTTTTCGTTTCCTATGAGCAATTGCTCCTTATTTTCCGTTACTGCGCTCATACCCATTCCCGAAAGCTCTTTAACATCGGAAATATCTCCCTCAAAATCAAGCTTTTTTATTTTTGCCGCCGCTATGATAGACTGCGAAATAGGATGGCTTGAAAATGATTCGACTCTTGCCGCCATGGTAAGAAGAGCGTCCTCGTCAATATTTTCGGGGTGAATGGCAACAACTTGGAATTTACCCTTAGTAAGCGTTCCCGTCTTGTCGAAAATACAGCATTTTGCATGCGTAAGATTTTCTATCGCTTCAGCGCCTTTTATAAGAATACCGTTTTTTGAAGCTCCGCCTATTGCACAGAAATAGGTCAGCGGAACTGAAATTACAAGCGCGCACGGACAGGAAACGACCAAGAACGAAATAGCGCTGTAAATATACTTATGAAAATCACCCGTGATAACAGAGGGGACTATCGCGTAAAGAATTGCAAGAATAACAACTATAGGCGTGTAAATTTTTGAAAATTTTGTTATAAACTTTTCGGTTTTCGCTTTCTTGTCCGCCGAATGCTCAACAAGGTCAAGAATTCTCGCTACCGTCGAATCCTTGTATTCGCTTTCAACCTTTATTTTTAATACGGCGTTTAAGTTGATTCCGCCGCTGTAAATCCTGTCTGAAGCCTTAACCTCTACAGGAACGCTTTCACCTGTAAGCGCGCTGTTGTCAACCGAGCTTTCGCCCTCGGTTACGGTTCCGTCAAGCGCTACCTTTTCCCCGGGCTTTACAACAATGATTTCTCCTGCCTTAACATTCTTCGGGTCAACCGAGGTTATAACACCGTCTCTTTCAACGCTTACCGTTTCTGCCTTTAAATCCATAAGCGAGCTGATTTTCTTTCTGCTGTTGTCGCAAGCAATGTCCTCGAATAATTCTCCGATATTGAAAAAAAGCATAACAAATACCGCTTCGGGATATTCTCCTATTATAAATGCCGCAACAGTCGCGATAACCATTAAAAATGCCTCATCGAAAAAATCGCCGTGAAAAATGTTTTTAAAGGCTTCCGCAATCGCTTCAAAGCCTGCTACAAGATAGGGGATAACATAAAGCAATATTTTTCCGTATACCGGAAGTGCCAATGTCTTGTCGGCTATAACTGCGGCTGAGAATAAAACCACCGTAAGCCCTATTTTTATAATACTTTCCTTGTGCTCTTTCATAATCATTCCTCCGTGATGTGTTCAAGACCCTGATTTATAATCGTTTCGACATGATCGTCTGCAAGAGAGTAAAAACATGTTTTTCCCTCTCTCCTGTATTTTACAAGCCCCGCGCTCTTAAGCAGCCTCAATTGGTGAGAAATAGCAGATGAGGTCATGTCAAGCCTTTGCGCAATATCGTTCACGCACAGCTCGCTGTCTAACAGCACATAAAGAATTCTGATTCTGGTAGAATCTCCGAACAGCCTGTAAAGCTCCGCTAAATCATAAAGGGTGTCAATTGGGGGGAGACGGTTTTCACAAGTAGTATTTCCTGCTTTTTCGTTTTCCGTAATACCACCTCATTCAAACGATTGAATAGTTGTTCAACTGTTGTATATTATACTCCTTATTACCGTCTTGTCAAGGAAAAAATAAAAATATTTAAAAAAAGTATCAAACAGGGTTAAAGCTGAATAGTATATGGCAGAAATTTGCAGCAAGGCTGACGCCTTGCACAAATCACACGCAAAGCCGCAATCTAAAAGACGGCGAGCGAAACCGCGGCAGGTTCGAGTCCTGTCACACTAAGGAGAATTGATATGAAAACAGTTAAAAAGCATGCTTTTTTGGCGGCAAATTCCTGTGAGGGCTTTGTTTCGCATTTCGGCGATTTCTTTAAAAACTCGGACGGCTGGAGGGTGTACATAATAAAGGGCGGGCCAGGAACGGGAAAATCTTCTTTTATGAAAAAGCTTGCCCAAAATGCAAAAGCAAAAAAACAGCTCGTTACAGAATGCCCATGCAGCAGCGATCCGGATTCTTTGGACGCCGTTATAATCGAAAACAAAAAAACAGTTGTGCTTGACGGCACGGCTCCGCATGTAGTAGAGCCCATATACCCCGGGGCTGTAGAAAACATTATAAATTTAGGCGAATTTTATGATTCGGATATGCTCTATAAAAACCGAGCGGAAATAAAGCTTTTGACCGACAGAAACAAAATTGTTCACGGAATAGCCTCAGCCTATCTTTCCGCGGCGGGCGAGCTGCTTGAAAAAAGCGTTGAAGCGCAAAAAAGAGCGGTTGATTTTGAAAAAACACAGAGATATGCGAAATCAATTATAAAAAAATATTTTAAAACCGGAAAAAAGCAGATTAAACCCACCTTCAGATTTTTGAGCGGTATAACGCCCGAGGGTTTTTATGATTTTTCCGCAGAGCTTTATGAAAGGTGTAAAAACAGGGTTATAATTTCCGATAATATCGGAGTGGTATCAAGCTGTATTATCGGTATTTTAAAAGAGGAGGCAGGGAAGCGCGGACTTGAGGCAACAGTTTATAAAAATCCTTTTTTACCGAGCCTTATTTATGACCACATTGAAATTCCGTCCTTAAATCTTTGCGTTATGACAGAAAACCGTTTTATAAAGTTAAATTCAGATATAAGAAGAATTCACGCAAGAAGATTTTTAAAGCCGCAAAGCGGTGAAAAAAATCAGAGAAGCTTTGAAAAACGGGTATTCGGCGAGCTCATTTTAAGCGCTGTAAATATTTTAAAAACAGCAAAGAGCGTGCATGATGAGCTTGAAAGCTATTATATTTCCGCTATGGATTTCGAAAATTTGAATGTTTATGCGCAAAAAAAAATAAAAGAAATCACGGGCATTTAAAAAGCATTTTTATTAAAGCCGCTTTCTTTGGACAAAACAGTTGCAGAATTTAAAAAAATATGGTATTATAATATGAAGTTTTCTGCACTTTTAAAAAGGAGGCGGCAGTTTTGTCGGATAACAGGGCTATCGGTCTTTTTGACTCCGGAATAGGCGGACTTACCGTAGCAAAGGAAATTATGAAAAAGCTACCTATGGAAAGCATTGTTTATTTCGGAGATACCGGCAGAGTTCCTTACGGAACAAAAAGCCATGATATAATAAAAAAATATGCCTTGCAGGATGAAAAATTTTTACTTAAAAATAATGTTAAGCTGATTGTGGCGGCTTGCGGAACGGTTTCGTCTGTCGCTTATGATACAGGAAAATATCTGCCGGTTCCGTTTGTTGAAGTGGTTTCAAATTCGGTAAATGCGGCAGTCAAAGCTACCGTCAATAAAAAAATCGGGGTGCTTGCAACAAGCGCAACTATAAAAACACAGGCGCACAAAAAGCAGATTTTAAAACTCATTCCCGACGCCGAGGTTATAGAAAACAGTGCTACCATGCTTGTCTCATTGGTTGAGGCAGGGTGGACGGATAAAAATGATCCCGTGGTTAAAGAAACTGTCAGAAGATATCTTGAACCTATGAAAAAAGCGGGTGTTGACACACTGATTTTGGGTTGTACGCATTTTCCCGTGCTTGAAGACATTATAGCGGCTGAAATGGGCAAGGATACAGTGCTTATAAATATGGGAACGGCGACGGCGCAGGCAGTAAAGGAACAGCTTGAAAAATCCGGTCTTTCAAACGACGGCTCTGCTCTTCCCGAATATAAATTTTTTGTAAGCGATAAAACCGATGCCTTTGAAAAAACCGCGGCAAGACTTCTCGGCAGGGATATTGAAAAGAATTTTCTTGAACAGGTGGATATAGAGGACGAATGAAAAATGTTATAATTAAAATAAAGGGAACTCAGGTTAATCAAAACGAAAAAGATGAAAATATAATTGAGTTTTCTACGGACGGTAAGCTTGAAAGCACTGAAGAATCCGTCTGCCTTTACTATGACGAAAGCGCGATATTGGGCGCTGAAAACTGCCGCTCGTCACTTTCGGTGTTTAAAAACCGATCGGTGGTTCTGGAAAGAACCGGAGATATGAATTCAAGGCTTGTTATAGAAGCGGACAAGCGTAACAATTGCTTTTATGACACTCCGTACGGAAGTATGAAAATAGGAATTTACGGCGAGCTTATCGAAAGTTCCCTCGGTGAAAACGGGGGAGAACTGAAGCTTAAATATACCCTTGATTCCGACTTAAAGCCGATAAGCATAAATAAACTTGAAATAACGGTAAATGAGGTATAAAAATGATATATACGGCACTTATTGCGCGCGAGGAAATTAAATCGGCAGTTATAAACGCGGTGGAAAAAGCGGTTAAAGCAGGAGAACTCGCAAAAACCGAGCTTCCCGATTTTACCGTTGAAGCACCCGCAAACCGCGAGCACGGTGATTATGCGGTAAATGCCGCGCTTGTGTGGGCAAAATGCTTTCATAAATCACCGTCGTTCGTTGCAGATATAATTATAAATAATTCGGACTTTACTGATACATATATTAAAAGCTGCGAAAAAGCAGGGCCTGGATTTTTAAACTTTACGTTAAGCGATGATTATTTTTCCGATATTGTGTCTGATGTTTTAAATAAGGGCGAGGATTACGGTAACAGCGACTTCGGCAAGGGAAAGCGAATTCTTGTCGAGTTTGTTTCGGCAAATCCGACGGGTCCTATGCACATAGGAAACGCGAGGGGCGGAGCCTTGGGCGACTGTCTGGCTGCGGTGCTTGAAAAGGCAGGCTTTTATGTTGAACGCGAGTTTTATATAAATGACGCCGGAAATCAGATAAATAAATTCGGCCTTTCGCTTGATTTAAGATATCTGCAGCTTTATAAGGAGGGCATTGAAATGCCCGAGGACTCTTATCACGGCGAGGATATTATAAATCACGCAAAAGAATTTGCAAAAATTCACGGCGATTCTTATGTTGAAAGACCCGAAGAGGAAAGAAGAAAGGCACTGGTTGAATTTGCGCTTCCAAAAAATATCGGGGCTTTAAAAACCGACCTTTTAAAATACAGAATTTCCTATGATACATGGTTTAAGGAAAGCTCGCTTCACGAGAGCGGCGAAACCAAAAGAATTATCGAGCTTTTAAAGGAAAGCGGACATACTTATGTTTCTGAGGACGCATTGTGGTTTAAGACTACCGATTTCGGCTGTGATAAGGATTTTGTTCTGGTCAGGGCAAACGGGGTTCCGACCTATGTTGTTCCCGATATCGCGTATCACTATAATAAGCTTGAAATCAGAAAATTCGACAGGGCAATTGATGTTTTAGGTGCCGACCATCACGGATATGTTCCGAGACTTAAAGCTGCGCTTACGGCACTTGGGGTTGACGCCTCAAGGCTTGACGCGGTGCTTATGCAGATGGTGCGCTTAGTGCGAAACGGCGAGGTTATAAAAGCCTCAAAGCGCTCGGGCAAGGCTATAACTCTTGTCACCCTTCTTGATGAGGTGCCGATTGATGCGGCAAGATTTTTCTTTAATTTAAGAGAGCCTAACAGCCATTTTGATTTTGATCTCGACCTTGCCGTAAGTGAGTCGAGCAATAACCCCGTTTATTATGTACAGTATGCTTATGCGAGAATTTGTTCTATACTTAAAAATGTCGGCTCGCCCGAGACTGAAAATGTTAAGCTTAATCTTCTTAGTTCCTCTGAAGAAAGAGAGCTTATAACATATATAGGTACATATTCCGATGAAATAATTCAAGCCGCTAAGGCGTATGACCCTGCAAGAATAACCCACTATGTTGTTGAGCTTGCAACCAAATTTCATAAATTCTATGCCGCATGCAGAGTAAACTGCGAGGATGAAGACCTTAAAAACGCAAGACTTGCTCTTTGTCAGGCTGCTGCAAATGTTATAAAAAATGTTTTGGACGCATTTAAAATTACCGCGCCCGAAAAAATGTGAGGATAAAAAATGAGTATTGATAACCGTAATCTTACATTACTTACAGACCTTTATGAAATGACCATGTCAAACGGTATTTTTAATACCGAGCTTGCAAACACCGTAACATATTTCGATATGTTTTTCCGCAGAGTTCCCGATAACGGCGGCTTTGCGATTATGGCAGGCGTCGAACAGCTTATAGAATATTTTAAAAATCTTCATTTTGACGATGATGATATCGAATATTTAAGAAGCCTTAAGCTTTTTTCGGAGGATTATCTCGACTATCTTAAGGATTTTAAATTCACCTGCGATGTCTGGGCTGTTCCCGAGGGCACCCCGATTTTCCCGAAGGAGCCCATTGTAACAGTAAAAGGTCCCGCAATTCAGGCAATGATGATTGAGACGATGGTTCTTCTGACTATCAATCATCAGTCTCTTATCGCCACTAAAGCAAACAGGATTGTAAGAGCCGCTCATGGCAGACCGGTTATGGAATTCGGCGCTCGCCGCGCTCAGGGTGCGGATGCCGCATATTTCGGAGCAAGAGCCGCGGTTATCGGAGGATGCACGGGTACATCCGTTGTAAAAACCGCAAAGGATTTCGGTGTCTCGGCTTCGGGAACTATGGCTCACAGCTGGGTACAGCTCTTTGACGACGAATATGAAGCCTTTAAAAAGTATGCCGAAATGTATCCCGACAGCACCCTTTTGCTTGTCGATACCTATAATGTTTTAAAATCGGGAATTCCGAATGCAATAAGAGTTTTCAACGATGTTTTAAAGCCCTTGGGCAAAAGACCGCTCGGAATAAGAATAGACAGCGGAGATATAACCTATCTTTCAAAAAAGGTCCGCAAAATGCTTGATGACGCAGGCTATGAGGACTGTAAGATCTGCGTGTCAAATTCGTTGGACGAATATCTTATAAGAGATATGATTTTTCAAGGCGCAGAGGTTGACAGCTTCGGTGTGGGAGAAAGACTTATAACCGCTTCAAGCGAGGCTGTTTTCGGCGGAGTTTATAAGCTTGCCGCAATTGAGAGAAACGGTAAAATAATACCTAAAATCAAGGTCAGCGAAAATACCGCTAAAATTACCATTCCCGGTGTTAAAATTCCGTGGAGACTTTTCGATAAGGCAACAGGCAAGGCAATTGCCGATGTAATCACCTTAAATGACGAAAAAATCGACGATACCGAGCCTTATGAGATTTTCGATCCGGTTTTCACTTGGAAACGCAAAACCGTCACCGATTTCAAGGCTGTTAAGCTCCAGAAAAAGATTTTCGAAAAAGGCAGACAGATTTATGAGTCTCCGAGCGTAAAGGATATTTCAAAATACCGTGAGCGGCAGGTCGGCTCTCTTTGGGACGAAGTTACGAGATTTGAAAAACCGCATACCTATTATGTTGACCTTTCTCAGAAGCTTTGGGATCAGCAGCAGATGCTTTTAAACAGTATAGCGGCTAAGAATGAATAAAAGGAGCATTTTATGAAAAAAATCACAGCCTTTTTGCTTGCAATGCTTATGGTGCTTTCGTTTTGCGCTTGTAAAAGTAAAAAAAAGAACAGCGTAAGCGGAGCCGATGTCAAGCAGTATGTAAAGCTCGGACAGATTCCCGAGTCAGACTATAAGCTCGGGGATAATGTTGATAAGGCCCTTGAAAAAATGAAATCCGAGTATAAGCCCGCCGATTTGGACGGACATTCGGATGAGGAAGAGGCACAGGCAGAGCTGCCCGTTTTTGAAAACGGCGAATATACCGAAATAATGTGCGGCGATTTTCAGTATTACTATAATACCGAGAAAAAGGACAGCGGAATATGTGCCATAGTTTCCTTTTCAAAAGCCTTCGGCTTCGAGTCGGATACGGTTTCGGTAGAGGTTATAAACGGGCTTAAAAGCCGAGGAATAGACGCCGAGCTTAAAAAAGGAACCTTGAACGATTATTACTTTCTCTCGTTCGGCTCGGACGAGTGCGAATACATCACATATTCCGCAAACGGAAATACGGCGGTTTTTGTCTTTGTTGAAAGCCGACTGAGCGCCGCCGCCGTTTATGTAAATGAATTATAAATTTTTAACGGAGAAATAATTATGTCAGCAGAAATAAAAGCGCCGTCGGGAACATTTCCGGTGCTTGCGCTTAGGGGATTGGTAGCCTTCCCGTCTATGATTCTTACGCTTGATGTGGGCAGAAAGCGTTCTGTTAATGCGATAAACCGTGCAATGTCGACAAATCAGCTTATTTATCTTGTCGCTCAAAAGGATATTACGGTCGAAAACCCTACTGAAAACGATCTTTATAAAATCGGCTGTATGTGTAAGCTCCGCCAAACACTTAAAATGCCGGACGGGAGCGTTAAGGCCCTCGTTCAGGGGCTTTACCGCGCAAAGCATACCGCTTTTTTGAAAAACCCCGATATTTATTCCGCGGCGGTTGAAAAATGTGAGGAAAAGGCGGTAAAAAACCGAGCGGTTTATAAGGAAAGCGTTATAAGAAGAATAAGAATAGAATTTGAAAAATATGTTGAGGCCAACAGGAATATTGCCCCCGATATAATTTCAACCGTCGCCACCTGCGACGATATACCTTATCTTTGCGATTATATCGCCTTTAATGTTCCGTCTCCTTATGATGATAAGCAGTTTATATTGGAGCAGCTTTCTCCCATGACAAGGGCGAAAATTCTTCTTGAGCTTTTAAGCAAGGAAAAGGAAATCTGCGAGATAGATAACCGTATAGGCGAAAAGACCCGCCATAGGATTGACGATAATCAGCGAGAATACTATTTAAAAGAACAGATAAAGGTTTTAAATGATGAGCTTTACGGCGACGATGAAGCCACCGAAATCGAAAGCTATTTTAAAAAGCTTGAAAAGCTTAAAGCGGACGATTCCGTTAAAGCAAGAATTAAAACCGAAATAAATAAGCTTTCAAAGCTGCCCGCAGGCTCTCATGAGGGTACAGTTATGCGTTCTTGGCTTGATCTGTGCTTAGAGCTTCCGTGGGAAAAACATTCGGGTTCTAAGGTCGATATCAAAAAAGCCGAAAAAATCCTTAACAGGGATTTTTACGGACTTGATAAGGTCAAGGAAAGAATTCTTGAAATGCTTTCTGTCTATTCGCTCAATCCCGAGCTTACAGGACAGATTATCTGTCTCGCGGGTCCCCCCGGAGTCGGAAAAACCTCTGTCGGAAAGACTATTGCGGAGTGCATGGGAAGAAAGTATGTAAGAATAGCGCTCGGCGGAATGCACGATGAGGCTGAAATCAGAGGACACAGAAAAACCTATGTCGGAGCAATGCCGGGTAAAATAATCAGCTCCGTAAAACAGACAGGTGTTTCGGACCCTCTTATTCTTCTTGATGAGATAGATAAGCTTTCGGGCGATTATAGGGGCGATCCGGCTTCTGCGCTTTTAGAAGTCTTAGACCCCGAACAGAATAATTCGTTTACGGATAATTTTGTTGAGCTTCCTTATGATTTGAGTAAAGCGGTATTCATAACGACAGCAAATGATTTAAGTACTGTTCCCGCCGCTCTTCTTGACCGAATGGAGGTCATTTGTCTTGACGGTTATACAAGGGAGGAACGCTTTAATATCGCTAAAAAGCACTTGGTTTCAAAACAGCTTGCTAAGCATGCCTTAACCTCTAAAACATGCCGAATTACCGACGGCGCGATTTACGGAATTGTCGATTTTTATACAAGGGAAGCAGGCGTAAGATCGTTAGAACGCACAATTGCCTCGCTTTGCTCAAAGGCGGCAAAAAAGATAGCCTCAAAGGAGGAAACCTCGGTAACAATAAAGGAAAGCGATCTGTATTCACTTTTAGGTACAAAAAAATACCGTCCCGAAACCGTTTTAGAAAGTGACGAAATCGGAATTATAAACGGGCTTGCATGGACTGCCGTCGGCGGAGAAATAATGCAGCTTGAGGTTGCCTCAACCGAGGGAACGGGTAAGATTTTGCTTACGGGCAGTCTCGGAGATGTTATGAAGGAATCCGCCTCCGCCGCGGTTACCTATGTCCGTATAAACGCGCTGAAATACGGAATCGATCCCGATTTTTATAAAAACTGCGATATTCATATCCATGCTACCGAGGCGGCGGTTAAAAAGGACGGACCGAGCGCCGGCGTAACCATTACAACCGCGCTTGTTTCTGCGCTTACAGGTCTTCCCGTTAAAAGAGATATCGCTATGACAGGCGAGGTTACCATAAAGGGGAGAGTTCTGCCTATAGGCGGGCTTAAGGAAAAATCAATGGCGGCATACAGAGGCGGTGTAAAGAAAATATTTATTCCCGCCCTTAATGTTCCCGATCTTGACGAGGTTGACAGAACAGTCCGTGAAAAAGTTGAGTTTGTTCCTGTTGATAATGTAAACGAAATTATCGAAAATGCTCTCGTTTTTCCTGAAAAAGAGCAGTCCGATAAGCTTTTTGCGGCAACATCCGACACTGTTCCAAAACCTGTAAACAGATGTTAAAAACGGAGAAATATAAATGAATTTTACTGATGCTTGTTTCGAGGCGGCTTTCGGAACCTCTTCTCAGCTGCCTGAATCCGATGTTCCCGAATTCTGCTTTGCGGGACGGTCAAATGTAGGAAAATCCTCTCTTATAAATAAAATTCTCGGAAGAAAGGCGCTTGCGAGAGTAAGCTCCACCCCGGGCAAAACCGTAACTGTTAATTTTTACAGGCTCAAGGATTTAAGAATAGTGGATCTTCCCGGGTATGGCTTCGCAAAGGTAACATCTAAGGAAAAGGAACGCTGGAGCGAGCTTATGGAGGGGTATTTCAGACAGGGTAGAAATATCGCAATGTGCTTTTCGCTCATAGATATGCGCCGCCCTGCCGCGGAATTCGATATTTCAATGATTGAGTTTTTAAAGCATTATAATATCCCTTATACGGTTGTTCTGACTAAGTGCGATAAGCTTAATAAAACCGAATATAATAACAGGCTTGAGGCCTTTAAAACAGAGCTTGGCGAAAATATTCGGATCATTCCGTTTTCGGCGCTTAAGGGCGACGGAACCGAAGAACTCAGAAATATAATCGAACAATGGAGATGTTAAAAAATGATTTTTGAAAACGGCGACAGAATAGTATTTGCGGGAGATTCGGTAACGGATATGGGCAGCGCCCAGCCTGTAGGCGAGGGACTTTTCGATAATCTCGGCAGAAGCTATGTAAGAATTATCGAAAATATGCTGAGCGTATGGTATCCCGAAATAAATCTCAGAATAACAAACAGCGGAATTTCGGGGAATACAAGTAAAGACCTGCTTGAGAGATATGACCGCGATGTTGTATCCCTAAAGCCTGATTGGCTTTCAATCTGTATAGGTATAAATGATGTTTGGAGGCAGTTTGATACTCCTGCCTGCTTTGATGCTCAGGTTCAGCCTGCCGAATATGAAAAAAATCTCACTGAGATGATTATTAAAATGAAGGATAGGGTCAAGGGTATTTTCCTTATAACTCCTTATTATATGGAACCTAACCGCGAGGACCCGATGAGAAAAAGAATGGATGAATACGGCGCAATAGTCAAAAAGCTTGCCGATAAATTCGGCTGCACATTCGTAGATTTTCAAAAAACCTATGAGGATTATTTTAGCTTCCGCCATTCCTCTTTCATCGCTTGGGACAGGGTTCATCCGAATCAGATAGGCGCAACGCTTATGGCAAAAGAATTTTTAAAGCATTGCGGCTTTGAATATGATCACACTCCCTTGACAAAATAAATTATAAGTGATATAATTCCAATTGTTTAAAAGCTTTGAGAAAGACAAGTAGCAGGGTAAACGGTGGGCAGTGACCGGCGGACAGTGGAAACGCAGGCATACGCATCTTGTGAATAACACTTTTTAGCTGTAAACTGAAAGGCTTTTCGCTGATTAGGGGCACCGTGGCTTCGCGTTAAGAAGAAAGCGGCTTTCCGGCTGTTGAGGGACCTTTTATTAAAAAAGGTAATTTAGGTGGCACCGCGGATAATTTTTAAGCGTCTATCCGTCCTGAAATTTTTTAGGACGGTATAAGGCGCTTTTTTATATTTTTTCGGAGGTAATATTATGAAGCACATTGATATTGCGGAAATTTTAAAGGATTCTTCCTTTGTCGGTAAGGAAGTAACGGTCTGCGGCTGGGTCAGAACCTCGCGCGACTCAAAAAATATGGCTTTTATCGAGCTTAATGACGGAACAAGCTTAAAGCATCTTCAGATTGTTATTGATAAATCTGTTTTATCGGATATTTCTGAATTTCTTAAGCTCGGCACCTCGCTTAAGGTTGAGGGCAAGGTCGTTGAGTCCGTAGTCGCTAAGGACAGCGTCGAGATAAATGCAGAAAAAATATCGGTTTTGGGCGAGTGTCCTGCTGATTACCCCCTGCAGAAAAAAAGACATACTCTTGAATATTTAAGAACAATTCCCGCACTCAGAGTCCGCACTAATACCTTTAATGCGGTTTTAAGAGTCCGTTCGGTTGTTTCGGCCTCAATTCATGAGTTTTTCCAGAGCAGAAATTATATCTATATTCATACTCCGCTTATCACCGCAAGCGACTGCGAGGGAGCGGGCGAAATGTTTAAGGTAACAACAATCGGTTACAGCACCGAATATAAATCAGAAGAGGAATATAATGCCGCCGATTTCTTCGGCAGAAGAGCCGCTCTTTCGGTTTCGGGACAGTTAGAGGGCGAGGTTGCCGCAATGGGTCTCGGCAAGATTTATACCTTCGGTCCGTCCTTCCGCGCGGAAAAAAGCAATACTCCGCGCCATGTCGCCGAGTTCTGGCATGTAGAGCCGGAGGTTGCCTTTGCAGAGCTTCCCGATATTATCGAAATTGCAGAAGAAATGATTAAGCATATTATAAATGCGGTGCTTGAAAAGTGCCCCGAAGAGCTTAAATTCTTCGACGCGCATTTTGAAAAAGGACTTATAGAAAAGCTTAAAACCGTAGTAAGCCACGACTTTGCCGTTATGACTTATACTGAGGCGATAGAAAAATTAAAGGCTAGCAAAGAAAGCTTTGCCTATCCCGTCGAGTGGGGCTGCGACCTTATGACAGAGCATGAAAGATATATTTCCGAGGTAATATGCAAAAAACCTGTTTTTCTCACCGATTATCCTAAGGAAATCAAATCCTTTTATATGAAACAGAATCCGGATGGTAAGACTGTTGCCGCAACCGACCTTTTGGTCCCGGGAGTCGGCGAAATTATAGGCTGCTCCGAAAGAGAGGCAGACCTCGATAAGCTGCTTGAGGCTATGAAAGCAAGAAATATGAATCTTGACGATTATAAGGATTATCTTTCTTTAAGAAAATTCGGCTCTGTTCCGCACAGCGGATTCGGTCTCGGTCTCGAAAGAATTATTATGTATGTCACGGGAGTTTCAAATATACGCGATGTTATTCTTTATCCGCGCACTGTCGGAAATATTTCTTAAGAGGTTGAATTTATGGAAAAATATCAGTCTAAGCTTTCTGTTCTCGAAACCCAAAAGGCTATTAGGGCGCTAAGACACAGATTTGAAGAAAATCTTTGCGACGGTCTCAATTTAAGCCGTGCTTCCGCTCCGCTTTTCGTTAAAAAGGGCAGCGGATTAAACGACGATTTAAACGGCGTTGAAAGACCTGTATCATTTGATATCCTGGAAACCGGCGAGGAAGTCGAGGTTGTCCATTCGCTTGCAAAATGGAAAAGAATGGCGCTCGCTAAATACGGTTTTAAAATGCACACCGGTCTTTATACCGATATGAATGCTATCCGCAGAGACGAGCATTGCGACAGTATCCATTCCCTTTATGTCGACCAATGGGACTGGGAAAAGGTGATTTCAAAAGAAGACAGGAATTTTGACTATCTTAAGGATACGGTCTACCGCATTTATTCCGCAATTTTAAATACTGCCGACGGTATCGAAAGACAGTATCCGGAGCTTGATAATTATCTTCCGAGAAAAATAAAATTTATTTCAACCTTTGAACTTGAGGAAAAATATCCCGAGCTTTCTCCTAAGGAAAGAGAAAATAAAGCCGCAAAGGAATTCGGCGCGGTTTTTCTGACGCAGATAGGCGGCAGACTTAAAAACGGCGAAAAGCATGACGGCAGAGCCCCCGATTATGACGATTGGAAGTTAAACGGCGATATAATCGTTTATAACCGCATAACCGACGCTGCGTTTGAATTATCCTCAATGGGAATAAGGGTTGATAAGGAAAGCCTTATTTCTCAGCTTAAAGAGGAAAATGCGCTTTGCAGATTAAAGCTTCCTTTCCATAAAGCCCTTGTAAACGGCGAGCTGCCCTACACAATAGGCGGAGGGATAGGACAGTCAAGACTTTGTATGCTTCTGCTTCAGAAGGCTCATATAGGAGAGGTACATGCTTCCGTTTGGCCCGAAAGCGAAATAAAGCGCTGTAAGGAACAGGGAATAGTTCTTCTTTAATAGAAATTTAAATGTTGATGACCCGTGTATTTACTACACGGGTCATTTTTTATAAAGCCGTCATTAGATTTTATCAGATAGTGCCTGTGACCGTAAGAACGCTTTCTCCGGGAACTGCGGTTATTACGCCCGTAGTCGGGTTTTGGGTATAGGTTGCTGCCGGAACGGTGATTTGTCCCGCGGCAGTTGTAAACAGACCTGTTGCGGCATTATAGGTGTAATTTGCGGGAGAGGTCCATGCGGTAGAGTTGAAAGTGACCGCAATATCCGAAAGAATGGGATTGAAAGTGTCTGTTATTATTACATTGTCCGCGGCAACTGCGGCGGTGCTGCCGGTGTTCTGAATTGTAAAGGTATAGGTTACCTGACTGTTCTGCGTAACATTTGCGGGACTTATAGCCTTTATAATGTTAAGCTCCGGCTGAGCCGAAGCTGCAACGGTTGATTCGGCAGTTATCGGAGTACCAAGTCCCGCGCCTGTTGCGGTAACGGTATTTTGAATTGTCGATTCCGCAGTTAATGGAGCAAATTCATTTGCGGCAGCATTGTAAACTATAGCCGCATTAGAGCCCGCAGGAATGTTTAAGCCTGTTATCGAAAGCGGCGGACCTGCGGTTACTGTAGGAGCGGCCTGTAAAACGCCGTTGATATAATATTTGAGCGAATTTGCCTCATAGGTCAAAGGATAAACCGTTGTGCCTCCTGCGGTCTGATAAGAGCCGAGATTATCGGTAACTGTTATTCCGTTTAAAGCGGTTGTTCCCGAATTTATAAGATTTATAACATAGGTTACATTATCACCCGCCGCATAGCTCGCCGAAACAGGTGTTTTTGTCATTGTCAGTGTCTCTAAAAGGTTTCCCGTTGCGATATTTGAATTCACCGTGCGGCCGTTATAAGTCATGGTCGCCTGATTGGTAAATATTGCCATTTTATCTTCCTCCGTATTTTAATTTTGATAAAGCAGACTCTTTGAGTTTTTTCTCATTGAGTGTTCTATCTAATACCATAATATGTAACATATTAGGTGTTGACAGTAGAACGAACAGGGTTTATAATAAAAATGTATTACTATATCAAAAGGTGGGATAATATGTCGAAACAAAAAAGAATTTTAAGTATGCTTCTTGCTGTTTTGACGGTTGTCGCCGCCCTTTTTTGCACCAATAATTTTGTTTCGGCTCAGAGTTCGATAGGAATTGTAACAGGCGTCAGCGTTGCTTTAAGAAGCGCTCCCGATACAAATCCGGGCACTAAGGTTTATTTAAGACTTAATTCCGGCGACGAGGTTGAAATTCTTGAAAAGGTAACAGGCAATGAACCTTCAACAGAAGCGGGCCACGGTACCGATTGGTATAAGGTAAGGTATAACGGTCAGGAGGGCTATATTTACGGGTATTATATCAGACTTAAAACCGTTGACGGGGATTTTGAAACCCTGCTTGCACAGTTCCCCGAAAGCTATAAGCCGTATTTAAGGGTTCTTCATAATATTTACCCTAATTATAAATTCATTCCCGATAAGCTTAAAATGTCTTTTGATGATGCAGTAAATTCCGAATATTACGGCAATTTAAAAGTTGCTCCTATCGGTAAACCGGTTAATGGGGACGAAAGATGGTATTCTTCTTTGCCCTCGGCATTTAATCCGGACGGTTCAAGAAAACTTGTGGACGGTAATTGGCGTTATGCTTCAAGAACCGGCATTGCATATTTTATGGACCCGAGAAATTTCTTATCGGGCACGGATATTTATATGTTTGCTCAGCAAGGATATGACCCGAATTTGCATACTGTTGATTTTGTGAAAACGGTAGTAAAAGGAACATTTTTAGAAAAGGGATATGACGGAAATCAAAATGCTTATATAGAAGATATTATTTACGCTTCTGAAAATACCCTTGTAAGCCCTTGTATTATTGCCGGCAAAATTATTTCTGAGCAAGGAAAAGAAGGAAACAGCAGGCTTATAAGCGGAACGGTTCCCGGATATGAGAATTGTTATAATTTCTTTAATTTCGGAGCTTCAGGTACTACACAGGAAGATGTTGTAAGAAGCGGTTTGAAATATGCAGAAAAAAATGAATGGTTTTCGAGACGGGCTTCAATTTTAGGAGGCGCCGAGTCTTATAAGAGAGGATACATTGAAAGAGGACAGGATACATATTACTATACAAATTTTAATGTTGTAAGCGCTCCTTATTATCAGCATCAATATGCAACAAGTCTTTGGGATGCCAAGAATAACGCCTACAATTTCTCAAAGCCTTTTTTAAGCAATTATTCTCTTGCTTTAACATTTAAAATTCCGGTTTATACCTCTATTCCCGAGACTGTTTCCATAAAACCCGACCAAAGCAGTAATCCCGACCCCGCTCCAACACCCGATCCTACACCTGCTCCCGATCCGACACCCCCACCGTCGGGAACTACCGGCGATGTCAACGGAGACGGAGCTATAGATATAGTCGACCTTGCGGCAATGAGTTTCCATGCGCTCGGCAGACAGCAGCTGAGCGGTGCGGCTTTTAATCGCGCCGATATAAATAAGGACGGGGTTATAGATGTTGTCGATCTTGCGGCAGTCAGATTCTATCTTTTGGGTAAGAGACCATCTTTATAAATAAAAGGAGCTTTCAGTATGAAAAAAACTTTTAAAATTATAGCCTCATGGCTTTTGGCAGTAACCGTTGCCGTATTAACTTTCTGTTTTTCGGCTTCCGCCGCAACGGCTTCGGTTTCGCTCGGAATAAATAACGGCGGAAAATTCCGCGTCGGTAATACCGTTACTGTCACCGTTAAATATACCGCGTCCGACGCAATAGGCGCCGCGGAGGCAAATATAAAATTTTCTACAGGAGTGCTTAAATATTCCTCTTCTACTGGCGGAGACGCAGCTGTAGGAAACGGCGCGGTTAAAATAATAGATACCGGATTTAACGGAACTTCAAAAACCGCTACATATACGGTTAAATTTATCGCAATTGCAAACGGCGACGGCTCTGTCAGCGCTTCCGTAACAGGTGTTAATATTGCAGGAACGAGAATGTCGGCTTCTTCATCGGTTTCTGTTAATGTATCAAGGTCTGAAAACGCAACACTTTCTTCTCTAACGGTTAGCGGAGCGGCGCTTTCGCCTGCTTTCAATCCGAATACTACCTCTTATACCGCTTTTGTTAAAAATCCCGTTGATTCGGTTTTGGTAAAGGCAGGCGTTGCGGATGCCGGCGCTACCGTTGCGGGAGCAGGCACGGTGAAACTCAAGGTAGGAGAAAATTCCGTGACTCTTACAGTCACCGCTGCTAACGGCACGGCTAAAAAATCATATACTGTTAAAATAAAAAGAATGACCGAGGAAGAAACGAAGGCTTATGAACAGCAGCTTCGCGACAGCGATCCGCTTCTGGTTGAAATAGACGGCAAAGACTATCATTTGGTTTCTGACGCAGCCGCATATACGGCTTTCGGCGGATTTACGGTCGGCGAGTTTACCAGAAAAGACACAAAAATTCCCTGCCTTTCGGACGAAGCAGGTAAATACACCTTATGCTATCTTACAGCCGATGAGGACGAGCAGAAGACAAATGTCCTTTATATTAAAAATGAGGAAAATTATACGGTTACGCCGTATATAATATCAAATAATAAGCTTTATATTATCGAGGAGTCGCCTAAAACGGTGCCTGAGGGATTTAAAAAAACCGAGGTTGAAATAAACGGAGTTAAAGCCAAGGCAATGCAGTTCACTTCAGATAAAATGGTTGATTTCTTTATTCTTTATTGCTATAACAGCGGAAATAATTCATATTTCAGATATGATTTTGAGGAAAAGACTTTGCAGAGAGCGCCCGATTTTGAAACCGGCGAGGTTAAGGCGGTCAATGAAACTAAGAGCGGAATTTTTGATAAGTTTTTAAAGCTTTCTTCCTCTGCAAAGCTGATAGTAGTATTCCTTCTGCTTGCAGCAGTCTGCATTGTAGTTCTTATAATACTTCTTATTGTAAGACTTGTTTCAAGAAAGAGAAGAAACAGCTTTGCCGATTTTGAAGACGATTCGGAGGGCTTGTTTATAAACGAAGAAATAACAGACGGACTTAATTTTGTCGGCGATGATACTTTGTCCGATCAAAACGATTTCCCCGAACAGTAAAACAGTAAAAAAATGCGCCCCTATGCCGAAAGCATAGGGGCGCGGTTTTATATGTTAGATATTAGATATTAGATTTTAGACATTAGACGAATGTGTGCCTTACGGCACGGAAATTAAATAAAAATTCATTTAAGTCTAACATCTGGTTAAAGTCACGAAAATAATTTTTTATTTTTCTTTTACGGTTATGCTTTCGATAACAGGCTGATTTTCTTTTAAAACCGTTCCGTTGTCATCGGTAACAGGTGTATTTTTCGCAATATCGTCAACTATATCCATTCCGCTTGTAACTTTTCCGAAAGCGGCATACTGGCCGTCGAGCGAGGTTGTGGTTTGGTGCATAATGAAAAACTGCGAGGAGGCGCTGTCGGGGTCGGAAGAGCGTGCCATTGAGATAACTCCTCTTTCGTGTGACAGATTATTTACAAATCCATTGGCGGTGAATTCACCTGTAATTGTTTTTTTGCTGCCGCCCGTACCGTCACCGTTGGGGTCTCCGCCCTGAATCATAAAGCCAGATATAATTCGGTGGAAAGTAAGCCCGTTATAAAAGCCCGAATCGGCAAGCTCCTTGAAATTTTTAACGGTTTTAGGCGCAAGGCTTCCGTAAAGCTCAAGCTTTATTGTTCCCTTGTCTTTAACTGTTATTTCGGCGGTGTGAGTTACTGTGTACTCGTCTGAAGATCCTTGCGTGTCTGCACTGTCTTTTCCGCAGCCCGCAAAGGTAAATATTATTGCAAGGCAGATAAAAAGCGCTGTAAGTTTAGAAATGGTTTTCATTGTCGTTGTCTTTCCTTTCGTTGTATGGAATATATTTAACACGTCGCTTTTTCGAGCGTCCGATGTTTAACCTGATTATTAGGATTATAAAGATTAAAACAGCAACACCTATTAAGATATAAATAATTTTCATATAAACGGAGGAAAAGAACTTTTTAACACTCCTCCAGAATGTCAGCAAAGCGCTTTTCTTAACGTTTTCCTGTGCTACGAGATTGACTGTACCTATAACCTCTTCGGCGTATATTACATCTGCAGTCGCTATGACCTGTCCTTTTTTAATCGGTGCGTCTATGCTGTTTTTGCCCTTGAAATCCGGTTTTACGGTAATGGTGGATTCATCCGCCTCTTTCGGTAAAATGGCGACAAAATCCTTTTCGACATAAAGCTTAATAAAATCGGTGTCGAATGAAAGATTGACAGGTAATTCGCATACGGGTGACTGCGTGCTTGCCGCCTGCTTGAATGAAAAATTATTGAAAGCCCATCTGTAAAGATTTTTGCTGTCTATAAATTCATATCTGCGTTCTTTTGAATTGGTACAGCCGAATAGCAGACACATGTAGTTATATCCGTTGTATGAAGCCGTGCTTACAAGACATCTTCCTGCCTCGTCGGTAAAACCTGTTTTTACTCCTTTGGCATACATGTAATAATAATTTGTGGTGTTATCCTGCAGAAAATTTGTGGTCGAAAGTGTTCTTTGAGGTGACATATTTGTCGCAGGCACCGTGTATCTTGAACTTTCGCAAACAGATTTGAAAGTTTCGTTTTTAAGTGCGTATTTTGTAAGAATATAGGTGTCGGAGGGGGTGGTGTAATGATTATCGTCATGCAGACCGACAGGGTTTGTGTAATGAGTGCCTGTAAGATTTAACTCCTTTGCCTTGTTATTCATCATTTCAACAAAGCCGTCCACCGAGCCGCCGTAAAACTGAGCGGCAAGATATGCGCAGTCTCCGTAGGAGGACATCAGAACATAGTAAACCATATCAAGCTGAGTGACCTCTTCTCCTGCTTTAAGTCCGGAAACCGCGCTTCCTGTTCCGCTTATAAGCTTGAGAATTTCCTGAGTCATCGCAATTTTGGCGTCAGGGTCGTACTTTTCGCTTTCAAGCATTAGAGTAACCGTCATAATTTTAGTTATGGATGCAGGGTAAACCTTTGCCGTTTCGTTCTTTTTGTAAAGCACCCTGTCGGTATCCAAAGACACAAGCATTGCCTGCTTTGCATTTATCTCAAAGCCTGTCGGGTCATAAGCAAATGCGGTAATCGAAGTGCCGAGAACTATAAAAAGACAAAAGATTAAGGAAAAAATTCTTTTTTTCATGGAAATCTCCCTGTAAATATGATACAATATATTATACAATAGTTTTTGACGAAAATAAAGAGGTAAAATCAGAAAGGTTGAATAAGCGCTTGATTTATGTTACCGGTGATATGCACGGCTGTCTTGAGCGGCTTTATGACCGTGAATTCAGAAAGCTTAAAAAGGGCGATATTTTAATAGTCTGCGGAGACTTCGGATATATTTTTGACGGGTCGAAAACCCAAAAGCAGGTAGTGGATTTCTTTTCAAAAAGAAAATTTGTAACCGCTTTTGTTGAGGGCACGCATGACGATATGGATACTATCAACCGCTCGAGAGTAACTGTCTGGAAAGGCGGAAAGGTCCACAGAATAAAGGGAAATCTTCTTCACCTTATGCGAGGACAGATTTTTGATATCGAAGGCAATTCGGTCTTTACTTTCGGCGGCGGCGAGAGTGAGGACAGGGATATGAGAATTGAAAACAATCTTTGGTGGAGAGACGAGGAGCCTACCGCCGAGGAGCTTGCCGACGGTGCAAAAGCGCTTGACGACGCAGGCTGCCATGTAGATTACATAATTACTCATGAGCCGCCCTCGCTGGTTAAATCGGCAATGCTTTTAAGACAGGGCGATATTGATCATGTAAGTAAGCTTAACGGATATTTTGAAGAAATCGGCAGGTCCTGCACCTTTAAGCATTGGTTTTTCGGATCTTTGCACGAGGATCGACAGCTTACAAGCCGCTATACCTGTGTATTCAAAAAGGTGATACCGATTGATTACAGCGAAAGGCGTGCCGGACACGCAAAATAAACTTGATTTTGAAAAGCATTGACAGATGTGATATACTATATTAAAATGCCTTGGAGGTAATTTTATGAATTCCGAAAGAATATGCCCCGGTTGTATGCATGATAACGGCGGCGAAAAAATCTGCCCTGTTTGCGGATATAACAGCGTGACTGAGAATAACGGAGAGGACGCGCTTAAGATAAAATCCGTCTTAAAGCAGCAATATTTTGTCGGCAAAAAGCTTTCCGTCAACAGCGAGGGAATAACCTATTTAGGGTTTGATGCCGCGCAGGGAGCGGTTGTCGAAATAAAAGAATATTTTCCTGCGGGAATTTCCTTAAGAGAAACCGACGGTTCGGTAGCTGTTAAAAAAGGAAAAGAATTTTCTTTCAATGAAAGCCTGCTTGAATTTATTGAGCTTAACCGTAAGTTTATAGATTGTCAGCTTCCGTCTGTTGTCCCTGTTGAAGATGTTTTTGAGGAAAAAGGAACTGCTTATTCCGTCAGAAAAGCGTTTTCGGGAATAACATTGAAGGCTTTTCTTGACCGCAACGGAGGAAAACTGAAATGGGAACAGGCAAGGCCCCTTTTTCTTCCCCTCTTTGATTCCTTAAAAGGACTTCATGAAATGGGTGTCCTGCATTGCGCGGTTTCCCCCGAAACCATATATGTCGGCAGAGACGGGAAATTAAGGCTTACCGGAATTTGTATTTTAAAGAGCAGAACTCCGTCAGGCAGTATACCCGCTGCGATTTACAGCGGCTATGCCGCTCCCGAACAGTACGGAATAGCAGGCATGCATATAGGCGAGTTTACCGATGTTTATTCTCTTGCCGCTACACTTTTCAGGGTTCTCATAGGCTCCGCACCGGCGCCTGCCAATGAAAGACTTTCAAAGGATACCGTGGCGATCCCTGCAAAAGCGGCTGAAGAGCTTCCGAGACAGGTTCTTGTCGCTCTTGCTAACGGACTTAAGCTTAATCTCGAAAAAAGAACCGTTTCAATAGAAAAATTCAAGGACGAAATTGTTTACGGCGAGCTTAGCTCGAATGAGAATAAACCGGAGGAAAAAACAGCTCCTCAGAAAAAAGAAATGTCCGAAAAACCGGAAGGAAAAAAGAATTCCGCTTTGAAATACAGCCTTATTGCTGCCGGATCCACTCTTCTTGTAGCATTGGTAGTAATAGGTCTCGTATTCTCGCTTAAGAAAAAGGCAGATAAAAATAAAAACACCGATTCTTCCTCTCAGACAAGCCTTGTAACAGATTTTACTTCAAAGGTAAGCGCTCCGCCGGCTGTTGAGGAGGATACCTTTGCAGTGCCGGATTTCTTTGGAAAAACCTATGCCGAAGCGTCTAAAATGGAAAATACACATGTCAAAATTGAAATCAAGGGCAAGGCGTATTCCGATGAGTATGATAAGGGGAAAATATGTAATCAGTCGGTAAAATCCGGAAGTAAGGTTACGGAAAATACCGTTATTGAACTTACAATTAGCTTAGGCTCAAAGGAATTTGCGGTGGCAAATGTTATAGGAAGCACTAAGGAAAATGCCGTGATAGATCTGTTGCGTCAGGGATTTTTATATGAAAATATTGAAATTCAGGAAAAATACGATGTCGATCAGAAGCCGAATGTCGTTATAGAGCAGTCGGTAAAGGCAGGGACAAAGGTCAACGCAGAATCTGAAATCAGCATTGTTGTTAATACCTATGACGGTAAATCCAACAACTCCGGACAAATGGATAATATCACAAATGTCGAATGGTAAAAAAATGCTTGATTTTTTTAAAAAAGGTGTTATAATAGTAATACAGTAATTCAGAAAGGTGAGTGGGGCAACCCGCTCACTTTTAATTTTAAAGGAATTCGGAGGACGTAATATGCCGAAAGCAGCGGATATGGTTTTCTCGCTTGTGAAAGAGCCTGTCGAAAAATGCGGCGTTTCTTTGTGGGATGTCAGATTTCTTAAGGAGGGCGCAGAGTATTATCTGAGAATTTTTATTGATAAGGACGGCGGCGTTTCTATTGACGACTGCACAAGAGTATCCCATGCAATAGACCCGATTATTGATGAAGCCGACCCGATAGACAGATCCTATTATTTAGAGGTTTGCTCAGCAGGGCTTTCAAGGGAGCTTACAAGAGATGAGCATTTTAAGCACTATATTGGCAAAACGGTGAAAATCAAGCTATATAAGGCTGTTGACGGCATAAAGCAGTTTGAGGGAATTTTAAAGGAATTTGACGGAGAAAATTTAATACTTAATGTGTCCGGTGAAGATTTGAAATTCAGCCGCAAGGATGTCTCAAAGGCTGTTTACGAAGATATTTAAAAGGTTAATATTTACGGAGGTAGTAAGAAAAATGGCTAAGAAGAATACTAAAAAGGATGAAATGAATATATTTCAGGCTCTCGATTTTTTCGAGGAACAGCGCGGAATTCCCAAGGAATTTATCGCCGAAAAAATTGCGGACGCAATTGTTGTCGCCGCAAGGAAGGATTACGGGGAGGATAACGTCACCTGTATCATAGATTGCGATAAGCAGATTTTTGATATCCGCGCACGCAAGCAGGTTGTTGATGAGGTAGAAAACAGATTTACACAGATTTCTAAAGAGGATGCCCTCAAAATCGACCCGAATGCCGTTGAAAACGGATTTGTGGATATTAAGCTTGACCCTGCTAAATTCGGCAGAATAATCGCTCAGAATTCAAAGAATAATTTCAGACAGGGAGTAAGAGAGGCCGAGAGGGGTCAGATGCTTGAAGAATTCCAGCGTCATAACCGCGAGCTTTTAACGGCCGTCGTCGAAAGAATTGACCCCAAGACCGGTAATGCAATTTTGACAATCGGTGCTAATGAGGCAACTCTTCCGAAACTCGAACAGGTTCCCGAGGAAGAGCTTCACGAGGGAGACCATATTAAGGTTTATGTGGTAGATGTTAAAGAGACTGAGCGCGGTCCGCGCGTTATGCTTTCAAGGACACATCCGGGTCTTGTTAAGAGACTTTTTGAAACCGAAGTTCCCGAAATTTTTGACGGAACGGTTGAAATAAAGGCCATTTCCCGTCAGGCAGGATCAAGAACAAAGATAGCGGTTTATTCTCCCGATCCCGAGGTTGACGCAATAGGCGCATGTATAGGTCCTAAGGGAGCGAGAGTAAATAAAATAGTTGAGGAATTAGCGGGAGAGAAAATTGATATAGTTAAATACAGCGAGGATCCTGCAGCTTTCATCACAGAGGCGCTGTCCCCCGCAAAGGTCGTAAAGGTTGAAATAATAAGCGAAGAGCCGAAAATGTGTAAGGTGAGCGTTCCCGAATCACAGCTTTCCCTTGCAATAGGAAATAAAGGACAGAATGTCCGCTTGGCTGCCAAGCTTACGGGCTGGAAGATTGATATTCATCCCGAAAGCGGATTTTTCGGAGAATAATAAGATACAGTTAGGGGTAGAAAGAATTGTCACAGAAAAAAACGCCGCAAAGAATGTGCGTGGCGTGCCGCAGTATGAAGGACAAAAACGAGCTTATAAGAATTGTCAAAAATAAAAACGGCGAAATAAATCTTGATGCCACCGGAAAGGCGCAGGGCAGAGGAGCATACATCTGCAGGGATTTAAATTGCCTTTTAAAAGCTGAAAAAAGCGGAGCCCTAAACAGAGCTTTTTCGGTGAATGTTGACCGCTCGGTTTATGATAAGCTTAAAGAGGAGCTGGGTAAAATTGAGTGATAAAATTTTAACGCTTCTCGGATTTGCTTCAAAATCGGGAAACCTTTCTTTCGGAATGGATTCATTTAAGGATAAAGCAAAATCAAAAAAAGCAAGGCTTGCGGTCGCCGCTTCCGATATTTCGGAAAAAAGCTTAAAAGAAGCAAGGTTTTACTGTAATAAATATAATATTAAATTACTGATTTTAAATGATGACATTCTCACATTATCCCATGCCGTCGGTAAAAAATGCGGAATTGTTTCGGTAAACGACCGTAATTTTGCCGAGTCGATTTTTGCTTTAGCTTTGCAAAAATGAACGCAAAACCGTAATCTAAAAAGCGGCAAGCGAAACCGCGTCAGGTTCAAGTCCTGTCACACAAGGAGGAAATGCTAATGACTAATAAATATAAAATAAGTGAAATTGCTAAGGATTTCGGGGTATCCTCAAAGGATATTATCGCTCTTACAACTGAATTTACAAGTGATGAAAAAAAAGCGGGAGCTTCTTTAAACGAGGGTGAAATCGGTCTGTTTTTCGATATAATAACAAAAAAACATTCCGTTAAAAGCTTTGAAGAATATTTTGCCACGGGCGCCGAGTTCCGCGCAAAGGAAGCAAAGGACCGTCAGGATAAAAAGGATAAAAAGCTTGCCGAGCAGATGGCAATATTAGAGCAGCTTAAGGCAGCCGCCGCTGCCGCAGAGGGTAAAAAGCCTGAGGATGATACCGAAAAACCGAAAATCGGTAAAATCGAAACGGCAAAGCCTGCCGAAACCAGAAAGGTTGAGCCTAAAAAGGCTAAAGAGGCTGAAAAGAAAGAAAAGGCTGAAGATAAGAAACCGACTGAAGATAAGAAACCTGCCGAAAAGAAAGAAACAGCTAAAAAGCAGGAAAAAAAGCAGCCTAAAAAAGAAGAAGTTTATACGGGACCTCTCGTTGCTCCTCCGAAAAAGGAAAAGAAACAGGGCGAGGCGCCCAACCGAGGCCCTGCACAGCTCCGTCATATAGATACAAGAACGTCAAATGTTAACATTGATAAATATAACGAAAAATATGAAACTATCGCTCCTGCAAATTCTATGCGCGATAATTTTACCAGAAAGCAGAAAATCAAGCAGAAATCTCAGGATTACCGTCGTCCTCAAGGCACAAAGCGCGAAACCGAGGCGGATAAACTAAGAAGACTTCAGCTTGAACGCATTAAGAAAACCCCGATCACAGTTACCGTCGGCGACGAAATAACCGTCGGCGAGCTTGCCGCCGCACTTAAAAAGACAGCGGCAGAGGTTATTAAGACTCTTTTAAAGCTCGGAATGATGGCAACCGTAAATCAGGTAATAGATTATGATACCGCCGAGATAGTTGTTACGGAGATGGGTGCGAAAATCGAGCATGCCGTAACCGTAACCATTGAAGAACAGATTATGGACATAACCGAAGACGCAGAGGAGGATCTCGTTTCGAGAAGCCCCGTAGTCGTAGTTATGGGACATGTTGACCACGGTAAAACCTCACTGCTTGACGCAATAAGAAATACTGCCGTAACCGATACCGAAGCAGGCGGTATTACGCAGCATATCGGAGCCTACCGCGTAAACTGCAAAGGTCAGGATATTACATTCCTTGATACTCCCGGACACGCCGCGTTTACCGCAATGCGCCAGCGCGGAGCAATGGCGACAGATATTGCCGTTTTAGTTGTCGCTGCGGATGACGGAATTATGCCGCAGACCATTGAGGCAATAAACCATGCAAAGGCGGCAAAGGTACAGATAATTGTCGCTATAAACAAAATGGATAAACCCGACGCAAATCCCGACAGAATCAAACAGCAGTTAACCGAGCATTCCTTGGTTCCCGAGGAATGGGGCGGAGATATAATCTGCGTTCCCGTTTCGGCTAAGACTCATGAGGGAATTGACAAACTTCTCGAAAATATTCTCCTCGTTTCAGAAATGCTTGAGCTTAAAGCAAATCCGAACAGGAAAGCAAAGGGTGTTGTAATAGAAGCCCGTCTTGATAAGGGCAGAGGTCCTGTCGCAACGCTTCTTGTACAGAACGGAACGCTTAATTTCGGCGATATTGTCGTTGCTGGAACAACCGTCGGCAGAGTAAGAAAAATGGTGGACGAAAAGGGTAAGGATGTCAAATCCGCAGGCCCTTCGGTTCCGGTAGAGATAATCGGTCTTGCAGAGACTCCTTCCGCAGGCGACGGGTTTGATGTCGTTTCCGATGAGCGATTGGCAAGAGAACTTGTCGAACAGCGCAAGGAAAAGATTAAAAACGATATATTTAACGCAAAAGAAAAGGTTACTCTTGATAATCTTTTCAATCAGCTTAGCGTTGGTGACCTCAAAACACTTAATATTATAGTTAAGGCGGATGTTCAGGGAAGCGTTGAGGCAGTAAAAGACAGCCTTGAAAAGCTTTCTAACGATGAAGTCAAGGTCAGCGTTATTCACGGCGGTGTAGGTGCGGTTAATGAGTCTGATGTTATGCTTGCTCAGACCTCAGGCGCAATAATCGTAGGCTTTAATGTCCGCCCCGACGCGGTTGCTAAGGAATCTGCCGAGCGTGACGGCGTTGATATCCGACTTTACAGAATTATTTACGATTGCATTGAGGAAATCGAAGCAGCAATGAAGGGTATGCTTGCTCCTAAGTTCCGTGAAAATATTCTCGGAACCGTTGAGGTCAGAAATACCTATAAGATTTCAAATATCGGAACAATAGCAGGCTGCTATGTGACAAGCGGTAAGGTTACAAGAGCCTGCAAGATAAGAGTCGTTCGCGACGGTATAGTTGTGGCGGAGGATGAAATAGCTTCTCTTCGCAGATTTAAGGAGGATGTCAAGGAAGTCGCTCAGAACTATGAATGCGGCATAGGCCTTGAAAAGTTTTCCGATATCAAAGAGGGCGATGTGTTTGAAGCATTCGTTATGGAGGAATTCAGAGACTGATGGCAGGTTATAAACTTGATAGAGTAACTTCAGATATCAGACTTGCCCTGTCTGAGCTTCTGCGCGAGGTTAAGGACCCGAGAGTAAGTAAGCTTTTAAGTATTGTAAAGATAAGCGTTTCGGGTGATATGTCTTATGCGACTGTTTATGTCAGCGCAATTGAGGGCAGTGAAAAAACTGCGGAATCAGTAAAAATTCTGAATAAAAACGCCGGCGGATTTCTTCGCGGAGAATTAGGACGGCATCTTAAACTCAGAAAGGTTCCCGAGCTTAAATTTGTTGCCGATAATTCGATTGAAAACAGCGCGAGGATTTCAAGGATTATTGATTCCTGTAAGGACGACTGACAGTAAACGAAAGGAAAATCAAAGTTTTTATGAACAGTAAAAAGGATTCGGGCTGCAGAGTTTTAAATCTGCGGCAGACCGCAAGATTTTTCAAGAAAAACGATAATTTCGTAATTTTGACTCATACTTCGCCGGATGGTGACACATTAGGCTCCGCTTATGCTCTTTTTTACGGTTTAAAGGAACTCGGTAAATCGGCAAGCGTTATTTGTCCCGATGTTATTCCCTCGAAATACGGTTATTTTATCAGGGAAACCGACCATGTAAAAAAAGAAGATGCGGTTATAGTTGCCGTTGATGTCGCCGACAAAAAACTCTTAGGCTCATTGGAGGAAGAATTCGGAAATATAGTGGAGCTTAATATCGACCACCATATTTCAAATACTATGTATGCGAAAAATCTTTATCTTGATTCGGGAGCTTCCGCAACCTGTGAAATAATATTTGAGCTTTTGGCGCAGCTTAAGATAAATATTGATACCGTTACCGCAAAGGCGCTCTATACAGGCATTGCAACCGATACAGGCTGTTTTAAGTATACAAATGTAACCGGTAAGACCCACCTTATAGCCGCAAGCCTTTATGATTTTGATATAAATGCCGCCGAAATCAATAAGATAATGTTCGATACCAAGTCAAGAAAGCTTCTTGAACTTGAAAGAATGGTTCTCGACACCGCAGAATATCATTTCGATAATAAATGTATTATATTGACGGTTACTGCAAAAATGCAGGAAAAAACAGGCTGCTCCGGTCCCGACCTTGAGGGAATTGCGGTTATTTCGAGAAGCGTTGAGGGCGTGACTGCGGGAGTTACAATAAAGCAGACCAATGATAACGAATATAAAATATCGCTTCGGACCTATGATCCTCTGGATGCGTCAAAAATCTGTCAGAAGCTCGGCGGCGGCGGTCATAAAGCCGCGGCGGGAGCAACTATGTACGGAGAATTAAAGGATGTTAAGGAAAGACTTTTAAAAGCAGTAGGCGAAGCAATGGAGGAAAGCTATGGACGGGCTTATTCTGATTGATAAACCCGAAAACATAACCTCTTTCGGAGCGGTTGCCAAAATCCGAAAGCTTACTGGCCAAAAAAGAGTGGGACATACAGGCACTCTTGACCCGATGGCGACAGGCGTTCTTCCGATTTTGATCGGAAGAGCAACCTCGCTTTCTCCGTTTTTGCTTGAAAGTGATAAAATTTATTCCGCCCGAATAAAATTCGGCTTAAAAACCGATAGCTTCGATATAACAGGAAATATTATATACAAGGCGGATGAAAAAACGCTTATGAATATCAGTAAGCAGGAGGTTTTAAAAGCTCTTGAAAATTTCACGGGCGCATTAAAACAAACTCCTCCGATGTTCAGCGCGCTTAAAAAAAACGGCGTTCCGCTTTATAAGCTTGCAAGACAGGGAAAAAGTCTGGAACTTGAAAAAAGAGATATTTTTATTCATTATATCAGGCTTTTGGAATTTGACGAAATAAATAAAGAATGTCTTGTTGAGGTTAAGGTGACAAAGGGTACTTATATCAGATCACTTGCAAACGATATAGGGGAATTCTTAGGATGCGGTGCGGTTTTAAAGGAGCTTAGAAGAACATGCGTTACAGGCTTTGATATAACTGAGTGTGTTCCTTTAGACGATTTAAGTGAAAGTAATATATCTGATTTTATTCTAAAACCGGATTTTGCTGTTAAATATATGCCTGAAATAAATGTAACTTTAAAGCAGGCTGTCCGCTTTTCAAACGGCGGAGCCCTTGATATTAAAAGGCTTAAAATTTCGGAGCCTGAGGACGGGGAGCTCTTCCGCGTAAGTTTTGAGGGTGACTTTTTGGGAGTCGGGGTCTATAACCGAGAAAACGGTGAAGTAGCCGTTAAATGTGTTATAAAATCTTTAAGGTGACAGTGCAGAGTAAGGAAAGGAAGCGTGCAGAGTTGAAAAAAGCTGTTGTATTAGGCACATTTGACGGTGTTCATAAGGGCCACCGCGCCGTAATTTCCTCTGTAAAGGACTGTAATATTACAGCCGTGACCTTTTTGTATCCCCCGAAAATGTATTTTGATAAAAGCGTAAAAGCTTTGTATCCGCCCGAAATCAAAGCGGAGGCATTAAAAAGCCTCGGGGTTGAAAAGATTGAGACACTTGACTTTTTAAAGGTTAAGGATATTTCTCCGATTGATTTTTTAAATGTGATAAAGAAAAAATATAATCCTGATATTATTGCCTGCGGTTTTAATTTCAGATTCGGCAAAAATGCGCTCGGCAGCACGGAGCTTTTAAAAGAATTTTGCAACTCAAATAATACAGAGCTTAAAATTTCAAATCCCGTTTCCGTCGGCGGAAATGTTGTTTCCTCTTCCGAAATAAGAGCACTTATAGAAAACGGAGAAATAAAGCAGGCAAATAAGCTTATGCTTTTCCCTTTTTCCTTTAAGGCACCTGTCATAAAAGGAAAGAAACTCGGCAGAACGCTGGGATTCCCTACGGCAAATCAGGTCTATCCCGAAAATATTGTAATACCGCGCTTCGGAGTGTATGAAGTTGAAGCAATAATTGATAATAAAAGCCATAAGGGTGTTTCCGATATCGGCGTCAAGCCGACGGTCGGCTCCGATAAAATTCAGTGTGAGACCTATATTTTGGATTATTCGGAGAACCTTTATTCAAAGGATTTAAAAATCGTTTTAAAAGCGTTTATCAGACCTGAAATGAAATTTTCGGGTGTTGAAGAACTGAAAAATCAAATAAAAAAAGATGTTGAAAAAATAAATTGACTTTTACACATAATAATTATAAAATGTTTATTATAGGGAAGAGGTGCTTTTTATGAAGTTAAAATTTAAATCGGTCTTTGCATTCGTATTGGCGGCTTTGCTGCTGGTTTCGTTTGCCGCTTGCAGCCCTATTGATAATAATTACGGGGTAGAGAGTTCAAAACCCGAATCCGAAAAAAAAGACGTTTCCGTTCCCGAGATCAAATCTACCGATGTCATAATGTCCAATTATTTTGATATCAGTAAGTATGATGAAGAAAATTATGCCGATATTTATCTCGGAAAGAAATTTTCTTATAAAATCACCTATTCCGGCAGCGAGCTTACGTTGCCTTTCAGTTTTAAAGAGCTTGAAAAAAAGGGCTTTAAGCTGTCAGAGAACTATGAGGAAAACGATACGGTGTTTGCTGGGGAAATGAGCGAAGTTGTTTTTGAAAATGAATACGGAAATGTTTTAAACGCCGTGTTTTATAACTCGGGGAAATCCTCCCAGAAACTAAAAAAATGCAATATCGTTGAATTTTCAGTTCCCGAAAATTCACTGTTTGTAAAGGACTCTAAATACGGGCAGTTTTGGATAAACGGAGTTTCTAACGGCAGCGCTATAACCGATATTACGGATTATATCGGCGCACCTTCGCATTTTTACTCTGCCGACGGTAATATTTATTGCCTTGATTTCTTTATGGGAAAAGACGATAAGCGCAGTAAAATGTCGATAACGGTGGATGTGGCAAATGATAATGTAATTTCCGTTAAGGTTTCAAAATTTTAAGCCTGCGAACTTTCGCAGGTTTTTTAATAATTATATTTTTTGAAAGGAAAGTCAAATGAACGGTAAAATTTGTTTTTCTTCTGCGGATATTCTTATTCCGAAAGAAAATTTAGAAAAATGGGCTGTTATCGCCTGCGACCAGTATACTTCCGAGCCCGAATATTGGGAAAAGGCAAAAAAAGAGGCAGGGGACAGCCCCTCTGCCTTAAAATGTATTTTGCCTGAGGTTTATCTTTCGGATAATCCCGAAAAAAGAATTGAAAATGCCGATAAAGAAATGAATTCATATCTTGAAAACGGCGTTTTCGAGGAATATAAGGATAGTCTTGTTTTTGTAAAAAGAAAGCAGAGCGACGGAAGAATTCGCAAAGGAATTGTCGGTAAAATCGATCTTACCTGTTATGATTTTTCAAAACAGAATGATGCCGAGGTCCGCGCGACAGAGGAAACCGTTCTTTCAAGAATACCCCCGAGGGTTAAAATCAGAGAAAATGCTCCTCTTGAAATGCCGCATGTTATGCTTTTGTTTGACGATCCGGAGGATAAAATCTTCGGCATGCTCGATAAAAATTCTTCCGAGTTCAAAACGCTTTATAATTTTGATTTAATGCTCGGCGGCGGCAGTATCAGCGGTTATTCTGTGGATAGAGCAAATAAGGAATTTATTTTCGGCGCTCTTGAACAAATAAAAAACAAGCATAACGGACTATTGTTCTGTGTCGGCGACGGCAATCATTCCCTGGCAACCGCAAAGCGCTGTTTTGAAATAAATCCGAATGAGCTTAACAGATACGCGCTCGTCGAAATAGTCAATATCCATGATACCGCACTTGATTTTGAGCCGATTTACAGGGTGCTTTTTAATGTAAATCCGGAAGAATTTATAGCTGAGTTTTCATCATTCTGCGAAAGCTCGGGCGGAAAAGAAGAAAAGGAATATACATTTGTTTTCGGCGGTAAAAAAATAACAAAAAGCCTAAAAATAAAGCAAAAGCTTGCCGTTGCCGCACTGACTGAGTTTGTAGACGGATTTTTATCAGAACATACCGAGACTGAGGTCGATTATATCCATGGAATTTCTTCCGTTGAAAAGCTTTCGGAGAAGAAAGACACTCTCGGCATTTTGTTTGACGGAATGAAAAAAAGCGAGCTTTTCGACGCTGTTTTAAGCGACGGCTCGCTTCCGAGAAAAACATTTTCAATGGGCCATGCCGATGATAAGCGCTTTTATCTTGAGGCAAGAAAAATTAAATAAAGGCATAATAACTCCCGAGGCGGATTTTTCCGCCTCGGGAGTTTTGTAATCTAAAATAAACTTTCCTTTGCATGAATAAGGTCGACAATCAGGGAATGGTATGGCGTTTCAATTCCGTATTTTTTGCCTAAGCGGACGACCGCTCCGTTTATAAAGTCAATTTCTGTTTTGCGCCGGTTTTCCATATCCTGACACATTGAGGCTTTTCCCGTTCCTAAAACCTTTGCGGTGCTTATAACCTCGCTGTAAACCTGATCCGCATCGAATTTTTCACCGTCCGCCGCAGCTACTTTCACAGCCTCTTCAATAAGCTTTTTTGAAGCATTTGAAGCATTTTCGGAATCGGAAATAATGCTTATATTCGCGTCAAGCAGGGAGGTTACGGAGTTTATAGTCATGTTAATAAAAAGCTTTTGCCAAAGAAGTCTTTTTACATCCTCACATGCCTGCGTTTGTATATCGCAGGCATTAAAGATTTCTGTGATTTTTTGTGCTGCCTCCTTGTTTCCTGCAGGCGAGCCGATGTGAGTTATCCCTGAGCCGGAATGATAGATTTCGCCTGCCCCTAAGGTAACGCAGTTGTGCTTTGTAGTGCCTAAAAGGATTTGATTTTTATGGGCGAATTCTTCCATTATCTCAAAATTCCCGAGTCCGTTTTGCAAGGATAAAAGCAAGGTGTTTTCTTTTATGAGTGAGGAGTTTGATTTTAAAGCCGCTCTCGTTGCGGTGTCCTTGACAAATACGATTAAAAGCTCGGGCGCCTCTTCAAGCTCGCCACTGAAAGTTGCTTTAACCTTGTATGTTTTCTTTCCTTTGATATCGCCCGAGCTCATTATTATTCCTTTTTCGTTAATCGCTTTAACGGCGGTTTCGCTGACATCAAGAAGCGTTACATCGTTATTCTTGCTTAAAAGACTTGCGTAAAGACAGCCCATTGCACCTGCTCCGATAATACCTATTTTCATAAAATCATTCCGCTTTCTTTAAAAAAATTAAAAGGATGTCCTTAGAATTCTTCTAAAGACATCCTTGCCTTAAAGCCTTATTATACAATCGCTTTTAAGATTTGTCAAGCTATTTTGCATAATCGACGGCTCTGTTTTCCCTTATAAGATTTATCTTTATCTGTCCCGGGTATTCAAGCTCATTTTCGATTTTTTCGGCAATCTGATGAGCGATTATTACCATCTGGTCGTCACTTATGACTTCGGGTTTGACAATGATTCTTATCTCTCTTCCTGCCTGAATTGCATAGGAGTCCTCTACTCCGCCGAAGGAATTGGCGATTTCCTCAAGCTTTTCAAGACGCTTTATGTAATTTTCAATATTCTCTCTTCTGGCTCCGGGGCGTGCCGCAGAAATTGCGTCAGCCGCCTGAACAATGCAGGCTATAACGGTTTTTGCTTCAACATCGCCGTGGTGAGCGTGAATTGCATGAATAACAGCTTCGCTTTCGCGGTATTTCTTTGCCGCCTCAACACCGAGCTGAATATGAGAGCCTTCCTGCTCATGGTCGATAGCCTTTCCGATATCATGTAAAAGTCCCGCACGCTTTGCAAGAGTGACATCCGCTCCGAGTTCTGCGGCTATTAACCCCGAAAGATGGCAGACCTCAAGCGAGTGGTTTAAAACATTCTGACCGTAGCTTGTGCGAAAATGCAGACGTCCCAAAAGCTTTATAAGCTCGGGGTGAAGATTCTGAACGCCCGATTCTATCATCGCACGCTCACCCTCCTGCTTGATTATTGCGTCAACCTCGGCTGTAGCCTTTGCGACGGTCTCTTCAATTCTTGCAGGATGAATTCTTCCGTCAATAACAAGCTTTTCAAGTGTCCTTCTTGCGATTTCCCTTCTTATAGGTTCAAAGCTTGAAACGGTTATAGCTTCAGGCGTATCGTCTATAATCAAATCAACGCCTGTTGCGTTTTCAATTGCTCTTATGTTCCTGCCCTCGCGGCCGATAATTCTTCCCTTCATTTCGTCATTGGGAAGCGGAACTACGGAAACGGTCATTTCCGAAGAATGGTCGGCGGCGCAGCGCTGAATTGCTCTGCCTATGATTTCTTTAGCGATTTCGTCGGCTTCGTCCTTAGTGCGCTGTTCATAGTCCATTATCTTTACAGCTTTTTCATGAGTCAGCTCTCCGTCAAGCGCATTTAAAAGTTCGGTTTTTGCCTGATCCTTTGAAAAGCCCGATATCTTTTCGAGCATGTCAAGCTGACTGCGCTTGATTTGCTCGCATTCCGCCATTCTTTCGTCAATTTCTTTCGAACGGGCAGCAAGCTTTTCTTCCTTGACCTCGATATTATCTGTCTTTCTGTCAAGGGTCTCTTCCTTTTGCTGGAGCCTGTGCTCCTGACGCTGAATTTCGCTTCTGCGCTCGCGAAGCTCTTTTTCAGTATCCTGTCTTAACTGGTGAATTTCTTCTTTTGCTTCAAGAAGAGTTTCTTTTTTCTTGGTTTCGGCAATACGCATTGCGTCGTTTAAAATGCGTTTTGCCTCATCTTCAGCTGAACCGATAGCCTTTTCGGCGGATTTGCGGCGGTGTACAGAGCCTAAAACAAACCCTATTACCGCAAGGACCAAGCCGACAGCTACCAGAATAACAATCTGAATAACTTCTGAGTCCATTAAATATTAACCTCCAATATAAAAAACGGATATTTACCGGCTTTTTAGAACTATCTGACCGGACGGTGACCGTATTTTCCACCGGATACAATTTTAACAGTGTGCTTCAAAGCTCGCCATAGCTTTTAACACATAGTAGAATTTACCAAGCTAATTTTATCATTTTATAGTCTTACTGTCAAGTATCATACAAAATAAAAGCATGTGTCCCAAGCGGGAAGGCTTTTAAAATGTCTCATAAAAATTTTATATCCGCGGTTTATATTTAAAACTTTTTCCGGTATAGTAAATAGGTCCTCACTTCGGTGATAGCAGGATATCGCCATTTTAGGCAAGCTTTCCCGTATTGTTACTTTTGCACCCTCAAGCATTTTAAGCTCTGCACCTTCAATATCGGCTTTGATAAATGTTGCGTTTTTGCAGATGCTGTCAACACTGACCGAATTGATTTCCGAACCTCCCCTTCCTGCGCTTGAGCCTCTCGAAGAGCTCATGTCAAAATTTACTGTTGCGCACCTGTCAAGTACGCACGCGTTTATCAAAACGGTTTTTTCTAAGCCTTTTGCATAATTTTCAAGCTTCTTAAAATTTTTCCTGTCAGGCTCAACCGCGGTTATTGAAGTATAGCCTTTAACGCGGCTTAAAAAGTCACAAACAGTATCTCCTCTGTAAGCTCCCAAATCCAAATAATTTTCATTATCCGTAAGTCTTAAAAAATTATTATAAGGTTCATCAGCGTCTGTTTCGCAGTCAAAAAGATAATCTATATCTCCCGTGATTTTATAAAGGACGGTGTTTTTAAAAGTCTTTTGGGATCTTTCATCTGCAAGCAAACCGTAAACCCGTTCTAACCGCGTCCGATTTCTTTGCGCGAATTCCAAGTCAAATAGGTTTTCCCCGTAAACAGGCACATCGGGCGCATAAAGCTCATATTTTGATTTTATTTTTTTTATGTTTGCTATAACCTCGTCCCTTGCCGAGCCGAAGCATAATAAAACCGTAAAATCCTTGTATTTATCCTCGAAATATTTCAGATTTTCAATGTGAAAACCGCGGAAAGACTTGTCTCTTACAAACCCGTCGCTTGCAAAAATCCCTTTGGGTGAAATATTTTTTGATTTTAGAACATTGAGTATTTTATCCGCGCCGTTTCCCATTCCGTAAAGAATTATCGGTTTGTCCGTGTCTTTTAGCTTTGTCCATAAATCTTTTATCATAATTTTCTCCCGTTTAAGTGTGGCAGTACCCGAATCTGTCGCACTAAATAACACATGTTTCATTTTACCATATTTTTCGATATTTTAATAGACAAAATATTATAAATCTGTTATTATATAATAAATAAATAAAACAGAGGAGCTTTATCTTATGAAAAAGGTTTTATCTTTTGATTTTGGCGCTTCAAGCGGAAGGGCAATGCTTGCAAGCTATGAAAACGGGAAGATTGAAATGGCGGAAATTCACCGCTTTTCAAATGACCCCGTAAGCGTAAACGGCAGAATGTACTGGGATGTTTTAAGACTTTTTTTTGAAATTAAAACAGGAATAACAAAGGCCGTGAATGCCGGCGGATTTGATGCTATCGGTATCGACACTTGGGGAGTTGATTTCGGTCTCATAAATAAAAAGGGTGAGCTTATCGGAAATCCTTTCCATTACAGAGATCAGAGAACAAAGGGAATTCCCGACAAGATTTTCAGCGAAATAATTTCAAAAGAGGATCTTTATCACCGCGCGGGAATGCAGTTTATGCATTTTAATACAATTTATCAGCTTATGTATCTTAAATATAATGAACCAGAGCTTTTAGCTCAGGCGGATAAATTTTTAATGATGCCCGACCTTTTTGCTTATTTCTTAACAGGTGAAATGAAAGAGGAGGCAAGCATTGCTTCCACTTCAAATCTTTTGAATCCTAATACAAAGGACTGGGATTTTGAGCTTATCGAAAAATTAGGACTTGATAAGAAGCTTTTTGCTCCGATAGTTAAATCAGGCAGTATTTACGGATATTTAAGCGATGATATCTGCAATGAGCTTGGCTGTAAAAAGGTTCCCGTAGTTGCGGTATGCTCTCATGATACCGCCTCAGCGGTTGCCGCAACTCCGACATCCGCCGAGGATTTTGTCTATATCAGCTGCGGAACATGGAGCCTTTTTGGAATTGAAAGCAAAACACCCTTCCTTTCGGACGAAGCCTATAAAGCTGATTTTACAAATGAGGGCGGATTTGACGGCACAATAAGATTTCTCAAAAACATTATGGGTCTTTGGCTTATTCAGGAATCACGCAGACAGTGGAGAAGAGAAGGTATTGAGGTAGGATTTGATACGCTTGAAAAGGAAGCCCTTGCAAGTGAACCATTTAAATGCTTTATAAACGTTGATGATCCGATGTTCGAAACCGCGGGAAATCTCCCAAAGCGCGTTTTGGAATTCTGTGAAAAAACAGGTCAGTATGTGCCCGAAACCCGCGGCGAAATTATGCGCTGTATCTATCAGAGTCTAGCCATGAAATATAAGCATACATATAATATGCTTTCGGATTTTACTAAGAGAGAGTATAAATCTATAAATATTCTCGGCGGAGGAATTAAGGATAAGCTTCTTTGCCGGCTTACCGCCGACGCAACAGGAGCGACCGTTTTTGCGGGACCTACCGAGGCGACTGTAATGGGAAATATTGCCGTTGCCTTTTATGCTCTCGGAGAGATTGCCGATTTTAAGGAATTAAGGAAAACCGTTGCAAATTCCACCGACCTTAAAGAGTATATTCCGCAAAATTCCGAAGAGTGGAATAAGGCTTACGAGGACTATAAAAAAATCCTTTGAAAAAATTAAAACTTTTTATTGACAATATCATTTCACAATGATATAATAATCAAGCGCGATATTTAAAGCGCTTGAAAATGCGAGTGTGCTGGAATAGGCAGACAGGCACGTTTGAGGGGCGTGTGTCTTCGACGTATGGGTTCAAGTCCCATCACTCGCACCAAACCCTAAAAATCCGAACCTTTTACCAATCGGTGAAGCGTTCGGATTTGTTTTTTATTTTACTCATCCGAACTTTAACACAAAAATTAAAAATTCGGAGGTAAAGAGCAATGAAAATGACAGACGAAATCAAAAGCATCGGTAAATGGGGACGATTGCATTATGACTATCTCTATAACAATAATCGAATGGTCATAAATGCAATGCGGATGAAAGGCACTTTGCAAGCATATTTGGAGCAGTTTGATAATGATGCCCAAGACACATTTGAAAATCTCGTAAAACGCACGGCAGATGCGGAAAATGTTACAGAAGAACTCAAAGCCAAAGATCAAACCGAATGGCTCTGCCGGATGAATAATATCCGAAATCGAGTGGAAGAATTCGTGTTAAATGAGTTTGTGTATCAGTAAGTGGCTCACCGTGCCACTTACTACTGTCAAAGGGCGAGGAGCAAAACTCCTTGCCTGTTAAATATTCTCTTCCAAATCTTTAGTTGAAATTTGAGATATAAAGATTCTGTCTTTATCAAAACAAACTTTACTTAATCCAAGTTCTTCTCTTGCAACATTGCGGAATTGTTCATATAGAATTAAAACGTGTTCATCATTATCAAAGAGGATTTTTTCGAACAATAAGATTAATAATTCATTTTCACATGTCACACAAAGGTTGTTAAAACATTTGCGAGCCCTAATTGTAATATTATGAGGAGTAGTCCTTTCTCTAAAAGGTGTTATTGAATTATCATCATAATTTAGCCACGATAAATACAAATCAATCACATCTAAGCTCTCAAAAATTGCTTTCTTTTTTTCGCTATATATCGTTTGTTTTTTATAAGCGGTGAATTGATTCTGCTGCTCAATCTCAATTTTTTTGATTTCTGATTCATTTTTAGATTTGGCACACAAAAAGCTAATTATTCCACCAATAATTGCGGTTGCTATTGCAGGAATAAATGCAATACCAAACGATTGCCAAAAAGTCATTTTAACAACCACCCCTTTCTTTAAAATTGTTTTCCCAATTTTCAAATTCTTTCATGCCTTCTTCGGATTCAAAGAACGCACGAATTTCGGGCAAAAAGGTTTCAGCGAGGGACTCTATTACGTCTATTGGGACATTACACTCGCCTCTGCGGCTTTTTAGTATTGCCTTTATTCTTATCCGAAGCCGCTTCCAAAAACCGCCGTATTCATAATCATAAATATCTTTCCATAAAGGTCTTAAACGCTTGGCGATTTCTTTTGCAAAATCGGCTGAGCACTCAAATCCAGTGCTTGCCAAAACAATGTCAAAGTAAGATTGCAACAAACATATGTGTTAAAACACACAATAAATATACGAAAACAAGGAAATTTATTGAAAAAATAAAAACGCTTGACTGGCATTTGATCTTTACATAGGTTTACCGTCCAATGTTAGGTCAAAATAGCTTTTACATCTCTCACATCCAAGAAGTTTGCATACAATAACGCTCTTTTTACCTTTTTTATCTATAGATATCCCTTGTAATTTTTTATGTAATAATGAGCTACATAAATCCTCTGATGTAGAAGATGTTAAATCTATAATCATTCCTTTTTTAAATCCCCGCTTATTTTCAGGGCATAGAGTCGTGGATGGGGAATAAGTAATACCTGTTCTCTTATACAAAGAATGGTATTCTTTTCGCTTGTATTCTAACCTATACAATTCAATCTCATTAGGTATTTCAGACATAGAGACTCTGAATTGATGATTTTGCCCTTTCCAACTAGTCCTTATTTGCGGGTGTCCCCAATTAATATTGTTGACTCTAATTCCTAAGCCATATTGAAATATTTGACATAGTCCTATACACAATTCCCAACGATCTTGGTTAGGCTCTAATTGTATGCGCGACTGCTCCTCATAGCCATTTTGACTAGAAGCCTCATTCGGAACCAAAGAACATGCATCACAAACACCTTGCACAAAACTTAAAGATATGGATTTTGAAGTATGCATATTTAAATCAAATGGAAACGATTTTAATGTTTCACTAGTTATTATATTTGTTGAATAAAGTGCAGTAAAACGAGGATCGCTATTTTTTATCTTTGCAGATGTTAAACTTATATATTTTTTTGACCAAGTGCCGCCAGTGGCACCGTCTAAAACCAAATCAAAGACCATACCAAATTCTTTGTCTAACATGCTTTTTATTAATGCAATATCATCAAAGAACCTCGATCCCAATTTTTCCTTTCCAGTTGTTTTTGTCTTTAGTTTTGTATGAATATTATCGCTTCTCAAGGCTTCGTCATCAGGTCTTCGATATTTGATATTAATTCTAAATTGGACATTACCATTATCGTCTGTTAAAATGTCGCCCTTAGCATACATTAATCCTAAAAAATAGGCCTCATTATTATTGATCATTTAAAGAACCCCCCATCACTTGGATAACAGCTTTGCAATTGCAGATTTTCATTTTCTAAAACACATGTATATAACTGAGCCCCATTTGCACATTTCAAAAAACAATCATTATATTTTGAAAACTCCATGAAAGATTTTCTAAGTTTAACTAAGGAGACAAGTAATGCAGAATCAGCGTTGAAAATGTCTGTATAGATTTTAGCTTGACCAATATCTTTGATTGTTAAATCTTTTATTTTTACTTCAATAATAAGACATTTGCGTACGCCGTTGTTTTTATAAACAATGGTAATATCAGGTAAAACATCTTTGTTTAAAATCGAGCACACCTGCGGATAGATACTTTTTAGTTCGGGATCAAATGTATGCCATGTCTCAAAAACTTTATATTCATATCCCAAAAAAGAAAGTTGTTTAGAAATACTATCTATTATGTCCGGATACATTGCAATTTCATTTTTATATTTTTTCATATTTAAACCTCTAACAATAATTTTTGACTCTTCAATTTATACCTTGGAAATGTCCACTTATTTTCTACACAGGCAATTTCTTTTGCCGATAGTTTTAAAATTTTGTAAAATATTTCATTCCTATTTTGTGCCAGTACAAAATTTCCGTGATTTTCTAACACATTCTTGATTATCGGTGCATTTTCAACAAATTCAGGTAATACTATATCTTCTATGTAATATTTATCCATATGTATTGTCAACTTACAATCATTTAAGGCGTCGCAATGAATCAGGTAATTTGCAATGGATGTGTTTAAATACTCTGAATAAAAAATCAACTCTCTTATAGACATTTTTTTCTTTGGCACTAAAAGAGTAACTGTATCAGAAACTTTCCCCAAATCCGAACTAATAACATTGGCTGCAAATCTATATGCGATATTTTGTATTCCAATAACTTTTTCTAAAGATTTGTTGTCATAGTAACAACCATAAAAATCTATATCTCGACCTCGAATTAGCTTGCCAATTTTACCCTTTCCTCTATAAATCTCAAACAAATCACCTATGGTGTACTTGCCTATTTTTTTTGTGATATCATTAAATTCTTGAAGATTATTAACATGTAGAGTGCATCGTTCATTTTTTATCCAAAAAACATATTCTTTTTTATTATCTTTTATATAAGAATAAGACTGGGTAGCAACCCTTGTGTTTTTTATATGTAAAGCTATTGTCTCTATGTCAGCCCCAAGAAAATAATACTTAGATGTATCCATAATTGCTTCAACTTTGTAATTGGCTACAATATGTTCCCTAACGGGTTGATACTGTTTATTTCTCAATACCGTTGATGGTAACACTAATAACATATCACCATTAGGAGCTAAAAGTTCTAAGCTTTTAACGATAAAACCTTCTGTTGTATCATAATAATTATGTTTAGTTTTAAGGTTGAAAGGTGGATTTCCTATAACAACATCAAATTTTTTATCGAACTTGTGCCCTAAGAAATCATCACAGATGAATTCTGTTTCTGCTTTGTCATATTCTTTTTCAACAGTAGGATCTATATCGACTGCAGTAATTTTGACATTTTTAAAGTTTCTTTGAATGGCATGCACAAAGGCTCCCGAACCGCATGAAGGTTCCAAAACAGCTTTTTCGGAAAAGTCAATATTAAACAACTTTATGATTTTGTCAACAAGGTCATCACTTGTATAAAACTGTCCGAGTTCATATCTTAGTTCATATTCTTGGCTATTTTTATTAACTTTCACTGTTACTGCTCCTTCCTGAATTTTATAATGTACTGATAAATATGATTTAACACTATTTTGTAAGGATATCCGAAAGGATATATGGCTTTTTGATTCTGCAAAATATACGATGTGCCACAATAAACATATCCGGCATCATTAAGAATACGAACGAAATCAGAGTGAACATCAGTTTCCTTTTTATTAATGGTAAAATCACTAATAATTAGATATACTTCGCCATTTTTGCTCATCTTCATATTAATATCAACAAACATTGATTTGATTGCTTTCAAATATTCCTCATAGTTATCACAATTACCAATATCTTCCTTGTTTTCGCTATAATACTCAATACCTTGTCTTGATTGGCTTGAATCTGTTCTAACACCAGATGTTTTATTCTTTAGAATATTAAAGTAAGGAGGCGAGGTTATAACCACATCTACTTTTTTATCTATGTTTTTAATTTGTGACAAACTATTTCCACAGACTATTTTTGATTTGTCTAAAGCTCCTTTAATTTCTAAAAAATTAATTCTTTCGTATGTTAGATTAACATATTCGGGATTTAGCTCAATTCCTATAATATTGTTCTCTTTGTATGAACCGATTATCGTAGATCCGACACCCAAAAACGGGTCTAAAATCATTTTTCCTGCTATGTTATTTATTTTGCAAATTTTTTCGATATCAATGTAGCTAAATGGAGCAGGATGCTTTAAACCTATCTTATCCATTTTGCTTCGAGTATCAATTATATATGTTTTTTCCAAGCTATTTTTGACATAAAACTGATGATTGATAGTAGTTTCAAGAATTCTTTCTTCGGAGGTTTTTAAAAAAACTAACATATAGTAAATTCTGTCGTTTTCCTTATTAGAAACAACAATTTTTCCTCTATACTCCACATCATAATTTATAAGGTTTTTTGTGAAAAAAGGAAAAATGAAGTTTTCATCCACAAATTCATTTTCTAAAAAAATTATATGGTATGATTTTTTTTGTCCAAGATAAATAACTTTTAAAGATTTCTCTGCATCATGCATTGATTTTACATAATTAAATGTAAAATCTGCGGATTCAACTTTTATTTCGTCAATGTTTTTCAGAAAGCCAAATTGTGTTCTGTCCTTATAACAAAAAGACTTCGCTCTATGGTATATAACTTCTATATCATCTGTATCTATTGTCCAAAAATTTACAGCGTTATGTAACCACTCTTTACCTGTTAATTCATTCACATTATTGATCATAAATTCACCTTATATTAAAACAAACGATTTGCACATATCATTATACAAACATATTAAGTGTACAATTAAACGGACTCTAACGTGTATAATAAAAATGTGTTAGTCGGATATGATTTCTACGATGTCTTCAATCTTGCAATTTAACACTGTGCAAATCTTTTCCAAAGTTTCAAGAGGGACAGATTCATCCCTCGAAATTTTAGCCATCGCATTGGTTGTAATTTTTGCGGCTTTCCGAAGTTGTGTGTTATTCATTTTCTTATCTATCATCAATTTTTTCAATTTATTATAAGAACGTGCCAAGATATAGACCTCCTAAAATACAATTTATCAAGATATAGTATAACACGATTATAATAAAAGTGCAAGCTGTTTTTTGAATTTTTCAAAATATTTTTGATTTTATTGTAGACATATCAAATTACTTATGTTATAATTAACCTGCAGTTATAAGAATGCAGTATTGCCTTTGCAAGCATTGGATTATGGGGACATACTCCACCTTGCTCATATCTCAGCAAGCATCGCGGAATTATATAATTCCGCGCCGCCTGCTTCGCCTGCCGCTTGTTAAGGGGGTCTCGCCTGCCGGCTCGGTCAGTGCTTCTGCCTTCAGCAGAGGTCTCCACCGGAGACCCGCACCCCCCTAAAACCCCGAAAGAAAATGTTTTTACTGTCCTGAGAAAAGGACTTTAAAATTGATAGAATAGAATTGCAGAAAGGAGAGTATTTATGACCGGTGTTATTTATGCAAGATATTCTTCCGATAATCAGCGTGAAGAGTCTATTGAAGGGCAAATCCGTGAGTGCAAAGAGTTCGCAAGTAAAAACGATATTCAGATTGTTGATACATACATTGACAGAGCATTGTCCGCAAGAACGGATAACCGCCCTGATTTTCAACGAATGATTAAAGACAGCGCCTCTAAATCGTTTGACACGGTCATTGTTTGGAAACTCGACCGATTTGCAAGGGACAGATATGATTCAACCCACTACAAAAGAATTCTTAAAAAGAATAATGTTTCGGTAATCTCCGCAACCGAAAAGATTTCTGCCGGTTCGGAAGGCGTGTTGCTTGAAACCCTGCTTGAAGGAATGGCGGAATATTATTCGGTTGAACTGGCTGAAAAAGTAAACCGCGGTATGAAAGAAAATGCCCTTAAATGCAAATATAACGGCGGAACACTTCCCGTAGGTTTTGTAATTGACAACGAACAACACTTTCAACCCGATCCCGTAACCGCACCTGCTGTACTTTACGCATTCAAGATGTATGCTGACGGAAAGTCTATGCAGGAAATCGCAAATGAACTTAATATCAGGGGAGTTAGAACTCAAAGGCACAACGGAAAACTTGATGTAGATAACATCACAAGTATGTTGCATAACCGTAAATACATCGGGGAATACAAATTTAAAGATATTGTTATCCCGGACGGTATTCCGGCAATCGTGCCGAAAGATTTGTTTGACCGTGTTCAAGACCGTATGGTGCAAAACAAAAAAGCTCCGGCAAAACACAAAGCCGAAGACGAATACCTGCTGACGACTAAACTGTATTGTGGTGAATGCGGATGTTTTATGGTCGGCGAAAGCGGCACAAGCCGAACAAAAAATGTTCACCGCTATTACAAATGCGTAAGTGTAAAGCACCACAGAGGTTGCCATAAAAAATCTGTTAAGAAAGACTGGATAGAAAACCTAATAATTGAGCAAATTAAAAAGATTTATTTTGATGATGAACTCGTGAATAAAATTGCAGACGAAGCACTAAAACTGCAATCAAAACAAAACACAGTTTTGCCGATTCTTCAAAAGCAATATGCGGAAACCGAAAAGGCAATTAAGAATTTGCTTACAGCGATAGAACAAGGCATTATTGCCGAGTCAACAAAGAAACGGCTCGAAGAATTGGAAATGCAGAAAAACGAACTGTATTCTCAAATTGCAAAAGAAGAAAGTGCAAAGCCAATGCTGACAAGAGAGCAAATTGTATTCGGCTTCACAAGTTACGAGAACTAAACACAAACAAACTTGAACATTGCAGGAAACTTATTGACAGTTTTATAAATGCCATTTTCCTATATGATGACAGAATGGTTATAACCTTTAATTACAAAGACGGAACGAAGGAAATAACCTTAAAAGATCTCAAATCAGGTCTAGGTTCGGATATTACCGATTTAGGCGCACCAAAAATCGGTAAGCATTGAAAAATGCTTGCCGATTTTTACTTTTTGCTATTATAATTTTAATATCGCGTAAAACTCGTTTTAAAAACGGAAATTACACAATAGGTTTATTAAATGAATATGGACAAAGAATAAGCATTAGGGTTGAGTTGCCGCGAAAAAACGGTGATGGTACCGTCTCTTTTATTACAGGTTGGATGGTAAATCCCAACGGACTAATACAATTAAATACACCGTTTGGAGGAAAATAATATGAAATATCTTGATTGTGTCGAAGTTATTGTTGAAAAAGAAAAATATGCAAAACATGGAGTACACAAGGGTATGCAGGGCGTTATTTGGTTAGAAGAATCAATTGACGGAACTTGGGATGTTTTTTTCGACTTATTCGGTGAGCATGCTCCAATTGGCGATATCGCCGTTAAAGAGGAAGATTTGAAACCTATTCCTAAAATTGATGTGAGAGTTAACGAACAAATAAAAGCTGAATTCGGTGATTAAAATTTTGTGTAGACAATACAATCACATATTATAATATTAGTAGGCGTTCAAATCCTTACACAAAAAGTTTTAACATCTTTTTTGTAGTCTCTTGACAGAAAAACCAAGTTTTTTGACTTGGTTTTTTTAATTGAAATTTCTTTACATAAAGGTTTTATCCCTTGCTTTTATTAAAAAAATATTATATACTTTAAAAAGGTGAAGCAAATGAACAATGTTTTTTTAAAAGCGGAAAAAATTGCTGAGTTTTTAAAATCGGAAGTTTTAGTTTTTCCCGATACCCTTGTTGTTTTAGGGAGCGGACTCGGTAATTTCGGAGAAGAAATCGAAAAGGAAAAAGAAATATTTTATAAGGATATTCCCGATTTTCCGGTTTCCACCGTTAAGGGACATGCAGGAAAGCTTGTTTTCGGCAGGGTAAACGGCAAGCCGATCATTGCCATGCAGGGAAGATTTCATCTTTATGAGGGATACACAACCGAGGATGTTACTCTTTATATAAGAGTGTTTTCTCTGCTCGGATTAAAAAATATTATTCTTACAAATGCCGCAGGCGCGATAAACAGTTCTTTTAAAGCGGGCGAGCTTATGCTTATAGCTGATCATATTTCGCTGTATTGCAAAAATCCGCTTACAGGACCTAATGACGAGCGCTTCGGCCCGAGATTTCCGTCGATGAGCAATGCCTACGATAAGGATTTGCGCTTTCTTGCAAAGGAGACGGCACTGGAACTTGGTATAAACCTTGAAGAAGGCGTTTATTGCTATACCTCGGGGCCCTGCTATGAAACGCCTGCCGAAATCCGCGCGCTTAAAATTTTAGGAGCGGATGCATGCGGAATGTCAACCGTTCCTGAAACGATTGTCGCAAATCATTGCGGAATAAGGGTTTTAGGCATTTCCTGTCTTACGAATATGGCGGCAGGGATAACGGATAAGCCTTTAAACCACGAAGAGGTCATAAAAACCTCCAAGACCGCGGAAAAAGATTTCAAGGCTCTTATAAAAGGAATTTGCAGTAAGCTGAGAGGTGAAAGATGGACATAAAAGGGAAAACGGAAGTTTTAAATATTGCAAACTTAATAACAGTTTTAAGAATTCTCGGTACGCTTGTTTTGATTTTTGTAAAACCGCTTTCGGTTTTGTTTTTTGTAATTTATGCTTTTACAGGACTTACCGATGCGGCTGACGGCTTTGTCGCAAGAAAAACGGGAACACAGGGCGAATTCGGCGCAAAGCTTGATTCGGTTGCCGATCTGGTGTTTTATACTGTGATTATGATTAAAATTCTCCCTTTTCTTATAAAAGAAATGCCTAAAGTCATTTGGTATTTCGTGGCGGCTGTTCTTGCGGTAAGACTCGTATCTTATTTGGTGGCAGCTTTTAAATATCATAGGTTTTCTTCAATGCATACCTATCTTAATAAGTTTACGGGAGCGGCGGTTTTTATTATTCCCTTTATGCTGATTACTTCTTTTAAAACATTTTATGCTTTTTTTGCTGTTTGCTTAGGAATTGCCGCTTCTTTAGAGGAGCTTATAATTCATTTTAAAAGCGAAAGCTATAATGCTTCGGTTAAGTCGCTGCTTTTGATGTAAAAAAAATCCCGCTTTTGAGGCGGGATTTTTTCTATAAGCATATATTCAGTTTTCAGCAAAGCTTTTCTTTATAAGAATGCTTGATATAATAAGCATTGCCGAAAGACTTCCGCTTGCAATAAACGAAGTGAAACTTGAAATCGAATAAAACGCTGAAATACCTGCGAATATACCGAAGGTCATTAGCCAGCCGGACGCAGCTTTGCATTTAACCAATGCAGGAGCGCCTGCTTCAAGACTCTTATACAGCGACTGAATGAACTTGTGAATCGAACGGATTCCGATGCAGTTGAAAATAATAATTATTGCTGCGGCAATCAGGAAAACTGCCGCAATCAATACTGCTGATAATGAAAGCAGCGAAGAAACAAGCCTTCCGTAATTTCCGAACTGTCTGTTCATAAAGTCCTCTATGTTGCTCGTAAGCTCCGGCGCAGTCGTAAGGTAAGAAACCGCAATGGAAGAAATAAGGCCCAAAAGAATGAGAAGCCCGCTGATTACCCAGTTTATAACATAACCGGCAAAAACAGTTCCGCTTATACAGCGCATTTTGCCGTAGTCCGCAAAACCTTTTTTAGCGGAAGAAAAAACAAGCCAAAGGAAAATCGTCATAAGAATGTTAATAAGCGGAATATTCTTTGACGCAAATGAAAAGGCTGTATAAACGCTTTCTAAAATGCAGATGCATAAAAACATACTGCTGTTAAGCATTTTATGTACCTTTTCCGTAAAGCTTTCGACGGCTGGTGTGTCGGCAGTAATTTCGGCTGAAGTGTCGGTATTCTCGCCGGCTTTGCATCCGCAGTTCGGACAAAAGACAAAATCTTCCTCGCGCTCAAATCCGCATTTGTTGCATTTCATTGTTTGATTACCCCCAAAAATATGTTTTTTATATTTACAGTTTATCAAAACATATAAAGCTTGTCAATACACTCAACACTTTAAATTATATTTATACCTTTAGCTAAAGAAAAAAATATGGGTAAATCTAAAAAATGCTTATATTTGATGACGTTCATAAGAAGTTTGATATAATATTAGATGAGCAGAAAAATTGAAAAGGTTAAATAAATAAAAAACGGATGATTTTTAATCATCCGTTTAAAAGTTTAATGCTTAGACCATATTTCTTTTGCGTTTTCATAGTAGCTGTTGATAATATACATGCCGTTTATTCCGCATTCGCTTTCAAAGCTTGTATAATTTTCTCTGATATATTCATAAGCGTCCGCAGCGAAGTCCTTTGAATTGTGTCCCCAAACCTCGAAAGAATCCGGGAGATAAATCAGTTTCGGCTTTTCGTTTTCTAATGTCTCAAAGATTCTATCATGATATGCTTCATAAATCCAAGGGCAAACAAGTCCGGGAGCATTTATAGGCAATCTGTTTGTAGGCACATAAAGTAATGTTATTGTTGCGTCATAAAATTTTTCATCCTCGGCTATAAGTGTTGTTACAACGTCTTCAGCAGAGCCTTTATTTATTTGAGGAACATATTCTGACTTGTTGAATTTTAAACTGCCTGCACGGATTTCCCAAAGAAAGGTCAGCTCAAACGGTGATAAAAGAATAAAAACAATAGAAAAAACTGTGATGCTTTGTTTGAGTCTTGACATTTTCATAAAGTCTTTGTTGCTTTTAAGGATACTTATTCCTTCTCCTACGGTTAAACCGAAAAAGCACATTCCTGCCGATAAAAAAGGCAGTCCGTGAAAATCACTCATCGACCTCATCGCAGTCATATAAATAAATCCTAAGCAAACTATTCCTCTGAAAATGCCTTTCTTTCGCATAACAACAATAGAATAAAGCATTGCGCTTATTAAAGCAAGGTTTACTGTGAACATACCGGTGTTTTTCATAGTTGCTTTAAAAATGTTTATAGGACCGAGAAAAGATTTTAAAATACTTGATTCGGCACCGCCGTATTTTGGATAATAAATACGGTTTACAGTATATATTCCGTAAACAGCGTTTTTGATATTTCCTTTTACAGCATAAACGATTATTAAAATTATAAAAGGAACAAGGCAAGATATAACTAAAACTATTCCCTTTACAAAAAACTGTTTAGTTTCTTTTGAAATTATGCTTTTATCAGATTTACCGGTTTTTATAAGGTTTGCTATTTCAATTGATAGTACGCCTAAGGCTATAATAAAAATAGGATATATTGAAACAAAAGCCGTTCCGAAAGAAAACAGAACTGAAAATGATATCCAAAAATAGTTTGATATTTTAAAATTTTTAATTCTTGTATAGGTTAAAAATTCTAAAAGTAATATTACTAAAGCCTGAGATTGTACTTGTTCGGAAAGTATACAGTGTGAAAGTTTATCAGTAGTAAACATCAGTGCTATATATGATAAAGGATATATAAACATCGGGATACTGCCGAAATGTTTTCTGTATCTGAAAAACATTATTACCCAAAGCAGACTTAGACCGGCAAACATAAACAATCGATACATTATAACCGTTCTGACACCTAAAAGATATACTAACGCGCATAAATAATACATGAGCGGTGTATGCTGGGAAACAAAATTCTTATAAACTTCGCCGCCGTTGCCTATAATCGTTCCGCCTAATATATTATCATATTCGTCCGAATTAAAATGCATTCTGTTTCTGAGCATGTACATTAACAGGAAAAAAAGTAAGAACAATCCAAATCCTGTTATAAAACCATTTAAAACTCTTTTTTCTTTTGAATTTTCCATAATAAGCCCCTTTCGTTTAAAGAGTATACATTATTATACGTATAATGTCAACCAAAGCAATTTTAAAAATTCTTGTTGAAATCTTTAAAAAAAATGATATAATGTTTATATATGAATATGAGTTTCCTGTAAAAGGGAGTAACCGGCGAAAGCTTTTGCTTTCGTGTCTTCGGCGTCAGTACGGCTTTTGCCCGCTTAAGACTTAAATGTTGAGACTTTTACCGAGGCTTTCTAAGCCTGCGGTAAAGGTCTTTTTTATTTTTAAGGAGGAATTTTATGTCAGAACTGTTTTCAAATGTACTCAATATCACTTGGCAGCAGGCAGTCATGTGGATAATCGGCGGAATTCTTATTTATCTTGCGATAAAAAAGGATATGGAGCCCTCTTTGCTGCTGCCCATGGGCTTCGGCGCGATTTTAGTAAATCTTCCGCTTTCCGGAGCGGTAACGCAGATTTATGATAAGGTCAAAGAGGTCGGCGTTATAGATGTGCTGTTTAACGCCGGCATAGCAAATGAGCTTTTCCCTCTTCTGCTTTTCGTCGGAATAGGTGCAATGATCGATTTCGGACCGCTTCTTTCAAATCCAAAGCTTATGATTTTCGGTGCGGCGGCGCAGTTCGGAATTTTTATGACCTTTTCTCTCGCCGCACTGCTGGGCTTTGATTTGAAGGACGCGGCGTCTATCGGTATTATCGGTGCGGCGGACGGACCGACTTCGATTTTTGTAGCCCAATATTTAAATTCAAAATATATAGGCGCGATAATGGTTGCCGCTTATTCTTATATGGCGCTTGTTCCGCTCGTTCAGCCGCCTGTTATTAAGCTTTTGACAACAAAAAAAGAACGCCTTATAAGAATGCCTTATAAGGAGCGTTCGATTTCAAAAACAGCAAAAATTCTGTTCCCCATAATTATAACTATGATTACCGGTATAATTTCGCCGAGAAGCGTTGCTTTAATAGGATTTTTAATGTTCGGAAACCTGATAAGAGAATGCGGTGTTCTCGATTCGCTTTCGGATACCGCTCAAAAGGTGCTTGCAAACCTAATCACACTTTTCTTAGGAATTACCATAGCGACAAAAATGCAGGCAAAATATTTTCTCACAAAGGAGACCCTGCTGATAATACTCCTCGGTCTTTTCGCCTTTGTTTTCGATACGGCGGGCGGTGTTGTGTTTGCAAAAATATTGAATATCTTCCTGCCTCAGGGCAAAAAAATAAACCCGATGATTGGCGCTGCCGGAATTTCGGCTTTCCCGATGAGTGCAAGAGTTGTGCATAAAATGGGACTTAAGGAAGATCCTCAGAACTTCCTGCTTATGCACTCTGTCGGAGTTAATGTTTCGGGTCAGATCGCATCTGTTATCGCGGGCGGTTTGATATTAAATCTTTTAGTGTGACAGGACTCGAACCTGACACACTAGGCAAGCGATAATAATCCGAATCCGCCTAAAACGGTGTCTTTTCGGCGTATTTTAACTTGTCGTCTTTGTGAGGCGTCAGCCTCACTGCATCCACCGCATAAAACTCCGCTCGAAAATCAGCTCATTTTAGGTCGTTGATTTTTATGCAGAGCGAAAAAACACAGTTAATTCTGTCGGATTAACGAGTATTTCAACATGGCTATGCGAAAAATCTGCAGCCTAAAAACGGATTCGGATTTATTATCGCTTGCCTAAGTTAAGGAGAAAATTATGAATCTTGATTATAATGCTTTTTTAAAAACACTTCCGATTATGGGCAAAGGAATGGCAGGAATATTTATCGTAACCGTTGTTATCATTGCGGTAATGCTTATTTTAGCCTCGGTTTTTAAAGCAAAAAAATAAAACAAAAAATCCCGTGATTTCTAATGAAATCACGGGTAATTTTTAGTCTTTTTCCTTTTCTTTATCGTCCTGCTTTTTTTCGGAAACAGTTATCTGAAGCAGTGCAACTCGGTGGTTTTCAAGCTTTAAAACCTTAATATTGATATTTTCATAATCAAAGCTTTCGCCCTCCTCGGGAATCTGTCCGAATTGCTCCATGGTCCAGCCGCCGAGAGATACAGATTCGGTTTCGATTTTAATGTCAAAATAATCGCAGAAATCGTTCATTTCCATATATCCGTCAGCCTCATAAGTGTCAGGACCGGTTTTCTTTATCATGACATCAACCTCGTCATGCTCGTCCCAGATTTCACCTACAAGCTCTTCGATTATGTCTTCCATGGTCACTATTCCGTATGTACCGCCGTATTCGTCGACTACAACCGCAATATGGGATTTTTCTTTCTGAAGCTCTCGCAGGATGTCGCTGACCTTTTCGTTTTTCATAACGAAGATAGCGGGTGTGATAATGTTTTTTATCGGCTCTTTGGTAATTCCGGATTCGGTGTAGAAATCCTTTAGGTGGATAACGCCTACGATATGGTCAATATCCTCTTCGTAAACTAAAATTCTCGAAAATTTAGTTTCCGCAAAAACCTTTGCTATTTCTTCCTTGGTGCTGTCGATTGATACCGCCTCAAGGTCAACTCGGTGGGTTAAAATATCCTCCGCTTCAATGTCGTTAAACTCAATTGCGTTTTTAAGCAGCTCGCCCTCATCCTCGTCAACACTGCCGTCCTGCTGGACTTCATCAACAAGCATAAGCAGCTCGTCATGCGACATTTTAGTATCGGTTTCAAGCTTGAAAATTTTTGAAATGAGCTTTTTCCAAAGCGAAAATATAAAATTAAGCGGCAAAAGCAGATAAATGAAAAATTTGATAAGAGGAGCCGAAAACATTGCAAATTTTTCGGGGCAGTCCTTTGAAACACTCTTCGGGGTTATCTCGCCGAAAATAAGAATGATAACGGTTGTAAATACCGTTGAAAGCGTAGCACCGACATCTCCGTAAGCCTTAACGAACATAACCGTCGCAATGGAAGCCGCCGCGATGTTTACAATATTGTTTCCTATGAGAATAGTTGAAAGCAGACGGTCATAGTTATCGGCAAGCTTGTTTGTCATTTCGGCGCGCTTGTTTCCTTTTTCGGCCAATGTTTTGAGCTTTGTTCTGTTGAGTGATGAAAACGCCGTTTCAGTCGCCGAAAAATACGCCGACATGACGGTTAAAATCACAAGTATAAGTATAGAGGATAGATTGTCCTTTGACATTAAAAATATAACTCCTTTTTTAAAAATAATTTCCTTTAAAGCGCAAAAAAGCACATCCGTTCAGTCTAAAAACTGAACAGAAATGCTTAATAAATTTAAAAAATAATAATTATCCGCGTCCGTAGTATCGCTACTGTCGCCGTCCATTATAGACTGATTCCTCCGTTTCGGTTATTAACAGATAAAAATATTATACTCTATTTATTCCGAATAGTCAATATCTTTTTGAGTAATATCCGGCAAATCGGGGTTGTAAAGCTTTGCTTTTGCCTTTTTGTTGATGAGTCTTCTTAGCAGTGTATATAAAACAGATGCTGTAGGAACCCCTATAAGCATTCCTATAAAACCAAAAGCTCCTCCGCCTACGGTGACTGCGACAAGCACCCAAATTCCCGGAAGCCCGACTGATTTTCCCACTACTCTGGGATATATAAGATTTCCCTCCAGCTGCTGTAAAATTATAATGAAGATTACAAAACCGAGTGCCTTAGCGGGTGAAATAAAGAGAATCAGGAATGCTCCTACGGCAGTTCCTATTATACTTCCGAAAACAGGAATGAGTGCCGTAAATCCTACAAGAATGGAAACCGCCGCCGCATAGGGCATTTTAAATATAAGCATTCCTATAAAGCAAAGGAATCCTATTATCACCGCTTCTACAAGCTGCCCTGAAATGAAATTAGAGAAAATTTTATTCGTAAGAGTTATAATTTCAAAGGTCTTGTCGAATCTCTTTTCGGGAACCGCCGCATATAATGCTTTTTTAGCCTGCTTGCCAAGCTTTTCTTTCTGAGCGAGAATATAAACGGCAAAGGCAAGTGCAAGAACTCCGTTTACAACCGTTGAGACAACAGAGCCCGTAAGCTTAATTGTCTGATTGACTATAAGCTCTCCCTTATCCTTAAGATAATCCGTAAGCTTAGCGGTTAATTTATCTAAATTGAAATTGAATTCGGGCAAGATATCTCCGTGTCTTTTAAAGAAGTCTGAAACGCTGTTAAGCCATGCGTCAGCCTTTTTTGAATATGACGGAAGCGCCTCGACAATAGAAGCAATCGTTTTTGAAACCTCAGGAATTATGATCAGAAATATTGCTGCGACTATCCCTATTATGATTATAAAGCTGAGCACAAGACTTACAGGTCTTTTAAGCTTAACGGCAATTTTGTTTTCGTTTTTTAAAAACAGCTTGGAATAAAGCTTTTCAAGCGGCTTTAATATTTCGTTTACAACAAATGCGATTCCAAGGCCTATAAGAAACGGGGAAATAACCTTAAGAATTTTATCAACTGTTCCTACTATCAGCTTAAAGTTCATAAGTCCGAGAACGCATAATGCTACAATAAGAATAAGCATAACCGCATATTTGAAATTTTCTTTTAATTCCTTCATCTTTTGCTCTCCTGCTTATAAACTATTGAAAAAATATTATTTCAATGATATAATAACATAAAATGGTTTTGTTTTCAATAATAAGGGGAAATTTTTATGAAAAAAACAAGTGCGGTGCTTTGGGGAATTGTACTTATCGGATTAGGAACGCTTTTTGCGCTTAAAGCGGTAGGTATAAATGTTTTTGGTATTTTGTTTACGGGCTGGTGGACTTTGTTTGTTATTATTCCGAGTTTTATCGGCATTTTTACCGACAGGGATAAAACAGGCAGCTTTATAGGTCTTACTGTCGGCGTTCTGCTCCTCCTTTGCAGCCGCGGAATTCTCGCTTTTAAGATATTCTGGAAGCTTTTGATTCCCGCAATTATAATTATTATAGGTATAAAGCTTATATTATCGGCAATTTTTTCAAAAAATCTTCCCGATCTTTTTCCGAAGACAAATAAAAGCTTCGGCGGATTTAAAAGCGGCAATGCATTTTTTTCAGGCAACAGAATGGACTTGTCCGGCGAGGTTTTTGACGGAGCCGAGTTAAATGCTCTTTTCGGTGGAATTGAATGTGACTTGAGGTATGCGATTATCGAAAAAGACTGTATCGTTAAAGCAAGCACAATATTCGGCGGTATAGATATTTTTGTTCCCGATAATATCAATGTTAAAGTAATCTCACATTCGATTTTCGGCGGTGTTGACTGTAAGAAGAAAACAGGCGGTCAGGAATTTGAGAAAACCCTTTATATAAACGCATCCTGTATTTTCGGAGGAATAGATATAAAGTAATAAAAATAAAGAATTTTAACCGATGGCAGATTTTGTCATCGGTTATTTTTATTACTGCTTGATTTTTTAAAAACAGAGTAGTATAATAGGTTTATAATCGAGGTGATAAAAATGCTTATTTCAACAAAGGGACGGTATGCCTTAAGAGTTATGATCGATTTGGCTCTTCATTCGTCCGACGGATATATTCCGCTTCCCGTCATAGCCGAAAGGCAGAATATTTCCGAAAAATATCTTGAAAGCATTATTTCAATTCTTGCAAAAGCTAAGCTTGTGCAGGGAATAAGAGGGAAAAACGGCGGATACAAACTCTTAAGAAAGCCTGAGGAATACACTGCGGGTGAAATATTAAAGCTCACTGAGGGCACTCTCGCTCCCGTATCCTGTCTTGAAAGCAGTGAAAACAAATGCGAGCGCTCTGAGTTCTGCCTTACGCTTCCTCTGTGGAAAAAGCTTGATGATGCAATAAATACCTGTCTTGACGGCGTAAAGCTTTCAGACCTAATTGCGGAAAAATAATTTAAAACCAATCGGATATATGATTTTCCGATTGCTTTTATTCTTTTTCGCCGAATTCCCTGCCGTTTATCAGGTAATCAATAGAAACATTAAAATATTCCGAAAGCTTTTTAAGCATCGCTATATCAGGATTTCTTTTTCCGTTTTCATAATATGATAAGGATTCGCGGCTGATATTAAGATCCATTGCCACCTTAAGCTGATTTAAATGCTTCTTTTTTCTTATCTTTTTAAGTCCTATCAACATAAAAATTCAGCTCCCTAAAGTTTGTGTTGATTTTATTGTAACAATTTGTTACAATAAATATGTAACAATCTGTTACGCTTATGAAAACAAAAAGATATTAAAGAGGGTATAAAAATGAACGATATAACAACCGTTGTGATTATTCTTGCTTTGATTGCTATGCTAAGCGTTATTCCTGCGTTTATTGCGGACAATAAGGGCTATTCGTTCGGACTTTGGTGGCTTTACGGATTTATTCTCTTTCCGCTTGCGTTTTTCCATTCCATATCTTTAAGGGACAAGAAATTTGATGATATGCTTCTTAAGGAGCTTAACGATATAAAAAATAAATTAGGATAGAGCTTAAAAAATGAAGAGAGCCTTGCGCTAAAGCGCGGGCTCCTTTTGTTTTAAAAAAATTTTTTAAATATTTTGAAAAAACCCTTGCATATTTATGAGTTATATGCTACTATATTATTCGTCAAATGCATAATATTTCATTTAGGAGGCATTTTTATGAATAAAAAAGAAATTAAAAAGGTAGTTCTTGCATATTCGGGAGGACTTGATACATCAATAATAATTCCTTGGCTTAAGGAAAACTATAATAATCCCGAAATAATCGCGGTTTCGGGAAATGTCGGTCAGCAGGATGAGCTTGACGGGCTTGAGGAAAAGGCTATAAAAACAGGCGCTTCAAAGCTTTATGTTGAAGACCTTACAGAGGAATTCTTAACAGATTATGTTTTCCCCTGCGTTCAGGCAGGAGCGCTGTATGAGGATTATATGTTAGGCACCGCTTTTGCAAGACCGCCTATCGCTAAAAAGCTTGTTGAAATCGCAATCGCCGAGGGAGCCGACGCTATCTGCCATGGCTGTACCGGAAAGGGAAACGATCAGGTAAGATTTGAAATGGCAATAAAGGCGCTCGCACCCGATATGACAATTATTGCTCCTTGGAGAGAGTGGAGCATAAAGTCAAGAGAAGAGGAAATCGAGTATGCCGAGGCTCATAATGTTCCGCTTAAAATAAACAGAGAAACCAATTATTCAAAGGATAAAAATATCTGGCATCTTTCTCATGAGGGACTTGACCTTGAGGACCCTGCGAACGAGCCTCTTTATAATAAGGAAGGCTTCCTTGAAATGGGCGTTTCCCCCGAAAAGGCTCCCGATAAGCCGACTTATGTTAAAATTCATTTTGAAAAGGGAATACCGACTGCCGTTGACGGAAAGGAAATGAACGCAACCGAACTTGTCAGCACGCTTAACAAGCTTGGCGGAGAAAACGGAATAGGACTTCTCGATATCGTTGAAAACAGGCTTGTAGGAATGAAATGCAGGGGAGTTTACGAAACCCCCGGAGGTGCTATCCTTTATAAGGCTCATAATGTGCTTGAAACCCTTTGCCTTGATAAGGAAACCTCGCATTATAAGGCGCTTGTCGCACAGAAGCTTGCGGAGCTTGTTTATAACGCTCAGTGGTTCACGCCTCTTACCGAAGCGATTTTAAGCTTTGTAAAAACCACTCAGAAAACGGTCACCGGAGATGTTACCTTAAAGCTTTATAAGGGAAATATGATAAACGCGGGAGTAACTTCGCCATATTCTCTCTACGACCCCGAAATCGCGACCTTTGAGGAGGATGAAGTTTATAATCAGGCAGATGCAACCGGATTTATAAACCTTTACGGTCTTTCAACCAAGGTTTATGCAAAAATGAAAGCTAAAAACGGATTGAAATAATAATTACGCAAAAACCGGTCTTAAATCTCATGATTTAAGACCGGTTTTTTATCGCTTGTCTAACCGATTACAGATGCGAGCAAAGAACAGATGCATGTCCCGAAACGGTTACCTTTAAATTCGCAGGAATAAAAAGGCTGTCACCTTTTTTAACCGTCATATTTCCGGACGGATAGGACACCGTCGCCTCGCCGTCAAGCACAACAGCTGAAACAAAGCTACCGTCGCCGTGAATTCCGGCAATTCCGTTAAGCTCTAAAAGCTCTGCGGTAAACTTATCGCATTCAGCAAGAGTTCTTGAAATTCCGAAAGGATAGAGCGTTTTTTCGCCGACATCGCCGTAAGGCACGGACGGCGGAGCCGTAACGGTGACATCTACAGCCTTGTCTATATGAAGCGCACGCGGCTTGCCGTCCGCTCCGAGCCTGCCGTAGTCCGAAACTCGGTAGGTGGTATTCGAATTCTGCTGAACCTCAGCAATAAGAATTCCTGCGCCTATGGCATGAAGTGTACCCGATTTTATAAAGAAAACATCGCCTTTATGAACATCAACAAAATTGCAGACCTCCGTCAGCGTATTGTCCTTTATTCTGCGCCTGAATTCTTCCTTATCAATTGATTTATTAAATCCGTAGATAAGCTGAGCGCCCTCTTCACAGTCAACAACATACCACATTTCGGTCTTGCCGTACTCACCCTCGTTTTTAAGTGCGTATTCATCGTCGGGGTGAACCTGAACCGAAAGCCTGTCCTTTGCGTCGATAAGCTTTATAAGAAGCGGAAAATATGAAAACGCCGTAGCTTTTTCGCCCAATGCTTCCTTGCCTAAGACTTCAAGCGCCTCGCTTAAGGTCTTTCCTGCAAGGTATCCGTTTTTAACAATGCTTTCTCCGTCCTTATGGCAGGATAAAACCCATGCCTCGGCAGCCTTGTCAAGCTTGGTTTCATATCCGAATTCGTCTATAAGTCTTCTTCCGCCCCATAAATAGTCTTTTATCGGAGCTTTAAGTAAAAGAGGATACATAACAATCATCTCCATACAAATTTTAACATATTATATCCTGATTTTCAAGCACTCTTAGTGTGACAGGTTCGAACCTATCAGCTTTGCTTATAGTAATTTACCGCTTTAATCATAAAATCCTGCGTTACACCGAAATATTCCGCAAGCGAATAAATGTTGTCATATCCTGAGGAAAGCGCCGCGTTGAACTTCTTTTCGGGGACAAGCTTTTTTATCGCCCAGAGATTAGCGCGTCTTTCATGCTTTTCCCTGATATCAAGTTTTGAATAAATGTTATAAAAGCTGTATGTAGCGCAGTGTCCGAGCTCGTGAGCAAGACAAACCTTTTCGGCAGCTCCCGAAACCTCTTGATCAAGCGCTATAAACATTGATTTGCCGCTTTTAAGCGAAACGGAATGAGTCAGCGGCAGGGGATATCTGTCAATGGGAATTCCCTTGCGCTCGGCAATTCCGTAAAGCCTAATTGTTTCCATTATACCTCTCCTTTATAAATTCGGCATATCTTTTTACTTCATTCCACATCTCGTCGGTCACCTCTGTTTCGCCGCCGAAAAGAGCAACCTTAAGCGCATTGTCATCCGCATTTGTATTTTCTTTTCCCGAAATGAAATCAACACTGACATTAAAATAATCCGCAATTTTAATCAAGGTGTTGAATGAAAGAGTTTTTGTTCTTCCGCATTTTAGATCGGAAAGCGAAGCGCGGGGAATATCGCACTCCTTGCAAAGAGCAGTAACATTTATCTTATTTTTCCTGCAAAGAGCTTCGATTCTGTCGTAAATGATAGCCATAATTTTATCCCCTTTAAATAAAATTATGAAAAAACATAATTTTACTCTTGACATTTACGATAAACCGTAATATAATAAGTTTGCATTACGGATAATCGTAATTATTTTGTTACATTTATTATTATATTACATATTTCCGTAAAAGTCAAGAATTTTAAAAGGAGAAAAAAGGAATGTACAATTGTCAGGACAGTGAAAAAAACGCTTTGCACTGCAGATACTGCGGAGCGAGACTCAAAGAGGGCAGAACGGAATACTGTAACGATTTATGCCGCAGGGCAGGACAGTATTTATGGCAAAAGCAGCAGCGCAGAAGAAGAAAATGGCTTAACAGTCCGCTTTCTCATATTGTAGCGAGGGTTGAGGATTATAACAGGACAAATAAAACCTCTTATTCATACGGATATTTTGTCGCCTATATATTGCCTGAGCTTATAAAGGGAGGAAAGCTTGCAGATGAATTTTAACGGCTGCGATGATTTTGAAGAAAAGAGAAATTTTTTAAGACAGTACAGATTTATGCTTTCAAAAATAAGACGGCTTAAAAGTATGCTTGAAATCTCTCCCGAAAATGCGGAAAAATATAAAAAGGATATTGCCGAAACGATAAAAAAACGTGATTTTATAGAGGATAGGATTGATTCGGTAGACGGAAGTCTCCTCACGGAAATCTTAAGCGAGAAATACATCTGCGGAAAAAGCCTTGAAGAAATTGCGCTTGGTCTTTCCTACAGCAAAAGGCAAATCGAAAGACTTCATTTAAAAGCGCTTGAAAAGCTGGTTACGGTCTGATAAAATAAAGTTATAAAAATAAGGGGGGATACCGATGTCTGAAAGAGTGATACTGCATTGCGACTTAAATAACTTTTTTGCGTCGGTGACCCTCCTTTCAAATGCAACGCTTTATAATATGCCCGTCGCGGTCTGCGGAAATGAAAAGGAAAGACACGGTATAGTTCTTGCGAAAAACGAAATTGCAAAGTCCTACGGGGTTAAAACCGCCGAAACAATAAGAGACGCAAAAAGAAAATGTCCCGAGCTTGTTTGCCTGCCGCCCGATTATAAGCAGTATAAAAAATATTCTGTTGCCGCAAGAAAGATTTATGAGCGATATACCGATATGATAGAGCCTTTCGGTATTGACGAGTGCTGGCTTGATGTAACCGGCAGCATAAGAATTTTCGGAAGCGGCGAGGAAATTGCCGAGAAAATCAGAAGCTCAATTAAAAATGAGCTTAAGATAACGGTTTCGATAGGTGTTAGCTTTAATAAGGTTTTTGCTAAACTCGGCTCAGATATGAAAAAGCCCGACGGGATAACCGTTATCTCAAAGGAAAATTTTAAATCAAAGGTATGGCCTCTTCCTGCGAAGGATCTGCTGTATGTCGGAAAAAGCACCGAGGAAAGGCTTAAATCTTCGGGAATTTTTACGATAGGCGATGTCGCAAACTGCGAAACAGCTTTGCTTTCGCACCTTTTAGGAAAAAACGGCGAACAGCTTAAAAGGTATGCAATGGGGCTTGACAGTTCTCCTGTCGCAGACTCAGACACTTTAAGAATTCCAAAAAGCATCGGAAGATCCGTAACCTTGGACCATGATATTACCTCGTTTGAGGAGGTGCATAAGATTTTCCTTATTTTAAGCGAAGAAATAATTGAAAAAATGCGGAAAACAGAGCTTTCTGCTTTCGGATTTCAGATTCATTTAAGGGATGTCTCTCTCAGGGTAAAGGAATATTCCGCAACCTTAAGTACTCCGATCACCTCTTCTGTACAGCTTTCTAAAAGGGGCTTTGAGCTTTTTAAAAGAAATTATTCTTTTATAAGCCCGTTAAGATCGGTAGGAATAAGGGCAATAAACCTTAAGGATAAGGAAACCTATTTTCAGCAAAGCCTTTTCGATTCGCAGTCGGATTCGGAAAACGAGGAAAAAATCGAGCAGTCGATTATAAACTTAAGGGATAAATTCGGCGAAAGCAGTATTAAAAGGGCGAGTACCATGGAAAAGCAAAACTAATTCTAAATTTCTTGTAATTGTAAAAGTTATAGTGTATAATATATTATTATAATTATTTTTTAATTTAAGAGGTGTAGTTATGCTCAGCCTTTTAAGACAGGGAAGCATGGATAAAATTATAGTTTATCTTATGTCCTCCGTTATCACTGTTTTTTTGACTCTGCCGATACATGAATTTGCCCACGGCTTTGTCGCTTCAAAGTTAGGCGACCCGACCCCGAAATATCAGGGACGGCTCACGCTAAATCCATTCGCGCATCTTGACCTTATCGGTTCTCTTGCAATAATATTCTTCGGTTTCGGCTGGGCAAAGCCGGTACAGATAAATGCGAGATATTTTAAAAATCCCAAGCGCGGTATGGCGCTGACTGCTCTTGCGGGTCCCGCCGCAAACCTTTTGGTTTCTTTTGTGGCACTGTTTTTCTGCGCGCTTGTACCGCATGTTCTGCCTGTTTCTTCGGCAATGGTTTACTCGGTGTTGTTTTTCAGGTATATCGCGACGATAAATGTTTATCTTGCGGTATTTAACCTTATTCCCGTTCCTCCGCTGGACGGCTCGAGAGTTTTATTCGCTTTTTTGCCGAGCGGAGCATATTTTAAGATAATGCAGTATGAAAGATATATTTATTTCGGTCTTTTGCTGCTTATGTTTACGGGAGTTTTAAGCTATCCCATAAGCGCTCTTTCAAATCTGATTTTAAACGGAATGAGTGTTTTTTGGTCTTTGATTTTTTAAAAACGGAGTTTTATAATGGAAGAACAACCGCTTTTCAGGCTGGATAATTTTGAAGGCCCTTTAGATATGCTGTTAAAGCTGATATCTAAAAACAAATTAAATATTTATGATATCAAGCTTTCGGTTCTTATAGAGCAGTATCTTCAGCAGATTGAGGTCTTTAAAGCGCAGGAAATGGACATTTCAAGCGAGTTCCTTGAAATGGCTTCAAGACTTATCTATATTAAAACCGTCAGTCTTCTTCCTAAGCATGAGGAAATCGAAAGGCTTAAGGAGGAATTAACGGGCGAATTGCTGGAATATCAGATGTGCCAGGAAATGGCGGGAAAGCTTGCTCTTATGACGGGCGGATTTGATAATTTTATAAAAAAGCCCGAGCCGTTTGAGGCTGATAAAAAATATGTGCTTAAGCATACTTCCTCGGTTATGTTTGACGCTTATCTTGAGGCTGTCGGAAGGGGACAGAGAAGGCTTCCGCCTCCTGTTACTCCGTTTACTAAAATTGTTGCGAAAAAGATAGTAGCCGTTTCGACAAAAATCGTTTTTGTTATGCGAAAGCTTATAAAGGGCGGGACAAGCAGGCTTTCAAAGCTTTATATGTCCGCCCATGATAAATCCGAGCTTGTCGCAACCTTTCTTGCGGTGCTTGAGCTTTGCAAGGTAAACCGTATAAGCATTGAGGGAGACGGAGAAAGCGCTCAGATCAAATTAAATAAGGAGCATAAAGCCAAATGAATAAAGAACAGCTGATTAGCGCTATGGAAGCCGTTTTATTTGCCTCGGGAGACCCTGTAAGCATAGACAGATTGTCTCAGGTATTTGAGGTCAGTCCCGAAAAGACAGAAAGCATCGCTTCGGCGCTTGAAAAAAAGCTTGAGGAAAATAAAAGCGGCGTAAAGCTTATAAGACTTGAAAATAAGTATCAGCTTGCTACAAGAAACGAGTTTGCGGAATATATCAAAAAGGCCTTTGATATAAAGCGCAAAACTCCGCTTTCGCCTGCCGCTTTGGAGGTTCTTGCGGTTATTGCATATAATCAGCCCGTAACGCGTTCCTTTGTCGAACAGGTCAGAGGTGTAGATTGCTCCGGAGTTATAACGACATTGATTGAAAAAGAGCTGATTGAGGAACGCGGAAGACTTGAGCTTCCCGGAAAGCCGTTGCTTTACGGTACGACAGATAATTTTTTAAGATGTTTCTCGATTTCCGATTTAAGCGAGCTGCCCCCGCTGCCTAAGGATAATGTACAGCCTGCGGATATGGGTGAACAGCTTGTTATTGAGGAAACTCGGCAGTCAGAAGAATAGAGAAAGGATAAAGCTATGAGTGAGGGTAATATTCAGGGCATAATGGATGTCACCTTAGAAAAACTCCGCGCAATGGTGGATGCGGATACTATAATAGGCACACCCGTAAAAGCCGACAATTTCACACTGATTCCCGTTTCAAAGGTTTCCTTCGGACTTGCGACCGGCGGCAGCGATTTTCCTTCAAAAAGCGGCGCGCAGATGTTCGGCGGCGGAAGCGGAGCAGGAGCCTCGGTTGTTCCGGTTGCATTTATTGCGATAAACGGAGACGAAATAAAAATGCTTCCCGTTTATAATGACCTTAATACCTTTGATAAAGCCATAAATATGATGCCTGACCTGATAGAAAAGGCAAAGGGACTTTTTAAGAGACAGGAGATCCGTTTCGATGAGGACGGAAATGTTATAAGCGAGGGCTGAAAACCGTTATAATTAAACCAATATCGGAATAAGATTTATACGGTGATATAAATGCTTGATTCCGCTTTTAAAAAAATAACAGCAGTCCTTTTGTCGGTAGTTTTAATGCTTGCCGTAAAAATAAATACCTCTGCAATAAGCGCTAAGGCCGCCGTGCTGATATGTGCCGATACCGGAGAAATTATTTATTCGAGAAATGCCGAAGAAAGGCTTCCGATGGCAAGCACTACAAAAATTATGACGGCTTTTTTGCTTTGCGAGCAGGACCTTAAAAGACAGATAACCGTATCTTTTTCCGATATAAATACCGAGGGCACATCTATGGGACTTAAGGATAAGGATACCGTGACTTTAGAGGATCTGCTTTACGGAATGCTCTTGGCCTCGGGAAATGACGCGGCAAATGCCGCGGCGGCGGCAGTCGGGGGAACGGTCGACAATTTCGTTAAAATGATGAATGAAAAAGCTAAGTCTTTAGGGCTTAAAAACACACATTTTGTAACCCCGTCGGGGCTTGACGCCGACGGCCATTATTCTACCGCCTACGATATGGCAATACTTGCAAAGAATGCTTTAAGTAACGCTGACTTTGCAAAAGCCGCGGCGACAAAGGAAAAAACCGTAGCTTTAAATAACGGCGAAAAAAAGATTACACTTACAAATCATAACCGCCTTTTAAGGTCATACAGCGATGTGACAGGGGTTAAAACGGGTTTTACTAAAAAATCGGGCAGGTGCTTGGTTTCTTCCGCCGAAAAAGACGGCAGGAAAGTTATTGCGGTTACCTTAAATGATCCCGACGACTGGAAAGATCACAGATACATGCTTGATTTGGGGCTTGAAACGGTAAAGGAATATACGGCCGGTCCCAAACAGCTTTATGCAAAGGTTAAGGTTTTCGGAGGAAATACCGATTGCTTGAAAATACCCTTGCCTAAGCTCTCGTTCTGCACTGCCTCAAAATCCGAGATAGAATGCAGAGTAAATGTAAAATCGGCTGTTTTTGCGCCGGTAAAAAAAGGGCAAAAGCTCGGAGAAATCGTTTACACTTCGGACGGTATGGTTATAAAGAAATGCGATTTAAATGCGGATGAGGATATAAAAAGAGAAAAGAGCGGTATATTTAAAAAGCTTTTAAATATATGTATTCTTATATTGGGGAGAATTTGATGAAAGATATAAAAATCAGATTGCAAAAGCATCTTTCCGCCTGCGGAATTGCTTCGAGAAGAAAAGCCGAGGAGCTTATAGCTTCCGGTAAGGTCCGCGTAAACGGCAGGGTCGCAGTAATCGGAGATAAGGTAGACCCGAAAAGGGATAAGATTTCCGTCAGAGGGAAAACAGTAGTTTCAAATGACACAAAATGCTATATAATGTTAAATAAACCGCGCGGATTTATAACCGCCATGAGTGATGACAGAGGCAGAAAAACCGTTGCCGAGCTTACCGCTGATGTCGGTGTCAAGGTTTTCCCCGTCGGCAGGCTTGACCGTGATTCCGAGGGACTTCTTATTATGACGAATGACGGCGATATAACTAATATTCTTACTCATCCGTCAAATCATGTTAATAAGACCTACCGCGTCACCGTCAAGGGCGAGGTCAGCGAGGACAAGCTCAAAAAGCTTTGCGAGGGTGTGGTTATAGAGGGAAGAAAGACACTGCCGTGCGATGTTTTTGTTGTAGAAAGAAAAGAAGACAGAACGGTTTTGAATTTTATTATACATGAGGGCAGAAACAGGCAGATAAGAAAAATGTGCGCAGCCGTAGGGCTTGAGGTTTTAAGACTTAAAAGGATTGAAATTGCGGGAATTAAACTCGGAAAGCTTCCTGCAGGTTCATGGAGACCGCTTAATGCCAAGGAGCTTAACCGTCTTGAAAACATATCTAAATCGAAAGAGGAAACAGAATGATTTCGGTTATTCCATGCTTTGATAAAGAAAAACTTAAAGAGCTTTATTTAAAAAATGATACTGAATTTTCGGATTCTTCGGCGGCCGTTCTTGCAGAAAGCTCAGGCGAAATTTTAGGTTTTTGCCTTTTTGATTTGTATGAAAAAAGCGCGCTTATAAAAAAAATCGAGCCCGAAAACGATATTATGCTTGCCGACGGAATATTAAGAAGCGCTCTTCATGTGGTATCGGAAAGGTTTATTACAGAGGCTCATTATGATAAAAGCATTTTCGGCATCGTAAACCGTCTCGAATTTGTTAAAGATAAAAACGAACGCACTTTAGATACGGATAAGCTTTTTAAAAGCTGTAAATCATGTAAATGATAAAAAAATGTTGCAAAATAGGATAGGATATGCTATTATATATTTGTGTGCGCAAGACTTTTGCGTTTTTTAATTTAAAAGTCTGATTTTGGGAGGTTTAGAAAATGAATGCAGGTAAGATAATTCTCGGCATTGCCGTTATAATCGTTTCTTTAATCATAATAGCTGTTGTTTTACTTCAGCAGGGAAGAAGAGCCGGTATAAACGGCGCGATTTCAGGCGGAGCCGATACATTTCTTTCTAAGAACAAGGCTCATACTGCCGATGCGCTTCTCGCAAGAATAACAAAGATCGTTGCGGCTCTGTTTTTCGTTCTCGCAATCGTTGCGAATGTTATTTCCGCTCTCGGAAAATAATTGAAAATATTTTAAAAATAAAAAAGACACTTAATGCGCTTAGAGACAGGACTTGAATCTGTCACACTGAATTTAAGCGCTTCATGCCGGTGTGTCGGAATGGCAGACGAGACAGACTCAAAATCTGTTGTCAGCAATGGCGTGTGGGTTCAAGTCCCACCACCGGCACCACATATCGACAGGACTTAAGCTTTTTATGTCTTGTCGATTTTTTGTTGAATTAAGTATTTTTCGGCGAATAAAGAATAAGGTTGTGTAATTTATGAAGGTTGTAATTCTGGCAGGCGGATTCGGCACAAGAATTTCGGAGGAATCTGTATATAAGCCTAAGCCGCTGATAGAAATCGGCGGTATGCCTATTCTTTGGCATATTATGAAAGGCTATTCTTATTACGGGTATAATGACTTCATTATCTGCGCAGGATATAAACAGCATGTTATAAAGGAATGGTTTGCAAACTATTTCATTCATACAAGCGATGTCACCTTTGATTTTACAAAGGGCAACGAGGTGATTATCCATGAAAACCATGCCGAGCCGTGGAAGGTAACGGTTGTTGATACGGGTCTTAATACAATGACCGGCGGAAGAATCAAAAGGATACAGCCTTATGTCGGAGATGAAACCTTTATGATGACCTACGGTGACGGAGTCTGCGATGTGGATATAGACAAGCTTGTAGAATTTCATAAAGCAAACAATAAAATCGCAACCTTAACGGCCGTCGTTCAAAAGCAGCAAAAAGGAATTCTTGATATAATGGAAAACGGAGCTGTTAAAAGCTTCCGCGAAAAGCAGGTTAATGACGGCGCCGCTATAAATGCCGGCTTTATGGTCCTTGAACCGCAGATTTTTGATTATCTTGAGGGCGATGACACCGTTTTTGAAACCACACCGCTTGAAAAACTTGTAAGCGAGGGCCAACTGATGAGCTACCGCCATACGGGCTTTTGGCAGTGCATGGATTCATTGCGTGAAAAGGAGCTTCTTGAAACACTTCTTAAAAACGGTAAGGCTCCGTGGAAAAAGTGGGAGTGAAAATATATGAATCTTGATTTTTATAAAGGAAAGAGAGTTTTCATTACAGGGCATACAGGTTTTAAGGGCTCTTGGCTCTGCAGAATTTTAATTTCGGCAGGCGCAAAGGTAACAGGCTTTTCTTTAGAGCCGCCCACATCTCCAAACCTCTTTGATATCGCAGATATTAAGCCGCATATCAATTCTGTTATCGGAGACATCAGGGATTTTGAGGCTCTTAAAAAAGCCTATGACGAGGCAGAGCCTGAAATAGTATTTCACCTTGCGGCACAGCCGATTGTCAGAGACAGCTATAAAGAACCTGCTTATACATACGAAACCAATGTCATGGGAACGGTCAATCTTCTTGAGTGTGTGAGGCTGAGCGCCAATCCGCCTAAATCGGTGCTTAATGTTACTACCGATAAAGTTTATAAAAATAATGAGTGGATTTGGGGTTATAGGGAAAACGAGCCGCTTGACGGGTTCGATCCTTATTCAAATTCAAAGTCCTGCTCAGAGCTTGTAACCCATAGCTACAAGGCTTCTTTTCTTGACGGAATGGGAATCGCCGTTTCAACAGCAAGAGCCGGTAATGTTATAGGCGGAGGAGATTTCGCTAATGACAGAATTATTCCCGACTGCGTAAGAGCAGCAGAGAAAAAGGCAATAATAACTGTCAGAAACCCTTATTCTACAAGACCGTATCAGCATGTTTTAGAGCCCCTTGCCGCATATCTTATGATTGCCGCTAAGCAGTATGAGGACATAAAATATGCGGATTATTATAATGTCGGTCCCGATGAGTGCGACTGTGTTACCACAGGCGACCTTGTAACCCTTTTCTGCGAAAAATTCGGCGAGGGAATGAAATGGGAAAATAAATCCGTAGGCGGTCCGCATGAAGCAAACTTCCTCAAGCTTGACTGCTCAAAGCTTAAATCGGTATTTTCATGGAAACCGCGCTGGCATATTGACGAGTGCATGGAAATGACCTGCAGATTCAGTAAAATTTGGCTTGAAAACGGAAATATACCTGCGGAAATGGATAAGGAAATCAAAGAATTCTTTAAATAAAAAAAGGAGAAAGAAAATGGCAAATTGGAATAGCGAGGAACAGGCAAGAGAACAGATAAAACAAATGGTCGCCGAGTATTATAAGGACTTTAAGACCAAAAAAGAACCCTTTAAAGAGGGCGACAGAATAACCTATGCTGCACGTGTTTTTGATGAAAAGGAAATGTGCGCTCTTACCGATGCAACTCTTGACTTCTGGCTTACAACCGGCAGATTTTCCGATGAGTTCGAGAAAAAATTTGCCGAATGGATAGGCATTAAATATGCCCATCTTGTAAACAGCGGTTCTTCCGCAAATCTTATTGCTTTTTCCGTTCTAACCGCTCCGGAGCTTGGAGACAGAGCAATAAAAAGAGGAGATGAGGTTATAACCGTCGCCTGCGGATTTCCTACCACCGTCACCCCGATTTTGCAATTCGGTGCGGTTCCGGTTTTTGTTGACGTTACAATTCCTCAGTATAACATTGATTCTTCAATGCTTGAAAAAGCATTGAGCGAAAAAACAAAGGCTGTTATGATTGCGCATACCTTGGGCAATCCGTTTGATCTTAAAACCGTAAAGGAATTCTGCGATAAGCATAATCTTTGGCTTGTTGAGGATAACTGCGACGCTTTGGGAAGCACCTATACTATTGACGGAGTCACCAAATTTACAGGAACTTGGGGAGACATCGGAACAAGCAGCTTTTATCCGCCTCATCATATGACAATGGGCGAGGGCGGCTGCGTTTATACGAATAATCCCAAGCTTAACCGCCTTATTTTAAGCTACAGAGATTGGGGAAGAGACTGTATCTGTCCATCTGGCAGAGATAATTTCTGCGGTCATAGGTATGACGGTCAGTACGGCGAGCTTCCTAAGGGTTATGACCATAAATATGTTTACAGCCATTTCGGTTATAATCTTAAGGTTACCGATATGCAGGCGGCAGTCGGCTGCGAGCAGCTTAAGAAATTTCCCGAATTTGTTAAGCGCAGAAAGCATAACTGGAGCAGACTTAAAAATGCTCTGATTCCGGCAGAGGACAAGCTTATTCTTCCTGTTCCCGCCGAGAACAGCGACCCGAGCTGGTTCGGATTCCTTATCACCATAAAGGAAGACAGCGGTCTTGACAGAGAAAAGGTCGTAAGATATATTGAAAGTAAAAATGTTCAGACAAGAATGCTTTTCTCGGGCAATCTTATAAAGCATCCCTGCTTTGACAGCATAAGAGGGACTGACGCTTACCGCGTTGCGGGCGAGCTTACCGCAACCGATAAAATCATGAAGAATACCTTCTGGGTAGGAGTTTACCCCGGAATGACCGACGAAATGATTGATTATATGGCAAAAACCATAATCGAGGCTGTAAATAATGGGTAAAATAAAGGCCCTGATTGATAATAAGAAGCTTGCTCCGATTATTCAATTTATAAAATTCGGACTTGTCGGCGTTTCCAACACCGCAATTTCTTACGGAACAGAAATGCTTTGCTATTATCTTTTGTTTAAAAACTCCGATTTTAATTTAACCGTAAAGTTACTCTCGCTTTTAAGTATTGAAGCTTCGGTTAAATCGGTAAGAATTGTTTATACATCTATACTGGCTTTTATTATAAGCGTAACCAATTCTTATTACTGGAACAACCGATTTGTTTTTAAATCGGGAAACAGAATGTTTAAGGAGCACTTAAAGGCTTACCTTAAAACCGTTGTGTGCTACGGAATAACGGGACTTGTTTTGTCCCCGATTATTAAAGTGCTTTTAAGCAATGCGGGAGTGCCGTATTATATCGCAAGCTTAGGCTCGCTTGTTATAACAATTCCGCTTAATTTTGTGCTTAATAAATTCTGGGCATTTAATAATAAAAAGGAAGAAAATAAATGAAAATAAGACTTGCAGACTATGTTGCGGATTTTTTGGCTGATAAGGGCGTTACCGATTGCTTCACCGTCGTCGGCGGAGGAGCAATGCATTTAAACGATGCTTTCGGCCACCATAAAAAAATCCACTGTACTTATAATCATCATGAGCAGGCAAGCGCTATTGCAGCGGAAAGCTATGCGAGACTTAATAATAAAATCGCGGCACTTTGCGTAACAACAGGCCCTGGGGGCACAAATGCCATAACAGGCGTTGTCGGCGGATGGCTCGATTCAATTCCGATGTTTGTTATAAGCGGTCAGGTAAGATATGATACTACCGCAAGATATGCCATGCGGTTTACCGACGGTTTGCCTCTTCGCGCAGTAGGCGATCAGGAATTCGATATTACAAAATCGGTTTCTTCGATGTGTAAGTATGCCGAAATGCTTGAAAAGCCTGAGGATATAAGATATATGCTTGAAAAGGCTTGGCACCTTGCAAATACCGGAAGAAAAGGTCCCGTTTGGCTTGATATTCCCGTAAATTATCAGGGTTGCTTTATTGAAACCGATAATCTTTCGGGCTATGACCCTGAAGAGGACGATAAATTGCTGCCGCCTAAGGTTAGCGATGAAACCGTGGATTTGATTTTGGAAAAAATCAAGAAGGCGCAAAGACCTGTCATTTATGCCGGCGGCGGAATAAGACTTTCGGGCGGATATGAAGCCTTTAAGGCGGCTGTTGAAAAGCTCGGCGTTCCCGTAGTGACATATTGGAACAGCGTTGATGTAATTGAGGACGATAATCCTCTTTATTGCGGAAGAGGCGGAAATATGGGCGACAGACCCGGAAATTTCGCTGTTCAGAATTCCGATCTTTTACTTGCAATAGGCACGCGACTGAGCTTAAGACAGGTCGGATATAGCTTTAAAACATGGGCGAGAGCCGCAGAGGTTATAATGGTTGATGTGGATAGGGCGGAGTTTAAAAAGCCGACTATTCATGTAGATATGCCGCTCTTTGCGGACGCAAAGGATTTTCTTGAAGCTATAGTCCGCAAAACCAAGGATTTAAAAGCGCCCGTTTCGGATAAAGAGTCTTGGCGCGAAAAATGCCTTTATTGGAAGAAAACCTACCCTGCAACCTTACCCAGACACTATGAGGAAAACGGCAAAACCGCAAATGTTTTTGCTTTTATCAAGCACCTTTCTGATTCTTTGCCCGAGGGCTCTCTTACAGCCGTAAGCAACGGCGCATGCTGCGTTGTCGGACATCAGAATTGGACTATAAAGAAGGACACGAGATTTATTATAAACAGCGCAATTGCCAGCATGGGATACGGACTTCCTGCGGCTATCGGTCTTTGCGTTGCGGGCGGTAAAAAAGATACGGTCTGCCTTGAGGGTGACGGAAGCATAATGATGAATTTGCAGGAGCTTCAGACTATTGTCACCAATAAATTGCCTATAAAGGTATTTTTAATAAACAATCAGGGCTATCACAGTATAAGAATAACCCAAAATAATCTTTTTAAGGACCATTGCAAGGTCGGAATCGGACCTGAAAGCGGAGATCTTTCATTCCCCGATTTTAAGAAAATCGCGGGCGCTTTCGGAATGCCGTATTTCAGCGCTAAAAGCAATGAAGAAATGAAAAAAGCGGTTAAGGAAACTCTTAATACCGAAGGCTTTGCTTTCTGCGAGATTTTCACAGATACCGTTCAGGTATGGGAGCCTAAGAGCAGTACAAAGCGCTTGCCTGACGGAACACTTGTAAGTCCTCCGCTTGAGGACCTTGCGCCGTTCCTGCCGAGAGAAGAGCTTGAACAGCAGATGTTTATACCGCTAGTTGAAGAATAGTCAAAAAAAGGGGAGAATTGATATGAAGTCGGCTGTTGTTACAGGTGCAACAGGAATGATTGCTTCGGCGCTTATAAGATATCTTGTTTCACAGAATGTCAAGGTTTATGCTCTGTGTAAGCCCGATGAGCCTAAGAATGATGATTTTTTTAAAAACCCTCTTGTAACTGCGGTTGACGCGGATATTTCCGAGCTTGCCGAGGCAGACGGTAAAATTCACGAAAAATGCGATGTTCTGTATCATTTTGCTTGGCTCGGAACATTTGGAAATACAAGAGACGACGCTTATACTCAAAACGATAATATCAAATACACCTTAGACGCCGTAACCTTAGCGCATAAGCTTTCATGCTCATGCTTTGTCGGTGCGGGTTCTCAGGCTGAGTACGGTCCCGTTAAAGAAAAGCTTACAAGCTCCACTCCGACAGACCCTGTTATGGGCTACGGTATAGCGAAGCTTGCCGCAGGCAAATTGAGCAGAATTTATGCCGAGAATTTAGGTATCAGACATGTCTGGGCAAGAATTCTCAGTGTTTACGGTCAAAAGGGTAACCCGAACGCAATTATTCAGTCGACAATTTCCAAATTGGCAAAGGGAGAAAAGTGTTCATTTACTCCCTGCGAGCAGGATTGGGATTTTCTCCATTGCGACGATGCGGCAAAAGCTTTTTATCTTATGGGCGAAAAGGGAAAACACGGTGCTGTTTATCCCCTCGGCACAGGAAAAACAAGAAAGCTTAAGGATTATATGGTTTCCCTGCGCGATACGGTGAATAAAAACGCCGAAATCGGAATAGGCGAAATACCCTACAATAAAAATCAGGTTATGTATCTTTGCGCCGATATTTCTCAGCTTACCTCAGATACAGGCTTTAAGCCCGAAATTTCTTTTGAAGAGGGCGTTAAAATAACTTATGAATGGATGAAAGAGCATGGCTGCTGCTGAAAAAACTAAAAAGAAGATAAGCGTTCTTATTCCTTGCTTTAATGAGGAAGAAAATGTTGTTCCTATGGCTAAGGCAATAGAAGATGTTTTTAAAAACGACCTTCCCGAATATGATTGGGAGCTTGTTTTTATAGATAACGATTCAAAGGATAATACAAGACCGCTTCTTGAGGAAATATGCAGAAATGATAAGCATATCAAAGCAATTTTCAATGCAAAAAATTTCGGACAGTTTAATTCTCCTTATTACGGAATTTGTCAGACTACGGGTGACTGTACAATAAGTATGTGCTGTGACTTTCAGGACCCTGTCGAGCTTATTCCCAAGTATGTAAGAGAATGGGAAAACGGATACAGAATAGTAATAGGTATCAAAACTACAAGCAAAGAAAATAAGCTTATAAGATTTCTCAGATCCTGTTATTATAAAATGATTAAAAAGTTTTCCGATGTCGAGCAAATAGAGCATTTTACAGGTTCGGGACTTTATGATAAAAGCTTTGTCGATGTTTTAAGACGGCTTGACGACCCGAAGCCGTTTTTAAGAGGAATTGTTGCGGAGCTGGGATTTAAAAGAAAAGAAATCCCTTATGACCAACCGAAACGCAGGGCAGGCAAAACCCATAATAATTTTTATACCCTTTATGACGCGGCTATGCTCAGCTTTACCTCTTATACGAAAATCGGTCTTCGCATTGCAACAATAGGCGGCTTTATAATGTCGGTACTAAGCCTTTTGGTAGCGCTTGTTTATGCAATCCTTAAAATCGTAAATTGGGATTCGTTCCCTGCGGGAAACGCACCTATTCTTATCGGTGTTTTTGTGTTAGGTTCAATTCAGCTTTTCTTTATAGGACTTCTCGGCGAATATGTTCTTAATATAAATTCCAAAATTATGAAAAGACCTCTTGTTGTTGAAGAAAAAAGAATAAATTTTGACGAATAAAAAAATCGACCCTAAAAAGGGTCGATTTTTTAAAGCTTCAATATCCTTTTTGCATTTTCGCTTAAAATCATTTTCTGCTCGCTTTCGCTTAAGCTGAGATTAAAAAATAATTTCAATTCATTTTCGGGGTCGTTCATCGGGTAGTCTGTTCCGAAAAGCACTCTGTCTGCACCGTATCTTAAAATAATCTCTTTTGCCTTTTCGGGTGTAAGAAAAGCAAGACTTGATGAGCAGTCAACATAAAAATTGTTAAGCTTTAAAGAGGAGCAGATTTCTTTGCTTGCTTCGTCCCAAATCGTATATCCGCCGAAATGCGCTCCGATAACTGTGAGATTTGAATAAATCTCAAGGATGGGAATAAGCCTGTTCGGGTTTGAAAAATCATATCTTTTGTCGCCTGTGTGCATTAAAACCGGCAGTCCGTATTCTTCGCATAGCTCGTAGATCTTAAGGCACCTGTAATCGTCGATTTTAAAACCCTGAATATCGGGGTGCAGCTTAACACCCCTAAGCCCTAACTCAATAAGATGGTTTAAATCTCCTCTGATATCGCCTGAGTCGGGATGGAGAGTTCCGAACCCTGTAAGAATATCAGGGTGCAATGAAACCTCTCTTGATATAAATTCATTTATGCTTTTAACCTGATGCGGAGTTGTCGCGACCGACTGAACAATACATCGGTCAATTCCGCATTTTTCGCATTTTTGAATAAGCCGATTAACCGTACCGGAGCAAGCAGGCTTGCCGCCGTAAAAAGCGCCCGTAGCGTTGGCGGCTTTCTCGGCAATCATATCGGGATAAATGTGACAGTGCGCGTCGATAACAGTTTTTTGATTTACCATTATTTTATCGGATAGGTCCAGCCGTATTTATCTTCGGTTCTGCCCCACTGTAATCCTGTAAGGACATCATAAAGGTGTTTTGTAACCTCGCCGATTTTTCCTTCGCTGACGGTAAACTTCTCGTCATTATAGCAAAGCTCGCCGATTGGTGAAACAACAGCCGCGGTACCCGTGCCCCAAGCCTCTTCCAATTTTCCGCTTCTTGCGGCGTCCATAAGCTCGTCAACGGATAATAGCCTTTCTTCAACCGTATATCCCTCGTCCTTTAAGATTTCAATGCAGGATTTTCTTGTAATCCCCGGGAGAATTGAGCCTGTAAGAGCGGGGGTGACTATTTTGCCGTCGATTTTGAACATAACATTCATGGCTCCCACTTCTTCGATGTACTTTCTTTCAACACCGTCAAGCCATAAAACCTGAGAATATCCCTTTTTCTCCGCAAGCATTCCCGCACGGTTGCTTGCGGCATAGTTTCCGCCGCATTTTGCTTCTCCGGTTCCGCCTCTTACTGCTCTTACATCCTTTGATTCAATCATTATCTTAACGGGATTTAAGCCTTCTGCATAGTAACTTCCTACAGGAGACGCTATTATTACAAAGGTTGCGTTTTTAACCGCATGCACACCTAAGCTTTCGTCGTTTCCGAACATAAAGGGACGAAGATAAAGCGAGGTTCCTTTTTCGCTCGGTGTCCAGTCCTTTTCAACTGATACAAATGTTGTAAGCGCTTTTAAGCCATCCTCCTCGGGAATTTGAGGCAGACACATTCTTTCGGCCGAGCGGTTGAGCCTCTTAATATTTTCAAGCGGTCTGAAAAGCTGAACGCTTCCGTCCGCCTTGCGGTAAGCCTTAAGACCCTCGAAAATCTCAACACCGTAATGGAAAACAGTTGACGCAGGGTGTACAGAAAGGTTTTCAAAGGGAACTATTCCGGCATTGTGCCAGCCGAGGTCCTTTGAATATTCCATAATAAACATGTGGTCTGTAAAATATTTGCCGAAGCCTAAATTCTTTGAGTCCGGCTTTTGCTTAGGCGAAGATGTTTTTACAATTTTGATTTCCATAAAAATTTTCCTTTCTTAGGCGGGTTATGTCACACTGCATACCGAAACGCAAAAAACCGCCTCAAATTTCTTTGAGACGGGTGAAAATCATCCGCAGTGCGACTCAAAACAGGCTGAATTTAAGGAATTTTCCGTTTTTGCCTTTGGCGTTCACGCAGCGTTTACGGGAAGCTTTAAAACTTCCGGCTCCGAGGATAAAAGAATTTGTCTGACGGCTCGCACCGAACGCCGCCTCTCTGATAAAAGCCTTTTATCTTCATCATAGCTTTTATAAATTATGAGCATATTATATTACTCATATTTTGATTTGTCAATCTTTTTTTGAAATAATAAAAGCAGATTACAAGTCCTTCTGTAATTAAAATAAAATAAGCCAAAATTAAAACAGTGTTTTGAACTCGTTAAGGCATAAAATTGAAAATCATTAAATTTAAAACAGAGATTTTTTAAATTATTGTAATTTTTCTTGAAATATGTTTTTTATTGTGATATTATAAAAATAAATTCGTATGGGAGTGATTTTAATGTTTTGTAAAAATTGCGGAAGTGAAATGGATCCAAATGCCGTTGTATGCGTAAAATGCGGAGCCTCTGTTGCGCCCGTTGCTGAGGTAAATCCTCTTAATCAGAAATCAAAAATTGCTGCCGGTCTGCTCGGAATTTTCTTAGGGGGATTTGGAATACACAATTTTTATTTAGGATATACCGGTAAAGCCGTAGGTCAGCTTGTACTTACGATATGCTCCTGCGGAATAGGCGGAATATGGGGCTTTATCGAGGGCATTCTCATTCTTTGCGGAAATATAAACACCGATGCTAACGGCGTTCCGCTTAAAGACTGATGAAAAACGATAAAAAAACAAAAAACGCAATCAAGCCGATTGCGTTTTTTTCTGTATTTCTGTTAGGTGTGGCATTTCTATATTTTTCGGGAATTCATTGCCCGTTTAAAAAAATCCTTGGTATTGAATGCGCAGGCTGCGGAATGACAAGAGCATATCTTTCTCTTTTTAAGGGTGATATACAGGCTGCATTCAAATTTAACCCGCTTTTCTTTACGGTACCTTTAATAATTTTCGGAGTTATCAGAAACGGGAAAATAACGGGCAGGAAAATCCCGGACATTATTATTTTTTCTGCAATAACCGCAGGATTTATAATTTTATTTATTTTAAGACAAATATAAAAGCACTTCTCGAAATCGGAGAAGTGCTTTTTCTTGTAAGATAAACAATTATCTCTTTGAGAACTGCGGTGCGCGGCGTGCGCCTTTTAAACCGTACTTCTTTCTTTCCTTCATTCTCGGATCACGAGTGAGGAAACCTGCTTTCTTAAGAGCAGGACGAAGCTCTTCGTTAGCCTGAAGAAGCGCTCTTGATATTCCGTGACGGATAGCACCGGCCTGACCGGTAACACCGCCGCCGGTAACACGGCAGACAACATCATACTTGCCGATATTATCTGTGAGTGTAAGAGGCTGGCGAACGATAAGCTTAAGAGTTTCAAGACCGAAATACTCATCTATATCACGGTCGTTAATTGTGATTTTTCCGGTACCGTTATAAACGCGAACGCGGGCAACAGAACTTTTTCTTCTGCCGGTGCCGTAAAAATAAGGCTTTCCTTCAAACATTGTTTCTGTCTCCCTTCTTAAAATTCAAGCTTTTCGGGCTTCTGAGCAACCTGATCAAACTTCTCGCCCTTATAGACATGAAGTCTGGTAAGTGCCTTGCGGCCGATAGTAGTGTCGGGAATCATACCTTTAACAGCAAGCTCAACTGCAAGCTCAGGCTTTGTATTCATAAGAGTTGAATACTGAACCTCTTTGAGTCCGCCGACAAATCCGGTGTGACGGCGGTAATACTTCTTTTCAAGTTTCTTTCCTGTTAAAACTGCTTTTTCAGCGTTGATAACTACGACATGATCGCCGCAGTCAACATGGGGAGTAAATTCAGGCTTGCCTTTTCCGCGAAGAAGATCGGCAACCTTTACAGCGGTGCGGCCGAGCGGTCTGTCGGCAGCGTCCACAATATACCATTTACGCTGAATTTCAGCAGGTTTTGCCATAAATGTAGACATTTTCAAAACCTCCGTAAAATCAAATTTAAAACATTTCAGCCCGATTATCATACCACATGCTTTTTTGTTTGTCAACACTTTATTTTCGATTTTTTAATTTATAAAACACAAATCTCTTGTTTTCTCGTTTTTTCTCATTTTATCTCTTGTTTTCTCACTTTCTATTTTCGAAAATATAATAATTGAAAATAACCGAATAATGTGATAATATATAATCAAATAAGCTTTGTTTGGAGATGTTCCGTTGAGAGTTCTTGCCATCGGCGATGTCTGCGGCAGCAGCGGCTGCAGGTATCTTTTAAAAATGCTGCCGATTTTAAAAAAGAAATTCGGTGCCGAATTCGTTATTGTAAACGGAGAAAACTCCGATGAAGCTAACGGAATATCAGCTTTTAGCGCCGATATTATATTCGCCTCGGGTGCCGATGTTATTACGGGAGGTAACCATACCCTTCGCAACAAGCATTTTTATGAAGCTCTTGACAGCAGTCCCTTTTTGCTCCGTCCCGACAATATCAGGGCTGATTTCGGGAAAGGCTACTGCCTTGTGGATAAAGGAAAGTTCAATGTTGCGGTTATAAATCTTTGCGGTATAACCTATATGGAAAAGGTTGCCGCCGGAAATTTTATGATCGCCGCCGACAGACTTGTTAAAAGAGCTGAGGATGACGGAGTGAAATATATTTTCGTTGATTTTCATGCCGAGGCAACAAGCGAGAAAAAAGCCCTTGCGCTTTATCTCGACGGCAGGGTTTCGGCGGTTTTCGGAACGCATATGCATGTTCTTACCGCTGATGCGCAGATTTTAAAAAAAGGCACGGGATTTATAACGGATATCGGTATGACAGGCTCTGATAATTCCGTGATCGGTGTAAAAAGCGATATAATCATTAACAGGCTTAAAAATAACGATTTGTCGAAATTTGAATTTTCGGACGGAGAAAATATTATCTGCGGATGTCTTTTTGAAACTGATAATTCAGGGCTTTGCCGAGATATACTGCCTTTTAAATATAAGGAGGGTTCTGATGAAAAAATATAGAATAGTATGTTTTTTGTCGGCCCTGCTGATGATTTTCCCTTTTTGCGGCTGTAAAAAGAAAAACAGCGAAAATTCCGTTAATCCGGATACTTCTTCCGCCGGCGAGATTTCGGTGAAAGCGAGTCTGCTGAGTAATTTCAATGATTCGTTTAATCCCTTTGCCGCCGCAACACCGCTTAACCGACAGCTTTGTAAGCTTTTGTATGAGCCGCTTGTCAAGGTCGGTGAAGATTTTGAGCCGGTATATTGTCTTGCAAAAAGCGCCGAGGTTTCGGAAAATCAGTGTACGGTGAAATTAAGGTCCGCAGTGTTTACGGACGGCAGTGCGGTTTCTTCTTCGGATATAATATACTCCTATAATGCCGCAAAGGCTTCAGCTGCATATTCTTCTCAGCTTTATGAGGTAAAGGAAGTTAAGGCGCAGGGCGCGGATACGGTAGTTTTTAACCTTACAAGGTATGACAGATATTTTGCAAATCTTCTTGATTTTCCAATATTCAAATCAGGCTCGGATAACGCGGCGGATTCAGACGGTGTTAAGCTTGCTCCGGTCGGCTGCGGAAGATATAAGCTTGACAGTGAAAATATGAGGCTGATTTTAAACGATTCTTATTTCGGTGAAAAAGGCGAAATAAAGGAAATCCGGCTTATTCACGCTCCCGATGCCGAGTCCGAGAGCCATTATGTTGAAATAGGAGCCTGCGATATTTATTATGCCGATCTTGCTGACGGGAATATAGTCAGAATGAGCGGAAAAAAATGTGATGTACAGCTTAACAATTTGGTTTTTATAGGTATAAACGGGAATTCGGAGGTTTTAAAAAATCCTTATCTGCGTTATGCTGTTTCGTCGGCAATCGACAGAAATTCCATCTGTTTGCAGAGTTATTATACAAACGCCGTGCCCGCAAAGGGCTATTTTCATCCTTCATTTAAGCCTGCGAAACCGCTTCAAACCATATCTTTTTCTTCGGATTTGCAAATAACAGTTGAGAATCTTGATAAGATGGGTTATAATAAATTAGATAACAGCGGTTACAGGGTGAACAGCGCAGGGAAACATATTACTCTTTCGCTTCTCGTAAATTCCGAAAATGCATCAAGAAAAGCAGCGGCAAATCAGATAGCCGCACAGCTTAAGGACGCGGGAATAGAGCTGAAGGTAGTAGAAAAAAGCTTTGCAGATTATTCTGCAGCCCTATCCTCGGGAGCTTTTGAGCTTTATCTCGGAGAAATAAAGATTCTTAAAAATATGGATATTTCGCAGCTTGTTTTGCAGGGCGGTACTGCCGCATTCGGGGTGGTTTATGATTCGGCTGAAAATTCCGAAACACAATCCGGTCAGCAGACCGAGAGCGAAAATAAGGAAACTGTTCAAGTTCCTGCCATTTCGGTTGAGGATATTATAAACGGGTTTTATAACGGCACCTATTCCGCCGCCGATATCGAAAGCATATTATTAACTCAGATGCCTCAGATTCCCGTTTGTTACAGAAAGGGACTTCTTTTCTATGATTCGGATATCGAAAGCGGCGTTGAGGCTACCGAAAGCGATATATATTTTTCAATCGAAAAGTATAAATATAAAAAATAAATCGGGAGGATTTAATTTATGATAACTTTTGAAACAATTAACGGAAAAATTGAAATTTCTCAGGAATACCTTTCAAAGCTTATCGGTCATGCGGTTACATCATGCTACGGTGTAGTCGGTATGACACCGAGCGGCAATAAACAGAAGATATTTAAAATGATTTCAAAGGATCCTTCGCTTGATACCGGTATTAAAGTAACCGGAAACAGCGACTTTCTTGATGTTGAGCTTCATATTGCAGTAAGCTACGGAATGAATATCAACGCGATAGCCGCAAGTATCACCGAAAAGGTAAGGTATGTTGTTAAGTCAAATACCGGAATTGATGTCAACAGAGTCATCGTAAGGGTTGACGATATTAAGGAATAATTCAAAGCTCAAAACGCTTTTATAAGGAGTGCTTCACTTTTGTTAGACGGTAATTCACTGCGCGACGCGATAATATCCGCCGCAAATAATCTTTCAAATAACAGAAAAAGGGTTGACGATCTTAATGTCTTTCCCGTTCCGGACGGAGATACCGGTACAAATATGTCCATGACTCTTTCGAATTCGGTAAGAGAGCTTAAAAAGACTCAGAATGCCACCGCAGGCGAAATAGCTAAAATGAATGCTTCCGCCTTGCTTCGCGGCGCAAGAGGGAATTCGGGCGTTATAACATCATTGCTTTTCCGCGGTTTTGCCAAGGGAATAGGAACAGATGAATTTATAACCGCCGAAAATATTACAGCTGCCTTTAAGCTGGGCGTTGAAGCGGCATATAAAGCCGTTATGAAACCTACCGAGGGTACTATCCTCACAGTTGCGCGCGTAGCTTCCGAAAGAGCGCAGTCGGCGCTTGACGAGGGGAAAAATGAGCTTGAGGTTTTCTCTGACGCAATCGAGGGCGCCAAAGAAGCTCTTGCTTTTACACCGGAACAGCTTCCTGCACTTAAGAAAGCAGGCGTTGTCGACGCAGGAGGACAGGGCTTTGTACTTATCCTTGAGGGTATGATGTCTGTATTTTCGGGTAAAGGAATTATTGAGTCTCAAAATGCCGCGGAAGCCGCCGCTGAGACTGAGCAGATAAATGTCAGCGCCGCAGGCAGCTTTGAAACCGAAATAACATTCACCTATTGTACCGAATTTATTGTAAACCGTGATCCTAAGTGCGTAAAGGAGCCGAAGGAGCTTAGAGCTTACCTTGAAAGCATAGGTGATTGCGTTGTTGTGGTTGATGATGATGAGATAATCAAGGTCCATGTTCATACCGACCATCCGGGAAATGCCATTGAAAACGGTCTGACTTTCGGTCAGCTGGTTCATCTTAAAATAGAAAACATGCGCGATCAGCATGAGCGCGCCAAGCATGACGCGGAAAGTTCAAAGCAGCAGCCGACCACTAATGCCGATCTTACCGAAAAAATCGAGCCTGTCGAAATGACAAAGCCGGTAGGTTTTGTTTCTGTGTGCGCTGGCGAAGGAATTGCCGAGCTGTTTAAGGACCTCGGAGTTGATACAATAGTAAGCGGCGGACAGACCATGAATCCAAGTACCGACGATATTTTAAAGGCTGTTGAAAGCACTCCTGCCGAAACAGTTTTCGTTCTTCCAAACAATAAAAATATTATAATGGCTGCCGAGCAGACCGTTCCGATAAGCACAAGAAAGGTTTTTGTTCTCCATACGCGTACGATTCCTCAGGGCGTTACCGCTATGCTTAATTTTGACGAATCGGCAGATTCCGAAACCAACGCAATAGAAATGATGAAGGCTGCGGAAAAAATCGCTACCGGTCAGATAACCTTTGCGGCTCGCGATTCTGATTTTGACGGGCATAAGATTAAAAAAGGCGAGCTTCTGGCTCTTGCTAACGGTAAGGTATCCTTTACCGATTCTGTTCTTGATAAGGCCGCGGTCCGTCTTGTCCGTCAGCTTATGAATAAAAACAGTGAATTTATAACTGTTATGTACGGAGAAGATGTAACAGATGAACAGGCAGAGGTCTTAGAGGCGTTGCTTAACGAAAAATTCGGTTCCAAAGCCGAAATAACTTTCATAAAGGGCGGTCAGCCGATTTATTATCTTATAATTTCCGTAGAGTGAGAAAATTATGTCTGATTTAAGTTCCGACATCCGTTTTTTAAAAGGCGTGGGCGAAAAGCGCGCCGAAATTCTCTATAATATGGGCATCGATACTGTCGGTGCCCTTTTGCGTTATTATCCGAGGGATTATAAGGATTTTTCTTCTCCCGTTCCGCTTGCAGAGTGTATGGGAGAAGAAAAGGTATGTATCAAGGCAAGAATTATTTCTCCTGTTTCGGAACATTATATCAGGAAAAATATGACGCTTTTTAAGTTCAATATCTCCGATTCCACCGCTGTCTGCTCGGTAACGCTTTTTAATAATAAATATCTTGCTTCCTCGCTTCATGAAGGAAGCGAGTACCTTTTTTACGGAAAGATAACTGACGGCGGAAACTTTCTGCCCGCCATAGTTTCGCCCGAAATCAGTCCTGTCGGCGCAAAGGGCATTCATCCTGTCTATAAGGCGAGCGGGAAAATGTCGTCAAGGGCTTTGGAAAAGCTTGTAAAAACAGCATTTTCCTGCGGATTTCCCGATGATCCGATTCCTCTTGAAATAAGGGAAAAGTATAAGCTTTGCCCTCTTTCGGACGCGCTTATGAATATCCATTTTCCGAAAAATTTTGAAGCGCTTAAAAGTGCCGAAAGAAGGCTTGTTTTCGAGGAGCTGTTTATTCTTCAGACCGGTCTTATGCTCTTGAAATGTCAAAAAAAGCAGAAACAGAATCCGGTTATAAAAAATGATTATACTAATGAGTTTTTGTCTCTTTTGCCTTTTTCGCTCACCTTGGCACAGTTAAGAGCCATAAATGACTGTGTAAAGGATATGTCGGGCAAAAATAAAATGAACAGGCTTGTTGAGGGTGATGTCGGAAGCGGAAAGACCGCCGTTGCCGCGGCGCTCATATATAATACCGTTAAAAACGGCTTTCAGGCAGTTATGATGGCACCTACGGAAATTTTAGCCGAACAGCATTTTAAAACGCTAAACACATTTTTTAAGGATACCGATATATCCGTATGCCTGCTTACAGGCTCGGTAACTAAACTTAAAAAAAATAAGCTTAAAGCACAGCTTAAATCGGGAGAAATAAATGTTGCCGTCGGAACGCATGCTCTTTTGACCGATGATACCGGGTTTTTAAACGCGGGACTTTTTATTACCGACGAACAACACCGCTTCGGCGTGGGACAGCGTGCCGCTCTTGCGCAAAAGGGAAGAGTTGTGAATATGCTTGTCATGTCCGCAACACCGATACCGAGAACTCTGGGGCTTGTGATTTACGGAGACCTTGATATAAGTATTATCGACGAATATCCTAAGGGCAGACAGAAAATCGAAACCTATCTTATAAACTCTGAAATAAGGACGCGTGCGTTTAATTATGTTAAAAAGCATCTTGATGTCGGAAGACAGGGTTATATAGTCTGTCCGCTTGTAGAAGAGGGAGAAACGGACGCTAAGATTATAAACGCGCAGGATTATTATGAAAAGATAAAAAACGGACCTTTTTCCGATTATAGAGTGGGACTTATTCACGGCAAAATGAAGTCGAATCAGAAAGAAAATGTTATGCGTCGGTTCAAGGACGGCGAAATAGATTTGCTTGTCTGCACCACCGTAATCGAAGTCGGAATAGATGTCCCTAACGCCGCAATTATGATTATCGAAAATGCCGAGCGCTTCGGTCTTTCTCAGCTTCATCAGTTAAGGGGAAGAATAGGCAGAGGGGGATTTAAATCGACTTGTATTCTTATATCCGACGCTAAAAACAAAATAACCTTAGAAAGACTCAGTGTTATAAAGAAAAATTCGGACGGATTTAAAATTGCCGAGGAGGATATGAGACTAAGGGGACCGGGGGACTTTTTGGGTCAAAGGCAGCATGGCCTGCCCGAACTTAAAATTGCCGATCTGTTTGCCGATACAGCGTCTTTAAAGGCGGCAGGGGAATCGGCAAAGTATATTTTAAGCACCGACCCCGAGCTTAAATCCGCTGAAAACGGCACACTGAGAAAAGAAATAAATAATCTTTACAAAAAGCTTGAAAACACGCAAAATTAAGTATTGACAAAACCGTCTTTTATGGTATAATAATTATTGCTTGACTGATGTATTTCAGTCATTCGGACCAATAGCTCAGTTGGTTAGAGCAACCGGCTCATAACCGGTCGGTCCGGGGTTCGAGTCCCTGTTGGTCCACCATAACTGGACACCAGTTTTGATACATTTGCGTATCCGAATGGGTGTCCAGTTTTTCTTTTAAGCATTACGGAGGAAAATATTATGAGGAGGATTCGAAACTCTGCAAAAGCACTTATCATCAAAGACGGAAAAATGGCCGCTATCAAAATCAGAGATGCTGGTGAAGAATGGTATATTATGCCTGGCGGTGGTCAAGAAGCAGAAGAAACGCTAAATGAAGCTGTTTGCCGTGAAGTATCAGAGGAATTAGGTATTGCTATAGAGTGCAAAGAATTGCTTTTTGTAGTGGAAGGTGTTCATGGCGAAACCTTTCATCGTATCGATTTTATTTTTTCTTGTGAATATATTGATAACATGCCGGATGCTGTTCTTCATGGAGATACGAATCAAGTCGGCATAGGATGGCTGGATATTTCTACGCTTAATTTGCAGCCCTTGTATCCTTCGAAATTAAGACGACAGATTATGAATTATTATCAAGGGAAACCATACAAAGTATATCTTGGAAACGAAGAAGCCGGTGATCCGGAATGTCTGGATTAGAAGTATGCAGCATCTTCTGCAAATACGGTGTGCACCATTTAACGATTTCCAAACATTTTAACGGAAAGGTGACAAAGTGTGCATTTCGTATCAAAATAGGTCTTTAGTTTCAAAAGGAAACGGCAATTTTCGAAAGAAGATTGCCGTTTCTTTTTGGTTATTTTCACTTTTCTCTTACCGTTCTTCGCTATTCTTTAAAATTGCCGCTTTTTGCTTTCTTCCCGATATTCCTTGGCTGAAATTCCTGCATGTTTTTTAAAAAATGAAGATAAATAAGACTGCTCGCAAAAGCCCAATTGCTGACTTATTTCTTTAATGGAATAGGGACTGCTTTTGAGTCTTTTTTTTATTTCTTCAAGCTTTAAGCTTTCCTGATATTTCATCGGAGTAATTCCGAATTCTTTTTTAAACTGTCTGAGCATTGTCGAAACAGAGCATTTCATAAATAATGCAAGCTCGGAATTAGTATAGAATTTGTCAAGATGTCTGTCTATAACGACCTTTATAAACGCCGCGGTTGTCTGTCCGGCATATTGGTTTTCTCCTTTTTCGGGGATTATAATGCCGGTTTCATACATAGAATAAAGAATATTTGTTATTTTCCCTATCGAATAAGCAATTCGGGTCTTGATTTCAGGTTCTTTACGGCAGCGATAAATAATATCTCTTAAAAACTCCCCGCTGTTAAAGTTCTGATAAACGGGTTTTGAAGCGGATTTCAAACAGTCGGTGATTTCTTCTGAAAGCGGTCCGCAAAAATTGGTGAAAATAATATGAATGGGTCCGTCGGAATAATACTGCTGAACAGAATTCTTTTCTAAAAATGCCGTGTCTCCGGCGTTTGCCGTATAGCTTATTCCGTTTGATATAATGTTAAGTGAGCCTGAAAAAACATAAATTATCTGATAACACTCGGCATTAGGCTTTTTAACATTTATCCTTGTAAATGACTCTTCTATAACATGCTGAATTGAAAATAGATTATCGTTAGGCCAGTTTTCAAACTTGGTTTCCATTATTTTGTTTTCTGAACTCATAATATGCTCCGATTTTTAAAATAATTGACAAAATATTTAAAACATTGAAGGTTTAATTACATTATAATTAAATTAAAGAATAAATCAATAATTTTTTAAAAAAAGAGGAGAAAATATGCAGTTTAAAAGCAATATTACGGTAATAGGAGGCGGTATGTCGGGAGTTTGCGCCGCAATTTCAGCTGCAAGGCATGGAAGTTCGGTGGCATTTGTTCAGGACAGACCGGTGCTTGGAGGTAATGCTTCAAGCGAGGTCAGAATGCATATTGTCGGTGCGACCAGACACGGAAAAAGAAAAAACTTAAGAGAAACCGGAATAATCGAAGAAATTCTTCTTGAAAATAAGTTCAGAAATCCCGAGCATTCTTACGGTCTGTTTGATACCCTGCTTTGGGAAAAGGTAGAAAAAGAAAAGAATATAACCTTGTTTTTAAATACCTATGTGCGCGATGTTAAAACCGAAAACGGCAGAATTTTAAGCGTTATCGGAAATCAGAATACAACCGAAAAGGAAATTGAATTTTTATCGGAAATTTATATTGACTGTACGGGCGATGGCTCAGTTTCCGCAAAAGCAGGAGCGGAGTTTATGCTTGGCAGAGAAGCCAAAAACACCTTTAATGAGCCGAATGCCGTAGAAAAAGCCGATACCGTTACTATGGGAAATTCAATTCAGTTCAGAAGTCTTGACGCGGGGCATCCAGTCAGCTTTGAGCGGCCTGATTGGGCTTATGATTATTCAAAAGAAGCTTGGGCAAAGGAAATGAAATGGGAGGAGATAACAAGCGGTTATTGGTGGCTTGAAACCGGAGGAACCGAGCTTAACTGCGTAACCGACGCCGAGCAGACACGGGACGAAATGCTTAAAATAATTTTCGGAATCTGGGATTATATAAAAAATTACAGTGACAGAAAAAAAGAGGCCGAAAACTATTATCTTGATTGGGTATCCTTTTTGCCTGCCAAGCGCGAGAGCAGAAGAATAAAAGGTGATTATGTTTTAAATGAAAATGATATCCTCGAAAACCGTATGTTTGACGACGCCGTGGCTTACGGCGGCTGGCACATTGATTCCCACAGACCGGAGGGATTTTATGCTTTTATAAATAAAACCCCTCAACGAGAAGACAAAGCGGTAATGTTTGACGGGATTTATACTATTCCTTACAGAAGTATTTATACAAAGGATATTGAAAACCTCTTTTTGGGAGGAAGAATTATCAGCGCCTCTCACCGAGCCTTTTCATCAACGCGCGTTATGGCGACATGTGCCGCAGCGGCTCAGGCGGCAGGAATTGCCGCGGCAATGGCTGTTAAAAAAGGAATAAATCCGAGAGAGGTTGATGCTAAAGCGCTTCAGCAGAGTCTGCTTAAGGACGGCTGTTATATTCCGAATGTTAAGAACACGGATAAAAACGATATTGCTTTGAATGCAACGGTTTCGTGCAGTTCTTTTGAAAAAGGCTTTGAATGCGAAAATGTTATAAACGGAGTATCGAGGCCCGTTGGAGAGTTAAGCAATATGTGGGCTTGTAAAACAGATGATGAAAATCCGTGGATAATGTTAAGCTTTGATAAGCCCCGAAAAGTAAAAGAAACGGTTATAACCTTTGATTCAAATCTTTCGGTTGAAATAATGATAAGTCTTTCAAAGTGGCACCATGTAAGACAGGATAGAAATATTCCCGATACGATTGTTAAGGATTATACCGTCGAATATATTTTTAACAACAAAGCTGTCAAATCGGTTAGTATAATGGGAAATCATCAAAGAATAAACGAGCTTGTGTCCGATGTTTTGTGCGACCGCATAAAAATAACCGTTAACGGCACAAACGGCTGCAATCAGGCTCGCATTTGCGAGATAAGAGTTTATTGAGGGAGAAATTATGAGTAAGATTTTAACCTTTGGATTTGATGATTGCGAAATTTATGACAGACAGCTTTCCGAGCTTTTCAGAAAGTATAAAATGAAAGCAACATTTTTTCTTATTTCCGATCAGCTGGGATTCAAATGCGATTTTCATAGGTACGGAGAAGATACGGTTGTCGAAAGAGTTTCCTGTAAAGAAATAAAGAAAACCTATAAGGATATGGAGGTTGCCTCGCATACTTCAAATCATAAATTACCTATAGATAATCTTGAGGATGCAGTTGTTCGCTCAGTAGATTTTCTGTCAGAGCTATGCGGATATAAGGTTAAGGGTCTTGCATATCCGGGAGGGCATTATTCTGCGGAACATGTAAAAAAGCTTAAAGCACTTGGGATCAGTTATGCAAGAACAACAGACTGTACACATGCATTTGACATCCCCGAAGATTTTTTGATATGGAATCCCACATGCAAATATGATGACCCAGATATTTTAAAGCTTGCGGATGATTTTATAAATTTAAAGGGCGAAGGAATTTTTTATATTTACGGCCATTCATACGAGCTTACACAAAAAGAAAGGAATAAAAGCTTTTCAGGCTTTGAAGAAGTGCTTAAAAAGCTTGCTTACAGAGAGGATATTTTATATCTTACAAATATCGAAGCAAGGCAAGCGGTAATAATATGAAGCCGCATAAAAATAAGTTGGGATTTATTATTTAAGGAGAATTTTTATGCTTTTAGATTTTAATAACTATTCGCTTGAATTGAGCGAAAAGACATTTTCGGTTTTTATAAAGGGTGTTAGAATGTTTAAATTCCCTGTTTCCTCTGCTGTGGATAAATACGAAGAACCGAGAAGCATACCGACAGGCTCCTCTTATATTGAAAACGGAATTACAGAAGACGAAGATTTTAAAAATTTTAACTTTAAAACCTTTCAGGATAACGGGAAAACAGTAGCTGAATATATTACTTCAAGTAATCTTTGGGATGAAAAAGTGTATAAAATAGAAGCTGATGAAAAAGGTTTCTCTTATGAAATCACCGTAAAAGGCGAGGGAACAGTAAACAGAATAAGATATTTCAAGTCAAAATATGAGAAAACCGACTATGAAGCAGCAGGATATCTTTTACCTCATGCCGGACAATACAAAGAATCGGAAAGTTTGAGAAATGTTTTCGAGAATTCCCAAATTGCCTTTGATTATTTTGCACCCGGTCCTTTTGTTTATCCTTTTTATGCGGAGGAGCTGGACGGGTGGTTCGGTATAGGTCTTTTTGCAGAAAAGGGAGAACATAACTTTGATAGGTTTGTATATGAAAAAGGAATGAATTTTGTTCTGCCGCTGGATAACAGGCTTAAAATAAACGGTACAAAAAAACTTCCGGGAATTTGGGGAGGATACGGAGAAAACGCTTTCGGTGTTTTGACGGCTTATTCAGACTGGTATTTTGATTCAGGCATTGCTAAAAGGCACAGCGATTATAATCTTGATCCCAAATGGTGGAGAGGACCGATTTTTTGCGGTTGGGGAGAAGAACAGAAGTTGGGAAGAGAAAATAATTCTTATGCGGCTGATTTTGCGACTCAGGAAAATTACGAAAAGATGATAAATATTCTTGAGCAAAACGGAATAAATCCTAAAATTATAATTATAGACGCTAAATGGCAAAAAGGTATGGGGAATATAGAGGTAGACACAAAAAAATGGCCGGATATGCGTTCCTTTGTCGATAAAATGCACGGAAAAGGGAAAAAGGTTTTGTTGTGGATAAAAAGCTGGGATTGCGAAGGGCTGCCGAAAAATGAATGTATAGACAATTTATGCAATCCTGTTGCCGCGGATCCTACTAATCCCGAATTTATAAAAAATACTAAACTGAAGATTCATAAGCTGTTATCTCATGAAAATGAATGTTATAATTGTGACGGATTTAAAATAGATTTTATGAATTGCATCCCGAAAGGCGAAACTTTGCGTCCTTATGACGGAAAATCCTATGGCATAGAACTGATTAAAAAGTGGCTTGGGCTTATTCACGGTTCTGCAAAAGAAACTAAATTTGATGCGCTTATAAATGCAAGCTGTGCGCATCCTTATACAGCAGATGTCTGCGATCAGATAAGAATTCATGATTATCATGGTGCATTAAGGTCTTCGGTTGAGGTAATGACATTCCGTAAAAAAATTGCAGAAGCTGTCTACGGAAATATTACGATAGATACAGATTCCGGCGGAACCGAAAGCCATAGGGATTTTTTAAGATATATAAAAGCTCAGCCGAAGATAGGCGTTCCTGATTTATATTTCGTTACTTCATCTTTAGGTACTCCTATGGATAAATCCGATTATGAGCTTATAAAAAGGACATGGGATGAATACATAAAAGATAACAATCTTTAGTGTATCAGGTTCGGGTCTGCGTAAGGAGATATAAATGTACGGAGTTATAATAGAAAAAGGACTTAGCGACTGGCAAATAATTCAGCAGAATAACGGAATTGGTAAAATAAAACTTTCAGGGGTTGTAATCGCCGAAGATGATGTTTTAAAACAAAATGCAAAAGTTGTTGTAAGAGTGCTTGATGAAATAAATAATACAAGGATTCTTCCCCCTGTATTTTGCGAAATTCAGAATAATAAATGGTGTGCGGAATTCGAAATTCCGACAGGCGGTCCTTATAAAATAGAAACATTTTTGCTGTTCGGGGGATTTAAGGAAAAAAGAGGCGACAGAAGATTTCATATCGGCGTCGGAGATAATTATGTAATTGCAGGACAAAGCAACGCCGTAGGCGTAGGAAAAGATATGATTTCAGAGGAAGAGGTCCCCAATGTTCATGTTTTCAGATTAAACGGAAGATGGACAATGGCGGCTCATCCGCTGCACGATACAACCGATACGGCTTATCCCGATTTTGCCGAACAGGTTGCGGTGGGTTACAGTCCGTGGCTTAACTTTGCAAAAACGCTTTCAAGGAATTTAGGCTACCCTATTGGACTTATTCCTGCTGCCAAGGGCGGTATTCCTCTTTCGTTTTGGGACAGAAAAGACGACGGCAGATTTTTCAATCATATGCTTAATATTATAAAAGACAGTCAAAGCAAAGTCAGAGGAATTGTTTGGTATCAAGGCTGCAACGATACCTATGACAGCCGTTTAAGAACAACATACTTTGAGAGATTTAAAAGCGTTTGCGAAGATTTCCGTAAAGAACTTGGGAATTTACCTATAATTACTGTTCAGCTTAATAAATCTACATGTACAAAGGGCAAGGACTTAAATGCGGAGCGAAAAAATTTCAGTATTTTAAGAGAGGTTCAAAGGAAAGCCGCAAAAGAAATCAAAAATCTTTATTTGGTTCCAAGCATAGATTTGCCTGTTTGCGACGGAATACATAATTCGTGTATGTCATCACTTGTTTTGGGGCAAAGAGCTGCTAACATTGCATTAAAATACATTTACGGCAGATCTGTTATATGTGATTATCCGGATATTTCAAAAGCTTTTAAATCGGATAAAAATGAAATCACTCTTTACTTTGATAATGTTTTCACAAGTATATTCAGCGATTATAATCCTACAGAATTTCTTCCTTTTTCCGCAAAGGATGAAAAAGGAAGAATTCTTCCGGAGGATTATGAATGTGTTGAAAATAAAATTGTTTTAAGGTTTAAGAGAAATTTAGGGAGAAAAATAACTGTTTCCTGCGACGGACCGTGTGAATCAGGATTGATTCCTTATGATCTATACAGTTATCTTCCGATTATTATGTTTGATGAGGTGGAAGTAAAGTGAGCTATACGGTAGAAAACGGGATAATAAAAAGTGAAAACGGATTGCCTTGGACACCGCGCTGGTTTTGCGATAACAGAACAGCGGTACAGGCGGATAATGAGCAGATATGCGAAATAGATTATTTTTCAAAAGCTACAAACGGCAGCTATATCATGTTCAGACCGAGATTTTGGAAAGGGCTTAAGTTCTACTTTTTAAATAACGGTCAAAGAAATATAATAACTCCTGGCAGCTGTCAAATCTATCCGTTCGGCTTTTCGTCAAAAGGAGAAGTATGCGGTTATGAAATGTATACAGCCAATGAAAGTATTTATTTCGTGTTTACCCCTGATTTTGACGGCGAGCTTGAAATGCAGTTTTATGAAGAATATCTTTTTAAGCCCGACGATTCTTCAAACCCCGATATAAGGCTCAGAGGCGACAAAAGAACTTGGACGGATTTTAAAGAGAATAACGGTATAATAAATGTTTCTTTTTTTGAAAAGGAAACCGAAATCCCTATAAAAATATCCTCAAACACCAAGCTTTCCTTTGCCGTTGTCGGAGGTAATAAAAAGTATATTATAAAAAACAGTCAGTTAAAAAAAGGGAAAGAAACGGTTATCTGTATTTCCTTTAATAACAGCAGTACCGAAAGCTACAGAAAAATTATTGATTTGCAAAAGGAAAGGTATAAGGCCGTATCAAAAAAAGCTCCGGTTTTAAAATCCGGGCATAAGCTTTTAAATCTGTTCTTTGAGCTTGCTCCTCTTTATCATGAATCCCTTAAAACAACAGATGTTTCAGGCGGAATACGCGCCCAAAGCTCGCATTATTGGATTTGGGGCTGGGACTCAATGACCTCAAATAATTCCCAGCTTTATTGGGGCGATAAGGATTTTATCGGCGAAATGCTTGATTGCTTTATGAAATATTCCGATGAATCGGGAATTGCCCATGCTTTTACAAGGGATATGAAATGCGGAGGTATTGCCCCTGCTCCTGCTCAGGGAATGTATCTGACAATGCTTGATAATTTCCGACTTGCAGGCGGAAGTATTGAAAAATACTATCCGTTCGCAAAAAGAATATTTGAAATGATTTGTAAAACAGAGGTCGGCAATACGGGGCTCTGCAGGGGGACATCTCTTTATCCCGATTTCAGAAATCTTATAAAGGAAAACGGAAACGATATCAGTACTTTTAATAATACGGTTTCCTATTGCGCAATAAAAGCCATGCAAAGACTTGCAAATGCTCAAAACGATGCTAAAACCGAGAAAAAAGCCGCGGAATTTTCAAAAAGAATGAAATTAAGCTTTGAAAAAGCGCTTTATAATGAGGATTTAGGCTTTTTTGATTCCTCTGCCGATATAGACGGATATGTAAAGCGAAATGTCCCGTCAAATAATGCCGTAAAATGGGAAAGCAACGATTGCTTTGACCTTGTAAGCTGTAAAATGGAAGAATGCCTCGACTTTTATCTGAAAAACCTTGTTAGCGAATCCGGAATAAGACCTCTACCCGAATGGTCCGACTGCTATGATGCCGACGCAAATCAGCTTCACTGCTGGTGGACCGTAATGTCGGAATTTTATATAAGACTGATAAATAAAGGCGACAGACCGGATTATATCAATAAATATATAAGCTGGATAGAATATTGGTCCGAAAGACTTATGTGTCCCGAGGGAATTTCAACCTATGAAAATAAGTATGATGTTCCGTTTGATAATTGGAATGCTATGTGCGGAATTTGGCAGGGATATAATATAAGAGGTTTTTATAATGCCGTTGTTCACGGGATTGTTGGCGTTGACTTTGACGAAAAAGGCATTAACTTTTATCCTTACAGCGGAGAAGAAATGTCTTTAAATAATTTCCACTTCGGCGATAAAACCTTTGATATTGAAATGAAAGGCAGCGGAAGAAGAATAAAATCTGTTATTTTAAACGGAGAGGATTTAAAAGAAGTTTACTCCGTTCCTTTTCCAAGGCTCGAAAAATATAACCGTATCACAGTTATCAGAGAATAAGCTGAAGGTTTGTCAAAAATTAGGCATTTGCTTCAATTAAACATGCACCCGGAAAAGTTATAAGCTTTTTTGGGTGCATGTTTTGTTATCATAGAGAATAATTTTTCATAAAGTTTTGGGTGAACATCGAGCTTTTTACCAAAACACCGGTATAAATATCGGTGTTTGATTTAAAAGGGCTATAATAGATATTAGAATTATTATAAAAAATAATTGTTTGTAAAAATGGTTAAAGCTTGATAATTACATGTTATTTGTTTGCAAATTACACAAAGCTTTGAATAACCTGTCTGACATTATTTATAAAAAATTAAAAATAAAAGGATTTCAAAAGTAAAAGCTTTACTTATAAGGTAATTTTTTACAAAAAATCGCAAAAAAACTTTGTTTTTGGCTGGTTTTCATTTGTCTTTGGCTATAATGTTTTTTTATTATATGTTAAAATAAACATATAAAGCATAAAAGATTTGCAACGATTTACACAATTATTATTCCTGATAAAATTTTATTTTCTAATAATAAATCAATTTTTTAGCGAGGGTTAAAAAGTAATGAAAGAAGAATTCAAAATAAGGTACAATGAAAAATTGTCTTATAATCTAAAAAATAAAGATGGCTCGAATGATTCTTATAAAGGAATTTTTTATAAATACATAGAAAAGAACAGTAATGTTCCGCAGTTTACAAGAATTGACATAGATGAATCCGATCCTGAAATTATAGTTGAAAAAATTAGAATTGATTTAGACTACAATAATACAAAAGTTTATGCCGTTATGGCTTATCCTAAGAAAAAAGGAAAGTATCCGGGTCGTTTGGTTTTGCACGGCGGCGGACTTAAAGCGGATTCAATGTTTGATTCTGTAAGATCCTATGCTTTAAACGGATATTTTGCTATCGCTCCTGATTTACCGGGAATAATTTCGGAAGAATATGCCAAAGACAAAAACTGTGAAGGTGATTGGACAGAAAATTATGATTATCTAGGCTGTATGTTCAAATCCGACATTGTTGAAGATATAAAAAAAAGCACTTTATATTATGCGATTGTTACTGCACTGAAAACATTTCACTTGCTTCAGGACAATGAGATGGTAGACAGCAATTATATAGGGGTGTCGGGAATTTCGTGGGGCGGATATATGACTACAATGCTTTGCGGAATACTCGGAAATCAGATAAAAGCTGCTTATGCTTATTACGGTACCGGACATTATAAAGACGGATATTTTTGGTCGACGGGAGATTACGGCTACAATGCTATGGACAAAAAAACCGAACAAATTTGGATAACAAATTATGATGCCGGCAGTGTAGCGAAATATATAACTTGTCCGTTTTTTGAAGCGGCAGCAACAAATGATGACTATTTTTCTCCCGAAATGACACAAAAAACCTTAAGCGACATGAAAGGGAATATAAATTTACTTTATTCTCCAAATACTAAGCATGCTATTAAAACTCTCGGAACGATCGGGTTTGCAAGCGGTTCGTCTGAGGAAGAATGGTTTGCTTATTACCTTAAAAATATCGGAAAAGAAATGCCTAAGCTTTCATTCGAAGAAATAAAATCAGATGAAAAAAACCTTTTAATAGCTTTTAATGTTCCTAAAGATTCTAAGAAAATCAATCTTGAAGCTTTTTACAGCTTTACCGAGGAGGGAAACTGGCGAGACAGAGATTGGAAAGCAGTTGAAGGCAGAAATATGATATCAAATAACGGTTTGTTGCAGCTTAAAATACCTATGAATGAAATATCGGGAGATATAGATATTTTTATTTCATATACAAATGATGAAAAAACCTTTACGGTAAGCAGCTTTGTTAATAGATTTGAGAAGTATTCGGCTGAATAAGCAAATATTTCAGATCGCCATTAACTTACTTTTGATATTTCTTTTGATATTCTTTAGGGGTACAGCCGATTTCTTCTTTGAAAACTCTGTTAAAACTTCTTACACTTTGAAAACCGCAGGCATAAGCGATATCTGTTATTGAATTTTCTTTGTTTGCAATCATTTCGCAAGCATGCTGAAGACGGCAGATGTTGATGTAATGCAGTAAAGAAGTTCCGTAATGAGCCTTGAAAGCAGATGATAAATAGTTCGGATGAACATTTGTCGCTTTTGCAATTTCGGAAATTGATAAATCATTTGCATAGTTTTTAAAACAATATCTTTGAGCATTTTCCAGAAAGGAACTTTTAGGGGCAAAAAAAGAATCATGAGTGTTTAATTGCTTCATAATTTTAATCATTTTACTTACGATTATTTGAGTATAGCTTTCCATTATTAAATCATCATTCTGATTCTCAAAAAGATCATCTAATAGACAATCTATAATATTGCTTATATTTCCTTTTGAGCTTTTTATGTTAATTGTCGGGTTGACCAGTGAATGTCCGTCAAAAAAGAAAAATAATTCCGGAAACGCATTACGTTTAAAAATAAATGAAAGTGTGTCTACAGGTAATGCATTGTGATATGAATGCGGCTGATATCTTGTGACGATTATTGCTTCACCTGTATTTATAAAATATTTATTACCGCTGATTACACATTCGGCAAATCCATCAAGCATAATCATAATTTCAATCTCATCGTTATCATGAAAATGTAAAGGTGAGTTGATGTCGTTCAATCTTCGAATACACAAATTGTTTTTTGAATTAGTAAATTTTATTTTCATATTTAATCTACCTTTAGTCAAATTCTAAGATAAGTTTAATTATATTATAAAACAGATTGAGATTCAAGTGTTAATAATCAGGAGGTGTGATAAATGGATTATGAGTTAAAGAAAAATTTTAATCTTTTTGATTATGAATTTTCAGAAGCTCCTTTGCCTTCAAAATATACAGGGGAATGTAGCGTTTCTGTCCGTGACGGAACAGATATTGAAAATTCAGTTGTAAAAAATCCCGAAATAGTAAAAGCTGTTATTTGCAAAGATGATTTACAGACTTTAAATCCTGTTTTTAGCTATGACCGTAATTCGGTTGTGACAGGAAAAGAAAATTTTTCAGGATTTGTCAATACATACGGATTAGAACTTTTATATGATGTAGAGTTTGGCTATGACGGATATTCTTTTGAAGTTATATATCGTAATCCAAGAGAGCTTCAGCTTTGGGTTGATGAAGGAGACGGATGGAAGGTCGTTTTTGACCGATATCAGGTCGGACATAATGAAGATAAAACTGTTGCACTGAAGATTTCATTTGAAGAAAAAAGTCAAGGCTGTAAAAACAACAGATATATGATGCGTAGAATTAAGCTGAGAACTACTGGCTGGTTTGGCGGGATCATCAGGGATAAAACCTGTTCGGTAGTAAAGCTGATAAAAAGGAAAGCTCCTTTGGCTGTTTTTGAAGGCTCAAGCATAACAGAAAGCTGCAATGGTGTAAGCGATTTTAATGCATATTCTTATGCTCGGATTTTAAGCGATATTTATGGATTTGATTATCTTTGTTTAGCTCAGGGCGGAACCGGTATTTCTGTTCCGACCGAAATAAGACCGAGTATGTATCAGAGAATAGAAGGCGTTTTAAAAGCCGAACCCGATGTTTTGTTTATTGAGGCAGGAATAAATGATAAGCCAGATGAAAATTTAAAAGAATGTACGGAAAAATATTTAAATGAAATAAGACAAAATCTCCCAAATACTTTCGTTATAATGCTGGGAACATATCACCCAAAGTATATGCCGGAGTCTTTGGAAGAAAGATGCGAAAAAGATGTTATCACATCTTCTGTTTGCAAAAAATTCGGAGTTCCGTTTGTTGAATTTACAACAGGAAATATATATGGTGGAGACGGCAGACTTATTGAGAAAATGGGAATGCCTCTTGTGACCGGTTCGGGGACGGCTTTTGAGCCTGACGGCAGCGGCACATCAGACAGATATACAGGTAAAGCTAATGTCAAGGATCACTGTCATTGCAATCCGACGGCGTATAGGATGTTTGCGGAATATATTCGAAGTGCATTTAATGCGATACTGAATTCAATGCAATAAATAATCATTTTTGTGGGTATGCCCTATGAAAGTGTTTATAAATAATTTTAGGAGGAAAGAAAATGAAAAAACTCATAGCAATCATTTCAGCACTGACGATGGCAGTGACGGTAATGTGCGTCG
>CAKSHM010000002.1 GCA_934457415.1 uncultured Eubacteriales bacterium | reverse complement strand
TTGGTCGATGCTGAAACCGTCTCTTTCGATATTTTCATATTCGCCGGAATCATAGTTGAAACAATACTTCGACATACAATCCTCCCCTTTACAGCTTGATGATCTCGTAATCCGTACGTGTGCCCTTTATGCGATCTGCGCGAAACAGCCGGCTGTTTGTTTTCCAATGCGGGAATTTATCCGCTTTTTCTGCGTTGGTATCACGATGGCAAATGACGATATTTCCTGCAACATCACTGCCGCCGAGCGACAGCGGACGGATGTGGTCAAGTGTCGGATGATAGGCGCTGTGCGGATCTCCACAGGCGGACTTCCGCATTTCGCGACCGGCATAGTCGAAAACGGTTTCACGGTTCCCGAAAACCTTGTTCCATACTTTGACCGTTTTTACTTTGACATTTTGATGTCCTCCTTTATAAGTGATATACACATTATCGCACATAAAAGAGGAACGCACTATGAACCGTCGGTTCAAAAAAACAGCATCCCTGTGGGCCTGTTCACCCGTAGGGACGCTGTTTTTTTCAAAGACTCTCGACAATTTTTTGAAACAGCAAAAGTCTTTTGGCCGACGGCGTTCTTTGGCCGGAGCAATAATAGGCGACCGAGCGGGGCGTAACACCTAAACGCGTCGCCCAATCTTCCTGCGAAAGGCCCGATTTGTCCACTATGCTCCGAAAATAGTCTGCCATCTCATAATCGATTTTTCGATTACTCATATTCGCAAACCTCCTTTGCATAGACAACGCAGTGCTCCGAAGGTTTTTTAAATATGTAATATCAGTATAGCCTATTTCCTGAAAAAATCAATAGGGAAAAATCAATTTGCAGGAATATCGCTTTTCGATAATTCTGTAAAGTGGTGTATAATCTACTCGCGGCGTATACGGCGGATCGTTAATCAGTTTATACTTGATTATACTGCCGAATGCACTGTCGAGTGAGGAAAAGCCCAGATATTCGTTGATCCTGTCCATAAAAAGCGCATTACAATACTGTATTTCATCGGAAGTTAGTTTCTTTATATCATAAATGTATTGATCGTTTTCCGAATAAACGCCGCTGTTTTGTTCACCTTTCGTTGCCTCATAATAATTGTGGTTTGGCTCAAAAAGACTTTCGTTGGGGATCACCGTCAGCTCCGTCAAAGGCACACACGACAACCCAGATTTCATTCCTGCATATCTGAATTTATAGAACGGATTGATGAGCACGATCATTCTCTTAGCCGAAATCGGAAACATCATGAAGTTTTCACTGAAATGTATGAGCGACTTTATTAAACTTGCAATTACATCTTTTTCTTCATCGTTTGTCGTGCGGTTTAATATGTCTGTCAGCCACGAGAGCTTTTTATCATTATGTCTTGTGATGCCGTCCCAGTCTTTTTCGTTTTCCGATGTCATACCGATATCGGTAATGACAAATTCATCCCCGCTTTCCGGCGCATCCCAGAAGGCAATATATCCGCTGTTAACAATGCTTGCCCAACGGTATGCCGGATAGGTTTTATTGGAATTTTGCAGAATAGATGCAGGTGTACCGTCGGAATCCAAAACAGTATTAACAGTCCGCATCCAATATTCATACGGCGTTTCGCCTTCGATACGGCGTTCTTTAAAGTCGGGAGCAAAAGAATTCTTCATTTGCCGTTCCTTTTGCAGCCATTCTCCATTTTGCATAGTCCGCAATTCTGAAACAAGCAGAAATTTTTTGACCTGTAATAGCTGTATACGGTTCAGAGAAACCGTATGGTCGGCTTTTAGCAGTATATTGGCAAGCAGGTTGCCGAATTGAGATTCGACTTTTGTATTCAGTGCTCTTTCAGTGTTGAGGTCATAAAGAGCGTTTTGCGCAAAGGCATGCTCGGGGGCAATATTCTCGCGCAGCTCGCCGGTTTTTATGTTGTAGGTACAAAGCCTATTACTGAACTTCCGCAAAACCAACCGCGGAACATAATGACTGGAAAAACTGCCGTTTGGCATAAACTTCCCTCCAAAACGGTTTCATTGATAATATAATACACCATATTTGGTTGCTGCGCAACCGGCAGCTAATAGTCTGCACAAAATTAACTTAAACAGGCTGCTGTTCAGAGTTATAATAACCGTATAAAAAGCGATCGCCTCTCACGTGATAACGAGAGGCGTGTAGTGTGTATTATTCTGCAAAAAAATCCTGCTGACCACATAACAGACCACCTACCGTTTCGGAGCACTCGGAAACAGTGGGGATAAGAGTGCTGAAGAGCGCGGTTTTCCGAGCGGAAAGGGGCGGAAAAAGCTATTTTTAGCGGAAATTGCCTTCATAGGTCCGTTTGGGAACTGGATGTCGCAGGTTCGAGCCCTGTCACCCCGACCAAAATTTTGGCCGAAAGCAGATTTTATTCTCCGCTTTCGGTCGTTTTTTATGCTTATTTAGGCGTTTCGCCGCCACTTTTGAAAAAATCGCATTTTTACGGCCACATTATCAAATGTGGCCTGCAAAATTCTTTTTTCTTTGTTTACAGCGGCGCAAAATTTGAAAGCCAAATGAGCAACCGCCACGGATTTCTCCGTGGCGGTGTTGTATCCACCTTATGCCGTCTGTCCAGCTTTAAGCCGTTCTTTCTCAGCGGCGATTTCCGCATTCTTTTGTTTAATCATCTCCGCAAGCTTTTCTTCGCATTCTTCTCTTGTGTCGGCATAACAGTTTAAAAATTGAATTCCGGCAAAGTATATGATATACTGATTAACAAGCTAAGAACATACTGAATTCAAGCTTTCCGAAACTAATTATTTAATTAAAAGGCGGTTGCTTAAATATGAGATTAAAGAAACCGAAAAAACTAAATGAGGGAGATACTATTGCAACGATAAGTCCCTGCTGGGGTATCGCCGGAGCAGCAGAAGCTGTATGGAAATATAATATCGGTAAAAAACGACTTGAAGAAACAGGACTTAAAGTTGTTGCGGCGCCTAATTCGATGAAAGGCGAGGAATATCTCAGAAATAATCCAAAAGCGCGAGCTGAAGATATTTTATGGGCGTTTGAAAATGATAGTGTTAAGGCGATTATTGCAAACATCGGCGGAAATGACAGTTTAAAAGTAATTCCGTTTTTAAACTCAGAAACAATATGTATGAATCCCAAAATATTCATAGGTTACTCCGATGTTATGAATTATCATCTTTACTGTTATAAAGCAGGTTTATCCACATTTTATGGGCCTAATCTGTTACCGATAATTGCAGAAACTCCTGATTTTCACCAATATAGTAAATTTTGGTTTCATAAGGTGCTTTTTGAAAACAAAGCAATCGGAGAAATCCCTCCTGCAAAAACTTACAGTTGCGACAATAATAATTATTTTGATAAAAATTTTGCAAAACAATACCGCAAAGAAACCGGATATATTTTCGTTCAGGGAAAAGGAAAGATTGAAGGGGAATTATTCGGCGGTCATACAGGAATCAAAGATTTCCCCGGAATAAACGCAGAGTGTTTTTTTGACAAAATATTATTTATTGAAGATACCGCTGATTTTTTCACTCCGAGGCATTTAACAAATTTTTTAAATTGGCTTGGTGAAATAGGTGCTTTACAAAGAATTAAAGGATTATTGATTGGTAAATTATGCGGTTATAAATCTTTTGAAAAGCATAAAAAAGCTGTTTTGGAAATTGTTAATGATAAATACGGGCTGGCAGATTTGGCTATAATTGCAAATATAAACTTTGGCCATACCTCACCGATTTGTATTTTTCCTTACGGTGCCAAAATGAAAATTGACTTTGATAGTAAAAAGCTTCTGATTACCGAATCAGGCGTAATATAGTATGATAATTTCGTGATAAAAAAATATCTCGGCTGGTTTTTGCAATCCATGATATAACTTTAAGACGGCAGTCATCTCTTATTACATTTGACGGATATAGTTTTATTACGCTTTTATCCGGTTTAAACCTCTCAGCTATACTCCTTTTTTTGTTTTTTAATTACAGGCATAATCATTTCGCATAATGTTCCGCCGTTTTGTCCGGAACAGAGCTTTAAGCCGTATTTATCGCCGTAAAGCAAACGAAGTCTGCTGTTGATATTTCTAAGACCTATATGTTTTGACGATGTTTCGGATACGGCTTTAATAGAACTGTTTAATTCTGCAAGATGCTCCTTATCTATCCCGAAACCGTTATCCTCGACCGAAAGAAGCATATCCTTATCTTTTCGCTTTGCGGATATTTTTATCAGTGAATTTTCATCTATATTCTGTAAAAATCCGTGGGTTACGGCGTTTTCTATAAGCGGCTGGAGGGAAAGCCGCGGAACAAACGCGTCTTTAAGCTCAGGGTCTATATCCCAAAAAACATTTATTTCAGCGCAGCAACGTACGTTTATAAGTTCAAGATACTTTTCGGTTATATCTATTTCATCCCTCAGCGGCACTGAAATGATATTGATATCCATACTGTAAGAAAATATATTCGAAAGATTTATAAGACTTTTACTTATATCGTTGTTTACACCGAGAATTTCCCCTGCCTTCCAATTTATCGAGTCAATTGTATTGAATAAAAAGTGCGGATTTATCTGAAGCTGCAGCGCCGTTATCTGAGCCTTGCGAAGATTTTCAACCTTTGCGCCGAGTTCCGCCTGAAGTCCCGAAAGCTTTTCGGAAAAACCTATCAGACCGTGCTCCAGAAATTCAACATCGCTCGAAAAATCAGAGCGCTTCACAATATTAGTCTCCTCAATTTTCTGAGATAAAATTTTCATCTGCTCGTTTACTCGGTGCATAACGACTGAAAACAAAACTCCGAATGCGGATATTAAAATCATACAGTAAATAACAGCTTTTATTGCCTGACTTGTTATAAGCGACATATATGCGGTTTTAGGAGAAAGAAATACTACTGAAAGTCCTGTTTGCGATAATTCTTTCGCTGTAATATAAAAGCCGGTATCTTTAAGCTTTGAGGTTATAAAATCCTTATAGCTGTTTTGCCAGTTTTCACTAATCAGTCCGTTAAGATTTTTTCCTATGCAGGACCTGTCCGAAAACGCAAGAACGGTTCCGTCATTTGTTATGAGCATTACATCCTTATTAAACGATGCGTCGTTAGGGTACATTTCCCTTAAACATTCAAGGAGGTTTATTCTTATTACAGTATCATTGAGCGAGCCGCTGCATCTTATAAAGAGCTTTCTTGACCAGTTTTCATCGGAATTGATATAAAAATCGCAGGAATTATATTTTCCTATGCTCGGCCGATTTATTTCATTTGAAAGCGATGAGTCACCGAAAGTGTTATAGCCGTTTGAAAGACTTACAGACTCAACCCCGCCGTATATAATCTTTACCGAATTGATAAGCTTCTGAATTCCGTTTACATCCTCCGGTTTTACATCTCCGACAGGAAGCAGGATATTATTTGAATTATAATTCGCCGCTGAGGTGATGTTCTTAAAATAATATTCAAATTTCACCCTGACCTGTTCCGCCTGATAATTCTCTGTAACACGCATTTCATTGCGAAGATAACCGTAATTCGCTATATATAAAATCAAAAATACAAATACCGATAAAAGAAAAAAGGAAAGCCGAATAAGAAGCTTCCTTTTTTTGAAGAATACAGAGTTAATCCTTTTAAAAGCCATCAGTCTTTCCTCCTCTGCATGTATACATACTGGTTCGGAAGCAAACCTGTTATTTTTTTGAAATTCATACGGAAATTTTTATTTGAATCATATCCGACCTCTTTAGCAATATCGTTCAATGATTTATTCGTTGTGTTCATTAAATGAATAGCTTTTTGAATACGTACCTCTGTTAAATATTTAATAAACAGCATTCCCGTTATTTCCTTAAAAGTCCTGCTTAAATATCCTACCGAAACTCCGAAATGCTCCGCGGCAAGATTTAACGACATATCATAACAGAAATTTTCTTTTATAAACAGCTTTACATTTTCTACAAGCCGTTCCTTGTCTGAAAAAGATGCAAGGATTATATTTTCCGCAGTTTTAACAAGCTCCGACGGATCATTTTTGCTCTCAAGCGTATCGAGATCTTCTTCCGATATCCCGAATTTTTCCTGCATATATTTTAAAATAAATTTTTTTGCCGTTTCAAAGTCAGAGGAAAGATAATTTATAAGCTCGTTTGAGGATATAATTTTAACTTCGTGATTGATCTCACGCACGCTTTTTACAAAACTCCTCGACGCTAAGGTCACCCGTTTGCAAAAAAGACAGTTATCTAAACCGGAAAAGGTATTTAAAATTTCAAAACCGCTGTTATCCTTTAATTTATTCGGCATGGCTAAATAAACCGAACAGCCTTCTTTTTTGTCTACAGAAAAAGCAAAATTTCCGTCCTTTAATTCAATTATTTCCGGTTTGTTTTCTGCCTTAAATTCGGTTATTATAAAATCCTCTTCCCTTTTTTCGGAAAAAAAGTCCGAAAGAGGCTTAAAACCGTAAGTATCATTCGTATCGTATAAAAGTCTTGCACTGTTAAGACAGCTTTGCATTGCAAGCTTTTTGGTTTCCTCTATTCTGTTCTTATTTTCAAGCATTAAATGAGTGTTTTTTCTTATTTCGTCAAGGGTTGTTATCAGCTCCTGAAAAACAACAGGCTTGCAGACAAATTTAAAAACATGACTCGAAATGGCGCGCTTTGCATAGTCAAATTCCCTGTAGCCGCTGATAATTATAACGCTTATCGGAATATTATTTTCATAAATATATTCCGCAATATCAAGTCCCGAAACATAAGGCATCTGAATATCCAAAATCGCCGCGTTTATTTTTTCGGCATTATCCTTGATATAGTTAAGCGCCGATTGACCGTCTGAAAAAATTCCGAGAATATCGGCAAAAGAAGCATTTTCTTTTATTACGGCTTTAAGGCCTTGTCTTATTGACGGCGTATCGTCAGCTATAATTATGTTTAGATCTGCCATTTTATTCTCTCCTGTTATTTAATCAATTAGACCCGAATATACTAAGGCAAGCGATAAAAATCCGAATAAGGATTTTTCGGTCGAATTGCTATCGTTTGCCTTAGCGCGGCAGGAAATTCTCCTGCCGCACTAATAGGAACATTCGACAAATCCCCCTGTCAAGGCAAATTGCCTTGACATCCCCCCTTAGGGCAAGAGGGACTTTTTTTAATGTGTGGCTTTGCCGCGATTATAACCAAACCCTATCGTCAAGGGCTACGCCTTGACACTTCCCCTTTCGTCTAAAGGGGAAGCTTTTCGGCGCCCTTCTTATTGACAATGTCAATACAGAGGGGAGCTGGCGCGCTTTATGCGCGACTGAGGGGTATTGTCTAACATCTACCGTCTAGTGTCTAATGTCTAACTTTAGAACGGTCCGAGCCATTCGGAATCGTCAGATGACGAGCTTGAGCTTGAAGAAGACGAGCCCGAAGAACCTGACGAAGAAGACGATGAGTCTGACGAACTGCCCGAAGATGAAGACGATGACGAGCTTGACGACGAGGAAGAACTCGAAGAAGATGAAGACGAAGAGGATGATGAAGATGATGAAGATGATGAGCCTGAAGATGAGCTGTCATCAGGGTCGGTCTTATCCCCTATTTCGGCTTCGCCTAAAAGATAGCGTCTTATAAGAAGCGAGTCGGTCATAGTAACCTTGCCGTCGCCGTTGGTATCGGCGCGCTTTAACTGCTCCTCGTCAAGGTCCGCAATACCTACAATGTAATACTTAATTGCGGTTGCGTCCTTCATGGTAATCTTGCCGTCCATATTGACATCGCCGACAATGAAGTTTTCAGTGACCTCGTCTCCGCACTTATACATTACAAGCTGATTGTAGCCGAAGCTGTTCTGACTTGTAAGAAGCGGAGCATAAGAGCCTGACATCGGAACTGCGACATCCTCCGTAGTAAGCCTTGAAATTACCGTACTCTGCATGTTGACTGTATTGTTTCCGCTCGTTATAACAAGACCGTTTATCGAATTTCTTATTGTATTATTGTCAATAACGGTATCAAGCATACATTTTCCGTTAGGTGCGATAAGGCTTATATAGGCATTATCCTCAAGCAAATTGTTTCGCATAACCACTGCTGTCGAGGTGTTTGCAAATCCGTGAGCATAAAGCTGAATATGCATATAGTCGGTGCCGTCATTCTCTCCGGTAGCATGATAGAAAAATCCGTCATAATAATGACTGTTTACTATCGAGTTGTACCAGTTCGGGCTGTCGCCGTAAGCCCACATGCCTGTTCCCTCGGACTGATGAATCTTATTTGAATCGAGAACCGTTCCGACAAGTGTTCCGTATGTACCGAAGTTTGAGCCTATTGAAACATCATTTCCGACAAAACACATGTTATAACGGTTGTTATGAATTACAACTCGTGAATTTCTGTTAGGCTCTATTACAAACGGAGTGTCAATAACAAGAATGTTTCCGTAGCTCTTTACAATTCTGCGAACCTGACAAGCGCCCTGTCCCTGAATTACATAGAGACTGTTTCCTACCCAATGGTTGTCTCCCCAGCTCTGACCGGTTGTTATCTGATAAGTAGTATCATTGATTTTTTTGACTATGCCTCCGCGGTTTTCGCCGTAATAAGCGGTTCCGTCGGTGGTGAATATTTCTCGGTTGTTTGTAAGAACCATTCCGAATGTATTATCTGCAGCATAAAAACCGTCTCCTCCTAAACCTACTGTTATACGCTTAGTGTAATTTCCTTCTAAAATGGTTTTATTAGTTCTGAACGAGAAATACGAGCTGTTTGTAGAGATAAGAGAGTTGTCGGTGCAGGTAAGATAGGTGTATCTTCCTCCGCGCATCGGCGTTTCGAAATACATAATATCATTATTCTGTATCTTTATATTATCGGCTTCGTCTCCGAAGTTTATTCCCCATGAGCTTTGCATTGCTTCCGCCCAGACCATAGACTTAAGCTCTGTATAGCTTACAAGGTTCTGTCCTGCAGAGCCCTCGGTAGGCGTTCCTCCCATAGGACTTTGCTGAATTCTGATATCATGGATATTGATATTCTCCGCTTCGCAGGTTGCGCCGATAAAGTGTCCAGTGCGCTGTCCGTAAAAGCTGATATCGGAAATTTCAACATTTTTAACAGCTGAAATCATGTGCTTGGGCAGAGAGCCGAACTGATATTTATAAGGAGAAAACATTATATTTGAGGTCTCAATTCCGTCACCCTTTAAATATACATTTTCAGGGATAGCTATTGCCCACACAAGGGTATATGTTCCCGACGGAACATATACAGTTCCTCCGCCGTTTTTCGCTGCTGCGTCAAGAGCGGCAACAAATGCGGGAGTATCGTTTCCGTCAATTGCGGTGTCTGCACCGTAATCAAGGACATTGAATACCTCTTCGTGACGGCTGTCCGTCCAAGAAGAGCCGATTTCAACCTCATAAGGCTTGCTCCAGCAGGAATTGTTTCCGTGGCCGTTATAAACGGTTACCTCATATTTACCCTTAGGAATATTATTCGGAACCGATGCGGTAATAGAATACTGACTTTCAACCGAAGAAATAGGAAGGTCATATTCCGCTCCTGCTTTTGACCTTAATTTAACCTTAAGGTTCATGGAATTTATTTTGTCCGCATCATAAACGCGCTCGTCGCTTACGGTATCAACGGCGATATGCTTTCCTAAAATTCTTAAAGTTCCGCCCTGTGTCGCAACGCTTCCCTCATCGCCGATAGTATAATCAATCCTCGGAAGATTTATATAGGCATAAACAGGGTTTGAAGAAGAATATCTCGGTGTTACCTTAACGATATACACGCCGTCCTCAAAATCGGAGGGAACTTCAAATTTAAAGCAATTTTCGCTCTGCTGAATATATTCAACAGTTCTTACATCGCCGGTAAAATAAAGCTCGGGATTTAAAGGCTTTGAATATTTTGCCTCCGAGGATTTTTCATCGAAGTAATCCTGCAAAACATAGCCTGCTTTATCGGTTTTATCCTCTGCTCTTACAATTTCGAGCTTAACTGCGGTGTTGCCCAAGTTTTGCCCGTAAAGCATGGTTACATCCCCGGGTTTTATATGTGTACTTGAAGTATAATAAACAACAGGGTCTGTAATTTCTATATCCTCGTCCCAATCGCCGGGGATAAACTCAATATTTATATCGTCATACCATGTAGCGCCCGAGGCATTGTGCTCCCAGCCGTTAGGCGAAGCAAGAATAAGCCTTGCTTTCGGGGAAAGCATATTGGCAATAATCGAAATCGGGTTTTTAGGATCCGAATCTGCAGTAAGAATCATAGTTGCCTTAAGAGTCTGCACATTGTATTCGATTTCAACATTTACCCAATCCTTAAAATCGAATGCGGGGCTTAACTCTCGTCCGCCGTCGAACTGCTGAACTCCGTCAACGCACCAAGTAAAATTATAGCAATAATATTCGTCATAATCCCTGTAGAAATAAACCTTTGACCAGTTATCCTCATCAATATAGCTTACATAGAAGGAGGTTCCGAGAAATACAGTCTTAGAATTATCAAACTTAACTCGGTATGAAGCTTTTTTCATTGAAGCCATCTGAGGCCACAAAAAGTCTCTGACTCTATAATAAGTGCTTTTGCCTCTAATTTCAAGTATATGATTCGATTTATTATCCGGATCGGTTATCACCTTAAAGCTGTCATTCTTGGAGATAAACGAATCGGAAGTTTTCCCATCCTTATGTCTCCACTTTTCATTGGCATACTGTCCCTCAAAATCCTCATGGAATCCGTCCGAAACAGTTGCCTGACCTACGCCCAATTTTTCCATAAGGTCAAGGTCTTCCACGCGCTCTACAAGCTTTAAAAGAAGCTTCTTTTCTTTTGCGAGCAAAAGCTGAGCGTCATAAGGAAGAGCTTCAAATTCCGCATAAGCGGCGTCCACCTGAGCCTTATCGGCCTTTGTTATGGAATTGACATTTTTGCCAAGAAGTGAGGACCATTTATCGAGATACTGCTGAGCAACATCCGACGCACCTTCAGAAAATTTAATATTTATATCATCAATATAATAATCTGCAAATCCGGGTCCGCCGAAAGCGAATTTTCCGGAATTCAAAGCAACTGTCGGCTCGCTTACCTCTGTTTTAAGGTCGGAAGTCTTATAGCATTTACCGTTTTGAGTAAGCTCAAGCTCTGTTGAAGCTCCGTCATTATCTGTAAGTATAAATACAACCTTTGATGATGAATAAGATAATTTAAAGCTTAACCAATCGGCAGAGCTTGCTACAATATCGGTACTGTAATAATTTGTATATACATTTGCCGAACCCTTTGAATCGCAGTAGCCGTCGGCTTTAAAATATGTGCGGCAGCACCATTTCCCGTTTTCAAGAATAAGGTCTAAGCGCTTATAATTGTTTTCATCCTTGAAATAATACCAAATGGATATCGGCGCTCCCCAGTGCAAAGCACCCGAAGAATAAATCTTTCCCGAAAGCTCGGAAAATGTTCCGTTTTCAGTCCAGTAATTAGGGTGCAAATAGTAATAAGGTATAACTCCAGAGTTATTATTTGAAGAAACCCTGAAAGCTGTATTACTGGTATTAAGTCCGCTTTTAAGGGGATTTTCGCTAAATCCCCAAGGATTACTGTTTGTTTTGTTTGCAGCCGACCAATACTTAGAATCCGAAGAATTTTCGAAATCAAAGAATATCGGGTCTAAATCTCCGCCTGTAGGACGGGAAGGAACCTCTTTAAAATATATTGCTTGCTTTAAATTATTAAGCAAGGTAATTTCCGCGCTTAAAAAGGATTTCTGATTGTCTGTAAGCTTATTAAATTCCGTTAAAGCTTCCTCAACCGCGGATTTATCTGAAACCTGAACGGTTTCGGTTGTCTTTGATAAAATCCCCGTGAATTTTTCCTTTGAAAGCAGAGCTATCAAAGAATCGGAATCCTCATTTGCTGCAGCACAGCGCAATGTGAAATTATCAATAAAAGCAGGCTTTGTGCTACTGCCTGTTTTTGCTACAGCAAAGCCTTCCTTGCGCATATCGAAAGCGTCAAAAACAGCGGCTTTTCTTTCAGCGTCGCTCAGCGCTGAAGATTCATTCAGGCGGTATGCCAAGGTATATCCGCTTTTATGAGTGTTTAGCATGGTATACTCGGTATTTTCGCCGCTTCTTGTAAGCTTTACTCTGAATGACTCGCCGTTTTCGATTATAAGCTCTAAGGTAACCCATTCGTCATTGCTTAAAGCAATCATTTTGTTTCCTGTCCAAGAGCCTGTATCCGTAGGAGTCATTGAGCAGGAAAGAACCGAAGCTTTAGAAGAGTTCTTTGAAGAAGCAATTCCTGCTGTCATGCAAAGCGCCATTCCCTGATATGAACCGTCGGAATCCTTATAAATTTGAAAAGCTTTCCAGTTTTCGGCATTTTTATACCAATAAACAAGCGAAAGACGGCTTGCGGGATTGGTATTTTTCAAATTGACATCGGTTTTGAAATAGACCTTTTGTCCCGAATTGCTGAATACTGAGGATTTCGGCGAATAGAATGCGCTTGATCCTGACGGAATTTGAAGATAATTGTTTGTTCCGTCAGAAATTGTCCCCAATTCCTCGCCGTCGCTCGGAGTGCCGCTTTTAAGCTCCCATTTAAGCCCCGATTCAAAATTATCCGAAAAGCCCACGCCCTCTGCCGAAACAAAGGAATTTTTCAGCGTAAACACGGAAAAGCAGGCGACTAAAACAGACAGACTGAGTAAAAATGCCACTGCCCTGCGCCCTTTTATTGATCTCATTCAGGCACGCTCCTTTCTGTTTTAAAAGTTTCTTTGCCGATTTAACCTATCGGCAGGTTTTGTTTTATATTTTTTGACAGTCCGGCTCCGGCCGGTTATTTCTGCCTACCTTGCACTAAAGGGTGACTATGATGTGTGCCTTACGGCATTGGCTTAACCAAACCCTATCGTCAAAGCTCCGCTTTGCCACCTCCCCTAACAACTTTAGTGGAGGCTTTGGACTCTGTAAAATCTTAAGCAAGGCGCCCTTCTTATTGACGAATGTCAATACAGAGGGGAGCTGTCAGCGTAAGCTGACTGAGGGGTATTCTATTAGATGTTAGACAATAGAATTTAGAAATTAGACTGTTGTGTGCCTTACGGCACTGATATAACCAAACCCTATCGTCAAAGGCTTCGCCTTGACACTTTCCCTTTCGTCTAAAGGGGAAGCTTGGGTTTCAGCAGAATCTATAGCAAGGCGCCCTTCTTTTTCACGATAGTGAAAACTTAAGGGTATTGTCTAATATCTACCGTCCGGTGTCTAATGTCTAACTTTAGAACGGTCCGAGCCATTCGGAAGAAGAGCTGTTTTCACTGCTGTTCTTATTTTCATTCTCTTTATTGCCATCAGAAAAGCCGCTGTCGGTTTCAACTTCGACGGAAATATCAGAGGTCGGTTTATTTTTGCTGTCTGATGAATTTTTACCGCTGTTTTTTATTTCCGAAGAATTTTTATCCGACACCACGGAATTATCTTTGGACCCTTCCGAATATAATTCCTGCGATGAATAGCTTGATTTTAAATCCGATTTGTTTTTATCGGATTTAGATTTATTTTTGCCGCATGCGCAAAGCGAAAGCGCAAGAATGCAGGCAAGCAATGCGGCAAATATTTTTTTACCAACCGTATTCTGTATCATTGCCATCATAGTTAACATCTACATCGTTGAAATTCGGATCCGAGGTGCCTGACGCACTGATATTCTCATCAGGCAGTATTTTTAAAAATTCAAGGCTCGGGGAATTATATTTTTTTAATTTTCTCATTATTTATTACCTCCGAGATAACCGGCTGCTTTAAGAGCTGCCAATGCGCCTGCATAATCTTCACCGGTATAGCTTACAAGATTTTTCGCTGTTTTTACTACCTGCTCGCTTACCGAAACGGCATAGCTGTTAGAATCGGCATAAGCATATCTGTAAGCGCCTGTCGGGTCATTTGCCTTTCTGTATTTGATATAAACGCGGCAAACAAGCTGCCGGTTAACATCAAATTTATCATTATCTATAACATTTATAAGAACACCGTAAATATTTTCAGGTATTGCGGTTTCAGTCTTTTCGTTGCCTCTTGCTTTCTTACCGAAAGAATTAGCAGTCTTTGTGCTTTCAACCGTAAGAAGCTCACCGTCTGCTAAATAAGCTTTGGGCATAAACAGCGCACCCGATGCAGCTACGGTGCAGTCACTTGCATTATTATAAAGCTCATTAGCAGCTAAGGTTTCGGTTCCGAAACGGATTCCGCTCGCGGCTGTATCTCTTATCCAAGCTTTATCAAGCATTGTCATTGTGTAAGGTGTGCGGAAGGAAACCTTAAAGTCATCATAATAAGAATCTGATGCAAACTGAGTCATGCCTATTGCAAATGCGTTTGCGCTTAATGTGTTTTCGGCAGGCTTGCTTACAACGCGGCTTGTTACGCCGTCAGCAGTTGTAAGAGTTACTGAGAAGCCCGTATCGGTATAAGCTATATTAACGGTATACCACTGACCTGCCATTGTTCCGAGGTTTGCAGTTCCGTCAGCAGTTTTTATAGCACTGCTGTAGCTGTCTGTATACTTAGCCGCCGCTGTATCATACTTCTTATAAACAAACTGTAAAGGTTCATTTGCACCGTCGGCATAGAAGTTAATATAATCCTGAGTATTTATAGACTTTGCATCATCATAATTGAAATATACTCTTGCGCCCTGACCGTTTCCTTTATAAGCCTTAAAATACATTTTAAAAGAAACATTTGCGATTGCATTTGAAGAATCGGCGTCTGTATATTTTATCTTATGAATCATATTGCTGCTTCCAGTTTCGCCGTCTCTTGCAAGCTGAACGACCTTATCGGAATTGTTTCCGGCTGTCTTAAAGGGATTGTCAATAACTGTAAGCAATTCTCTGTTTGAAGTCGAACCGAAAGCGGTATTCATTTCAATGCTTGTTTCAGCAGAAAGACCGTCTTCAAAAGCAACATTTATATCGTTTCCGAGATAAGCCTCAGCCTTCTTCTTTGTGCCTATAAGCTTTTCAAGTGCAGCTTTTTGTGAAGCAAGCATTTCTTTTGAAGAATCGGAAAGTGCAAAAAAAGCTGCGAAAGCCTTGTCGATATTTGCTATGTCAGCTGTAAACGCAGCATAATCGGTTGAAAATTTCGCATAAAGAGCATCGGCATCAAGAGCCAAAACATCTGCATAGGTCTTTTTGAAATCGCGAACCTCCGCAGGCTCAACATCGAGGGTTACGGAAAGGTCGTCATAATATCCTACCTGAGGACTTCCGCTTGAATTATTATTTTCATCATAATAAGTCCCTGTTCCGGCTATTCCGAAAAGACCCTTTCTCCAGTCATATTTAGTAAAATAAGATGAAGTGTTGACCGTTCCGATAGTTGCAGAAGTTATATCATAGGTATTATCGAAATTAAATGTGCTGCTTAAAGTACTCTTATAAACGGTTTCGGGAGCGCTTTCCTTGTACCAGCTTAATTTTATTGTATTAACATCGGTATATTCAGCATTGAACCGAATCCAGCCGTCATTTTCGCCTATCGGCATTTTACCATTGTTTGTAAGATCGTTCCATGCAAATAAAACAGTTGGATCGGCAGAACCTTTTACTCTTGAAAGAGAGCTGTTTTTGCCCGAAATTCTTGTATCATAGGTTTTTTTGTCATCAGAAATTTTCCAGTCAAGTCCGAGCCAGTTATTTGCATCCTGATACCAAAGAATTATGCGCTGGAATGTTACATCTCCGGAATTTATAATTCCCTGATTGTTGATACGGAGCGACATTGATTTTCTTACTAGGTCGGTATCCCAGTTTACAGGTGTATAAATATTTTCGGGACCGAAGCCTATCTTAAAAACAGTTTCATTTTCAGAAAGAACTATTCCGCTTGTTCCGTTAGCAGATTTATCATAGGTTCCGGTTTTATTTTCCTCTAAAGGATTTTCCAAAGAATTAAAATCATAAGTAACTACGCCTGAATCGGGAACATCAATTCCTTCTCCGACTTTGGCTGCTTTTGACGGCAGTATTGCCGCGGACACTGTCATAGAAGCCAGCAATGCAACGGCTATTGCCTTTAGTTTAAATTTTTTCATTATTTATTCCTCCTCTTAATAATACTTGTATTCGCTCTTATAATCCTTAATATAATCGGGAACATCGCTGTCCCAGTTTCCGCCGATAAAGTTATCGTAGCTGCCGCCGAAAAGGTCGTCAAGCTTGCGGACGATTATATTATCTACATAAAGGTCTGCGCCGTCCGAGCCGAAGCCTATACCGCCGAAGCCGTTAACCGAAATATTACCGATATCGTTATCGACCGCTTCGCATTTAATCTCGCCGTCGCGGTAAACGGTAATCTTATTATCGAAGGCGTCCACCGTCCAAGTATGCCAATTATCCTTATCGAGATAGGTTTCATCGAGCGCTGTTTCGGCAATTTTATAATGCGAATACAAATAATCTCCTGTCATAAAGTATTTATAAACACGGATATATTTCCCGTATTCCAAAGACACCCTATATCCGAAATATCCGTATGCCACCTGTTTTCGGTGCCTTACATAGAAATTGACCTGATTGACTCCGCTGTCAATAGTTTCCTTCCCGAACTTCAGGTCTGCGGAAAGCGAATAGTCAGCCCAGCTGTCATTATCGAAATGATAATCGTCTGTACTGAAAGAACGGTGCCAATATCGGTTATCACCGTCGGTCACAATATCGGCATACTGTGCCTCATTTTCGCCGTTATCCCAATAGGGGTTATCTGCCGTTTCCTTACCGTCCTCATTCTTATTTACAAGACTGCCGTCGGTAAAGGTTTCCCTGAACAGGATATTATCTGTAATCGGCGGGTCGGGCGGAAGCTTATTTTCTTCTTTCGATGAGTCAGAGCCCGATGAGGTATCTGTATCCTCATTATATTTTGAGCCTGCAGGACCCTCAATAGATACCTTGAAATCATTAAACGAGGTATCTATCCAAGTCTGTTTACCGCACGAATGTGCGGCAATACCAGCCATAACCGTTTCGTCCATTTTTACATAGACGGTATTAAGCTTTACCCAGTTATTACTGCCGTTATTCTGATAATAGCCGTTTACTGTATTTCCCTGTTTTTCAAGGCGAAGCTTAACGGGAAATTTCGGTGCGTCGCCCTCATTGCTTTTAATAGTGGCGGCTCCTTTTTTAGTTCTGTAAACAATACCTATCCAGTTATTTCGGCAATGCAGATAAACGCTCGGTGCGTCCGCCGAATCTCCGCTTCTTATAGCAATACCGGTAGATCCGTTATCGTGGAGCGCTCCGCCGATTGCGTCTCTGCTGAGAATAGTCGCACAAACGGTTATTTTACCCTTATCGGCATAAGCAACCTTATAGTTTTTATAAGCGAAGGCTATATCGTCGTTTTCGGTCCACATAACATAAGCGTTTGTTTTTATATTATATTTCTCGCCGTCGAAAGGTGTAAAGGTGCCCTCGGGAGTGTACTGGTCCTGAAGAATTGACAAATTCGAATCATAGAGCTTGAATTTGAATTCGGGGTTTGATTCCTCGAAAATAACCTCCGCTTTAGCGCTCAGGATATTTGAGGAAACTACAATACACAAGGTAAGGAGAACTGCTGAAAACATAAGGAGCGTTTTTTTACAAAAAAACCTATTCACCGTTTTCACCTCCTTTTAGGTACTTATTTTTCATAACGAAATAGAGCGTTGTCGGAACAGAGAAAAGGATAATCGAAACGCCCAAGAGGACAAGAAGCATCCAGACTGTATCTGAAACCTTATAAGAGGTTTTAAGCCCGATTTCGCCTGCCTCAAGCGTTTTTGTTTTATACTTGACGACTTCCTTTATTATCTCGTTTCCGTCTGTATCGGAATCAATATCCGTCTGAGCATCGTCACTGTCGGTATAATCTACCTCTGCATTATTAAGTGCGAACAGCAAATTCATAAGATGTCTGTAAACAGACGCCATTTTACCTTTTGCCATATCCGACATACTGTCAAAATCGGACATTGCCTGCTGAATAAGAGAATATTCGTTTTGAGTAACGGAATCCTCGCTCATCATATTAAGCTTTAAATACTTTTCTCTAAAAGCCGTATACTCTCTTACAACCGATTCGGGCTCGGGGGCATTTTTGATTTCAAGCTCCTTATATCTTTCATAAAGCGCCTTGATATGCTGATACTCTTTTGTAAGAAGAGCCTTTGTATAATCGTCGAAAACCTCATCATAAGTATTTACGGCGGATTCGATTTCGGTTAAAAGCTCCGGCTCATAAACAACATTCGAAACGGGAAGCTCAATTAAGTCTTTAAAGGTTTCTTTAAAACCTGCGGCAATTTCTATCGCCGCATTTTTAGCATTTTCATCTTCGATAAGCGCGTTTATTTTATCTCTGAGCTTTTTCAAATGCTCATACTTATTCTTTAATTTTTCTCTTACATAAGCCGATTTTGTGGCGTACTCATTAAGCGCGTCGGTAACCCTTGTAAGGTCGCTTATCTTCGCGTTGCTTTCGGTAAGAGCCAGCGCCTCGGCATTATCCGATAAAAACTTATTGATTTCATTTTGAAGAGCCTGCTGATTTTTTTCGGCTTCTTCCTTTTCTTTTAATTCATTATACTTTTTCTGCGCCTCAGCCAAGGTTGGATAATTTGAAACAAGTCCCTTTTCGCTTGAAGACAGCTTTGAAAAAGCATTAAGAGCCAAGGTTATTCTTTTAAGGCATGCATCGGAGGCGTCGACAGTTCCGATATTATTTATAAGGTCTATAGTTTTTAAAACATTATCGGACGCCGTCAGCTTTTTGACGCTTACTTCCGCGGAAGTTACCGCATTTGGAACAGATTTGAACTTTTCGTCGCACATTTCAATGACATCAAAGGAAAACTTCTTTTTCCCCTCTGAGCTGTCGGAAACAGTTTTGAACTGAAGCTTTAAAAGGTTGCCCGAAAAGGAAGCGTTTTTATCGTTATCCCAAACGAACAGGACCTTACTGTTTCTGTAGCCTACAGAGCAATCGGAAATGTTATCGTTTACCACGGTATATTTCTGAAGCTCAAAGGCATCCTTATCAAAAGCTATCTCTGCATAAATTCCTGCGGCGCTGAAGCTGTTTTCAGCGCTTAAAATAACCGTAAAAGAGTTATCTTTAAGAACCTCGGTCTTATTTGAGGACAGTTTGAATTTCGCCGAAGATGCTGCGGCAGCCATGTAGGCGGACAGCAATGCCATTGCCGCCGCCGTAAAGGAAGCCGTAAATCTCCGGAGAGCTTTTAAGGTCAAGAAAAACCCTCCTTACTTTTATTTATTTTTTTCTGCATATTCATCAGCCTGCTTCTGGAACTCTGCCGTTACCTTATCAAGTCCCGCCGCCTTGGCTTTATTCATCATTTCGTTATAATATGACATATAATCTGCCATCACGCCGTTTATAAGAGTTTCTTTATATTCCTTAAATACCGCCGTCAGTTGAGACAGCTCCTTTGTAACGCTTGTGGTATCAACACAGAACCCCTTAAGCGGAGAAGCATGCTGTTCTTTTCTTTTAACGGTATTATAATTCTTGATATATGCCGCCTGACCCTCGGGGATATTCGGAGTTTCCCAAGCATAATCGAGGTTTCCGAGCATCCAGTTAGCTATACCGTACTTGCTGTTGGAGTCGCCCTGAATTGTATAATCATAAGGCTTAACGCGGTTTTCGCCGACCTTATCGTAATGAACGCCCTCAATTCCGTAAATAAGCATATTGAAAAGGTCTTTACCCTTATCGCTGTGTATTAAATCGAGGAACTGTATTGCTCTTTCGGGGTGCTTTGACGTATAAGGAATGCAGGTATAAGAAGCTTCGCTTCCTATTGTGGTTGCGCCCTGATATTTATTATCGGCGTCGTCAAGCAGGTAAACGGTTATATCAATACCGTTTGAGGTCTCATGCTTGATCCCTCTTTCGTCATCGACATTGAACCAGTTTTCGGTGCTGTGCGCTCCGAGAATTCCCGCTCTGCCGCCTGAGGAGCCGCCGTTTCCGGAAATAACATCCTTTGAAATAAGACCGTCCTTATACCATTTAGAAGCATATTCCATCATAAGCTTGAACTGCTCGGTCTGCATGAAGTTAGTTATTTTCGGCTTTTCATCAAACGGGTTATAGCACATATAAGCACCCTCTTCGCCGGAACCTATAAAATCGTATCCGCGCTGAGCCACAAACTGGCATATATGCTTCATTGTTCCTAAGCACTGGGAAACTGTATCGGTATCCCAAGCGCCTGCGTTTTTGCTTGCATAGAGATACTTATCAATTACATCGAAAAGCTCTCTTGTTGCAAAGGGCGAGCCGTGAGCCGCTTTCAAGAGCTCATCCTCGTTCATATACTTTGCAAGCTCGGACGGGATTGAAAGTCTTGCGGTTTCGGAAGCATAGAACTGAATATGCGGTACGCCGTAAAGCTTATCGTTTACGGTAATGGTATTATAAGCATACTCATAATCCTCGCGTTCCTTTTTGAGGTTCGGTGCATATTTTTCAATCAGACCGTCAAGCTCCATATATGACTTTTTATTGATTTCGGATCCGACATCGAAAGAATAGCCCGACCATACAAGGTCAACAGGTTCTCCCGAAGACATCCACAGAGACCATTTTGACGGCAGCGATTCGAGGCACTGCAGGTCAAGCTCTGTATTCGGCATAAGCTTTGCAAGCAGTTTATTGGCCTCTTTGACAACCATATCAAGATCTTTCTGTTCAGCCCACATAACTACCCAGCGAAGCTTTACCTTTTCATTGCTTTTATCTCCGCAGCCTGCCATACAGGCGGACATTGCAACAATAAGCAATGAAAACAGGACACACATAATTTTTTTCATTTTTCTTTTCACCTTTCTTAAAATAATTTTGTATAAAGCCTATAGTGGCAGCTTAAAGTCCTGTCACACTAGGCAAGCGATAATAATCCGTACCCGCCTAAATACGGGTTCTGATTTGCTATAGCTTGCCTGACGGCATTATCCCTTGATTGATCCTATAACCATTCCTTTTGCAAAATACTTCTGAAAATACGGGAAAATTATAGCGGCAGGAAGAGCGCCTATAACGCAGACCGCAAACTTTAAGGTTTCGGTGGGAATATTGAGTATTTCGCTTGAGCCTGCCATTTCAAGCGCCTGCTTTAAAAAATTGCTTTCTTTTATAACCATTTGCAGATAATACTGAATGTTATACATTGAACGGTCGTTTATATAGTACATAGGTACCGTAAAATCGTTCCATCTTGAAAGAAGAGTCATAAAGCCCAAGGAGGCAAAGCAGGCTTTTGACATCGGGAATATAATTGAGGAAAATATCTTTCTTTCGCTCGCTCCGTCAATCTTAGCCGCTTCAATAAGCGAAATCGGAATCTGCTGAAAAAATGTCCGGAAGATAAATATGTTATAAGCGGCAACCAAGCCGGTTACAACATAAACAAGCATATTATTCATAAGGCCTAAATACTTCGTATTTATTATATATGTAGGAATAAGACCGCCGCTGAAAATCATTGTTATCAGAAAATAAAATGTAAAGAATTTTCTGAATTTAAAATCTTTTCGTGAAAGAGCGTATCCCGCTGTAGACATTAAAAGCAGCGAAAGGAAAGTTCCTAAAACCGAGCCATAAATCGTAACGCCGTAAGCCCTCAATATTGACCCGACATTTTTAAAGAGTATCTTATAAGCGCTTAAATCGAAATGCATAGGTATAAGCTTATAGCCGTATCTTACAACATCGTTTTCATTTGAAAAAGAAACACTTATAATTGTTATCATCGGAAGCACAAAAACGAGGGTAATAACACACAGAGCGATATTTACTCCCCATTTGCGCTTTTTAAAAGTTTTTATTTTTGCCATTATCGCTTTCCCCCTTTTTAAAACATTGCCGAATCGGGGTCAAGCTTTCTTACAACGGCATTTGAACCCAAAACCATCACAAGACCGACAACATTGCAGACAAGTCCTACTGCCGCCGACACGCTCATATCTCCTGCGACAAGCCCTCTGTAAAGATAGGTTTGCACCGTATCGGTTACGGGATAAAGCGGACCTGAATCCATTGGAACCTGATAGAAAAGACCGAAATCGCCGCCTAAAATACTTCCCATTTTCATTATTGTAATGATACATATAAGAGGAATAAGAGAGGGAATTCCGATCTTTATCCACTGTTGGAAACGGTTGGCGCCGTCAATAGAGGCTGCCTCAAAAAGAGAAGCGTCCAGCGACATTAGACTTGCATAATAAAGAACACAGCCCATTCCGACATTCTTCCATATATCGGCGCATTGCAAAATAAACGGCCAGTACTTCGGCTCCTGATACCAGTTGACAGGCTTAGCACCTAGAGTAATGAGGATCTGATTTACAATTCCGCTCGAATGGCTTAAAAGAATATAAAATACATAAGAGCCGACAACCCATGAAATGAAATAAGGCATTAAAAGTCCCGTATGATAAACCCTTAAAAGCTTCGGGCTTGTTACCTCATAAAGCAAAATCGCAAGCAAAACGCCTGTAAAAATTCCCACAAAGTGGAACATCAGCGAATAGCCCATTGTGTTTCTGAGCACCCTGAAAGCGTCATTAGAGGTAAAGAAATAATCGAAATACTTAAAGCCTGCCCAAGGACTGCCGAGAATTCCGTCAACATAGTTATAATCCTTAAAAGCGACTACAACTCCGAAAATCGGCAGATAGTGGAAAACCAGCAAATAAAGAGCCGCCGGAAGAACGAGCAATAAATAAGGAATACTTTTTTTCCAGCTTGCTTTTGAAGCGACCAAATCACTTTCCTGCAGCTTCAATTTCTTCATCTCCTTTGCCTTCGTTTCCTGTTTTATTATTCTTAGTCATTTTAATAACAAGAACTATCATAACAACGGTTGCGGCAAGCACCAAAACAATAAGCACGCTTATAATTACTATAAGAATGGTTTCGGCCTGATTTCTTGTATTTTTAACCGTTATATTAGCTTCCGATTTCTTTGCGTTGTTTACGGTATCGGTGTCGGTATCTTCCGTGCTGTCGGAGACGGTATTATCGGTATCGGAAGCATTGGCTTTATTATCGGTATTATTTGCCGGCGTTTCGGTTACGGCGTTTGGGGAATAAGCGTCCGCGGATTTTATTACGGGAGAGTCTTTAAGCTTAGGAGCAGTAACACCCGAGGTTATCCAGCCCTCAAGCCCTGAGAACTTCTGAAGAATTTCCGCGGCGGACGCGGCGCCGAAGCCCATCTGCAAACATCCTGCCTCGCTTAAGACATAGCAGTTATTTACGGAATTTTTATTTGTAGGAGCATTAGTACGGCCTACTATCTTTGAAAGCGTATAGCAGTTTGAAACGATTTTCCCGAGCTTTTCGTAGTCTGTTACGCCTATAAATCCCGAACCTGCCGTAAGCGAGCCCTCGCTGTAGCAGTTGGAAATTTTCGAATCGGTGTCCGCCATTCCGAAAGCTGCGCCGCTGTTGTTAGGAGAAGCAGGGGCGTTTGCAGTACCGTTAAAATAGCACTTATCAATCGTTGACGCTTCTATCATTCCGACAAGTCCGCCGATATTGTAATATCCTACAGAGCCTATTGTTCCCTCAGCGGCGGAATTTTTAAGACTTCCGTTTCTTAAAAGACCTGCCAAAGCGCCTACGGAGTTTGTCTTAGCGTCAACAGTACCCGAAACGAAGCATCCTGATATATTTGTATTTTTTGCGATTCCGACAAGAATTGCGGTTGCCATTTCATCCTGTCCGGGGTTCCATGTTCCGTTGGCATTCTGCTTATGCTGACCGATAACGGTGTTTGTAACCTTAGCATTAAGTACATATATATTTTTAAATGTAGCTCCGTCGGTTGCGCCGAAAAGAGCGGATTCCCAATGCGAATTGTTTTCGGAATAATCGGGATAGTTGTTCGATTCAAAGGCATGGCCGTTTTTTGTTCCGGAATCATTTAAAATCGTTAGATTTTTAATAGCATAAAGCGGTGCGCCGTCAGTACCCAAATCGCATGTAAAGGTTCCCTTGAAAGGCTTTGCAAGATAACCTATCGGGGTGAAATTTCCCGATTGAGACAAGTCAATCGTATTTCCGAGTTTATAGTAAGCTGACGGTTTGTCTGCCATACCCTTTAACTGCTCAGCGGTTTTTACAATATAAGGACTTTTCTTTGTTCCTTTTCCCTCATAACTTACCGCAGATGCCGAAGGGCTCAAAACAAAAGCCGCCGCGAACATAATTGCGACTGACAAAACCAATGAGAAAAATTTTGAAGCTTTATTGTGAATATGCATATAATATCCTCCTTTTTACATTTTCAATTATATCATTCTGTTGATTTACTGAAAACTATCCAAATTTTTCTGACAAGGTGTTTTTTTGTTTGATAAAAATAAATAAAGCCGTAACCTCAAAATGAAGTTACAGCTTTAAAATTTTATCGTTTACTTTGACTTTAAAATTATCTCTTTGTATTTATAAAACGAGTCCTTGGGAATGCGCTTTTTTGTATCGTAATCAACAAATACAAGTCCGAAGCGCTCACAGTATGCAGAAGCCCATTCGAAATTATCCATAAATGACCAATGCATATATCCCCTTACATCTGCACCGTCTTCAATAGCCCTCGAAAGCTCTGTAAGATACCGCTCTATGTAATCGCACCGCTGAGGGTCATGAACCTTGCCATCAAGCTGGACCCAATCCGTGCCCGACATTCCGTTTTCTGTTATATAAAACGGCTTTTTATATCTTTCATAAAGAAATTTTGAGCCCCAATAGACAGCCTGCGGTACAACGGTGGTTTTATTCGCCGTGAGCCCCGTAAGCTTATTATATTTTTTATATCCTTTTTCACTTTTGTCATCATATCCGAAATAGGAACCGCCGTAAATATTCTGGCAATAAAAATCAATCGGTTCGCTTATTGTTTTCAAATCCTCCCGAAAGCTTTCAGGCAGGAATTTATAAAGGTTCGGTTTGTCGGGATATTTACCGAAAACAACAGGATCGCTCCACCAGCTTATTGAATTAAACCATGTTTCGTCACTGCAATCGAAATAGCATTTTCTCGCGGCTTCAATATCTTCCTTGCTTTCCGTCAGCGGAACAGGAACGTCACCGCAGGGAGCGTAGCCTACCTTGCAGCCGTATTTATGGAGCGCTTTTACGGCAAGTCCGTGACCTAACAGAATATAATGCGCCATAGGAATGAGTTCTTCATTTGTATAACCCTTTATCCCGGGAGGAAAATATCCGGAATTATAGCCGAGAGGCAAAAAGCATTGCGGCTCATTTATCGTTATAAAGCTTTTGACCCTGTCGCCGAAATATTTTCCTGCCGTCTCCGCATAATACTCCATCCAATAAGGGCTCTCGGGATTTCTGAAACCGCCCTTATCCTCCAAGCTTTGGGGAAAATCAAAATGAAACAGCGTAACAAAAGGCTCTATTCCGTATTCAAGGCATTTATCTATTATGCCGTTATAAAACTTTACCGCTTTTTCGTTTATCTCACCTGTTCCATGAGGAATAAGCCTTGCCCAGTTTATTGAAAATCTGTATACGTTAACACCGAGTTCCTTTAAAAGCTCAATATCTTCTTTCCAACGGTAATAATGGTCGCAGCCGTCGTCGCCTGTGAAGCCCATCGTAACCTTGCCTTTTTTGCGGCTGAAAACATCCCAGTTGCAAAGCCCCGCGCCGTCAACTGAAGAAGCGCCCTCTATCTGATAAGCGGCTGTTGAAACTCCGAATTTAAAATCCTTTGGAAACTTCAAATTAAAATCCCCCTTTAAGTCTGTTTTTCAACCTCATTTTAACATTTGATTTTTAAAACTTAAAGGTACTGTTTTTTTCATCAGCTTACCTTTTTTTCTGCCGCAGAAAGCTCTCCCGTACAAACAGCAGTTGTTCTTATATATTCAAACACCTGATTTTTTTGCGGACTTCACAATAAAAAATCCATTTCCTTTTTATTGTGAAAAAATCAAAAAAACAAAACGGAAAGATAAAACCGCAAAATATCCTGATTGTCAGTTTCATTAACGATTTATTTTAAGAATTGAGCTTTATATATTCACTTGGCGGGACACCCATCTGCTTTTTAAAGCATTTACTGAAATAATATACATTTGAAAAACCGCAAAGCTCCGAAATCTCCGATATTTTATGTAATTTGGATTCAAGCAGATCGCAGGCATATTGAATCCTTAAAAAAGTAATATAGCTTTTCGGAGGCATTTTATATATCTCAGTAAAAATTTTTTTAAAATATGTATAGCTCACGTTGCACATCTGCGACAGCACCGTTACATTAAAATCGGTTGTGAAATTTTCCGTTATATAATCTATTCCGCGCTTTATTTTCATAATTTTTTTATTTGGGGTATAAATGCCTTTTTGCCTTAAAACAGCAAGAATTTCATAAAGGCAGCCTAATGCCGTGTATTCATATCCCGCCTGCCTTTTTTTCCAGACGTTTTCCGCCTTTTTGAAAATTGCGGAAAGCTTTTCAAAATTTTTATAATTTACCGAAAAAGCCTCCGATGATATCGGCTCAATTGTGTCAAAAAATATATCAATACAACTTCCGGTTTCCACCTTTTCCGAGGTGTACAAAACCCTATTATCGCTTTTCGGCAAAAAACGGACAGTCCCTTTAATATCTGTAAAGCGTTTATTTTTAAAATAAATCTCCGATTGCCCGTCAAGCTTTAAAATAAGTTCATTATGCATAATTTTCCCGCTGTAATCACAAAGCTTCGGGGAACTTTTGTTATTGTAGCAAATCACGGAATTTATTTTTTTTACAACAATATCATTTTCAAACATAAAATATCCCCCTTTTTTATTCATTATAAAACCGCTTGTTTAAAAAAACAAGAAAAATTGTTTCAAAAAGTATAAAAGTTTTATTATGTTAATTCATTTTAATGCTGTTATGATGTAATATATGATTAGAAGGAGTGAGCAAAATGACAGAAAATATTAAAAAATTGGCCGCAAGTGCTCTTAATAATGAGGATAAATTCATAAAAAGCAAAAGCAAGCTTAAAAACGAAGAAGAATTAAAATCTCCGGTTTTAATAGCAGAGGGTCTTAAAAGGTTTTTTGAAAATGTGCAGGTTAAGGAATATTCGGGAGAAAAGCTTTTCGGCAGACTCAGATTTGACGGCTGTGAATACCCTGCGGACTTTTACAGACGCGCGGGTCATAAGCATCTGTCTTCATACTGGTCGGGTCTTTCTTTTACCAAACCAACCTCTCTCTTCTATTGGGGCTGGACGCATATTGTTTTGGATTTTGATTTTATTCTTAATAACGGTCTAAAGGGATTCATTGACCTTATTGACGCGCAAAAGACAAAAAACGAATTGCATAAGGCTATGAAAGAAATTCTTTTCTCAATAGGAGATTTAAGCGAAAGATACTCAGAAATCTGTACCGACAGTGAACTCAGCGCAATCCTTAAAAAAGTTCCTATGCAAAAGGCCGAATCTTTTTATGAGGCAGTCCAGTCGGTATGGTTTATGTTTCAGCTTTGTCCTGACAGCTTAGGAAGAATAGACCAATATCTTTATCCGTTTTATAAAAAAGACATTAACGGTAAAATTATAACCGAAGCACAGGCAAGAGAGCTGCTTGAAGAGCTTTTTGTTAAGGTTTTCGAGACTCAGATGGATAACATTGCTCTTCCGATAAGCGGACACAACCATCTTGTAGTCGGTGGCTACAGGCAGGACGGAACCGACGGATACAACGAGCTTTCAAAAATAATCCTTGAATGTATCGCAGAGCTTCCGACTTTCAGACCGCAGGCTTCATTCAGATATACGAAATACACCACACCTGAAACCATGAAATTCATTACAGAGCTTAACGCAAAATGCCAATGGATAGTTTTTGTAAATGACGAGCCGAGAATAAAGGGTATGACCGATATAGGGATAGACTATAATGACGCAGTAAATTATACCGTAGTCGGCTGCAACGAGTGGTGCCTGCCGAGCGGAGCGAGAATAGATTTGGCTCATATAAATCTGCTTCACGCCTTAGAGCAAGCTATATATAATGACAGCGGATTTTTGAAAGCGAAAAGCTATGAAGAGGTTTTCGATATTTATAAAAAGCACTTAAAGGAGGATATGCTCGAAATTGTAAAGGAATACGGGAATTATTCGGATGCAATTTCAAAGGATATCAATGTTCTGACCTCTGCATTAAGCATCTCTTGTATCAAAAGCGGGAAGCCGATAACAAACAAAGGCTCAAAATATTACGGGCTGACCATGTCTTTCAACAGCATTTCAAACGTAGCCGATTCGCTTTCGGTTATAAAGCAATTCGTTTTTGACGAAAAGATTTTTACCTTAGAAGAGCTTTTTGAAATTTTGAAATGCAACTATAAAGGCTATGAAAACGAAAGAAGAATGATTCTTAAAAACGGAAGATTTTTCGGAAATGACGATGATTATGCCGACGATATAGCAGAGGAAATCGTCGACTCGATTTATGATATCAGAAACAGCATAAAAAGCGATGACATAAATACCTTGGTAGTAGGCTCTTTCGTAGGAGCCACACACCCGAATATAGTTTTCGGAAAGCTTACAAAGGCAACTCCCGACGGGAGATTTTCCGGCGACGCCTTTACCATGGGAATAACCCAAAGCGAGGGAAAGGACAAAAAAGGACTTACGGCTCTCCTTAATTCAATTTCAAAGCTTGATTATAGAAAATTCTGCGGCTGCATAGTTTCAAACATTAAGCTCGATAAAAGTATGATAAGCACCGATGAAAAAATAACAAAGCTATCGGAAATATATCATACATTTCTTAAAAACGGCGGCATGCAGCTGCAAATCAACTACCTTTCCCAGGAAGAGCTTAAAGAGGCTCAGAAGCACCCTGAAAAATATTCAAACCTTGTTGTAAGGGTTACGGGATATTCGGGTTACTTTACAAGATTTGATACCGACCTTCAGAATGATATTATAAGAAGGACAGTAGAAAAATGAATCTGCGTTGTGACAAAATACTTATTACAGGCGGCGGCAGCGGAATCGGAAAAGCTATTGCAAAAAGATTTTTAAACTCAGGCGCAAAAGTTACGATAGCGGGCCGTAAAGAAGAAAAATTGAAAGAAACAGTTCAAGAGTTTTCTTCTAATAATCTTTATTATATTGTTTGGGATATATCAGATATTTCTGCGGCTCCTTTCCAATTCAAAACCGCAGAAAAACTTATGGGCGGACTTAACGGATTTGTCAATGCGGCGGCAGTGAGTTCAGCCGTGGTAACAAAACGAGGCTATGAACCGTTTGATATAAATGAAAAAGAATGGGATGAGCTGAACGACATCAATTATAAAGCAGCTTTTTTCAATCTGAGAAACGAAATCGAATTTTTAAGACAAAACAAAATCAAAGGTAATATTTTAAATATCGCTTCAAATGCCGCTTGTATGGATATTGTCGGTTCATATGGTGCTTCAAAGCTTTCCTTGATTAAATGGACAAGGGCTTTTGGCAAAAAATTCGGAAAATACGGTATTATAATAAACGGCATTGCCCCCGGAGCAACTTTTACACCTATGATAGAACGCTATGCAAAATCCGTAGACCAACCGTATGAAAGACACGCTATCGGACGATTTATAAAGCCTGAAGAAATTGCTGAATTGGCTTTTTATCTTATGAGTGACTACGGAGAAATAATTTGCGGTCATACTGTCGTTGCAGACGGCGGGGACAATATGGCGACTTTATAAAGGAAAATATTTTCGATAAGCTTGAAATGGCAAATTCTTCTTTTTCTTATGCTGAAATAAAAAAGAAATCGCTTTGCACACAGTATAAATATAATACTGAGAACGAGTCTGCCGAAGTATTTAACGAAAATCCTTACCGTTTAGGTACGGATTATGAAAGCGGAGGCGCAGGCTGTGTTTCAACGGTTGACGAGTATATAAAATTTTTAGAGGCGATAAGAACCGATAAATTATTAAAAGCCAAAACTGCTTCCCTGCTTTTTACAAATCAGCTTACTTTAAAGCAGCGTGAAATGCCGACATACTGGATAACCGATAATTACGGTTACGGTTACGGACAGCGCTGTTCCTCAAAAGAATATCCCCGTACCGATTTCGGCTGGGGCGGTGCCGCGGGAGCACATTACTTTATTGACAGAAAGAATAAAATAACTGCCTATTTCGGCACTCATATTTTGGAATTTGAAGAATTCATGACGCAAAGGAACTGCATTACTTCAATAATTCAAAATATTCTGAGATGATTTTCATTCCTTAATAACTTTTATTTTGTTTTTTCGGTATTCCGACGGTGATTTTCCAAATGTCTTTTTAAATGCTCTGCTGAAGTAATAAGGATCTGAAAAACCGCACATTTGCGCAATATTGCTTACCGAATAATCGGTAGCTTTTAAGAGATTGCATGCTGCCTCAAAGCGCACAGAAACAACATATTGCCAGCAGGGAACGCCGTATTTTTCTTTAAACATACCGTTAAGCTTATGAACTTCCGTATCAGTGACGGCAGAAAGCTCATTCATATTAAGCTCAGGATTTGCGTAATGCTTATGAATATAACGGCAAGTGTTTTCTGCTGTAAACTGAGAAGCGGAGGAAATTATTTTCTTTTCTTTTTCCTTGAATATTTTTCCGAACAGCTCATACAAAATACCCATAGCCATGAAACGGTTGCTTGCAATTGATGTGTCGGAAAGTAACAGCAAAGAATTAAAAAGCTTAATGAAGGATTTGTCGTCTCCTGTATCAAAAACAAAAGATTCGGGAGCGTTTTCAATTTCAATTACGGCGCAAATTGCTTCTCCGCCGTTTTTTCCGACTACACCGTAAGATTCTTTATTATTGATAAAAAGAATTGTTCCTGCAGAGGCAGTCAGTTCCTTGTTTTTGAATATGTGTTTATAAGTGCCGCTTTTTTGATATGTAAAATAGCAGCCCTGTCTCGGCGCTTTTACGTTCCACCTGTGTTTTTCCGTAGCAAATATATGCAGCGAGTAAATTTTCTTAATTTCCAAATTTTCCATTGTATTCACCGCCTTTAAAAAGATTATAACATCTTAATAAAGAATTTCAAGTTTTTTTATTTTCAAATAATCCATTTTTAATTTTTTTTGCATTGTAATGCTTTATAACGGTATATATAATGAAGATGAAAGGAAGGATTGCTATGAAATACACTTTATTACGCGAAGAATTAAAGCGGTATTATTGGTATGAAGCGGATAAAAAGGCAGATGATTTCGCCGTTAAATGTTTTAAAATATTGGATAATTCGGATTTTAAAAAAATGAATCCCTACCAAATGAAGATTTTTCAGTATAAAACGATTACCGATATGTTTGAACCTGTAATTTTTGATAATTCTCCGTTTTATTTTGAAACCGGAACAATGTGTGCAACATGTGACGGTTCGGCTTTTTGGGACAAAACCAAATCAGCAAAAAACGCTCCGGAAAATTCCGATCATATTCATCCCGGCGGCTGGACCTATGAAAAAAACAAGCACAGGTTTGTTGATCAGGATTCCGATTTGTGGGAAAAACGGTGCGCGCAAATTGCGGAAACTCTATATTTGATCTGCGGTCCGTATAACGATACTCATCAGCATTTTAACCTGAATTACAGACCGGTTTTCGAAACGGGGCTTAAGGGAATTTACGAAAAAGCGGTAAAGCAATCAGAAAATGCCGAAACTGATGAAGAAAGGGATTTTTTAACGACTGTGTCAGAAGGAATGCTGCAGCTCAAAAAAATGTCGGAAAAATTCAGCAAAGCGGCGGAGAAAAAGCTTGAGACAGCAACTGATGAAAAAGTCAGGGCAAACTTAAAGCTTATAGCTGAAACTGCCAAACGCGTGCCTTGGGAAAAACCCGACAGCTTTTACAGCGCCCTGAATTTTTTAGCTTTTTTCCGAAAGACCGTAGGCTCACTTGAAGGAATAGGACCAAGCACATTCGGCAGAGTTGATGTTGATCTGTATCCGTTTTATAAGCATGATATTGAAAACGGGGTTATTACAGAGGCGGAAGCATACGACCTGATTTGCAAATTTCTCCTTAGTTTTGACTGTATATATGATCACGACAAGAAAATGGTAGGTTATGCCGACCATGAATTTGAAAACACCTATGTTTTGGGCGGCTGCGATAAAGATGGGAATTCCGTATTCAATGAGCTTACAAAACTGTTTTTGCTTGCAGCCGAAAATGAAAAAATCATATTTCCTAAAATAATATGCCGTTTTTCAAAAAATTCGCCGAAAGAATATCTTGATTTAATCGACAGATCAGTTATTAAAGGCACAAGCGTGATTTTGTATCAGAATGATGATGCTGTCATTCCCGCCTTAGTCAGGGCAGGACGAACCTTAGAAGAAGCACGCGATTATCTGGTTTCCGGTTGTTGGGATGTTACAGATAACGGGTGCGGAAAATATGATTGCGGGTCTTACATAAACTTATCAAAAGCATTGGAATTTTCGGTACATGACCTTAAAGAACGCAGAGAAAAAACAGGAATTGATTTTAAGCTTTTTGACGGTTCCGAAAACTTTGAAGAAGTTTATAATATTATGCGTGAGAATATTTTCGCTCTGCTTAAAGAGCGTATGCGAATAACACGACTCGGAGGACAGATTTGGAACAAGGTATCTCCTATCCCGATTTTTTCCTCGACAATGGATGACTGTATAAAAAACAAAAAGGATTACACAGCCGGAGGCGGCAAATACAGAGATGATTCGCTTAAATTCTTTGGTTTTCCTATTGTTGTTGATTCCTTAACGGCAATTAAACAATTGGTGTTTGAATCGAAAAAATACACCCTTGATGAGTTTCTTAATGCTGTAAAAAATAACTGGAAAGATAATGAAAATATGCGAATTGACGCAATGCGCTGCAATGGCTGGGGAGACGGCAGTAAAGCCTCCTGCGAATTGGCAGCGCGCCTGCAAAACGATTTGTTTAATATGTGCGGAAGGCTGACCGGAACATACGGCGGCAGGGTTCTTATGGGCCATTTCGGCTATACCGAGGTAAGATTCTGGGGAGAAAAGACTCTCGCCACTCCCGACGGCAGATATAACGGAGACTATCTTGCACAGGGCTTAACGCCGTCAAGACTGAAAAAAATTCCGTTTGCAACCTATGTTATAAACAGTATTTCGACTCTCGATAAAACAACAATGGCAGGCGGGTGCGTAGTTAATATAATTCTGCCGTCAGACAGAATAGACACGGATATTTGCGAGGGATTTATAAGAACGGTTGCGAACAGCTCCGTCGGTTCTTTGCAGCTTAACTGCACAACAAAAGAACAGCTGTTAGACGCACAGAAGCACCCTGAAAAATATCCGGACTTGATTGTAAGAGTTTGCGGATTCTCCGCAAGGTTTACGGCGCTTTCACCCGAATGGCAGCAGGAAGTGCTGACAAGAAATTATTACAGATAAATATTGAAACAGGATGTGTTTTAATTGCCGAAAGCAAATATTTTTGACATTCAACGAAATTCTTTTGTCGACGGACCGGGAATACGGACAACGGTGTTTTTCAAAGGCTGCAATCTGCGGTGCAAATGGTGCCATAATCCCGAAAGTCAGTCATTTGATAAACAAATGATGTTTTATAAGGATAAGTGTACTCATTGCGGCAAGTGTATTGAAGTATGCCCTAATAGTCTTAAAAAATGCGATTTTTGCGGCAGGTGCGAGCTTTATTGCCCTTCGGATGCTCGAAAAATCTGCGGAAAAGATTATACGGTCGACGAGGTTTTTGAAGAGATCATAAAGGATAAAGCGTTTTATGATAATTCGGGAGGCGGAGTCACCTTTTCGGGCGGAGAATGTATGCTGCAGCTTGATTTTCTTTGTGAAATTCTTAAAAAATGCAAGGCTGCCGGAATACATACCGCCGTTGATACTGCCGGTAATGTTCCGTGGGAAAGCTTTGAAAAAATACTGCAGTTTACGGATTTGTTTTTATATGATATTAAAGCTTTCGGAGCCGAATTGCACAGAAAAGGAACAGGCGTATCAAATGAACTTATAATAAACAATTTCAAAAAGCTTTCAAAAATCACGGATATGATTATAAGAGTTCCTGTTATAGGCGGATTTAATGACAGTTTTGAAGAAATGCAAAAAATAATAGACCTGTTAAAAGAAAACGGTATCAAAAAGGCCGAATTCTTACCTTATCACAAAATGGGTGAAAATAAATATTACGCTTTAAATTCTAAGCCCGAAAAATTCTATATTCCCGATAAGGATTTTATGGATACTTTAAATGATATCATGGCCGAAAAATGCTCAGAGAGTTTCTGAACTCTCTGAGCATTTTTAATTCTATTAAGACTAAGAAATAAGCTTGATTGAAAACTCAAAATCTATATCCTTTTCTTTCAGTCTGTACTCATCTTTAAGCTCGGGACCGCAGGCGGCTGAGCCTATTCCCGAATTCTTATAATCAATTCTTATATGAGTAAAAGGCGATTTTTTAAGCTCGTCTGTATGAGCGGCATTATAAATGCTTTCCATTGAATGATGAAGTACGCTTATTTCCATTCTGTCGGACTCAAATAAAAGCTTATCGGCTACTTTTAAATACTTGACATCAATATGATTTCCGTGCTCCTGAGGAACGGGGTAAGGAACATATTCTGAGTCGGCGGTGCTTTTATGCTTTGAGATAAGTCCGTGATGAGACATATCGCAATAGCTGTCAAAGGGACCGTTTCCCATTGCATAGGAATATTCGCACAAAAAGATGCTCTGTTTCATAGCTTTAACATTCGCCCATGCTTCAAGATCGCTTATGGGAGAATACATTCTCGAATAAACATCGGAATACTCAAAAAATCCCTTGGAGGAAGCAGGCTCATAATGAATAAGGCGACTGTTATCCGTACTTTTAAGATATTCAACCATTTTTATATGATTTTTTCCGTGTCCGCACCCATTTCCTATCGACCATATTATAACAGAAGAATGGTTTTTGTCTCTGTTATAAGTCCTAACCATTCTTTCCAAGCATTCATCAGCCCACTTTTCATTTGAACAGGGCCAGTCCTTATTTAAAGAATCGTAGCCGTAAGGAACATTAGGATATCTTCTTAAAAAGCCGTGGGTTTCGAGGCCATTTTCCAAGATAACATAAAATCCCATTTCATCGCATAAATCAAGCATAACGGGCAACGGCGGATAATGCGAGGTTCTTATGCAGTTAATATTAAGTTTTTTCATAAGCCTCAGGTCTTTGATATAATCCTCTTTAGTCATATACCAGCCGGTTTTACTGTTCGAATCGTGATGATTTATTCCTTTCAGCTTTACGGGTCTGTCATTTATAAGAAGCTCGTATTCACCTGAAATTTTAACAGTTCTGAAGCCTGTCTTAACCTCTATGATTTCTCCTGCACACTTTATGATAACATTATATAAAAACGGATTTTCCGCATTCCAAAGAGTAGGATTTTCTATATAAAAATCCGCTTTGCAGTTTTCCGAATTACCGGAAGAAACCAACTTACCTCCGAAATATATGTCTGCTGAAAACTCCTTATTGCTTTTTATCTTGATTTTGCTGTTTTCCGCTTTAACCGATAAATCAAAAAGATGACCCTCCGATCTTTTAAGAAGATATATGTCTCTGAAAATCCCGTTGAATCTGAATTCGTCCTGATCCTCAAGATAGCTTCCGCAACACCATTTGTATACATTTATACGGATTTTATTCGTACCGTTAATAATAAATTCGGTCAAATCGAATTCCGCCAATTTCTCTTTAGCCTTCAAAAAATCCGTCGGAATGTCTCCGAGAGAATACCGAAACAAAAATCCCTATAAGATAAACAGCCCTAAGCAGGGGTAAAAAAAGCACCGCATAAGCGGTGCTTTCAGTCTGTCAAAAAAGACCGATAAAAACATAGCGCAGAAATTGACTGAAAATAATTATTATGTTAATATGGTTATGTGCCGAATTTGTCGCAAACGAATATTGTATAATAATAAAAAAGGAGCAATGAAAATGAAAGGGCTTGAACCTAAAAAGCTTGCGCTTATAAGAATATGGCAGATACTTAAAGAATACAGCGATTATGACCATCCGCTGACTCAGGATGATATAGCCGCACATCTTGAAAACGATTACGGCATAATTATCGAACGCAAAGCGATAAGCCGAAACATATCGCTTTTAAAAGAAGCGGATATTGAAATCGAGTCACGCAGAGCCGGCAGCTATATTGACTTCCGTGAGTTTGAGGACAGCGAGCTTCGTATGCTGATAGACGGCATTTTAAGCAGCAAGCATATAACCGCCAAGCACTCTAAGGACCTGATAGAACGCTTATGCGGACTTTCTAATAAATACTTCAAATCTCATATTAAAAATATTTATTCGGTAAATGATTGGAGCAAGACCGATAATCAGGCGCTTTTTTACAATATAGAGTTAATAGATACCGCAATAGAAACGGGCAAGCAGCTAAGCTATGATTATAATAAATACGGAGCGGATAAAAAGCTGCACAAAAGCTCTTATCAGGTGGTTAGTCCTTATCAGATGATACTTCACAATCAGCGTTATTACCTTATGGCTTACAGCGAATACTGGGGCAATATGGTTTTTCACCGCCTTGACCATATAACAAATATGAGCATATCGAAAACCGCCGCCGTTCCTATCCGCTCGGTTGCGGGCTATGAAAGCGGAATTGACTACAAGAGATTTTCTTCCTCAATGCCTTATATGTACAGCGATGAACCGGAAAGAATTGAGTTTATTGCCGACGCTTGCATTATCGACCAGATAATTGATTGGTTCGGGCGTGATACGCAAATTTCAAAACGTGATGACGGTCGGGTGACCGTGACCGTTAAGGCAAGCCCCATTGCAATGGAGCACTGGGCAATGCAGTATATAAATTATGTAGAGATTACAAAGCCGGAAAGCCTGAAAGTTAAAATTAAAAATTCTTTAGAAAATGCAATAAAAAAATATAAATAGCTTTTTAAAATCAGCCGCAAATAATGCGGCTGATTTTTTATGCCCTGATTTCGGTACATTAAAAACAATATAATAAACACATAAGGAAAGGATGAGCAGAAATGAACGAGAATAAAAACCGCGTGTGGAACGCATTAAGAATTTATTACGGCATTGCAGAAGACCTTGAATTTCCGGACGAAAACTGCATGCAGACAGTATATAACAATACGCTTTATATTTTTACCGAAAACAAACCGGAGGTTTTTCCGCCGGTGAAAACCGAAAGATATTCAAATGTGTATTTTGTCACGGGAAATCCCGAAGCTATTTCGTTTATAAGGCGTTCTGCCCCGCAATACGGCTGTTTTTGCTATGCAAATAATTACGGTCTCGGTTATTTATATACCGTTATTCCGCCGAATTATAAAATACATAAAAAGCGAAAATGCTTTATTAAAAAAATATTCGGACAGTAATTTGCTATAAAACGAGGAGGGCGAAAGAGTGATAATTAAAAGCATTGAACTAAACAATTATTGCGGCATTTCGCACCTTGTATGTCGTTTTAAATCGGGTGTAAATATAATTGACAACGCCGATGTATTAAGAGCGGTTTATACGGTAGTAAGCGGAGATTTTTCGAAAAGCCCTGACATAACGGCTGAAATAACACCCCACGCAAACCAACAAATAAATACAAGAGGCTCCCCCGACGAGGCGAAAAGCTTTAACATTTTTGATTTTTCGGATTCTGCCGTATATTCCGAATATTTTAATCTATATAAACACCTTGACGATCCGCATAAAAAAGAAAAGCTTTTAAAAACCGACGGAATTATTGCAACCCGTTTTTTCAGGCATCGGCTAAATAAGTATGTAAAGAACTTTAAGCCATTTGACTATCCCGAAAAAAACGGATACAAGGTCATTTTACAGTTTGACGGAAATTTCAGTGCCGTTAATGCCGAAAATCAACCCTTAAAAATGAATAACAAAAATGAGAGAGCCTTTTTTGAGCTTATGTGTTTTTTAAAATTGCGCGAATTTTGGAACGATACCGAAAAAGCAGTTAATATGAATTATGAAAAAAGACCGTTTATTATTTCAGGACTGCCGAAAAATTACTGCCGCAAGCTTAAAGAAAGCAAACTTTTTGACAAAGAGGAGCAGGTATTTATTGCAACCGCACAATTCGGATTTTTTTAAAGAGGTGCAAGCTTTTGCAAAAAGGAATATTTTGGTATTTATCACAAAAGAAATTCATTATTGTTTCTGTTGCCTGCGACGAAAACGGCAAAGCGGAAAAACAGGCAGTATTCAGCTCAAAATCCGGAAATAATTTTAATCACAAAGCCGAATGGTCAAAGCTTTCAAAACGCGTTACTAAGGGACGACCGTATAATTATTATCCGAGAGGGAGAGTTGAAATATATGGTAAAAGCATTAAAATTTTTCTCAATACCGATATAAACCGAAAAGAAATAATTGAGGAAATTATAAAACGGTTTGACATTAGCGATGCGAAAAGAGAAATAAAGGCTATAAATGACGGTTCTTCGCATTACCGATATATTAAAAAATATATCTAAATTAAAATCGGAAATTTTAAGCACCGAAAACGGTACATAACATTTTATATAATATATATAGTGAAAGCAAAAAAATGTTGCTTATGGGAGGAATCAATATGTCATTTATAAGAGCGATTAAAGAACGGCGGCAGGAGCATAAATATCGCCGACAGCGTGCAAAGAGAGGCTGGAGCGTTAAGGACACCTGGAGTATTGATTACTGGTTTTTGGAGGTTATGCCCCAAATGCTTGAATACTTAAAGGAACACCATATGGGATTTCCCGGCGAATTGCAAAAAGAATATGTCGAGGCACACAGCGACGAGCTTAATATGACATACGAGGAATACTGCTCTTGGCCTACCGATGAAAATTCCGAGGGCTATAAGCTGCGTGAAAAAACAGACGAAATTTGTAACAATCTTTGGAATGACATTCTCGACCGAATAATATTTCTTTTAAGAGAGGCCTCTGAAGAGACCTGTACCGTCAAAAACCCTTACGAAGAGGAGAACCTGAAAAATTACAAGGAATTTACGAAGAAATACGGGATTTTAGGCGAAAAGCTTTTAAAGCCTGAGGATATTTATCCTAATGGGGCAAAAAGACTTTATTCACCGAGTGATGTTCCCGAATATAAAGAAACAGCCGAGCTTTATTTAAAAGAATCTATAAAGCTCGATGAATATAGAGACCGCTGCAAGACCGAGGCCTTAAACCTGTTTAACAGGTGGTTTTGGAATTTGTGGGATTAAAAATTCACGGAGGAAATAAATATGAGTGCATTTGATAAAATTATCGGATACCAAACAATCAAAGAAGAGCTTTTACAGATCTGCGACATGATCCACAACAGAGAAATTTACGAAAATCTCGGTGGAAAGCTGCCGCAGGGAATTTTGCTTTACGGCGACCCGGGACTCGGAAAAAGCCTTATGGCAAAAAGCTTTATTACCGAAAGCGGACTGCCGGCATATATTGTCCGCCGTGATAAGGGCAGCGATGATTTTATAGGAAAGATAACCGACACCTTTGAAAAAGCCAAGGAAAACGCTCCGGCAATAGTGTTGCTTGATGATATGGATAAATTCGCAAACGAGGACGACCACCATATAGATGCCGAGGAATATGTTGCTGTGCAGGCAGGTATCGACGAGGTTAAGGGCTGCAATGTTTTTGTGTTTGCAACCGTAAACGAAATTCGAAAGCTCCCACGTTCGCTCATCCGCTCAGGCAGATTTGACCGCAAAATAGAGGTAAACTCACCCACAGACAGAGACGCGGAGGAAATTATAAAATATTATCTCGGTCAAAAAAAGGTTTCGGATAATGTAAATATGAATGACCTTGTTAAAATGGTGAGCTATGGCTCCTGTGCCGAGCTTGAAACAATTCTTAACGAGGCGGCAATTGGAGCGGGTTATGCAAGAAAAGAAAAAATAGAAATGGATGACCTTGTAAAATCTGTTTTGCGTATGCAGTATGACGCTCCCGATGATTTCACAAAAAAGTCAAGCGACGCATTAAAAGAAATTGCGCTGCATGAGGCGGGTCATCTTGTAGTGTCCGAAGTATTAACTCCCGGCAGCGTAGGACTCGCATCGCTTAGAACTGCCGGCAGAGACTCAACAGGCGGATTTATTCACCGTTGTATGCCCGTAACAAGGCGGGCGCACCATATTCTCATTTCGCTTGCGGGGAAAGCGGCGGTAGAGCTTTATTATTCGGGTGCTTGTGCAAGCGGCTGTCAAAGCGATATCAGAAAAGCCGCAGATAATATCAGGGACGCCATATCCGAAAGCGGCACCGGCGGTTTCGGTATGATAGATGTTGCTAACCATCGTTTTCCTGAAAGCTCCGAGAGCTTCAATTCAAGAAACGAATCGGTAGTTCATGCCGAGCTTGAGCGGTATATGTTTAAGGCACGCGAGATACTTATTAAAAACCGCGAATTTCTCGAAAAGACGGCAAAAATGCTCAGTGAAAAGGAAACGCTCCTTTATTCTGATATAAAAATGCTGCGCGAAAACAGTAAAATTACGGAAGTTGTTTTATAATTCAGAATTTAACAAACTAAAGGCAGTTGCTAATTAAAGCAACTGCTTTTGGTTTATTTATTCAGACACCCGTAAAAGCTCCTGCCATACCTTAACCATGGCAAAGGTGTCAAGCTCGCAGTATTTAAGCAGATTGTGCCGCGCGGTCTTTTGCTCTTGCGGCGGCATATCCTTTATTTTCGGGAAAACCGTCATAGCCTCACCGCCGTTATGTATCCCGTTAAGATTATGGTAATCAAGCGATGGGTCATTCGGGAATATTGCAGGCAACACGCTTTTAATGGAAAAGCTGCCGCCCATTGCGCGGTTATAATAATAGCCCGACTGAAACGGCGTCAGCAGATCCTTTATATTCGAGCGTATATTTAAAAGATGCTCCGCCAAATCGGGGAAGGTCTCCGCCAGTTCCTTAATTCTTCCGCATTCAAAGCCTTTATTGTAGGCGGTAACACAGACATTCGTAGGAATGTCTCTGCAAAGGCTTTCGGCAATTGCGCGGCGCGGGTCGGTGCCTGATTCTGCCAAAAACTCCTTATGTAAAAGCTCTCCACCCTCCTTTTCAATATAGTGCAGGGAATACTGAAACGGTATTTGGGCGTAAGGCTTTGTTCCTATAAATTGCGGTATAACAGGTTGTATTGTTTCAAAATCAAGAAAATAAAGCGGATATGAAAGCGTGCTTAAAAAGTCCCGTATACCGTCCTTTTCTATATATGTGCCTTGGTCGGAAATCGCAAAAAGCATTTGCCGCAGCTGTTTTCCATTGGTAATATCGGCACCGTAAAATAGATCGTTAAAATCGGCGAGTCCCTTTTTGTAATATTCGATTTTTTTATCAAAATGCAGCCTGTATAAATCAAAAACAGAGGGCTTCGGCAAATTCCGTGAGCAATAGTTCCAAAAAGCGCAGGTGTACGGCTTATCACAGCAAACGGATAAATCAATAGCCGGCTCCTTTTCCGATTTTAAAATTCTTTCGGCAATCGACAGATTGGCCGCAATATTCTTTTCTTCTGCAGCTACAGAATCGGAAATATCATGAATACCGAAAAGCTCCTCCAAATTAAGAACGCCGTTAAAAACATATTGGTTATTAAGGCATATAAGATAAGTGCCCGTAACATTAACGCCGCAGCTTTTAAGCACATATTTCTGATAAGCAACATCAGCGGCATATACCGCCTTATCATACTTTGTGGAGCTTTTAACCTCGTATATCGAAAAGCCGCCGTTTTCCTTTTTCAGTATGTCAACGGCACAGTAAAGCCCGTTATAATCGAACGAGGCTTCGCAGATAACAGGCGTCCCTTTTTCGATTTCCGCCTTTGTGTTTTCAATCATTTGCTTTATATCGATTTTATCGCCGTCAAAAGCCGTGACCTCTGTATATTCGCCGAAGAGCCCCATTGCAAGATCCCCTACCTCATTACCGGCATCCATCCTTGCTACAACCTGAGGATCAACCGTAATTTCCTCGGGCTTATATTTTTTAAGCCACGCAATTTTCGGGCATTGCCACAGTCCGCAGTATTTTGATTTTGATAGATAAACCATATCCCGGCCTCCGCTTACATTTAATAATACAATTTTACAGTATTTTACCGTTTTTTTCAATATACTATAATTCAGCGCACCGAAAACGGTACATTTTGTTTTCTGATTTCTTATTTAGTTGCTTTTTTCAAATTCCTGTGATACAATTCTTTAACTTTCAAAAAACTGCTCTCAAAAAAATCCATGTACCGCGTGTGGGACATCGCAAATATTATAATTAAAGCTATAAATGATAAGGAGCCTTGAGTATGACAAAAGAAACCGAAATGCAAACTTTATCCTTTGAATCCAACATCACACCCTTAGATTACATTTATTTGATGTTTGACAGAACAGACGAGGATGGCGTACTTTATATTCCCGAATTTCCGAACGAGCTGTCGCTTTGTGAAGAAAAATACAGTTACCGCTGTAAAATGGATTGGACGATGGAAGACCGCAATTCGGTTTGTTCGGAATTTAAAAAGCTTTATTCCGATCTTAAAAAAATTGCCGAAAAATATGAAGAATTAGACGGAAGTGAGAAAACAGCTCAAAAGGTGTTTTGCGAAGAAAACGGAAACACACAGCTTTTTAATATTTGGCAGATTTTTGTAAAATCTTTAAATTCCGAAGATTTAAAGTTTAGCACCGTTCACGATATATCCGATCGGCTTGATACGGCGGATTATCTTAAAGAGCTTTCCGGAAAATTTACAAAGGGCACAGAACTATCAAAAGCCGAAAAGGATTTTTTCAGAGAGTACATGGATGTTTCCGTAACCAAAGACGAAAAAAAATTATACGATTCATATTGCAAATCGCTTATTAAGGAAGCAGAAAAGCGTGTGGGAAACAATATTTGCGCTTATCAATATGTTATTCGCGCTACAAGGCTTTGCAGGCTTTTCAGCCTCAATGCTCCCGAAATTATTATAAAAAACGAAGCCCGTTTATTGGCGGCAGCTATGGTGCTGCATAAATATTGCACTTCAAAAGAAACCGTTGATAATACCTATCGGCTTCAAATTGAAAGGTATGAGCTTATGAGCGATGAGGAACTTGACAATCTTTTCAGACCCAAAAAGACAAATTCAAGAAAAAGTATGGCTCCGCTCTTTGTATATTTAATTTTAAAGGAGCATTCAAGCAGTGAAAAGCATCTGCGTCAGCAGGACATTTTAAAAAAACTTGAAGGTTATCCTTATGAGGTGCCGCTTGAAAGAAAAGCACTCAGCAGAATTATACATAACATAACTGATTCACAATTATCGGTTTTCAGTGATAAAACCGGAACTTGGCTTGAACAGGAGGTGAAATAATATGCAAATAATCAAAGTACATGACTGGACCGGAAAAATAATCGGCTTTATCGAGCTTGATACCACAACCGGAAACAAGAAAATAAAGGATTTTTCCGGCAAGATCAAAGGTAAATATAATGCAAGTCTTGATGTTACCACCGATTTTTACGGCAGACAAATAGCAAAAGGCGATCAGCTTTTGATGACACTTAATATGTAAGAGGGAGAAAATTTATGTTTGAAGTACCAAAATTAAATACATGTTGCGCAACATGTGAATATTGGCAGGGACCGAGAGAAAAAACCTGTTTCGGTGTAAGAGCGGCTTCTAATATGTCAATCGGAAAATGTACTCAGGGTGTTCCAAGCTTATATACATCGGGGCATTATGCTCATACGGGAAAATACTGTAAAAATTTTAAGAGGTGGAGTGAACTCTAAATGGGAAAAATCAGTTTCGGAATAGATTTCTTGGACAAAGCAATTGATGATATTAAAGAAAATGTAAAAAAAGGATTAGATTTTTGCGGTTTGGTTACGGAAGTACCGCAGAATAACAGTAAATTTACACCGCCGGTGAAAGCGGCTCCGCCTTCTGACAGCGAAGAGAAAAAGACAGCCGCAAAAGCTCCTGAAAAAGAGCCCGAGCCTGCGTGTCCGTTAGGCGATTGCTGTGATTACGATAATACTCTTTATTGCACTTGTAAAAAAACAGATACCTGCCCTAAGGGTCTAAAAAAGCATTATAGTTTTAAATCCTATGGCGAAGGGGTCAGACAAACAGATGACCTGCAATTATTTAATTTTTTAAATCGTTATTCTGATATGAATAATAATAATTCAATTGGTATAGAAAAAAAAGTCAATGAAACCCATAAAATAATCACTGAATATTTTGAAGCATTTTTTCCTAATTTAGAAAATATGTATCCTGTAATAAGGCCAAACATTTATTACGGTTTTCAAAGTATGGATTTTTATAGCAATGAGTTTATGGCTTTTCTTCGCGAAATGAACGATAAATATACACCGTCGCAAAAGGCTTACGAAAACCTTGAATTTCTTTATGAAGAATACCGTTCTCAGTCTATCAGTGACAAAGAATTTTTAAAGGTTTTGAAAAGTCCTTCTGTACTTCTCAGAGATCCTTCTCTTTTTGAAAGGGATGCCGAGGATTTCCGATATTCGGTTCGGATTTTAACGGCGTTTTCGAGCAAGAAGAAATTATCCGAGTATTATTATGATGTGACGGATTTAAACACAGATATGTTTTTTGACGAAAACGGAAAATTAAAGCCTGCCGGTATAGGCGGACCCGAAATCGGCGAGAGCGAGGACGGAATATGGAATATAATTGATACTCTGCACAAAGAAGGAAGAGAAATATTAGAAGAAGATGATGATGAATAGATTATCTGCAATTACTAAAACAACAAAATATAAAAAATAAAAAAGGCGGAAAATAAAATGGCAAAATATGCATTGTTAATGGAACTTAAAACGAACTCTGATAAAGATGTATGGTGGATGAACCATACCGATGGAGCAACACTGTTGCAGGTTTTTGACTCGTTTGAAGAAGCAAAAGCCGAAATGCGTAAAACCGTAACTCAAGTTATAAAGAAATGTGATTTTTTCCCTTTAAAAGACGGTCAATATGAACCTACCGAAGATTGGTCTAAATATACCAGCGATTATCAGGACATCCAAAAACTCGGCGACATAATTTGCAAAACAATCAACAATCCGGATTATTTTTGTAAAGATACAGACTTTGATATTATGAGTATGGATCATGCTGATTGGTATTTTGCTTTCGTAGGCAATAAGGATTTTATACTTGTTGATTACTATGGAAAAAGACTTAATATGAATATTCACAATATGACGGATAACATAAAGCCTTATTATCTCAGTTATGTTGAAACAAATGCAGACGGTAAGGTTGTTTATTCTATCTTAATCAGCCTTTTAAACGATGCCAAAAAGGACGATAAGGCGCGATAATGCAATAAATGATAGAAGCTTATTTGTAAGTATATACAAAGTTTATTTGCCGCTGTTGATTTTTCGACAGCGGCAATTTATAATTATTGTGAAGGGGGAGACGGAATGGAATACACACATATTGAATTAACAAAACAGTTTTGGGATGGAAAAAAAGACGGAAAAGAATATTTTTTAGACAAAGATGGAATTGAAGTGGCTCTTTGGCGTGCATTAAAAGATTTTACACCGAGAACCGAAAAAAGAAAAACGGGCTTAACAGAAAAACTCGGAGTCGATAAAATGCTCAGCAAACTCGGAGAAAGATATATAAAAAATTTTGTTGAATTTTTTGATAACGATGATAATTCCAAAATAACTCAAGAAAAATTTGATAACTGGCACAATAAGATGTGTGATGAATTCCTAAAGACTTTTAATAGGTATTATGAATCTTTGGCTTATGGTAAAGCTCAAAAAATTGTCAATATGACTTTTAAGGGTATATATTGCTTAAAGGGTGCTGAGCAAAAAGAAGAATATTTCAAATACTGCCATATGCCGTTGGATTCGCTTACGCTTGAATGGTTTAAAAGAAATTGCAAAATAAATGGAAAAGCCATAACAAAAGGAAAAGTTTTGCCTTGGAGTAAATTAGAATTTGCAACAAATAAAAACAAAGACAAATACTCTTACTCGGAAATTATAAACTCTATAAGGAATTTTTTTAGTGATGAAACCGGTTGGACGCCTTTGAAGGCGGAATTTTTAATTTGGCCGCAGATTCAGTTGGAATTGGCTGCCGAGGGTCTTGTTTCTGAACTGTCTAAGTTTGATGATTCTATTAACTTGAAAGAATTTAAGAAAAAATCAACGCAAGAAAAAATCGGCGTATTAAAAGAAAAACTAAAAAGTATAAATAGTGAGTTTATTTACGGTGATGTAAGCAAAAACATAAAGCAATAGAACAAAAAAAGTGCCGCTTTCGATAGATTTTGAAAACGGTGCTTTTTCATATACCATTTTCGGTACATACCGTTTCATATAATAGTATCAGAAAGAAAAAAGGAGCGGTTAGTGTGAAAATCACACTAACAACAATATAGGGACGGCGTTCCGCTCGCCTTTCATTACATAAAAGGCAACCGCGAAACATGCCGGATTAATCTCCATTCGCCGCTAAGAAGAGATTTGTATCCTATTTGTGTCGACATAGCGGCAGAACGGAGATTAAAGTGAAATATACATCTGCACAGGCTAACAAGCTGCTTAAAAAGCTGAACGACGAATACGATTTACTTCTTGCGGAAGAGGCGGAGAGCAGCACCTTCCTTGCCGCTATGGGCGAGGACCCCGAAAGCGTTCGTCCGGAATACGATTATATAGAAACGCAAAAGGTATTGGAAGAACTCGGAAACAGAATAATCAAATTAAAACACGCAATAAATCTTTTTAACACATCGCACACTCTGCCGGGTTTTGAACTTACGGTTGACGAGGCGCTTGTATATATTCCTCAGCTTTCAAAAAAGGTCAAAAAGCTTGCCGAAATGAAAGCAAGGCTGCCGAAAGCAAGAGAAAATCAGGAATATTACAGTCGAACAAGCATTATAGATTACAGATATATAAATTTCGACAGAAAGACGGTAAAGGAAGACTATGACAGGGCGTTTGACGCATTATCGGCGCTGCAAACAGCGCTTGATACGCTCAATAACAGCGTAACCCTTGAAATCAATTTTTAAAGCCTTTCCGTTGCAGAGCATACAGCTTAAAAGGAAGATAACAGGTTCGGGTTTAATGTTTAAGTTTTTTGAATTTGTTATAAAATTTCCGTTATAAAAAACTGTTTAATGTGAATTTATGGTTTTTTACGCTAACTCTGCATAAAAACCTTACTCATTGCGGCTGAGGTTCGGTTTCAAGCCGCAAATTTCCGAAACGAAAGTGATATTATGAATAAAATTAAAATATGGCTTGACGATATAAGGCCGGCGCCTAACGGATATTTTCACTGCCGCAGCGTGAATGAGGCAAAACTGAAAATTATTCATTGCGAAGCGGAAAAAAACGAAATCGAAGAAATAAACTGCGACCACGATCTTGGAGATTATGCCGCCGACGGCGGCGACGGAATAAAGCTTATCGACTGGCTTGCCGAAAGAAAAACCTTTTATCCTATCAAGCTGCACACTCAAAATCCCGTAGGCAGAGAAAATATGCAGCGTGAAATCAACCGATATTGGAGAAAAACAAATGATTGAAACAATCGGAAAATATAATACCGCTTTGGTTTATACCGATAATTTAGAGCCATCAGCCGCAGGTCAAATAAAAGCGTTTTGCGATATGGAGTATTCTTCCGGCAGCAATATCCGCATTATGCCGGACGTTCATGCCGGAAAGGGCTGTACTATCGGCACTACTATGACGGTGACCGATAAAATTGTTCCCAATATAGTAGGCGTGGATATAGGGTGCGGTATGCTGACGGTGAAATTAAAGGAAAAACGAATTGAGCTGCCGAAACTTGACAGCTTTATAAGAAAAAATATTCCGTTCGGGCGCAATGTCCGTGAGCGTGCGCACCGCAGTCACGGCAGGATTGATATATATGAGCTTGATTGTGTTAAAAAAATAGATACACGCCGTGCAAAGGAAAGCATAGGCACACTTGGCGGCGGAAATCATTTTATTGAGATTGATACAGACGGCGATAGCCTTTATCTTGTTATACACACAGGCAGCCGAAATTTAGGGCTCAGGGTAGCCGAATATTATCAAAAAACGGCATATAACGCCTGCGGCGGCAGAAAGCAGAGCGAAATACCGTATGAGCTTGCCTTTTTAGAGGGGGACTCTATGCAAAGCTATCTTCACGATATGGAGCTTATGCAGCGATTTGCCGCGCTCAACCGCACCGTGATAAAGGAAATAATTCTCGACGGATTAAAGCTTCATGAGGAAGAAAGCTTTGAAACAATTCACAATTATATTGACACCGACAATATGATACTCCGCAAGGGCGCGGTATCGGCAAACAAGGGCGAGCGGCTGCTTATTCCTATGAATATGCGTGACGGCAGCCTGCTTTGCACGGGGCTTGGCAACAGCGATTGGAACTGCTCCGCACCGCACGGCGCCGGCAGACTGATGAACCGCAGGGATGCGGAGCAAAGCCTTACGCTGTCACAGTTCAAAAAGTCAATGGAGGGCATTTTTACAACCAGTGTATCTAAAGACACGATTGACGAATCGCCGTTTGTATATAAGCCCATGGAGGAAATATTAAAAAATATTTCCGAGACCGTAAAAGTCGATAAAATTTTAAAGCCTATATATAATTTCAAAGCAAGTGAACATGGAGGGAATCAAAAGAAATAATGCTTAAATTCAAGTTGGAACAACTAAATAGAGCAATCGGCGGAGGGTTAGAAAACGGACAGCTTTGCGTAATAATGGGCAGAACCGGTTCGGGACTGGAAACAATCTCAAATTCGCTTGTTTTCGGTAATGACATTGACGTCGTAGTGCATTTGACTTTTGAAAAAATGTTTGAAAACAATTTCAATATTACAAAATATAAAAGTGATAATTGCAGCACATTACTTAAACTCGTTTTAAACAGAAAATCCGTACTGTCGAACGGTAAATTTTCAGGCGGATATGACGAAAAATCAAAATTGATTTTTCAAAATATTTTTGAAACAGCCGATATAGTTTTATTCTTCAGCACGCCAATATTTTATAAAAATGGGGCTTCGAATAATAATTTTCTTACTTGCTCGGTGCTTAAATCGTCCATATTTAAAAAACCAGATATAATACTTTCTGAAAAAGAATTTTTAAGTATTAGATAAGCCAACCGCCGGACTGAAAAAGTCCGGCGGTTGGCTTACCTTATATAATTTTTGACTGCGTTTAATCTTTCCTTTAATTTACCCAAATACTTTTCTTTATGCCAAAGGTTATAAGACGGGTGATACGACCCGATTACATATACAATTCTTCCACGATAATTGTAACCATATAATCCAGTCTGATAGATTTTAAGTTTATTATTATCATTTGGAACTATGCTTTCAATATCTGATATATTTGTGTTTTCTTTAGCTGACCAACCGGCTTGAATAACAATCAAATCAGGGTCTAAAATTTCAATTTCCTTTTTTACTATTTCCGCACAATGATACCACATACAATTGCTTGACTTTTTTGAATGTGCATTTTTACCGAAAGAGCAGTGATAATGATTAGTTAACGCAAAGAACTTATTTAGTGTAGAAAGCTCGTTTTCAGATACATGGTGATACCCATCATAAGAATCAATACTTATATCATTTATTAAATAATTTAAAATGTCATAGGTTCTTTTGTAATGCTGATTATTTTGAGTTTCAAAAGCTTCCGTTTCACCGGTTTCATTGTGCATTATCTTTGATTCTTTTCCAATAATCAAAACTTTTAATTTTTCACCATATTTTTCACCGATTTTAACTGCACAGTCATGAATAATAGACTCCTCATTATTGTGCTTGCAGGCGTCGCAATCCTTACAAAATGTACAGCTTTGATACACCGAAGCATACATCTCATTTAACGCAGTTTTTATTTTATTAACATTCATTTTGCTTTTCCTTTTAAACATAAAATTCTTTCATATCTTCAAGTCTTAAGCAGGCGAGCCTGCCGCCGAATGCGGCACCGCAGTCAATTGCAATATTGTTGTGTGTTTGAAATATCTCCGCCTTGCCGTTAATTGTCTGCGTTGGAGTATGACCTGAAACAATATAAATCGAATTATCGCTGAAATATTTCCTTTCATAATCGGGGCGCATTTCAAGCAGCTCAGGCAGAGTGTATTCGGAAAGTCTTTTATCCTCACTGAAATTGCCGAGTCCGGCGTGAACCAAAACAAAGGTCTTCTCCCCTATGTCAATCGCTTCATACGGCAAAAAATCCTCCATAAAATCAATAAGCTCGTTTCGCTTATCAGGTGCCAAAGCCTTAAAGCCCTTTAAGGTCGGCACGCCGCCGTTAAGCTGAAAATCCATTAAGTCGCTGATTGTCTGTTTATCAATCTGCGTTTCGGCATTTTCCGAAGTTATTTCAACATTTATGCGTTTTAAAATATCAAGCGCCATAACCTCGTGATTGCCGAGCAGCGGAATAATGTTCGGCTTATCAATTATGTATTCAAGTATTTTTACGGGGTCGTCCCCACGGTCTACAATATCGCCCAATATGAACAGCTCGTCTTCAGGAGCAAAACTTATTTTTTCAAGCATTGCTATGAATTTTTTATACATTCCGTGTATATCGCTTATAACATAGGTCACATCTTTCACCCTTTTTATTATAATATAAATACTAAAAATTGCAAGGTCTATGGAATCATCTTAAATTTGATTTGTGGGTTATTTTGTGATAAGCAAGGAGCTTTTGCAGGCAAACCCTTGAGAGGTTGATAATCCTGAAAGCATTTCTGTATAAGCCAGTTTTCCGCAACCTCAATCCCAAAATCATCTGCATTAAATAATCCTATGGCGGCTTCAACCATATTTGTACTTGCATTCCACGGCAGCGTATACCAGCAAACAGCAGTAAGCTTGTTTTTATCTGTTATTTTGACCTTAAAGTTAAAGGTTGTTGAATTTAAACACCCTTTTTCCGGCTCGGCTCCTATGCTTCCTGTGAAAACATTACCGAAATTAAACCAATTAAGAGACGGAAGCTTAATCAATTTCATAGCTTTTTTCCTTTTCGCTTTCTAAAACAGGATAAGGACAGGTTAAAAAAGCAATAGCGTCAGGTCTGATTTCCACCTCCGCTTTTTTAGACAGCTTACTGTTTTTTCCGAGCGATTCATAATACTTATATGTCTTTTTGAGCTTTTCAAAGAATTTCACATTGCACATCTCCGTATTTTAGATTTAAGGTTTAATTTTATTATACGTTGAGCAGTGGTGCAAATTCGGTACATTACATATAAATTCACCCGACTGCTTTTTTAAGCAATCGGGCGAATTGAATTACGAACGGTTTTAAGAGTTTAAATGTTTTTCTCTGTATTCTCTAATTGTACTTTTGTTTGCGGCAGAATATTCATCCTCGGATTTTATATTGTCATACTCCCAGCCGCAATGTCCGCATATCCAGTTCATATCAAGGGTTTCATTACCGCATACAGGGCATGTAACAATTTTAAAGCCGTATTCTTTATATTCTGCCGTTTCTCTTAAATTCATAAAATCGCCCTTTCACATACACTGTCAGTCTGTTTCCCAGCTTATGCAATTTAATACTCCGCCGTCTTTTACAATACCGTTTATATTTACGGCAACTATCTTTTTTTCAAATATTTCCTTTGCTTTTTTTACTGCCGTTTCATCCTGAACGCTTCCGAAAATCGGCAGAAAAATATGCTTATCGGTTTCAAGAAAATTGAGATAGCTGCCCACGGCGCTTATGCCTGCTGAATCAAAATACGGAAAATCCATAACTGAAATACCGTGTTTTTTCAACGCCCTTTTCACCTTTTGCTCGTAACCGTTTTTGTAAGGCGAGGTATTGCCGATCACCGTGTTTTCTTTCACAAAGCGCACCACGCCGTCTGCGTGACCCGTCATATCGCTTATGAGCGACGGAATAATAATTATTTCTGCTTCGAGCAAATTTTCAAGCTCGGTTAAAAGAGTATTCTTGTCATATTCGGGATTTTCCGAAAACACCCTGTCGGTGATAACGGCTTTTGCCTTTGACGGCGAAAATACAACATTTCCGCCGTCAAGATTGATATTTAAATATGTAACTGGCAGTGTGAAATGCGGCGCAATATCGGTTTTAAAATTTGATCTTAATTGCGGATCGTCTGCAAGATAGCTTGGCTCATACCGAAACGATATATATTTACCGCTTTTTGTTTTAATCGGCATATAATCCCTTGCCCAGATATCCTTTGCTCCGTCAAAAAGAGTGAATTTTTCTCCGCTGTCGGACAAAATAGAGAATAGATTTTCCGCCGATAATGAACATTTTGGGTTGGTTTTTAGAAGTGATGAAAAATAGAGCATGTTATTATATGTTTAAACTTTCTTTTGCTAATTTAAAATACTTATCTTCAATTGAAGAACCAAATATCGCATCTGCAAGTTTTTTCGCTTTTTCGGTGTTTCCAACTTCTGAAAGCGCTATAACTGAACATTCCCACTGTTTTCCGTATCCTTGCGCAAGTGAAAGATCTGTCATATTGGCTTTTATATCATCTAAAGAAACAGCTGCAAGTCGTTCAGTGGAGGGCACATTTTTGCGAGGCAAAAAAATCACAGGCATATCTTTAGGTTGTTCACGCTTTTTCAGCACACACTCTTGGTAATATAAGCAACTTGGCACTTCATCACAACCTTGGCATTTTTCACAAATAATTTTTGAAACATTGCTTTGCGTCGCAAAATATTTATTGTTAATAACTGCATTTTTTATTAAAATAGAAAAGTAATAGTCGCCTTTTGATAAACAAACATCAAGTCCGTCATTTTTTGTTATCACATTGTGTATGTATAATTTGCCAAAATTATTTTTTTGTCTTTCTCTTGCATGCGTAGCAATTTTCCCTTTTTCGTTTCCTGCAGCGTGAACAGACTCATCCTTAAAATTTTGTTCATCATTATAGTAATATGCTTCTACCAAGATAGGATCAATTTTAAATGTTCCGAATTCGACATAATAATTGCGAAGAAAAAGTTCTAAAATTTCCTGCAACTTTTTTGCAATTTTTTCATCTTTTTTTTCCATTTTCCCTTGGGGGTAGTTTTTCAAGACTGTTAACCAATGCTTCTAATTTATCCATTTTGCATTTCTCCTTTTGCTTTTACTTCATTATACCACACTTTATAATAAGACCTAATTATAAAAAATAAAAATACTACGCTGTAAAAATCAGTCACAAATTCTTAAAATAACAACCGGACCGGTATCGGAAACAGTAGTTTCTCCGACTGTTATCTGATAGGGCTGATACGGTTCCGCAATCAATTTTTGAACGGCTTCTCTTTTAGAAAGTTCCTCTACAAGCTGTGCTGTTGATATTTTTGATAGATCCATAAGTCATAACACCTTTCGTTTTGATTTTACCAATTAAGACGCTCGTTGCGCCATTTGATTCGTTCTTCGGTATATCTTCTGTACCATTCGGCTGATTCTTTATATTGACCTGTTTTATTGTAATGCTCTGCAAGTCTTTCCATAGCGGCATCATTGCCTTGTGCTGCCGCTTTTTCATACCAAAAAATTGCCTCTTGTATGTCCTTTTCAAATTCATTGCCGTTATAATAGTAATAACCCAATCGGTTTTGTGCATCAGAGCTGCCGCTTAGGGCAGTGTTGATAATATTATCAATGTTCATCTGTTCTTCCCTGACATCTAATTTCTCATCAATTTTATTTGCAAATTCATCGTCATCAAGATATTTTTGAAAGAGCTTGCTTTCTTCTTTGTCAGTTTTACTTGGGTTTTTCCAAATATCGTATGTAATAAGAGAATCTGTTTCAATATACCATTTTATAGCACGTTGGTAATTTTTACGTATTCCCACGCCCTCGTGATAGCAACGTGCCAGCATATACGATGAATCGGTAAAACCCTGCTTTGCAGATTTTTTAAAAAGTTGAAAAGCGTTTGCCGCAGCATCGGGATGCTTACTTTTAAAATACAATGAACCAAGCTTATACTGCGCTTTTTTGTCTTTTCCTTTTTCAGCCTTGCTCCATAAATCTAAAAATTTTTTAAAATTTAAATCATATGAAACTCTCATTTTTGCTCCTTTATTATACTATTTTACGGCTTGCTTTTCAACACCTTAAATATTTGTATATCGTCTTTTAATTTCATTTTTATTGAGAGTGCTGAATAAGTGCTTTTTGGCTCTTCAGGGTTATTTATTTCGTGTTCAATTTCCTCAATACTAACAGGCTTTTTGAAGTCACGCTTGATTGCGCCGATAGACAAAGCGTATAAGCAATTATCCTCAACACCCCAACCGTCACGCACTGTAAAATAATATCTGCCGTTACCGCTGCTGAAAAGCATTTCATAACTGTCTGTATGTCCTAAAAAAGTAACCGGACCACACAGCATAGAGCCATAAAATCCTGATTTTAAAACAGTAATTTTATCGAATGTTGAACCTTTCTTTAAAAATGTTTTATCATTTTTACAAATGCTGATGATTTTTTCTTCTAATTTCATAGTTTCAGATAACATATAAAATCACCCTATATAGGAATTTACCGAATAAATGTTACTGCGCGGAATATTAAACATGTTCATAACTATTTGTGCTGCCGATTCGTAATCGGTTGTTTCTACAATAATTTTACATAAATTTCCGCTGCAGTTTTCAAGCGGATAATACTGAACTTCAATTTTCATGTTTCATTGCTCCCTGTTTTATTAAATGGTTTGCAGTCATATTACCATGGCAAAGCAACACATCAATTTCAGCGCATTGCTTTGCTATATCCTAATTACTGAGGTTGCCTTATACGGCCACCTCAGTGATAACGGTACTTTCTCTGATTTTTTTAACATCGGAATGAAGCAACGTTTCCTTCTCAATTAGTGCGGCGACAGTCTTTTCGAGAAAATCCCTGTTTTTAAGAAGTATATCCCTTGCTTTCAGCATATAGCGTTCAAGCTCTGCATGGGTGACGGCTTCGTTTCTGGAATTCATATTCTCTGAGGTATCCGAAAACCTTTTTGTAGCCACATCAATCATTCCGAAGCCGAGAGTTGCGTTCTCCGAAATGCCATCTCTAATGCAGTTGAAAGCGCGATTTATATCGGCTGTACAGCCGCTCGCGACGGTATCGGAATAATAAAGCTCAACAGCCGCCTTTCCCGCAAGAGATACAAGGACGTAATACGGTCTTCTGGAAAGCTCCCTGCATCGGTAAATAAAGCCGCCGGTGGAGTCTCTGCCGGTAGAACGGAGAGAGGCAAGTCCTACACTCCCCGGGCAAAGAACCTCGGACACATCAAGATGTCCCGCTTCATGGAGTGCTGTTTTCTTCATGTCTTCTGTGGATATTTTTGCAAAATTATCCGGTGAGTTATATTGCATCCGCAGAACGGATTTTGCAAAATCATCCATTTCAATACTGCTCTTTCTTGCGCGAGCAGCACTGATTGCGGCTTCATTCAGAATAGTCTCAAGCTCGGCACAGGAGCTGTAGCTGATCATCTTCGAAAGGTCGTCCATGTCAACGCTTTCGGCAACCTTTTTGTCCGAGAGATAGTGTTTAATGATTTCATCGGCGTCTTTAGCGGTAGGGCACTGAACCTCAATTTTTCGGTCAAAACGGCCTGACCACACAAGGGAGTTCGGCAGCTTCCGCATCTCATTTGCAGTTGCAAGAACGAACACATTACAGTTCTTTACCTCATCAATACCGGACTGAACCGCCACATATTCTTCCGCATCGCGATGGTTGCTGTCCTCGTTGGCGAACTTATCCATGTCATCAAGAAAGACAATGCTGGGGGCGGTTTCCCGTGCCTTTTGGAAAGCAGCTGTAATATCACCGATAAAGTCGTCGTTGCCCTTATTTCTCCGAACAACATAAGATTTAAGACCGCTTTCTTCTATAAAGCACTTCGCAATAAGGGTTTTACCGAGTCCCGGATCGCCGTACAGCAAAATTCCCTGAGGCAGCTTGGCTCCCATTTCCTCGTAGACTTCTCTGTTGTGAATCATGTCGCAGATCTGCAGCAGCTCGTTTTTGATCGTCTCATAGCCAATCACTTTATCAAATGCGTTCATATTAAATCCTCCACTTTTCTTTTATGATAAGATTATATCAAACGTAATGTACGCTATTTGGTGCATTGCGTTTCGCAAGCAACATCACTTTTTAAAACATATGAGTATAGGCTAATTGTTTGATAACTTGTATCTTCCGAAAGTATCATTCTTAGTCCTACAGACTCTTTTTTAAATCCAAGCTTTTTAAGCAGCTGAACAGATGCGCAGTTTTGCGAAAGTGTTTCTGACTCAATTTTTGCCTCTTTGCCTCCTGTAATCTGACCGGAAAACCATAACCAAATCAGCAAATTGACCGCATCTGTGCCGATACCCATTTTTCTGAATTACTGAAAAACATAAAATTCCAAATTGTTCGTTTCCGGTGTGACTCCTACATATCCAACCATAATATTTTCCTGTTTCAGATATACAGAATAATAAATCACATTAGGCGTCATCGTGTTAATACATTCAATCACTTCTTCTGTCGGTTCGCAGCTATATTGAACAAAAAGGTCATCTGCTTTTACGACATGCCGCACGTAGTTGCTCCAGTCTACGCCAGTCATGTTACGAAGCTCAATTTCCAACCCAGAAATCGGCTTTATGCCGGCGTCTTTGAAATCAATCATGTAAAAGTCCTCACCTTTGTCGTCTTTTGTATATTTAGTATAATCGTGATGTTGTATTCGGGAATAACAGTTGTCGTGTTGAAAAGATTGATAGCATTTTTTAATTTTCGGATCTTAAGTGCTAATCAGTCAAGCTCGAATTTTATTTCCTTATAATCGTATTTCGGCCTAACCGATTACGGATTTTCTCCGACACTTGCTAAGAAAGTGCTTGAAATGCTTTCCTTTGATTTAAGTGCATCGAATTCAGATTTGAGTTTCTTAAGCAATTTTGCGCTTACGGCAGATGATAATTTCATTGAAAATCCCCTCTTTCCTTATTTTGCGTATGAGCTTTTCATTTTGGATTGAATAAGTCCTATAAGAGCATTTTACAGGACCCCTAAAGGGACTCCGAAAGGTTCTGCCAACCGCATTACTTCTTCGGGCAACCACTAAAGGGGTGTTTTATTTAGCCTACTTTGTCTTGCAACCTGTAAACGGGTATATATATTCTTGAATGCTCATCTGGTCTGCCATTTCATCTTCTTGCAATTGCTTCCTTAGTATTCCGCTATTTGTTTTTTATTGCGCCCCACGGTATCCACATAATATCCTCTTGCCCAAAAATGACGATTCCCATATTTATACTTCAAATTTGCGTGTCTGTTGAAAATCATAAGACTGCTCTTACCTTTTAGGAATCCCATTATTTGTGCTACGCTGTATTTAGGCGGAATTTCTATAATCATATAAATATGGTCAGGACACGCTTCGGCTTCTATTATATTTACACCTTTTTGTTTGCATAATTTTCTCAAGATTTTTCCTATGTCGGTTTTTATCTCTATATTGCCTGTCTACGATATTTTGGTGCAAATACAAAATGGTATTGACATCTCCACTTAGTATGTTCTAAACTATTTATGTCCTTCTCTTTCATGGTTAGGACCTCCTTGATATATTTTTGTTGGGTTGGCGAACCTCAACTTCAAATATATCAAGGAGTCTTTATTCAGTCCATAGCTAAAGCTTTTCTCCCGCCGGCAGAGCCAGTGGTTATCCTACGAAATAGCGAAAAACCCTTGATTTCTCAAGGGTTTTTCGCTTTTGTGCTTTATAGTCGCACAGGTCTGGCAGGGGCAGAAGGACTTGGTCTCGCCTGCCGGCTCGGTCGGTGCTTCTGCATACTTTGTATGCAGAGGTCTCCGCAGGAGACCCGCACCCCTCGACACTCTCCGAGTGCCTCGTTTTCATTTTTTGCACATACAAAAAACAGCAAACACCGCAAAAGCGGTGCTTGCTGTTTTGGCAGGGGCAGAAGGACTTGAACCCTCGGCACTCGGTTTTGGAGACCGATGCTCTACCAACTGAGCTATACCCCTATTTCAGCGCTTTCAAAAGCGCTTAATGATTATATAATAAATCAGGCAAAAAGTCAAGACAAAATTATCTTCTTTTATAAATCATTATTTCAGGGTCGCTGCCGTCGAGCCCATAGCTGCAGACAAGAATAAATCCGAGCCCTGCGACTACACCGCAGCAAGTCCCCATTTCGCCGAATTCTATCTGAGTGCCCAGATAAATATCATTATCGTTTAAAAACGCACATTTTTTTGAATTGGGCAAAGGATAAGCGAGATTGACATATTCGCCTCTCAGCTCAAAAAGCTCCCGAGCCTTCGGGATTCCCTCAAATTCAAGAAGAGCGTTTATTTCATCAAGAAGCTTTTGCTTAAAGGCAGAATAATTATCTTTACCGCCTTTTTTAATATAATCCTTTACAAGGCATTTGCCTCCGAACGGACTTCCGCAGGAATTTCCGCAGCCCTTGCATGCTTCTTTTGTCGGACATTTTGAGCAGTCCGCACCGCATAAGCCTGACATATTATTTCCCCTTTAAAATTTTATATAAGCTTAAAGCCCTCAGCGTATTTCATATTATACAGCGGAAGATCGGAAGTGTCAACGATTACAAACTCGCCGTCCTGCTTAAAATCAAGCTTTTCTTTGGTTCGAAGAGAAATTACCTCCTTAAGCTTTCTGTCGGTTTTTAATACCACCTGTCTTAAAGGATGATAATTCTTTTTATAAACCGCAAAGGCATAGATTGCACCGTCTTTTTCAGTGTATTTAACATCTCTGAAGCTGTACGGATAGCAGGGTCTTGAGCCGAAAATCCCCTCGCCGTTTATTTTAAGCCAAAGTCCGAATTCATTTAGAATATTCAGCATACCCTCGGGCAGCTCGCCGTCCGGCTGAGGGGTAATATTAAGGGCGAGATTTCCGCCTTTGCAAACTATATCCAGAAAAGTATGGATTATTTGCGCGGGACTTTTAAGGTGAAGATTGCAGTCATAATGATAAGAAAAATCATCTCCCACTGTAATACAGGATTCCCAAGGCGCATTTATCGGTTTTTCGGGTACAGTTTGTTCGGGAGTTAAGATATTCTCATATTCGCCGCCCACCGTTCTGTCTGCAACTATAAGACCCTTTTGAGTTGTACTTCTGATTTTGGGAATAAGCCTTTCAAGATGAATGTTCTGATGATTTATTTTCGGAGAAACACAGCCGCCGTCAAGCCATAAAACATCTACCTTGCCGTAATCAGTAGTAAGCTCCTTTATCTGATTATGGGTATAGCCAACAAATTTCTCCCATAACTCAGGCTCTTTTAAAGGGTCATAATTTGCATTGCAGGAATACTCATTTTTAAATTTCGGACTCCAATAATAATCGCAGTTCCAATCAGGCTTTGAAAAATAAACCGAAATTCCGAGGCCCTCGTTCCTAAAAGCATTGTAAAGCGATTTTACGATATCGGCATTTTCATTCTTATGAAAAGGGCAATCGGGCGAGGTAATCTTATAATCGGAATACTTAGAATCGTACATGCAAAAGCCGTCATGGTGCTTTGTGGTAAAAAGAAGATATTTAAAACCGCATTCCTTTGCAAGTTTTGCCCAGCGCTCGGGCGAAAACTTTATCGGATTAAAGGTTTTATTCGTTTCTTTAAGGTCCTTGCGGAATTTATCAAGGTCCTTTATCCAGTTTATTTCCTTTTGCGCCCAATCATTATATTTTTCATTATCCCACGGCGCTTTTTCACAAACCGACCATGACTCGACGATTCCGAGCTGACTTGCAGGCGCCCAGTGCATCATAAGCCCTAATTTCTGATCCTTAAACCATTCAAGCTTTTGCTTTACAGCTTCATCATCGGGAACAATATATCCTGTTTCTTCACTCATCGAATGAATTCCGTTTTCAATAATCTCTGCCATAAGTGCCTCCCGTTAAAAAATATTTCTGATTTTCATGACGATTTTATCATATAAAAAATACAAATACAAACATATTTACAAAAAAGAGCAATTTTTATAAAATCTTAAGCAATTATATATGTTATACATTTTAAAATTAAATGTTATTATAAAAACAAATTATATCTGAAAAGGAAGATTGTTATGAATCTTAACAGCCTGAGTCTTCACGAAAAGGTCTGCCAGATGATGGTCGTCAAGGCAAACCCGAAAAAGCATATAAAACAGTACGGTTCGATTAAAAATTTCATGGAGAAATATCCTGTCGGAGGAATTTTTATCTGCAACGAATTAAGAGACGATAAATCCATAGACAGAAAAAAATTTGCCGAAATAATTGCGGAATATCAAAAATATTCAAAAATTCCTCTGCTTGTCGCTTCGGACGCCGAGCAGGCAACCGGATTTCTCTCAAACGATTATGTCGCTTTGCCCCCTCCGATGGCTATAGGCTCGGCAGGCGATAAAAAGCTTGCTTATGATTACGGAAAAGCCATAGCTGTTCAGTGCAAAACCGTCGGAGTAAACTGGGCGTTTGCTCCCGTCTGCGATATGGTATTTAATAAGTTTAACGAAATTGTACGCACAAGGAGCATTTCAAACGACCCTGAATATATGTGCGGTCTGCTTACAGAGGAAATCAAAGGCTTTCAGGAAAACGGCGTTATGACGACAGGTAAGCATTTCCCGGGAGACGGCTGTGACGCGAGAAATCAGCATATTGTATGCTCTAAAAACAATCTTTCAAAAGAAGCTTGGCTTAATACCTACGGCAAGGTTTATAAAGCGGCATTTGAGGCAGGAATGTCGGCTGTAATGGTAGGCCACATCTGCGTACCGGCTTTTCAGAACGACTCAGAAAACGGAGTTTATCCGCCGGCGTCTCTTTCCGCTGACGCAATGAAGCTTTTAAAGGAAGAATTAGGCTTTAAGGGAGTCGCCATAACGGACGCCATGGATATGGGCGGCTTTGTAAGATACAAATTCTGCAGAAGAGAAGCAGAGGTTGAAGCCTTCAGAGCAGGTCTTGATATGATGCTCTGGCCGAGAGAGGAAACGGCAACGCTAATCGAAAAAGCGCTTGAAAGCGGCGAAATTCCGATGTCCCGCCTTGATGACGCAATTTTAAGAATCCAGACTTTCAAAGAGAAAATATGCGGCATTAAGGCAGAGCCGAAAAGCTATGAGGCGTCAATTGCCTTTGCTGTCGGCTTAAAGGATACTCTTGCAAAGAAAAGCGGAACGCTTTACAAAAACACGCTTAATCTTATCCCCGTTAAAAAAGAAAAGATTAAAAAGGTTAGAATTGTAACCTCTGTTGAATGCTTTTTAGACACAAGAGACCGCGCGGACGCTCTTGCCGATTTCTTAGCCGAAGAATTTAAAAAACACGGCGCAGAGGTTGATTTAAAGAGGTCATGGGATGTTTATCTTGAGGACTTTGAAGCCGGAGAAATCGACAGGGATTATGACTTAATCGTTTACTGCGCCTTTTCAAGCTCCGCTCTCCCGATGTATTCAAGAGAGCTCGTTAATCTTCATTCCGCTCAGCGCTTTGATGAAGATAAAACAATCGTCATGGCAATCGGAACACCGCATTACCTTACGGAATATTTTCCGCTTGCTCATACCGCCATTCACACTTATCCGTTTGAGAAATGCTTAGAAGAAGCCGTCAGCTCGATTTACGGAGAAAGCGAACTGACGGGTAAAATTCCGATGAAAAATTACGAAATCAAAGCATTTTAAATTGTTTCCTGAACTCGGTAGGGCTTAAGCCTACCGAGTTTTTAAAGCTTACCGAAAAAGCTGAGGCGGAAGAAAATCCGCAGATTTCGGCTATCTCTTCAATTCCGGTATCGGAATTTACGAGCAAATTCTTCGCATTCTCAAGTCTGCAAAGAACCGTATATTCATGCGGAGTTGAGCCGTAATACCTTTTAAAGCACCTTATAAAATAATATTTGCTCAAATTCGCTTTTTGAGCGAGCCTTTCAACATTTATACTTTCGCCGCAGTGTTCTCTAATATACCCTGCGGTTCTTTTTATATTGTCAGGGATAGCGGGCTTATTTAAAAGCAGAAGATTTAAAATGAATTTAACGATACAAACCGACGCTTTTGCCATAGAATCGAGGCTTGCGTCGAAAATATAGCCTTTGAGTCTTAAAAAAACCTCTTTTTCAAAGGACGGATAATGAAATACCGTTCTTCTTCCGTTTTCCGTGAGCAAAAGATAATAAGGCATAACGACATCACAGATATTCAGATGGGTGTAAAGAAAATCCCATTTGTCCGAATATGCCCCGTATTTCTGAAATTCCCTGCAATCTATAAAAAAGACATCGCCCTCTTCTAAAATATTATAATTGCCTTTATATTCAAGAAATCCCTTGCCCGATACCGTATACACAAATAGCAGGGATTTAGAATTCTCCCTTGTGAAGCTGTAAGGATAAAATGTATTGCCGGTACCGATACAGTTTACTGCTCCGAATTTGTTCTTTCCCCACTCAAACGGAGCGAGCGTGTTTTTAATTTCTTCGAATTTATTCATTCTTCCGCCCCCTTTCTTTCAAACTATAATAACATTTAATACTTTATCCGTAAAGAGCAACTTTTTTAATTTAAGAATAAAATTTAGTTTTTATTTTAAAAAATCAGTAATTATTATTGATTTTTTAACAATTTGAGTGTATACTTAAAGAAAAATAAACCGGAGGTAATAAAAAATGAATATGAATATTTCGGACAGCATCAGATACATAGGTGTAAACGACAGGAAAATCGATTTATTCGAGGGGCAGTATACAGTACCAAACGGAATGGCATACAATTCTTATGTTATAATAGATGATAAAATCGCTGTTATGGATACTGTTGAAGCAGAATATAAAAACGAATGGTTAAACAATCTGAAAACCGCATTAAACGGCCGAAATCCCGACTTTTTGGTAATATCACACATGGAGCCCGACCACTCGGCAAACATTATGAATTTCTTAAATGAATATCCAAAAAGCAAGGTAGTGACAAACTCTAAATCGCTGACTATGATTAAAAACTTTTTCGGTGTCGATTTAACCGAAAAAACAATAATAGTTAAGGACGGCGAGGCTTTAAACTTAGGTTCGCATACACTTAACTTTATATTTGCTCCGATGGTGCATTGGCCGGAGGTTATGGTAACATACGAAAGTTTGGAAAAGGTTTTATTCTCAGCCGACGGTTTCGGCAAATTCGGGGCTTACGATACCGATGAGGACTGGGCATGCGAAGCAAGAAGATATTATTTCGGAATTGTCGGAAAATACGGTGCTCAAATGCAAACCCTGCTCAAAAAAGCCGCGGCTCTTAATATTGAAAAAATCTGCCCTCTCCACGGACCTGTTTTAACCGAAAATTTAAACTATTACACAGGACTTTACAATACATGGTCTACTTATGAACCGGAAAGCGACGGAGTTTGTATTTGCTATTGTTCGGTTTACGGCAACACAAAGCATGCCGCAGAAATTCTTACAGAAAAGTTAAAAGAATACGGCTGTCCGAAGGTGGCGCTTAATGATCTTGCAAGATGCGATATGGCAGAAGCAATAGAAGACTGTTTCAGATATAACAAGCTTGTTCTTGCCTGCCCGACTTATAATGCAGACCTGTTTCCATTTATGAAACAACTTATTGACGGGCTGACTGAAAGAAACTATCAGAACAGAACGGTTGCATTTATTGAAAACGGCTCTTGGGTTCCCGTAGCCGCAAAGCTTATGCGCGAAAAATTTGAAAAGTGCAAAAATATCAGTTTTACAGACAGCGATGTAAAAATTCTTTCAGCTTTAGATGATGAAAATTTAATTCAGCTCGACCTCATGGCAAAAGAGCTTTACAGAAAATAAATAATTCAGACTTTAAAAACCGTCCGTTTTAAAAAACAGACGGTTTTCCTTTATTTATGCGGTTTTTAAAGCTGTATAACAATTATTTTAACTTATTTTATAATACACTTTATAACAAGTTCACACACTAATGCTCCTGCACTTGCACCTGCCGCGACAACTATAAGGCTTGATTTTTTCCAGCCTAAAATAAATGCCGCGATAAATCCGCAAACAGCAGACCAAATATTACCTGTAGCATATAAAAATCCCGGAACTGTCATACAGGAAAGGACTGCATAGGGCATATAAAAAAGAACCGAAAGCAGGTATTTATCAGTTATTTTCTTTTTAAGCAAAACCATAGGCAGCATTCTTACAAGATATGTTACTCCTGCCATAACCAAAAGATAAATAAAAAATTTACTGTAATTCATTTTGCGGTTTCTTCCCCCGTCGGTGCGACAGCCGCCATAATACAGGAGGCGGCAAGAGCGCATATAATTATTGCAAAGCCGCTTTGGACCTTAACCAGAAACGGAATATATTTAAAGCAGCAGCTTAATAAAACAGAAATCGCAACACAGAAAAGAACATTTCTATTTCCGTGAGCCGCAGGAACAACAATAGCGATAAACATTCCGTAAATCGCAAGATTAAGCGCATTTATAATAACCTGAGGCAATACACTTCCTGCGACAGCCCCTATAATCGTTCCTATACCCCAGCCGAGATATGGAGTGAGAATAAGACCATACATATATTTTCTGTTCAAAAGCTCGGGATTTGAGGCGCCGATAGCGAACACCTCATCTGTATTGACAAACGAAAAAACAAACCTGTCCAAGGTCTTAACAGATTTATCAAATCTCTGAGAGAGCGAAACCGACATAAGGGCATATCTTAAATTTATTATAAACTGACTTAAAGCCAGTTCATAAAATGCTCCGTTTGAAAGAATAATCGGCACGGCGGCAAGCTGACCGGCGGAGGTAACATTTGTTATTGAAATCAGAGTTGCCTGAAGGCCCGTAAGCCCCTGAGAGACCGCCGAAATTCCGAATGCAAAGGCTACCGCAAGATATCCGATACATACGGGAAGCCCGTCCTTTATTCCGTTTAAAAAATTTTTTGAATTCTGCATACGAGTCGCCTCTTTTTAAAAGCCTGAAATAATTATATCATAATTTAAAAAATCTTCAACCGTTTTTAAGATTCAGTATATATTGGTTTAATTTGCATAATAATTTTTCAAAAAAAGATTTGAAAGAATTTTAATTTGTTAAAATTATCTAAAAACTTAAATAAATTCCATTATAATAAGCACTTGCAAAAATACACGGAATAATGTATTATAATAAAGTAAACAATATATAAGAAATATAATCTTGATTTGGAGATGGATATATGACTAATTACACAGCTGCAAAACTTTCCGAAATGCTTGAAATTAAGCTTTCACACAATTTCGGAGTAACCCCCGATCAGGCTTCGGACGACATCTTTTATAAGGCATGCGTTCTTGTCCTGCTCGACATAATGAGTGACAGAAAAGCTGCTTTTAAAAAGAAGGTTGACGAACAGGGAGCAAAAACCGTATATTATCTTAGCATGGAATTCCTCATGGGAAGATCGCTTAAAAACAATCTTTTCAACCTTGAGCTTACAAACGCTATGGCTCAGGCTCTTAAAAAGTACAATGTCAAGCTTGAAAAGCTTTATGATTTTGAACCCGATGCCGGTCTCGGAAACGGCGGATTAGGCAGACTTGCCGCATGCTTTTTGGACGCGCTCGCAACCGGCGGATACAATGCTATGGGATATTGCATCCGTTATGAGCTGGGGATTTTCAGGCAGAAGCTTGTTGACGGATGGCAGACCGAAATGCCAGACTTCTGGCTCCCGGGCGGCGGAGTATGGCTTGAGCAGCGGCCGTCTTCGGCAGTCGACGTTCATTTTGACGGTTATATAAACGAATGGTGGGACGGAGAGTTCCATCATGTTGAGCATAAGGATTATACAAACGTCCGCGCAATGCCCTATGATTTAAAGGTTGCAGGCAAGGACGGCAAGACGGTCAGCGTTTTAAGACTTTGGAGCGCTGAATGCGAAGATTTCAACATGAGCGCTTTCAATCAGGGCGACTATGTAAGAGCGCTTGAAAAGCGCGCAATGACAGAGGCGATTTCTAAAGTTCTTTATCCTGAGGATAACCATATCGAGGGTAAATCTCTCCGCTTAAGACAGCAGTATTTCTTAGTTTCCGCTTCAATTCAGGATATTTTAAGGCGCCACACAAGAAAATACAACACGCTTGAAAATCTTCCGGAAAAGATTGCCATTCATATTAACGATACCCACCCCACCCTTGCAATTCCCGAGCTTATGAGGCTTTTGCTTGACGAGTGCGGTTATTCATGGGAAAAATCATGGGATATCGTAACTAAGACCATGGCTTATACAAACCACACTATAATGAGCGAAGCTCTTGAGTGCTGGCAGGAAAGCCTTTTTAAGGAAAGACTTCCGAGAATTTATCAGATAGTAAAAGAAATTGACCGCAGATACCGTGAGCATATTGTAAATCTCACCGGCGACTTCGCGCTTGCGGAAAGAGTCGCAATAATTCAAAACGGCGTTATAAGAATGGCTAACCTCTGCGTTGCGACCTGCCATACCGTAAACGGAGTTTCAAAGCTTCACAGCGATATTATCAAAAATGAGCTTTTCAACGATTATTATAAGCTTACCCCCGAAAAATTCACCAATGTTACAAACGGTATCGCACACCGCAGATGGCTCTGTCAGGCAAATCCAGAGCTTTCAAAGCTTATCACAGAGCTTATAGGCGACGGGTTTATCGCCGATGCCTCAAAGCTTTCTAAGCTTAAGGATTATCTTGATGATGAAACGGTGTTAAACAAGCTTTCCGATATAAAATATAAAAATAAGGTAAGACTTTCAAATTATATCAAATCGAACTATTCGATTGATATTGACCCGCATTCGATTGTGGATATGCAGGTAAAACGACTTCACGAATATAAGCGCCAGCACATGAATGCGCTTCATATTATCAGGGATTATCTCTTTATCAAGGATAATCCTAATGCTCCGTTCACCCCGAAAACCTATATCTTCGGCGCAAAGGCGGCATCGGGTTATTTGTTTGCCAAAGAAATCATTCAGATGATCTATAAGCTTTCAAAGGTTATTGATAACGATCCTGCCGTTAAGAACAAAATGAAGGTCGTATTCCTTGAGGATTACCGAGTAACACTCGCGGAACTTATGATTCCTGCCGCAGAGATCAGCGAACAGATTTCTCTTGCTTCAACCGAGGCGAGCGGAACGAGCAATATGAAATTTATGCTGAACGGCGCAATAACATTAGGAACCGAGGACGGCGCAAATGTTGAAATTCATCAGGCGGTAGGCGATGACAACATTATAATTTTCGGTATGCGCACACCCGAGGTTTTAAATCTGCAAAAACGCGGATATAATCCTCAGATGTATTATAACAACAATCCCGAGCTCCGCCATGCACTTGATTTCATCGGAAAGGGTATTGACGGGAAGAACTTCGATAATATCTACAACACCCTTAAAAATGTCGACACCTATATGGCTCTCGGAGACTTTGCCGATTACTGCAGTGCGCAGGATAAAGCATCCGAGCTTTATAAGGATAAGCTCAAATGGAATAAAATGTCGCTTATGAATATAGCAAGCTCCGGTATTTTCTCGGCAGACCGCTCAATTAAGGAGTATGCCGAAAATATCTGGCATATCAAGCCCGTAAAGTGATAAAATGAATTATTACCCTTTTAACTCATGCTTAGAAATATATAAATCCGTAAAGGGCGCCTTAGCCGCAGGAAAAGACCTGCGGCTAAGGCTTTTGCTGCATAACGACGCAAAATGCAGGCAGGCTTATCTGATTTTAAAGGACGATAAAACCGGCAGCGAAAATTACATACCTTTGCTTGCAACCGACGATTATCTCGAAGAATACAGATTTTATGAAACCACCCTTAATTTAGGAGAAGGGCTTTATTTTTATGCCTTTAAATACACAAGCGATTTCGGCGACTTTTTTGTAACAAGAGAAAAAGAGGGGCGCGGAATTGTTTGCCGAAGGAAGCCGAGATTTTGGCAGTTAACGGTTTATGAGGACGATAAATGCTCTCCCGACTGGCTAAGCGGCGGAATAATTTATCAGATTTTTCCGGACAGATTTAATTTCTCCGGCGAAGAAAAGAAAAATGTTCCGAGTGACAGGTTTATTGTAAGTGATAAGAGTCAGACTCCTGCTTACAGACAGGATACCTATCCGAATTCTCTCGGAAACGATTATTATTGCGGCGATCTTAAGGGTATAGAAAAAAAACTCGACTACCTTAAAAGCTTAAATATTACCTGTATCTATTTAAATCCGATTTTTGAAGCCCATTCAAATCATCGGTACAACACCGCAGACTATTTAAAAATCGATCCGTTGCTCGGAAATAAAGAGGATTTCAAATCGCTGTGCAATGCCGCCCATAAAAAAGGAATAAGAATTATACTTGACGGTGTTTTTTCCCACACCGGTGACGACAGCATTTATTTTAACCGAAATAAGCGTTACGGAAACGGCGGGGCTTATAATGATTATAATTCGCCGTACAGACAGTGGTATAAGTTTAATTCCTATCCTGACGGTTATTCGGCATGGTGGGGTGTCAAAACGCTTCCGGAGACAAACGAGAATTCGCCGTCCTTCACGGATTTTATAACCGGCGAAAACGGAGTTTTAAAATACTGGCAGTCGCTCGGAGCCGACGGCTGGCGGCTTGATGTCGCAGACGAGCTTCCCGATAATTTCCTTGATAACATAAGAAAAGCCGTTAAATCGGCAAATAAAAAATCATATCTTTTAGGCGAGGTATGGGAGGACGCTTCAAATAAAATCAGCTATGGCTCCAGACGGCGGTTCCTGCGCGGAAATCAGCTTGATTCGGTTATGAATTATCCTTTTGCAAACGCAATAATAGATTTTGTAAGAACAGGTAATTCCGACGCTTTAAAGGAGACTGTTTTCGAAATCCTTGAAAACTATCCCGAAAAAAGCATACATCTTATGATGAATCATATCGGCACACATGACACCGCGAGGATTTTAACAAGGCTTTCTAAAAATAACGATAATTTCGGAGACAGAGCAAAGCAATCTCAGATGAAGTTAAGCGAGGAAGAATATAAATTTGCAAAAGAAAGGCTTTTTAAAGCTCTTCTTCTGCAGTTTACTTTGCCCGGGGTCCCCTCGGTTTACTACGGCGACGAGGCAGGAATGACCGGCGGCTTTGACCCGTTTTGCAGAGGATATTTCCCTTGGGGAAAGGAAGATAAGGAAATAACCGATTTTTATAAAAAATTGGGGAAATTAAGAACTTCCTGCAAAGCTTTTTGCGGCGGAGAATATGTTCCGTGGCAGCTGCCGCAGGGTGTTTTCGGCTTTGAAAGAAAAAGTAAATCTGCAAAAGCGCTCACGGTTATCAACTGCTCTGAAAATGAAATGTCCGTAGATGTTCCCGAGGAATACAAAAAATCGAAATCACACCTCGGTAAGAGTTTAAACGGAAAAACTCTTACCCTTAAACCCCGCGAATTTTCATTGATTATATTATAACAAAACACTTCCCTGTTGGTTTCAGGGAAGTGTTTGAGCGTGTCAAAAAAATCGACACGCTCTTGGACGGGGATGCCGTTCGCTCGAAAATCAGGGATTTTCGGACTACACTCTATCCCCGCCAATACCACCCCTGTGTTCTTGAAAAACCGCTGATTTCAGCGGTTTTTCGCTTGCAATGTGTTTTTTCGCCGCACCTGTCGCCGAAAAAAACAAAATGCGGCGCAAACGCCGCAATACAAGTTGATTTACAATCTATTAACAGACTGTCACTTCCCTGTTGGTTTCAGGGAAGTGTTTTTAATTTTAAATCAGTTTTAAAAGCATTTTTCGCCGCATTTCTTTTTGCAGTCATCAACCTTACCGCAGCGGTAGCAAAGCTCATTTTGAGCGGAACCGTTTTTCTCAAGCTCAATAAGGTTATCAACCGTGGTCTGGGCGATATTTGAAAGCGCCTCGCGGGTTAAAAATGCCTGATGCGAGGTAACGATAACATTCGGCATTGAAATAAGTCTTGCGAGAACATCATCGTCAATAATATGACCCGACCTGTCCTCAAAGAAAATATCGGACTCCTCTTCATAAACATCGAGGCAGGCGGCGCCTATCTTCCTTGATTTAATTCCCTCAAGAAGAGCCTCAGCGTCAATCAAAGCTCCTCGCGAGGTATTGATAATTGCAACGCCCTTTTTCATTTTATCAATAGCATTGCTGTCGATCATGTGCATCGTTTCTTTTGTTAGCGGACAATGAAGAGAAATTATATCGCTCTGTGAGAGAATTTCATTTAAGGAAACATATTTTACACCCTCGATTTCGGACGGAAACTTATCATAACAAATAACATTCATCCCGAAACCCTTGCAGATATTTATAAATACCTTTCCTATCTTACCTGTTCCTACGACTCCGACTGTCTTTCCGTGCAAGTCAAAGCCCGTAAGCCCGTTGAGGCTGAAATTATAGTCGCGGGTTCTGATATAAGCCTTGTGAATTCTTCTGATAGAAGTAAGCAGCATTGCCATGGCATGTTCGGCAACGGCATAAGGCGAATAAGCAGGAACTCTTACGACATGGATTTTATTATAAGCATGCTTTATATCTACATTGTTATAGCCCGCACACCTTAAGGCTATTATCTTAACACCGAGTTCGCTTAGCCCGTCAATGACCTCGGCATTTACCTCATCATTTACAAAAACGCATACGCCGTCACAATTAGAAGCAAGCCTGACTGTGTCGGGATTGAGTTTGGTTTCATAAAATTTAAGCTTAATACCTGCTTTTTTCGCAGGCTCCTCAAAAGCCTCAATATCATAAGGCTTTGCATCAAAAAAAGCTATTTTCATTTAAAATTACCTTCCTTTTTTAATCGTCGCTACTGAGACAGAAAATCCTCTATTGCTTCCTTTTCGCGGTAGCCTACAAAGCTGTCGACAAGTTCTCCGTTTTTAATCAGAAAAACCGCGGGAATGTTTTCAATTCCGAATTTCGCCGTAAGTTCGGGGTTTTCATCTACATTTACCTTGCATACCTTAACCTTGCCGTCAAACTCATCGGATATTTCTTCTATAACCGGAGAAAGCATAAGGCATGGTCCGCACCAATCGGCATAAAAATCAATCAATACGGGAGTATCGCAGTTCATAACCTCTTCTTCAAAATTATCATTATTTAAAATTATTTCCGACATTATATTTTTCTCCTTTTCTTTTTTTATTATTCTAACACATTTTGCTTTCTTTTACTATATTATTTTTTCTTATTTTTATAATAATGCGAAATATGTTGTTTTTTTTATAAAAAAGTAATATAATAATATATATTTACTTTTATCCTCGGAGGCTGAAAACCATTCAAAACAGAATTAAAAATAATAATTCGCGTATGATATTCGGCTTTTTGCCTTTTTATTTGCTTATACCGGTATTTGCATGGCTTATTGCAAACACCTTTACTTTTTACGGCTCGGCATTTATTCTCGGAGATATTAAAAGAATCAGCGTCAAAACCTTTATTGACGACTGTATTCCGCTTTTTACACCTTTTGTTGCATTCTATATTGCGGCTTACCTGCAGTGGACAATATGCTTTATTGCGATTTCAAAAGCAAGTAAGGACAGCTGTTATTCTTTTTTCTCCGGCGAGATAACAGGAAAGCTTATATCGGCGGTAATTTTCTTTATTCTGCCGACCTATATGGAAAGAGCGGTTATAACAGGAAACGGTTTTTTTGATAAAATCACCTCATTTCTCTATCTTATTGACAAGCCTATAACGCTTTTTCCGTCGCTTCACTGTCTTGAAAGCTATGTTTGCGCAAGATATGTTTCAAGGCTTAAAGGTGTTAAAAAGCCGGTTAAAATTCTTAACTGGATTTTTTCCTGCTTGGTTTTCGCTTCAACTGTGCTTGTTAAACAGCATTTGTTTGTCGATATCCCCGCAGGGATACTTATAGGTGAAGCCGGCATATTTATTTCTGATAAGGCAAATCTTAAAAAACTCTTTTACAAAGCAGAAGAGACAATTTATAAAAAACGGGAGGAAAGCAGATCATGATCGGTGTTTATGATTACACAGTATTGCTTACTTATATTTCTCTTATTTCCTCTGCTTCGGGAATTATGCTTACTTTAAGTTCAAACGGAAGCCATCCTTATATCGGAATGTTTTTCCTTCTTGTCTGCGGTCTTTGTGACGCATTTGACGGTAAGGTTGCAAGATCAAAAAAAGACAGAAGCGAATTCGAATGTAAATTCGGCATTCAGATAGATTCCTTATGCGACCTTATTTCTTTCGGAATTCTGCCTGCATGTATCGGAGCTGCGGCACTGAGAAATTCCAAAATTTTAAATCATATAATAAGAGAATACGGGGCGCTCGGCTTTGGCGTCAAAACAGTTTGTTATGCTCTTTTGGTATTTTATGTCCTTGCGGCAATGATAAGGCTCGCCTATTTTAATGTTACGGAAGAAGAAAGACAGAAAACCGACACCGATATTAGGAAATACTATGTCGGATTGCCCGTAACGTCTGCGGCGCTTATCTTTCCGACAGTTCTTATATGCAGATATATAACCGGAGCGTTTGATATAACACCTCTTTATTTTCTTGCGATTGCGGCGACGGGATATCTGTTTGTTTCAAGGGTTACTATAAAAAAGCCTACATTAAAAGGAATTCTTATAATGGTTGGTATCGGGCTTGTGGAATTTATCTTACTTGTTCTGTTTTACATCTTAAGCTCAAAGTAAATGGAAAATAAAGAAAACGGAAAATTTTTAAATTTTCTCTACAAAACGTGTATCGGGAGAATTTTTTTAAAGGCTTTTGCGTCAAGAACAGTTTCGAATATTGCAGGCGCTTTTCTTTCATCATCTCTTTCAAAGCCGCTTATAAAAGGATTTGTCAGGAAAAACCATATTGATTTAAGCAAATTTTACAGCGATGATTTCAAGTGCTTTAACGACTGCTTTTCAAGGAAAATAAAGGAAACAGAGCGAGATATCGATATTATTCCCTCTCACCTTATTTCTCCTTGCGACGCCTATCTTACGGTTTACAATATAAATTCTAAAACCGTTTTCCCTGTAAAGCAGGCTGAGTATGATATTGAGTCCTTTTTAAATGACGAAACTCTGGCGGAAGAATTCAAAGACGGTATGTGCTTTGTTTTCAGGCTCTGCGTTAACCATTACCACCGTTACTGCTTTATAGATTCGGGAAATCTTAACAAAAGAAAATATATAAAAGGTCTGCTTCATACCGTAAGACCGATAGCGTTGAAAAACGGACCTGTTTTCTGTGAAAACTGCCGCGAAATCTCAGTTCTTGATACAAATAATTTCGGAAAAGTTATTCAGGCAGAGGTGGGCGCTATGCTTGTCGGGAAAATAAAAAATTATGATATTGCTACCTTTTCAAGGGGACAGGAAAAAGGAATGTTCCTTTTCGGAGGAAGCACAATTATTTTGCTTGCAAAAAAGGACACCGTCAAAGCAAACGATGAAATAATCAAAAACTCCTCGCTTGGGATTGAAACCGAGGTTAAATACGGGCAGAAAATAGGGATTAAATTTTAAAAAATACCACACATACTAGATATTAGAAGCTAGATGGTAGATACTAGAAAATACCCCTCAGTCACCTTACGGTGACAGCTCCCCTTTAGACGAAAGGGGAAGTGTCAAGGCGTAGACATTGACGATAGAGTTTGGTTATATCAGTGCCTATAGGCATACATATTTTTATTCCGCAGAATAAAGATAAAAAGAAATTTAAAACTTATGAAAAAATACAATGAAATACTTAGACAATAGCAAAGGTATTAAATATTACAAGACAGCAGTATCAGCTATATGAAAGCGGTAAAAGGCAGTTTAAAGTAGAGCACATTAAAGCTCTTTGCGCTTTTTATAATGTTTCTGCCGATTTTGTTTTAGGACTATCGGAAAACATGCCTTATCCAAAGCGCTAAAAATCAAAAAGCATAACAATCACCCCAATGGCTCTGCCATTGGGGTGAACTGTTTAAAGCATAGAAGCTTTATTTAATAAACATTTCCGTTTTCTCTGAAATCTTTCCAGACATTTTCGAAAAATCCGCCGCCCTCGGGAACGGGTCTAACCTTTCTTGTGAAGAATTCACACTCAAAATCCTTATAACGAGCAATCCGAACCTCATTGTTATGTTCGCCGTTATCAGCTTCAAATCTGAAAATTTCCGCAAGATTTTCGGGTTTTTCGCCGCTTTCGGAAGTATAAAGCGCCGAACCGCGCGTTTTTGCGCCGCTTGCGGCATAATCTGAACACTTTCCATATAGCATTCCCTGTAGCTTGAAAGAGTAAGCAGCGGAATTTCCTCTTTTAAAGCGATTTCTGCAAGAGAAATGCAGGTTTCTTTATTTTCGGGCGCAATTTTTAAGTTGAAAACCGAATCGGAATAATTTTTATTTTCCCCATAAGGCTTAACCGAAACGACTAACTTCTCGCTGTTTATTTTAAGCATTATAACTTCCTCTTTCGGCTATTTTTTATATCTGCTTTAAATATAGCACTTATTTATCAGATTTAAAACGCATAAAATTATGTTCCACCGCATAGAATTAAGTCAAAAAACCGCTGATGCTTAACACAACAGCGGTTTTCTCATCATTTGACAGGACCGAAACCCGTCACAATAGCTTTTCAAGCCTTTTAACGGCTTCAATGGTGTTTTCTCGCGAGCCGAAAGAGGTAAGCCTGAAGTATCCCTCTCCTGCGGGTCCGAAACCTGCCCCCGGGGTGCCTACGATCTGTGCCTTTTCAAGCAGCATATCGAAAAAGTCCCAAGACATCATATTATCGGGACATTCAAGCCATAAATACGGCGAGCATTCGCCGCCCGTAAACCGTATTCCCTTTTTTAAAAGCAGGTTTGACAGTATTTTCGCGTTTTCAATATAATACTCAACATTTTTCCTGCACTGGGCAATTCCTTCCTTGCTCAGCGCCGCCTGAGCCGCTCTTTGAACGATGTATGTCACACCGTTAAATTTGGTCGACTGCCTCCTCTGCCAAAGCTCGGAAAGCTTTTTATCGCCTACTGTAAGCCCGTCGGGAAAAACGCTCCAAGCACATCTGACGCCTGTAAATCCGGCCATTTTTGAAAAGCTGCAAATTTCTACCGCGCATTTATCGGCATTTTCTATCTCATACACCGAATGCGGATAATCGCCCTTGATAAAGGCTTCATAAGCCGCGTCGAATATTATAAGCGAGCCTGTTTTAAGGGCAAAATCGACCCAAGCCTTAAGCTCGGCTCTGGTATAAACGGCACCCGTTGGGTTATTCGGTGAGCAAATATAGATTATATAGCTTTTTTCTTTAAGGCCGTTTGGAGTTGGCTTAAATCCGTTTTCCATTGTACCCTTTATAAATTCAACCTTCCTGCCGCTCATTATATTACTGTCTAAATAAACAGGATAAACTGGGTCGGGAATTAAAACGGGATTATCGCCTAAAATATCCACAATATTTCCGCTGTCGCTCTTAGCACCGTCCGAAATAAAAATTTCAGAGGGTTTTATGCTTATTTTCGCATTGTTTTTATAATAATCGGAAACCGCTTCTCTTAAAAAATCATATCCGTGATCCGCGGGATATCCTCTGAATGTCTCGGCATTTCCCATTTCATCAGAGGCTTTCTTAAGCGCATCAACAACGGTTTTTGCAAGAGGCAGCGTTACATCGCCTATTCCGAGACTTATGACTTTTTTATCGGGATTTTGCTCCTTGTATGCGCTCACTCTTTGTGCAATCTGAGAAAAAAGATAGTTCTTTTTTAAATCGCCGTAATTCTCATTTATATTTATTTTAATGCTCATAATAAAACACCCCGTCATAAACCTTTTGTGCGGTTCCGCGCATATAAATATGTCCGTCAACTTTATATGTAATATACAGCTTTCCGCCGAGAAGATTGACTGTTATCTCTTTTCCCTTTTCGCAAATTCCGTTTTTAACCGCCGCCGCAACCGCCGCGCACGCGCCGGTTCCGCAAGCCAATGTCTCTCCGCTTCCGCGCTCATAAACTCTCATCTCAAGCTCTGTTTTTGAAATCACTCTTACAAACTCTGTATTTACTCTAAGCGGGAAAATTTCCAAGTTTTCAAAATAAGGTCCTATTTTTTCAAGCGGCAAATCCTTTAAATTATCGGAGAAAATCACCGCATGCGGATTGCCCATGGAAACCGCTGTCATTTTATAGGTCTTATTTAAGACGGTCACAGGCTCGTTTACCATTTCGTCGCCGTCAAATACAGCAGGGATTTTTTCCGTCCTGAATTCAGGCTCTCCCATATCCACTCCTATTAACTCAGCCTTGCCGTTTTTTTTCGTAACAGTCAGCGTTTTTATGCCACTTAATGTGTCAACGGTTATAACATCTTTAGTAACGATTTTTTCGTCATAAAGATACTTACCTACGCATCTTATGCCGTTTCCGCACATTTTGCCCTCACTGCCGTCGGCATTAAACATCCGCATTTTTGCGTCCGCCCTGTCAGACGGGCAAATGAGAATTACACCGTCAGAGCCTACCGAAAAATGTCTGGGAGACATCAGCACCGCAAGCTTTTTAGGGTCCTCAACCTTTTCTTCAAAGCAGTTTATATAAACATAATCATTGCCTATACCGTGCATTTTTGTAAACTTTATTTGTTTTAAAGACATATGTATTTTCCTTTTTAAAGATATATAATAATCTTACCACCGCAGGGCTTATTTGTCAATAAACACCACTTGTAATTCGTGTCGAAATATGATATAATTTGCTTATAATTATGCGATATAATTATGCGGAGGTTTGAAAATGTTAAAAATTTCAGTAGCCGTAACTTCTTTTAACGGCGAAGAAAATATACCCGAGCTTTTGATTTCGCTTAAAAATCAGATAAGAAAGCCTGATGAAATCATTTTTGCAGATGATGCTTCAACTGACTGCACCGCAGACATAATCGAAGATTTTATCAAAGAAAACGAGCTTTCCTCTTGGAAGCTTATCAAAAACAAAGAAAATCTCGGAAACGCTATGAATTTTCGAAAGGCGCTTTCAAATTCGAGCGGCGATGTAATTTTCCTTTGCACTCAAAACGATATATGGTATGAGGATAAAATCGAAAGTATTTCAAGTCTTATGGCGGGAAATGAAAATATAGTCGCTGTAAACTGCGCGCATGAAATGATTGATACTGACGGAAACGATATGGTATCAGACAGGCTCGGAGAAACGGGCTCGGGGCAGTTAAGACTTTCTAAAACGGATTTAAGCGCACTTTTTAATACAAATACATTTCCCTGCGGCACACTGGCTGTAAGAAAAGAAATTGCGGATAAATATATCCGTCTTTCAAAATGTGAGCTTAAAACAGCCTTTGAGCTTGAATGTGTTGCAGCGGCAATGAACGGGCTTTATTTTTATGACGCTCCGCTTATAAGAACCCGCGTCTGCGAGGGAATCTCGGACAAGGACCCTGTTAAGTCCGCGGAATTTCAGCTGAAAGCCGCAAAGGCAATTCTCACTGTTACCGGAGCAGATAAATTCTGTTTGCTTTGCGAAAGCCGGCTTAATGCTTTAAAAACCCGTTCATTTCTCCGTGTTCTTCTGCTTCATCTTAAAAGAGAAAGCAGAAAGCTGTTCCCCTTAAAAGTCCGATTTTCTGATATCTGCTATACCTTAAAATCGGATAAAAAACCGGCTGAAAATTAAAATACTGCTTTGATTTAAAAAACTCCTGTTTCACTTTTTTGTGAAACAGGAGTTGATTTTTTTCACTCAGAGAATATCATCGTAATAATCATCTTTGGTGCTGTCGGGGTAAAGCAGATTGCCCGTCATGCAGAAATATCTTATCGCAAGAGCATCTGCAATGTCAACCTTGCCGTCCGAAATCTGAACGAATTCTACTCTTGAAACATTGTCATAAATGTTTTCTCCCACGGATTTCATCCGAGAAGAAGCGACCAGTGGATAAAGATAGTTATTCAGCCGATAGATGAGAATATCCTGATATCGGTCTCAAACAACGGAAAGGAAATATCGGCAGGCGATATCAAGGCAATTACCGAGTCGCTTAAAAGCAATGACGATTTGCCCCACAAGCATATAGGGCTTAAAAATATTCATCTTCGCTGTAAGCTTTTATTCGGCGAGAATTACGGAATAACCGAAATAACAAGCGAACAAAGTATTACCGCGGTAAAGCTTCTTATCCCGAAAAGGAAGAAATAGAAAAACTCCCCCGACGGAAATTTTGATTTCCGTCGGGGGAGTTCAGTTTAAATGAAAAAATTTTTTACCATTTTATCTGCCATCTGTCATGGCAGCTTTTATCCGGCATCTTAGGAGCGCTGACATTTCTTAACGAAGAAGTCTTGATTTTTTCATTCAAAAGCTTATCAAACTGAGAATTTTCAAATGGTAATTTTATTTTTTTATTTCCGCCGTAGTGGGAAAGATATGCGGCATTTGATATCATAAGCTCATTTACGCCCTCATATCCGCTTGATTTAAGCTCTTCCCCAAATCTTACAGAATTAGAGAAATTCTGCAGAATCCCCTTATGCGCGGTTTCTTTTTCGGCTTTAAACTCGCTGTATTTCATATCGGGCTCGATAAAGCCTGTTTTTGCCGTTTTACAGATATCTCTTTCATCGTCTTTAAGTTCCCAATGCTTTAAAATGCCGTTTTCGATTACAAGCTTTCCTTCAGTACCTGTAATTTCAAGGCGGTTAGTCCCAGGAAGGTCGCCGGTTGAGGTTATAAAAACGCCTGTTGCACCGTTTTCATATTCAGTGAATATTTCCGCCTCGTCCTCAACCTCAATGTTATGGAACTTACCTACGCCTAAAAACGCTGTCACAGATTTCGGCATTCCGCAGATCCACTGCCAGATATCAAGATTATGCGGAGCCTGATTTAAAAGCACTCCGCCGCCCTCACCCTTCCAAGTCGCGCGCCAAGCGCCGGAATCATAATAATTCTGAGTCCTGTACCAATTTGTGATTATCCAAACCGAGCGCTTAAGCTCCCCTAATTCTCCGCTTTTGACTATTCTTCTCGCTTCGGCAAAAAGTCCGTTTGTTCTTTGATTGAACATAATAGCAAAAATTTTTTTGCTTTTCTTTGCTTCCCTGCATAGCGCCTCGGCTTTTGAAACGGCAATGTCAATCGGCTTTTCTAAAAGCACATGCTTTCCTGACTTAAATGCGGCAATGGCAATTTCGGCGTGAAGAGGGTGCGGAACGGCGATTATAACAGCGTCGGTATCGGATTTAAGCATAAATTCCTTATAATTCGAAAAAGTTTCGATATCAGTATAGCTTTCTTTTACCTTTTTAAGCTTTTGGATATCAATATCGCAAACCGATGTGACCTTAAGCCCGTCTATTTCGGAATTATAAATACAGTTAAAATGAGCCGAGCCCATATTCCCTATGCCGATTATTCCGACCTTTACGACTGAGTTCATAGCTTTGTTCCGGAATAAGAGCCGCTTGTATCGGCTACAACCTCTTTAACATTGGTTTTTCTTTTTGAGGTTGCAACTCTCTTCATAAGCTCATTATAATACAGCTCCTCGTCAAAAGGAAGAGTGATTTCTTTATCAAGCCAAGAAGAAAGGTGCATAGCGTTTGAAAGAGTAAGACCGTTTATGCCCTCTTCGCCGCCCGCAACAAGCGGCTCGCCGCGAAGAATAGCTCCGCCCCAAGCATTCAAAACACCTACATGCTGAGGATCTTTACCGTCGGTTTCAACATCAACCACTTTAGCCCCGACAGTTGCGAAAGGCTCGGTATTGGTTTTTGAAAACTCCTGCTCGGTCATATCGTATTCAAGAAGCTCAAGTTTCCCGTTTTCCGCAATAATCCTGCCCTTATCCATCTGTATCTCAAAGCGGTTTACACCGTGAGCGTCACCTGTTGAGGTTATGAAAACGCCCGTTGCGCCGTTTTCGTATTCAACATAGGTTGTAACGTCATCCTCAACCTCGATATCGTGCCAAAGTCCGTAATGGAGCTTTGATTGTACTTTTTTAGGCATTCCGCAGATCCACTGCCAGAGGTCAAGCTGGTGGGGGCACTGATTTAAAAGCACTCCGCCGCCCTCGCCTGACCATGTCGCGCGCCAGTCACCCGAATCATAATATGCCTGAGGACGGTACCAAGTAGTTATTATCCAGTTTGTGCGGCGGATATTTCCGTATTTTCCGCTTTTAACAATTTCACGCATTTTGCGGTAAATACAGTTTGTTCTCTGATTGAACATCATTCCGAAAACTACCTCAGGGTGCTTTTTCGCCTCTGCGTTCATTTCCTTTACCTGCTTGGTATAAACGCCGGCAGGCTTTTCAACCATTACATGAATTCCGCGCTTCATACATTCCATTGCGTATTTCGGGTGGTCATAATGCGGAACGCTTACTATGCAGGCGTCTATTTTTTTGCTGTCAAGCATTTCTATTGCGTTATCAAACAGGAGAATATTTTCTCCTAAATTTTCCTTTGCCCATTTTAATCTTTCGGGCTTTAAATCCGCAACAGCGACAAGCTCAAAATCGGGGCACTGTCCCTCAATAACATTTTTAGCATGAGCAGAGCCCATGTTGCCTATTCCTATTATTCCGAGTTTGATTTTTTCTGACATTACTTTTACCTACCTTTATTCAAAGCCGTTGGCTCTTAAATATTTATAACTGCGCTTAAGACAGTCAAACGGGTCTTCGCCGTTGCAGTCGTCCTGCTCGACAAGCATATATTCGGTTTTTGATTTCTCGGCTTTTTCAAAAACGCGGTCAAAATTTATATTGCCTTCGCCTAAAACCGCCATTTTTCTGCCGTAAGCATAATCCTTTAAATGGATTACGGGAACTCTTCCCGAAAGCTTTTCAAGCCAAAGCGCGGGATCGCCGCCGCCTGCCTGCACCCAAAAGGTATCAAGAGTAAAGCCCATAAGGTCAGCAGGCATTCTGTCAGCTAAAATCTGCATAACCGCAACATTATCTATTTTCTTAAACTCCTGATCGTGATTATGATACATAAAATATTTTCCGTATTTTTTTAGCTCCTTGGCAAACGGAGTATAGGTCTTAAAGAAATATTCCGTGGAATCGACTTCTCTTTCCTGATCGTGCGTAAACCAGCCGAGGCCTACGCACCTGCAATCAAGAATATCATGGTCCTCAGCAATCTTTTTAGGGTCAGCTAAAAGCTTTTCGGCGGAAGTATGCGTTAAAACGCATTTAAGCCCGTTTTTATCAAGCTCCGCTTTCATCCACTTAGGGTCATAATCGCAGGTTCCCGAAACCTGAACATATTTATATCCTATATCCGCAATTTTTGAAAGAGACTCGGAAATTCCGTTTAAATCCTTGCAAAAATCGCGGACTGTAAACATTTGTGCGCCTATTCTCATTTTGATTTACCTCACAATAATTCTTTTAAAGCCGAAACCGCCGCGGCAAAAGCCGCTTCATTTGTAGGATAGGAATAAACTCCTCCTACATTGCTTTTTTCGCCCTCGCGCTCTAAATTATCAAGACCCTTAAACACGGTTAAGTGCGGTTCAACGGTCACGCTGTTTCCGCCTGAGTTTATAAATTCCGAGAGAATTTTTTTGACATTTCCGTCTCCTTTTCCTGCAGGAACAACGCTTCCGTCACTTAAAGCGTCCTTTATGTGCATATACTTGACATAAGATTTAAGCATATCCCAAGCCTTTAATGTATCAACCTTGCACTGTACAAAGTTTGCAGGGTCAAAAATTGCCTTCATTTTCGGAAATGCCTTATGGATTTCAAGACATCTTTCGGGTGTATCGCCGAAAATGCCCTTTTCATTTTCATGGCAGAGCGTTACATCGCTGTCCTTTGCAATATCAAGGAAAATTCCCAATCTTTCAAGCACCTTATCCTTAAAGCTGTCTTTTGTTTCGGCAGGAGTGAAGAAAGAAAAAAGTCTTATATTCTGCGCTCCGAGAATATCGGCGATTTCAAGGGTGCGCTTGAATTTTTCGGTATGGGTAAGAAAATCGTCCTTTTCGATATCTATTTTCCCGATAGGAGAGCCGATTGTGAAAATCTTAAGACCTGCATCATCAAGCTTTTTTCTTACTTCCTTAGCCTTCATATCGGAAATATTCGAAACATTGACATTGTCGACATTTCTTATTTCAAGCCCCGAAACGCCATTTTCAAGCATTGCCTTTATCTGTCCGTCGATTAAAGGACTTGCCTCGTCGGCAAAAGCATATATATTCATAATTTTACACCCCCGAGTAGGCTGAAAATCCGCCGTCAATAGGAATTGTAACGCCTGTTACAAAACCTGCTTTTTCTTCGTTAAGCAACCATTCAACAGCTCCTAAAAGCTCCTGCGCCTCACCGAATCTTCCCATAGGAGTAGCCCTTAAAATCTTCTCGGTACGCGGTGTGGCGGTGCCGTCCTCATTAAAAAGGAGCGCTCTGTTCTGATTTGTAACAAAAAATCCCGGTGCTATGGCATTTACCCTTATATTTTCCTTTGCAAAGTGAACCGCAAGCCACTGAGTGAAGTTGCTGACAGCCGCCTTTGCCGCGGAATAGGCAGGAATTTTAGTAAGCGGACGGTATGCGTTCATGGAAGAAATATTAAGAACGCAGCAGCCCTTTCTTCCTATCATATCCTTCATAAATATCTGACTCGGAATTAAAACACCCTTTATATTAAGGTCGAAAACGAAATCAAAGCCCTTTTCGTCAATATTAAAGAATGTAAGGAAATCCTCTGCCGATTCGTCGCCCTTTTCATATTCCTCATGAGCGGTGGTGCATTTCGGACTGTTTCCGCCTGCGCCGTTTATAAGAACATCGCAGGGTCCGAAATCGGAAAGCACCTGATTATGAACGAGCAAAACATTTTCTTTGTCTAAAACATTGCATTTATAAGCCTTTGCGGTAAAGCCCATAGAGCTTATTTCATCCGCAACCTTTTTTGCCGCTTCCTCATTTAAATCGAGAAGCGCTATTTTGTTATTATCCTTTGCTAAGTATTCCGCAAAGCCCGAACAAAGCACGCCGCCTGCTCCTGTTATAACTATAACCTTATTCATTATTTTTCTCCTTTTTCTATTGCTTCGAAAAGTCCCGTAAGATAAGTCGCTCCTAAAGCGCGGTCGAAAAGACCGTAGCCGTAGCGGCCCTTTTCTCCCCATATCATTCTGCCGTGATCGGGGCGGACATAGCCGTCAAATCCCTCTTCAACCAAAGCCTTTGCAATGCCGTACATATCAATACTGCCGCAATTTGTCGGGTGGCCTACCTCAACGAAGCATTTTTCGCCTGTATATTTTATATTTCTTAAATGAACAAAATGAATTCTGTCCTTAAAGGTATGAACCATATCAATAAGGTCATTTTCGGGGTTCGCTCCGAGAGAGCCTGTGCAAAGCGTAAGCCCGTTATTTTTAGAGGGAACCATATCAAACATACGCTTGATATTTGCCTTGTTTGTTATAATTCTCGGCAGACCGAACATTCCCCACGGCGGATCATCCGGATGAATAGCCATATCCACTCCTGCCTCCTCGGCAACGGGGATTACCGCTTTTAAAAACCTTTCGAGATTTTTAAAAAGTCCCTCTTCGCCAAGCTCCTTATATTTTGCTATAAGACCCTTAAGCTCGTCCTTTTTATAGCTTGCGTCCCACCCGGGCAGAGATAATTCGCTTACGGTGGGATCTAAAGCCCTTACCGTCAAATCATCATAAGCAAGGGAATTTGAGCCGTCTGAATGCTTATGCTCAAGCTCGGATCTCAGCCAATCGAAAACGGGCATAAAGTTATAACAGATACATTTAACTCCCTGTTTGCCGAGTCTTCTTACATTCTCGCAGTAATTTTTTGTAAGCTCTTCGGCGTTTTCATTTCCGAGCTTAATATCCTCGGGAACGGGAACGCTTTCCACAACCTCAAATTCAAGGTTATGCGCCTTTGCCTGAGCCTTTATTTTCTGAATACTTTCTTCGCTCCAGATTCCCCCCGGTTTAACATCATAAACCGCGGAAACAATTCCTGTCATCTGAGGAATCTGCGAAATTTTTTCTAAGGATACGGGGTCGTCTCCGCCGTACCACCTGAAGGTCATTTTCATTCTATTCCTACAAGCTCCTTTACATTATAATAGCTTATTTTTTCCGCAAGCTTAACAGCGCTTTCTTTATCGAGTTCTTTACCCGTTACCCATTCGCCCAAAATACTTGAAAGAATTCTTCTGAAATAATCATGCCTTGCGTAGGATAAAAAGCTTCTTGAATCGGTAAGCATACCTAAGAATGTACCAAGAGTTGAATTTTCGGCTATAATTTCTATCTCCTCTTTTATCCCCCGTTTATGGTCGCAGAACCACCAAGCCGCGCCGCAGCGGACATTCTCAAATGCTCCAGCAATTGAAGCAATTAAAGCGGCATAAGAAGAATTAAGGGTATATATAATCGTCTGCGGAAGTCCGCTTTTTGAATTTATTTCGTCCAAAAGCTTAATCAAGGCCTCTCCCTTTACACCGTCCGCAACGCAGTCAACTCCGCAGTCTGCGCCGAGACTGTTAAAAAGCATTGAATTAGCATTTCTGTAAACCGAAAGGTGCATCTGCATGACAAGATTTCTTTCCTTATAAAGCCCTGCCAAAAAAACATACATATTTCCTAAAAAGCCCGAATAATCAGAGTCCGGAATACTTTCACTGTTAAGTGCCGCTTTAAACACCCTGTCTGCGCTTTCATCATCACAAATGCTTTCTGGGAAATAAGGAATGCCGACATCTGTAAACTTACAGCCGTTAAGGCAGAAAAAGTCAAGTCTTTTTTCTACGGCGCATTTAAGAGAGTCAAGGTCTGTAATTTCAACTCCCGAAGCTTCTGACAGCTTTTTGATATATTCCTTATATCCCTCTTTTTTTATAAGCAAGAGATTATCGGTCCGAAATGACGGCAGAACCTTGGTAGTAAACGATTTATCCTTTCTTATCTGCTCATGGTAAAAAAGGCTGTCTGTAATATCGTCGGTAGTGCAAAGAGCGGTTACCTTTGACTGCTCGATAAGTTTTCTCGGAGACAGCTTATGCTCCTTTATATATTCGTTTGCCGAATCGTAAATCTCATCCGCATTAGCCTTATTCAAAAACTTGTCAATTCCGAAAAACATGCAAAGCTCCATATAAGACCAATGATAGAGCGGATTGCCTGCGGCAAATTCGAGCGCCTCGGCATATTTTTCGAATTTCTCGCGCCAACTTGAATTTCCGGTTATATATTTTTCGTCAATCCCTGCCGTTCTCATAAGGCGCCATTTATAATGGTCGCCCGCAAGCCACATTTCACCGATATTTTCGAAAATCTTATCCTCATAGATCTCTTTAGGAGACAAATGGCAATGATAATCGCAAATCGGAAGAGATTTTATCTTTCCGTAAATCTCACGGGCAGCTTCGGTTTTCATAAGATAACTGTTATCCACCTTTTAATCCTCCTTTTTTCTTCATTATAATTCATTCCGATTAGCAATTAAATTGTTAAAATTAACTTTATATATTGCAAATCTTATCATAAAATGATAAAATATCATTGAAAGCAGGTGCGATATGGAAATCACTCACAAAAGTCTTGACATCACCGCTCATTTGACATACACCAAGCACCCCGAAAAAAAGAATTTTTTTATGCACACGCATGAGCATTGCGAGCTGTACTGTTTCTTATCGGGTAAAGGTATATATAAAATAGAGGGCAACGATTACCCTCTTGAAAGCGGCGATATTCTGATAATGCGGCCTACCGAGGCGCACTATATTTCAATTGATGAAAATTACCCTTATAAAAGATTTGTAGTGAATTTCAGCCTTGATATTTTTGACGCTTTTGATGATGAGGGATTGCTTCGTCTCCCTTTTACAAAACGGCAGAGCGGGAAAAACAATCTTTATAAGGCTTACGATTTTAAAACCGAAGATTACAAGGTATATCTTAAAAATATGATAGAGCATTTTGACAGCAAGCTTTATCTTACCTCAAATCTTTTTCCTCTTTTAAATGAAATATCCGTCGCCTTTTCTTCGAAAACCGCCGAAAAGACAAATGACACCATGGATTCAAAAATCGTTAAATACATAAATCAGAAAATCTGCTATGATATTTCGCTCGATGAAATATGCAAAAAATTTTATATCAGCAAACCACAGCTATGCCGCATTTTTAAAAACGCCACCGGCTCTACAGTATGGAACTATATTTCGGTTAAACGCTTGGCGCTTGCAAAAAATCTTATATCAAACGGCATGCATCCGACAAAGGTATATTTTGAATGCGGTTTCAAGGATTATTCTTCCTTTTACAGAGCATATATAAAAAAATACGGAACATCTCCGTCGGAAATGTCCCGTAAACTCTAGGCAAGCGATAATAAATCCAAATCCGTTTTTAGGCGGCAGATTTTCCGCATAGCCATGTTAAAATACTCGTTAATCCGACAGGATTAACTGCGTTTTTGCCTCGCTCTGCATAAAAATCTGCCAAGCATAAAAATCAGCGACCTAAAATGAGCTGATTTTCGTGTGGAGTTTTATGCGGAGGATGCAGTGAGGCTGACGCCTCACAAAGACGACAAGTTAAAATACGCCGAAAATACGCCATTTTAGGCGTATTCGGATTTATTATCGCTTGCCTTAATAACCTTTTTTTAACTCTTCATCATAAACCGCTCGCTCGCCGCCGATAAATTTCGGTCTGACACGGGCAGCAAGCACTATTGCTTTTCCTATATTTCTTTGCTTTAGCCTTACAGGAACCGCAACGGCTTTTAAGTGCATGCCGATAAGCGTTCCGCCGATATCAAGTCCGCCGTCCGCCTTGATTTCTTCAACGGCAACGGGGTCCTTAAAGCTTTTATATGCCGCCGCCGCAAATGAACTGCCGGCCTTCGGCTGAGGAACCGCATTGACTATCTGCGCAAAAGGAACTGCCTCACGCTCAATGATAATCGCGCGGTTTAAATGCTCGCAGCACTGAGCCGCAATATAAATGCCCAGTGGCTTAAATACCGAATTTATCCCGTCAAAAACAGCCTGAGCGATTTCAGGTGTCGAATGACCGCCTAAATCATCGCCTAAAATTTCGCTTGTGCTGCAGCCGACAACGGCGATATTTCCTTTTTTAAGTCTTGCTTTTTCCAAAAGCTCCGAAGCGGCTTCTTCCGCTTCTTTTTTTATTTCTTCTAAAAATGCTTTATCGTCTGTATGAAAAACAGAATAATTCATATCAGTTTAAATTCTCTTTTCCGAATAGTTTTTTATCAAGACCGCTTTTTACGATTATTAAGGCTAAAGCCGTGCCGATAATAAGACCCGCAAGCCCCTGAACGATATTCCCCGGAATACTTGCCGCCGCGGCAAGACCTTTGCCGAGGAGCAATGCCGCATATCCGAAATATCCCGCAATCATTATTATCTCGCTTACAACCGAGCTTATTATAAAGCCTGCGGTGTTAGATTTAATTGCCTTATAAATAAGCGCGGCACAAATTGCCATAACCGCTTTGATAATAAGTGTTCCGGGGGCATAATAAGGATAACTCATCAATAAATCCGTAAGCATAGAACCTATTCCTGCCGCCGCGGCACCGTAAACAGGGCCTAAAAACCAACCGCTGAGCAACACGAAACAATCGCCCAAGTTTACATATCCTTGCATGGGCGACGGGATCTGCACTACCATTGTGGCAACGCATACTATCGCCGCCATCAGCGCACTTATAACAAGCTTTTTAAGTTTAATTCCGTTCATAGATATCCCCTCCGTTTTTTTATATTCTATCGGAAGATTGGTATTGCCGCAATATCCAAAACAAAATAAAATAATAATACCAGTTTTTAAATTAAAGTGCTGCTTTTATAGCTTTTAACAGCTCGTCATATTCCTCAAAAGCGGGAATTTCGGGATAATCCTTTTTAATACTTTCTGTACTTTTGAATAAAAATCCCGCCTTGCTTGCCTGAATCATTCCGAGATCATTGAAACTGTCGCCCGCGGCTATTGTATCAAAGCCGATTGACTGCAGCGCCTTAACGGTAGTAAGCTTTGATTTTTCACAGCGCATTTTATAGCCGGTTATCATTCCGTTTTTGCCGATTTCAAGAGTGTTACAGAAAATCGTGGGAAGCCCGAGCTTTTTCATAAGCGGAGCGGCAAACTGCTCAAAGGTGTCGCTTAAAATTATAACCTGTGTAAGCGAACGGAGCTCGTCTAAGAACTCCTTTGCGCCGTCCATAACATTTATTTTTGAAATGGTTTCTTTTATTTCGTTTATTCCGAGGTTATGCTCCTTTAAAATACCGAGACGGTATTTCATAAGCTTATCATAATCCGGCTCGTCGCGAGTGGTGCGCTTAAGCTCCGGAATTCCCGTTTCATCAGCAAAGGCAATCCAGATTTCGGGGACTAAAACACCCTCCATATCAAGACAAACAATATTCATAGTCATTTTCTCCTAAAAAAATATGGCGGCACCTGAGTACCGCCTTTATTATAGCATAGAAGATATTTATTTTCAACTTACTTTTTTCTGCCGAAAAGACCGTGCTTTTCAACATTTTCGCTTGAAATACCAAGTATTTTATAGCCTGTTTCGGCAACCGCATTCTTTAAATCATCAAAATTAAGAATGTCGGCGGATTCTATAACGGTTTCTCCCTTTTTATGCGAAGAAGAAACCTTTTTTATTTTGAAATTTTTTCTTATGCAGTCATTGATATGTGCTTCGCACATTGAGCACATCATACCGTCGATTTTAAGAGTTGTTTTAATCATAAATATTTCCCTTTCATAGTTTTGATTTTACAGAATTTATAACAGTATGAAATTTAAAGATTTAAAAGAGCTCAGATCGCTTATTCCGTACCTTTTAAGGCTTCCACCATATCTATTTTCTTGTTTTTACCTGCAACCATTAGGGATACAAGGAGTGATACGCCGAGAGTGAGAATAATGCTTATAAAAAAGGTCGCAGGGCTTACCGACATTCTCATTTCATATTCGGGAGCAAGCTTTTTAAGCAGATAATCAAGTGTTATTAGACCCAAAGGAAGTCCTGTCAGAATACCTGCAACCGAAAGCCAAATATTTTGCCCGATAAGAAGTCTGCCGATTTTGCCGTCCTTGAAGCCGACAACCTTTAAGGTTGCCATTTCTCTGTAACGCTCGGTATAGCTCATAACGCCGAGGTTATAAAGAACGACAATTCCGAGCACCAATGCTCCGCCGACAAGAATTATAATCATCGTGTTCATCAATTGCAAAAATGTATCAAATGAATCCATTATCGCTTTTTTGGACTGTATAGTTTTGATTGCTTCATGAGACTCTATGTTTTTCTTCTGCGTGTCGGTATAAACCGAATCAAATTTAAAGCTAAGCTTTAAGCTTTCGGCATATTTTTCGCTTATAATTACGCTTTCTATCGTGTTTCTGACAATTCCGTTAAGCTTTAATGTGTACTTTTTATCGGTGCCGTAGGGACTTAAAACAAAGCTGTCTCCCTCTTTAAGTCCGAATTCATCGGCAAGGCGCATACATATATAGGCGCCGTCGTCCGAAATATCCTGATAGCCCTTGCTTTGCGACGGAAATCTTACCATATTGTTTTTAAGCGAATAGATATCAAGAGATACAGTTTTATCCTCAAGCTGAACTCCTACAGAGGCACTGCAGTCGCCCTTGTATTTTTCGGCAATTTCCGAAATCTGTTTATCCGTTGCGTTTTCGGCAATGAAAATCCGTGTGTTATAGCAAAGCGCTCCGTCGTAATACATATCGAGGAACTCGTCCATTGTATCACGCATTCCGAGCGAGCCTACAACAAGTATCATACAGCCCGCAATTCCCAAAAGGCTCATCGCTGTTCTTGATTTATGTCTCATTATATCGCGGAGATTCCAGCGAGTGCCGAATGAAAGCTTATGGAAAAGTTTCGTCTTTTCAATTGCAAGCGGCTTCATTTTTTTCGGCGAATAAGGTCTTAACGCGTCAGCGGCGGTGCCTTTAAGCATCTGCTTTACAGAAAGAAAGCCGATGAATGTAAGCAAAGCAATAATAAGAATAACGGCAACGGTGCAGAACCACGGCAGATAAAGCACCCATTTCTTCATATCGAAATAGGTTCCCATCATTCCGTCGGGATTCATTATAGCGTAGGCCACGCCGTAACCCAATAAAACACCTAAAGCCGAGCCGACAACACCTATCATCAGCGCATAGGAGGTATAATGGAAAAGAATTCTCTTATCCTTAAATCCGAGCGCCTTTAAAGTGCCTATCTGGGTCTTTTCCTTGGCGGTAAGACGGTGCATTGTAGTAACCATTGTCAGCACCGCGATAAGCAGGAATAAAACGGGAAGTACCGAGCCCATGGTCTTGCCCTCGTCTGCCTCGCCTCTTGCAGAGGAATAGGAGCCGACTTCATCCTTAGTAAGAATCAGAGTGGTCTTTCCGAGCGCCTTATCGGATTTTTCGGTAAATTCCTTTTTACTGAGCTTTGAGATAACATTTATCTGCGGGTAAAAATCGTTTCCTGCCGCCTTTTTATAAAGAGCGGGAGAAATATAACCGAAGCCGAAGGTTTTATAATCCGGCATAAGCTGGCTTGAATCGCGCACGCAGATTAGATATTCGGAGGATTTTATAAGTCCTTTGATTTTACACTTTATTTCAAGATTTTTATACTTAAAGGTGATTTTATCGCCGAGCTTAAATCCGTTTGCCGAAGCATATTTATCCGAAAGCCAGACGCCGTCCGAGCTGTTTTTATCATATTTTTCGCCCGAAATAAGCAGTATGCCGGAAACCTCTTCATTTTCAGTCACTGTAAGCGCAATTGCGTCTGAGCTTTTTTCCTTGACATCGGCATTGACCGAAAGATAGCGCGAGGCTTTTTCGACGCCGCTTATGTCTTCTATTTTTTTAAGTTCCTCTAAAGTAAAGCCCTGCTCTGATTTTATCCTGTAATCCGCAAAGCCGGTTTCCTTATAAAAAGCGTCGGTATTTTTTTCTATACTTACCCATTCCATATTGAATCCGACGAAAATTCCGACGCCGAGCGCAATCATTATTATCATTGAAATAAACTGCGCCTTGTAAAGGCACATTGTTCTTATAAGCTTTTTAAACAGCATATATTTTTACCGCCTTTACCATTCGATTTCATCTGCCGAAACAGGATTCGGCTGTTCCTCGCAGGAAATAACCTTTCCGTTCTTAACCCGCATAACAACATCAGCCATTTTTGCGATATTTTGGTTGTGGGTGACAATAATTATGGTCTTTTTATAATCCTTAGCCATTTTAAGCAAAAGCTTAAGCACTAAAACGCCGGTCTGAGAGTCAAGAGCACCCGTAGGCTCGTCGCAAAGAAGAATTTTCGGGTTTTTCGCCAAGGCTCTCGCAATGGATACTCTCTGCTGTTCTCCGCCCGATAGTTCAGACGGGAAATTCTTAAGATGATCTAAAAGACCGACCTCCTCAATCATTTTTGTGGCGGAAAACGAATCGGGAGATATTTCCTTTACGAGCGATACATTTTCGTGAACCGTAAGGGTGGGAACAAGGTTATAGAACTGGAAAACAAAGCCTACCTCCTTAGCGCGGTACTCAGCAAGCTCATTTGAATTAAGGTCCGAAATGTCCTTGCCCTCAACATAAATCTTGCCGGATGTCGGACTGTCAAGACCGCCGAGAAGATTTAAGAATGTTGATTTACCCGCTCCGCTCGGCCCTAAAATTACAATAAACTTTCCCTCGTCAAGCTTGACGCTTATATCATCAAGCGCTTTTTGTTCATGGTCGCCGCTCGAATATATCCGACTGACATTTTTAAACTCTACTATTGCCATAATACATCTCCTTCAATTATAAAAAGGGACTGCTTAAATAAGCAGTCCCGATTCTGTTATTTTTTGCGGCAAGAACCTGAGCAGGCGCAATGACTGCAATTTCCGCCGCAGGAGGATTTGCCCTTTTTCTTATCGCTTACGAGCTTATAAACTATAGCCGCAACAACAATCAAGAGAATAAGGCAGATTATAACAGTTGCGATATTACTTTCTAACCATTTAATCATTGCAAAAACTCCCAACTAAAGTATTTTTTATTATTCCGTTCTGACCTTTGCGGTAAGCTTTGTAGCTTCCTTGTAGGGACGGACGAGCATGTAAACTATAACTGCAAGCGCCGCTATCGCAAAGATAAGTCCTATAACATTCAATTTCCCGACAAAGATGTTGCCGAACTGATTTACCATAAGAGCTACTATGTAAGCAAATCCGCACTGATATCCAATGGCAAACCATGTCCACTTACGGCTGTTCATTTCACGTTTGATTGCGCCGATAGCTGCAAAGCAGGGTGCGCAGAGAAGGTTGAATACGAGGAATGAATAAGCCGTAATTCCGGTAAATGCCGCGGCAATATTCTGATATACAGTGCCGTCACCGCCGCCGTAAAGAATGCCGAGTGTACCGACAATGTTTTCCTTTGCGACAAGACCTGTAATTGACGCAACAACTGCCTGCCAGTTGCCCCAGCCGAGAGGTGCAAATGCCCAAGCGATTGCGGAACCGATTTTAGCAAGAATAGAAGAATCAATCTGATCTTCGGAAAGCATACGGAAGCTGCCGTCTACCCAACCGAAGTAGGTTGTGAACCAAACGAAGATTGTAGAAAGAAGAATGATTGTTCCTGCTTTTTTGATAAACGACCAGCCGCGCTCCCACATTGAACGGAGAACATTTCCGAGAGTAGGCATGTGGTAAGCGGGAAGCTCCATAACGAACGGTGCAGGATCGCCTGAGAACATCTTTGTTTTCTTAAGCATAATTCCCGAGCAGATGATCGCAGCCATACCGATGAAGTATGCAGAAGTGGAAACCCAAGCCGAGCCTCCGAATATAGCACCTGCAATCATTGCGATAAAAGGAACCTTAGCTCCGCAGGGAATAAATGTTGTTGTCATAATGGTCATTCTGCGGTCACGCTCGTTTTCAATCGTACGCGAAGCCATAATTCCGGGGATTCCGCAGCCTGTACCGATAAGCATGGGAATAAAGGATTTACCCGAAAGTCCGAATTTACGGAAAATACGGTCAAGCACGAATGCGATACGCGCCATATAACCGCAAGCCTCAAGGAATGCAAGAAGTAAGAAAAGAACTAACATCTGAGGAACAAATCCGAGAACCGCACCGACACCGGCAACGATACCGTCGTTTATAAGTCCCGAAAGCCAATCGGCTGCACCGACCTTTTCAAGACCGTTACCTACAAGTACAGGTATTCCGGGTACCCATACGCCGTAATTTGCGGGGTCAACTCCGCCCTCATACTTCTCATAAGCCTTAAGAGCTTTATTGAGATCGGCTATCTTACCGTTTTTATCGGTAGTTTCAAGCGTCTCTTCGTCTTCAAGGGTGTATGTAAAGGATTTGAAATCTGCTTTCTTTTCAACAGCTTTAACTTCCTTAACGGCTTTTTCATAATCATAATCATCGGCCTCGCTGTCAAGTGCGTCGTTAGCAGCCGAAACATCTATGCCCTTTTCCTCTGCTTTCGCAAGGAAGCCTTCTATAATTGCGTCTGTATCGCCGTATTCGTCCTCAGCGGCGGCAGTTGCCCATGAGCCTATTCCGAAAAGGTGCCAGCCGTCGCCGAAAAGTCCGTCGTTAGCCCAGTCGGTTGCGGCAGAGCCTACGGTTACCATTGAAATATAATAAACAAGGAACATTATAACCGCGAAAATCGGAAGTCCGAGCCAGCGGTTTGTTACAACCTTATCTATCTTATCGGAGGTTGTAAGCTTGCCTGCGTTTTTCTTCTTGTAGCAAGCCTTAATAATAGAAGCAATGTAAATATAACGCTCGTTTGTAATAATGGATTCGGAGTCGTCGTCCATCTCAAGCTCTGCAGCCTTGATGTCCTGCTCGATATGTGCCATAACGGTGTCGCTTATCTTAAGGTCAGCCATTACCTTATCGTCGCGCTCAAATATTTTTATCGCATACCATCTCTGCTGCTCCTCAGGCATATTGTGAACAGCCGCCTCTTCAATGTGGGCTATTGCATGCTCAACAGTTCCCGAAAAGCTGTGCTGAGGAACGGTCTTTGTAGAAGCTGCGGCTTCAATAGCAGCTTCGGCAGCCTCCATAATTCCTGTTCCCTTAAGTGCGGATATCTCAATTATTTTGCAGTTGAGCTGACGGGATAATTCCTCGGTGTTAATCTTGTCGCCGTTTTTCTTGACAATATCCATCATGTTGATGGCAATTACAACAGGAATTCCAAGCTCTACAAGCTGAGTAGTAAGATAAAGGTTACGCTCTAAGTTCGTACCGTCGATAATGTTAAGTATAACATCGGGGCGCTCGTTTATAAGATAATTACGGGCGACCACCTCTTCAAGTGTGTAAGGCGAAAGCGAATAGATACCGGGCAGGTCGGTTATAATCACACCGTCATGCTTTTTAAGCTTACCCTCTTTCTTTTCAACCGTTACTCCCGGCCAGTTTCCTACAAACTGATTTGAACCGGTAAGGGCATTAAAAAGAGTCGTCTTACCGCAGTTAGGATTTCCTGCAAGAGCAATTCGCAAATCCATAATTCATTTCCTCTCTTTCAAAAAAGTTTCTTTTTATTCGACTTCAATCATAGCGGCATCCGCTTTTCTGAGCGAAAGCTCATATCCGCGGACCGTAAGCTCGATAGGATCGCCGAGTGGCGCAACTTTTCTTACATAAACCTCTACGCCCTTTGTAAGACCCATATCCATGATACGGCGCTTTACAGCACCCTCGCCATGAAGCTTTTTAACTGTCAGGGTTTCTCCGACCTTAGCTTCCTTTAAAGTTTTCATCGCCTTAATTCCTCCTTAAATACTATACCATTATTCTTCTCGCCATTTCCTCGCTTATGGCAACCCGTGCTTCTTTAACATTCACGATAACATTGCCGCCCAAGGCATTGACGATTTTAACATTTCCGCCGACAACAAATCCGAGATTTTCAAGGTGTTTTTTAACCTCCGGACTTCCTCCGATCTTCTTGATTATGTTGTCTTCCCCGATTTCCGCAAGTGTCAAGGGTATCATTAAAAATCCCTCCGTTTTTCAATTAGCCGAAGCTAACCGAACGTCTGTAAATAAGTTAGCTCTCGCTAACCGTATATATAATACTACCGCATTTTTGTTTTGTCAACAGTTTTTTTAAAAAAAATTGCAGACTGTAAAAAAACAGTCTGCAAAAAATTTTTATTGTTTCTTTTTTGAAAGAACTTTGATTATAAGACCTATTAAAAATCCTGCTCCCGTCGGGATAATCCAGCCCATACCGGCGGAATAAAGCGGAAGATATTTTGAAACGGTTTCGATAAATCCTTTAAGCGCCGAAATTCCGCTGACTCTTATAAGATCGAGAACAGCCGCTATCATTGTAAATGCGATTGTACTTACAAAAACACATTTCGAATAACCGAACAGCTTTCCGAAAAGACTTAAAAGAATAAGCGCGATAGCCAAAGGATACAGGAAATAAAGCACTGGGGCTGAGAATGTGATTATCTTTGAAAGTCCGATATTTGAAACTACAAATGAAAAAGCGGTAAAGACAATCGCATATACCTTATAACTGAAGGTTTTCGGGAATATAGTCGAAAATGTTTCCGAGCATGAGGTTACAAGACCTATGGCCGTCTTAAGACAGCAGAATGTAACGGTTATCGCAAGAATAATTATTCCCGCATTTCCGAAATAATGCTTTGCGATAAGCGCGAATGCGTCTCCTCCGGTGAAATTCGGATCGTTTAAGACCCTTTCGCCGTAAAGCCCAAAGCTCTGCGCGCCGACAAACGCAATAAGCGCATAAATAACCGCCATAAACGTCATACTGAAAATTCCGGATTTAACGGTGCATTTAGCAATGCTTTCAGGCTTCTTTACTCCGTGTTCTCTTATTACATTTATAACGATAATACCGAATGCAAGGGAAGCTAAAGCGTCAAGCGTGTCATAGCCCTGCAAAAATCCGGTCGCAAAAGAGGCGGTTGTATAATTGCCCGACGGATCAACCGAAAATGCGCTCTGAACAGGAGAAATAAGAGCCGCAACAATTAAAACGCCTAAGAATACAAGGAAAATAGGATTAAGCCATTTTCCGACAGATTCCATTATGTTTGAGGGTCTTAGCGAGAAAAACAGAACAGCCGCGAAAAATACCGCGCTGAAAACAAGTCTCCATAATGCGGTATTCGATTCGCCGACTATCGGGTTTATTCCGACTGTAAACGAAGTTGCCGCACATCTGGGGATAGCAAAAAGCGGTCCGATTGTAAGATAAAGCGCGCAGGTGAAAAAATAGCTGTAGGGCTTTGAAACTCTGCCGGACATGTGCAGAAGCCCCTCGCTTCTTGAAATACCCATTGCCACAATTCCGAGCAGCGGAACGCCGACCGCGGTTATAAGCATACCTATAAGCGCGGGAATAATATTATTTCCTGCTTTGGCACCGAGAATAATCGGGAAAATGAGGTTTCCGGCTCCGAAGAAAAGTCCGAAAAGCATTGACGAGATAAGCACATATTGCTTACCGGTAAGTTTATTTTCCATAATTTAACCCCTTAATTTTATTTGTGTATTAAATTTATTATACCATATATTTACTTAATTTTAAAGACCTAATTTTAAAGTCTTGCTTTAGGAAGGCTCCACCTGAATTTTGCAGCTAAAATTCTAAGCACCAAAACTGCCGCCGACCCCGAAATCATTGCAATGTTTTCTGATGTATAATTCCAAAGTAGTGCGCATAGCAGGGAGCCAAAAAGCGAAGCGCAGGCATAAAAGTGCTTGACGAATATGTAAGGCGTTACCCCTGCGCAGATATCTCTCAAAAGTCCCCCGCCGACGCCCGTTACTATTCCTACGAAAACAAGCAGAAAATATCCCGAATCGGGATTTACCGATTTAGCGGTCTGAATTCCTGCAACGGTGAAAATTCCAAGCCCCACCGAGTCCATAATCAGCATAACGATATCATATACCTTCGGGCTTTTTTTAAGAAGCCCTCTGACACTCGGCAGAAAAATAATTATCGAGGTAATTATCGCAACTAAGGCATAAACAGGGTCTTTAAATACAGCGGGCGGAGTATTGCCTAAAATCATATCTCTTATAACCCCTCCGCCGACGGCGGTAAACAGCCCCAAAATCGCAACCCCGAATATATCCATTTCTTTTTTTAAAGCCACGATTGCACCCGACGCCGCAAACGCCACCGTTCCGATAATTTCAAATACTGTGATAACCGAAAAAGGCACCCTTATCTCCCCCAAAAATCAAATCGGGCAGGATAATCTCCTACCCGATTATTATAAAGTATATTTAAAATAAATACAACTCTAAATTATGATATTGCCATTCGCATCTGATTTTTTTGTAAGCCCCACTATAAAATCAATAAGCGCGATTATAGCAGGGATAAAAGTCCAGCAAAAAAGGAGCATAGTTACTCCGGCTCCTGTTTTTCCGGCGTAAAATTTATGAATTCCAAACCCGCCCAAGAAAAAAGCAAGAATACAGTATGCCACTTTATTGACTACCTTGCCTGAAGCAACAAGTGCTTGAGGTGCAGAAACATTCTGACTGTTTGAAAGGTTAATATTTATTCCGCCGTTTGGTAACGCAGACTTTTCTTCTTCAATTTTAGAAACAATTACTTTAGAATCGGTTTCGAAAATTTCAACTTTATCTCCCAAATGAGGAACAAAATTAATATCACAACTTCTAACTTCCTTTATTTCACCGTTTTCCAGTCCCAAAGATATTACATCCTGCTTAATATCTATTATTTTTGCATTCATAATCTTATTTACCTCACTTTAAAAATTGCTTTATTGCCCCACCAGTCGGCATCATATTCTATTTCTATGCTCTCGGCATTAACAGGTACTTCATAGTAAATATAACCTTGTAAAGTTCTTCCGCCGGAAACTTCTGCTCCGAGATCAAGTGTTTCATCGCCGTATAAAGACATATCGACCTTTGCATTATCTGCATAACATGTAAAATCATAAGAACCCAGATACCTGCTGGAACTATTAGTGTTTTCAAGAACAAAATAAGCTCTGATAAATTTATATCCCTCTTTCGGATTTATAAACATATTATCAGAATTCCAATCTTCAACCTTTTGTAAGGTTATTTTTAATCCTTTTGCAGATAATGTATCTCCGATAGATAAATCATTTGATTGTTTTTCAGAAGATTTTACATCAGAGGAGCCATTATAGCTTTCATTCAGAGCACATCCCGAAAGCATAACAATTAAACACAACATTAAACCTGCCACTAAAAGAATTTTTGATTTTTTCATACACATCCTCCTTAAAATAAACAAAAATAGCGTTCATCCTATTTTATCCTACTTTATGCTACTTGTCAAGATATATTTTTGTTTTTATGTATAATAATTTTAATTAAAGAAAAGATACAAATGGTTGGTGATAATATGCGTCCGTTAAAAGAGAAAATAAGCATTACTTTAGACAGTGATCTTTTGAATATTCTTCGTAAACAAGCTGAAAATGATGACCGATCTCTTTCCCAATATATAAATATAATTCTTAAAAAACATATCAATAAAAAATGATAAAAAAGGTATATTTAAATACATCTATGAATAATTTATGCCGTAAGGCACACCTTGGTCTAATGTCTAAAATCTAATGTCTAAAATCTAAAAGAATACCCCTCAGTCGCAATAAATTGCGCCAGCTCCCCTCTATATGCTAACGCATAAGAAGGGAGCCTTGCTTTAAGTTTTTGCTGAGTCCAAAGCTTCCCCTTTAGACGAAAGGAAATTCCCCTGTTAGGGGAAATGTCCGCATTAGCGGACAAAAGGGTTCCCGTCTTCCGGAGGAAAAAGTGTCAAGGCGTAGCCCTTGACGTTAGGGTTTAGGTTTATTCAAGTGCCGTAAGTCACACCTTGGTCTAGTATCTAAAATCTAAGATCTAGTATCTAGAATAAAACAGCAGCCTCTTTAATGTAAAAGAAGCTGCTGTTTATTTATTTTATTATCTTTTTTAAAGCCTTAGTAAATTTATTATAATCCGAAAGGGTAATGTTTCCTTTATCCTGTCCGTTTACAAGCGCTTTATATCTTGTAGCGGATACCTGACAAAAAGAGATTTCGATATCGCTTTTGTTGCCCGAAAATTTGAGTTTAACAGTACAGGCGGGTTTTTCTGTATTTGCAGTCTCATAATCTGTAACGCTCAATCCCACGAAAACGGCATAAAAATCCTGAAAACCGGATTCATTTATTTTTTCTCCGTTCAATTTAATTTCAAAGGTTGTTTTACCGTCTTCATCTTCGGAAGAAGAAACTGAAAAAATATAATCCTGTCCGTCAAGTGAAACATCAAATTCCGAAAGCGACGAAAGCATATAGGGAGCAATCATTTTTAAATAATAATCCTCCGCCTTTGTGCCTACGACCGAAAGATATTGATTGCTTACCTTTTTAACGATTTTACTCTCATCATTGATCACAGCGCAATACTCATCGTCAACCTTTGAAATCTTAAAGGTCTTCTTTTCTCCTGCGACAGAAACCGAAACAACATAATCGGGACTATCAAGACCGAATTTTTTAAGTGTTTCGGGGTTAATGTCAAGTGAATATGCGCCGGCAACCGTGGTAGAGGAGCTGAAAAGCTGTAAAAGCTTATCCGTATTATCGGCAAAGCCCGAAATCGGAGAAACAGTTATAAAAGACGCCACCGTAGAAGAACTTTCATCGGTATTAGGTCTGATAACAAGAGGCTTTTCAAAGCTTTTGCCCGAAACCGACAGCTCATCAAACGAAGAAAGCGTGCCCGAAGAGGACTTATATGAAGAAATATCCGCGCTGAATGCCGCCGCCTCAAAGCTTGAGGAATCGGCAAGGTCAAGCAGCTCAAAATCAAATGCGTTAACCGCGCTGTCCTTTACAAGATAAATCTTATCGCCCGTTTCGGAGGATGAAAAATAGTATCCGTCATTGCTGTGTGCCGTATTCCCGACAAAAAGAGAATAGGTGCTGCCGTCGTCAAGGGTAACATTGACCGTAAAAAGGGGCGTTTCAAGACCGCACTGCGAAGCCGACATTTTTTCAATTTCCTTTTCTGCCGAAACAGTTGCGGCACTGCTTACTATGTTTCCTGCTGCCGAAGAGTCTGTAAGGCTCTCGCCGACACCGGAAACGCACCATCTGACGGTATCCGAAGAAGAGCTGTCGGACGAAGGCTCGGTTTTTTTATAAAAGGAAAAGGTTCCGTTTTTATTTTTTACCTCAACTGTTGTAATATCCGACTGGGAATGTGCGATAACCTCAATTTGCTTTGAATCGGAAGCGGAATTATCGGTATCCTTCGGCTTTATTTTTAATTTAACGGTAACCGCGGCGGCAACGATCAGTCCCACTGCGAGAATACCGAGGCAAAGTGATATAAGTCTTTTGCTCTTTGCACTGAATTTATTGGCTTTTTCAGACTTTTTTGCAGGGTCGGAAAAAATACTTGAGTTTTCTTCCTCCGTTTTCTTTTCTTCATCAAAAAAATCGCTCATTGCGCATTTCTTCTCCTGATATAAATTACGATTCCCGAAACGATTGTCAGAACAGGAATAAGGACGATAAAGAAGAATACAACCGCGGATTTTCCGCCGTTTGTTATTTTATCCTTATAGCTTTCATTTTCAACGGTTTTTGTTACAAATTTAATATCCGTTGCTCCGACATCGGAATTTCTTTCGGTTACTGCAAGAACCACATCCTTATTTGCGCAGTTCTGATAATTAACCCACTCCGAGTTTATAAATTCGGAGCTTGAAAACACTGTAACATAGCTTGAAATCTCTTTGCCGTCGCTGTCATAATCTGACTTCTTTGCCTGAACGGCTGTTGCAAATGCGGCATAATCCTCTTTCTTGACGCTGTAATCGTCAGCCGCGTCGGAAGGAACTTTAAATCCGCCGTTATAAGCAGAGAGCAAAGCCGTAACGGTTACCAGCTTGTCGGCCGGCTCATCGGTAAGCAGCGGAACATTTTTCCCCGTAAGACAGGTAGCGTTACTTAAAATAGCGCCATTTGAGTCTAAGCTGTATCCCGTAGCAGGGTCATTTCCGTAAGGATAAGCCGAAAAGGTTTTGCCTTCTTCGATAACTATACCGTAATCCGAGAGGAAAGATGAAATATTCGGCAGGTACGGACAGGAGGAATCGGCAAAATAAATCAGACCTTTATTCAACTTCCCGTCATTCTCCAAAAATGAAGAAACGGCATTTATCTCCTGCTCAAAAAAGTCCTTTGACGGAGCGATAATCGCTATCGCATCAAAGTCCGAGGAGACAGAGGTTATGATACTGTCGGAAATTACCTGTGTTTCAAAGTTATTATCCTTTAAAAGTTTTTCATAATTCTCTGTGCTTACATTTTCGCTGTGCCCCGTCAATATTGCGATTTTTTTGGTTTGGGACGAAAGAACATAGGAAACGGCGCTTGTAAGCGATTTTTCAATATTATTTCCGGATATCTGATAGGAAGCGCCCATGCCGTAGGAAGCATAGCCGGTCGAATCGTAGGTTTCATAGATATCATCAAAAGAAATCTTTTTGTATTTTGAGTTTTCGGTGTTATAAACGATAATATCACCGTAAGCAGGGTTAAGAGAAGTAAAACCGTATTCATTGGAAAGCTTACTGAAATCCGATGAATTTAACTCCGCAAACTGAATTTTTATATTCTTATTTGCTTTTTTATATTCGTTAATAAGAGTAAGGGTCTGCGAAAAATAGCTTGAATCGGCGGTTACATTCTTATTCTGACACCAATAATTTGACATATAATAAGAATAATTATCCTCATCTGAGCATACAAGAATATTGACCTTTGAGTCTATTTTCCTGATATACTTTAGATTTTCTTCGCTCACGGTATTTGATTCATTAGGCGACATATTGAATTCAAGACTTACTCTGTCGGAAAGAACCGAAACAAACCAATTAAAAAGAATGAGAGCCGCCAGCACAACAACTATAATTGCCGCCGAAAAACCGCCTTTTTTAAGTGCATACTGGTTTTTAAGCTTTTTCAATTTTTTTTCTTTTTTTTCTTTTTTCTTTTTGGGCAAGGTTTCTTTTACGATTTCATTTGAATTATTATTTTCCATATTATAAAACCTCCTTTTTAAGCCCATCTGCGCTTTTCAAGGGAACGGACGGATAAAAACAGGAATACCGCCGAAGCGCTCAAAAAGTAAATCACATGAGGAACCGAGAATACAGGCTGTGCAAAGCTTGTTATTCTTTCTTCAATATTTATAGCGCTTAAAAATTTCTGAACGCAGGTTATTAAAACATTCAGGAATTTATTTGCGAGATTGACAAGTCCGCTTGTTGAAGAAGTGCTTCTTTTCGTAACGGCGCTTGCAAGATTTCCGCTGACCGAAACTATAAATACCACAACATACATCATAAACGCACTTACAACCGGACTTTCTGTAAGCGACGAAACAAACATACCTACCGATATAAACGCCGCGCCCATAAGTAAAATTCCGAAAAGCGAATAAAGGTAACTTAAAATATTGACAGAAACATAGCTTGCGGAAATTATTTCGAATATTACCGTCGGCGCAAAAGCTATGGCATAAAGGGTAAAGGCGGCAAGAAATTTACCCATTACAATTCCCGTAAGGCTTACAGGTGCGGTCAGCAGTACCTGATCCGTTTTATTTCTGCGCTCCTCACTAAGCAGGCGCATGGTTATAATCGGCACGGTGAATTCAACTATAGAATACATTGCTATTATAAGTACGGAAATCTCCGGACTGCCGTTTAAATAAAGATATTCATAATAAAATATTCCGAGTATAAGATAATATGCCGCAAGAACGACAAAACCGAGCGGCGTATTAAAATACGCTTTAAGTTCTCTTTTATAAACAGCCTTCATGCTTCATCCCCGCTTTCTTCAGTTTCGTTTTCGGTTTCCGTTTTTTCTTCTTCAGCTACTCCTAAAAGCTTTTTAGCCTCCGAATTGTCGGCAACTTCTGTCAGTTTCAGGAAAATGCTTTCAAGCGACAGTCTGTTATCACTGAGGCTTAATGCTGTTTTTCCTCTTTGAGTTACCCTTTCAAATACAGCCGCTCTTATATCCGCTCCGTTTTCAGGAGTTATCAAAAAGTCATAGCTTCCCTTTTCCATGCTTCCGAGGTTCTCAACCGAGGCGACATCCTTTATTCCCGAAAGAGCTTTTTTCATATCCTCTTCCTCGCAGACTATTCTTGCTGTCACGGATTTATCTGATGACAGTCTTTTTGACAGCGAGTCCAGCATATCGTCAGCCACTATCTGTCCGCAGTTAATTATAATTACTCTTTTACATACAGCCTGAATTTCCGAAAGAATATGTGATGAAAGAATAATCGTATGATTTTTGCCGAGCTTGGAAATAAGATTTCTTATTTCGATTATCTGTTTCGGGTCAAGTCCGACAGTAGGCTCGTCAAGAATAAGTATATCGGGGTTTCCTATCAGTGCCGCCGCAAAACCGACGCGCTGCCTGTATCCTTTAGAAAGATTCTTTATAAGGCGGTTTTTTACATTATCAACCTTAACAAGTCTTTCAACCTCTTCGATATGTGCGTTCTTAGGGAATTTAACCTTTTTAAGGTCATAAATAAAGTTTAAGTATTCCCTGACCTTCATATCGTTATAAAGAGGCGGAATTTCCGGAAGATAACCTATTCTTTTCTTTGCCTGTTCGGGTTCCTCCGAAATATCAAAGCCGTCGACAGTTACCTTTCCGCGTGTAAGTGAGAGATAGCCGGTGATAATATTCATTATAGTAGATTTACCGGCACCGTTAGGTCCTAAAAAGCCGACAATTTCGCCCTTTCCGATAGAAAAACTTACATTATCCACCGCAAGAAAGCTGCCGTATCTTTTACTCAGACCGCTGACTTCTATCATTGCCATTCCTCCAAAGCAAATTTTTAACTTATTTTACCATAAAAAAAAGTATAAATTATGAATAATTGTTAAACAATGAAAAAAACGCGGATTTTTTTCTACGCTTCTGCCGCCGAAAAAACAAAATGCGGCGTAAACGCCGCAACACATCTTGTTTTTAGGTTTATCGACAGACTGAAAGCGCGGAAAATTCCGCGCTTTCATCGTTTTTAATCTATTGGTTTTCTTCCTGCTGCAATCCGTTTTTAAGGCTGACATCGGCGACAATGACATTGACGCCCGTAACGACAGTTCCGGTCATAGTCTGGATTTTTTCCTTGACATTGTTCTGAACATTTAAGGCAACGGTCTTTAAAGCCGCGTCCTCTTTAACCTTTATATAAACGGTGATATGAACGGCACCGTTAATAATCTCGGCTTTAACGCCCTTAAATGCACTTTTGACCTTTATAACATCCTTGATATCCAAAGACTTTCTGCTGAGTTCAACTACTCCGTCTACCTCTAAAGCGGCAATTTCAGCCATTTTTTCAAGAACCTCGGTGCTTACGGAAAGCTCTGTTTTATTGTCCTGCATTTATATTTCCTCCGTTTTCGATTGGATTTTAATTTAGTATACCATATTTTTTTTAAAATCACAACTACTTTGAGGTAATTATTTTTATATTTGCAAGACCTATCTGCGTCTGGGAGGTTATAACGTCCTGAATCTGCATAGTCTGCGCGGTTGTAAGACCGTTTGAGCTTACTACCACGGTAATATTATCGTCACCCATAACCGCAACGCATTTATTAAAGCCCTTGGCATTTAAAAGGGTCTCGATATTATTTTCCCTTTCTATTCTTTTCGCTATCTCGCCCGCGATTTTTACCGCCTGCTGTTTATCGGCTTCTGTCAGCTTATCGTTATCAAGCATTTCGTCAATTTGCTTCTGAGCGTTTTTAAGAGCTGTCTCCCTGTTCTTTCTCGCCGCAGTAAAATAATCGGAAGAGCTGTCTGATGAGGCTTTTGAATTCTGCTGAGCCTTTGCGGAGGTCTGAACGGTCTTGGCAGACGAGGTCTGTGAAACATAGGACGCTTCGCCCAAATATTTTTCTTTGGATGTGAATTTCATATTAAGCCATACCGCCGCTCCCAAAGCTATTACCATAAGTACCAAAAGAGCCTGACCCTTTGTAAAAATTTTTACTTTTTTCATTTTTAATTACCTCCAGTTATATATACTCGTTTTTCAGTTATGTTCAGCGCCGCCGTCACGGCGTTTTTAATGTTCTCAGCCACCTGCTCCGAATTTCCGTTTTCACAGATTACCGCCACTCCCCTTACCTGCGGCATAAGTTCCGAAACCAAAAGCGGTTTTTCCGAGCCGTCAGACTCCTTTACGGTTATGTAGGACTGAGTAACGCATTCGCTGGACTGAGCGGATTTATCTTTGCCCGAGCTTGAAGATATCTCGCTTTTTTTCTGATCGGCATAAGTATATCTTATTCCGCTGTCAAGAGTTATGATAACCGTTGGCTCAGGGTCGCCCGAAAGCTCTCTTACCATAATCTTAACGCTGCTTTCAAGCTCTTTTTTATATTCCTCCGCAGTAACACCGCCCTCCTTTGCCGCCGCCGCCTGCTTTTTTGATGAATCGGGAATAAGCGAAGAAAGAAAAATCAGTCCTATTCCTACAAAGGCTGCAATAATAAGAAATTTCGGTTTTTTTATTATATCCGTCAAATTTTTAAGCTTTTCATTCATTTATTACTTCCACCTCTAAAGTGCCGTCGGGAGAAATTATTTCCTTTATTTTTTCAGGATCCTCGTCCGAAAATACCGTAACCTTAGTAATATTTATGCTTCCGTTTTCGAGTTTATCCGTAATAACCTCAATTTTTTTAAAAGTTACATTCTCTTTTACGAGAGCCGTTTTAAAAACCGCCTCAGCAGTCCCTTTTGAAAACTGCGAAATATCGGAAATTTCAAACTCCTGCGTATTTAAATCAAGGTCGAGCTTTGTGAGGCTTATTATGCTTGTAAGGGTGCAGAGAAGAACAGTCAGCGCAAAAACATATCTCACCGGCTTTTCGAAAGAGCCTTTCGGGCTTAAAATAAAGAGTCCGCCTAAGGTACAGCAAAGCGTACAGAAAACCGAAATAAATCCTTTTATCGCCGTCATACCGTTTTACCTGCCCCTATCACAATACTTAAAGCTATTACAAACATACAAAGCGTTATAAGAAGCACCGCGGAAATCACCGAAAAAGCCGAATCAAAAGCTTTTAAAAGCGATACGGTTTTAGAAAGCGAAAACAGCTCGCTTATAACTCCCGTTATTAAAAAAACCGCCCGCCACATAAGAATTTCACTAAGCACCGGCAGGGCAATGATCACAAGCGCCGCAACAGCGTAAGCCCCTACCGACGAACGGATTACCGAAACGGAAGCCGCAACCGCAGATGCCGCCTCGGCAAGCGTAGCCCCTGCAACAGGCACGCAGGTGCCGACTATGAATTTAGTAGTTTTAAGTCCCACCGTATCCGCGGCGCTGCTTAAAGCCGACTGAATTCCCAAAATTCCCAAAAAAACGGTCGAAGCAAGCGACATTATCCAAAGTGCTGAATTTTTAACCGATTTTGCAAGCGCTGACTTTTCCGTAAGCGGAGAAACGGCGGAGCTTACCGAAAGCGCCGTATATCCGCTCATCAAAGGAATTGTGACAAATGTGCATACGGCGCTCACCGCCTGTGCGGCACCCAAAAGCAATGCGCCCGATGCAAAAGAGGTTGCGGTTTTACCCGAAACCGCGACGATTGAGGTAAAAATCGGAATAAAGGCGAACATAAAATCTGTTATCGCCTTTACGGCGGTATTTGCGGCGGCGGCAGCCGAAAGAACATCCTTTATGCTTACCGCTGCAATACATAGGGTTCCCGCAAAAACCGCAGGAGCCATATTAGCGTCGGGCTTATTAAAGGACGACGCGGCGGAAAGCGCAAGAATAATTCCAAGGAGCAAAAAAAGCGCCTTAAGCGGTCTTTTTATACCGCTTTTAAAAAAGGTAAAAATATGATTAAAAAAATCTTTAGGCTGCATATCAAAAGATAATTTTCCGTTTTCAATATCTATTCCGAATTCTTCCATATAATTTCTTGTGCTGTCATCAAGAGAATATTTGAGGCTGTCCGCACCGAAATCAATATTTTCATCATTTCCCTCGGCCTTTGAGCTTAGGCTGAAAAAACTTAAAGAAACCATTAAAACGCAAAGAAACAAAACCCGTTTTTTCATATTCCCGCCACCTCCAAAGCAATTTTAAGAAGTGAAACGATCATCGGAATACAAAGAGCGAATACCGCGCATTTCCCCGCAAGCTCCGCTTTTAAAGCCAAAGCGCTTTGCCCTGCGTCGCGACAGGTGTCGGCGGCAAATGCGGAAATATAAGATATCCCGAGAGCTTTTAAAACGGTTTCAAAGCAGGAAATATCAAGATTTGCTCCCGAAAACGCGCTTTTAACGGTTTTGATCACGGGAGAAAATCCGTTTATAAGCATTAAAACCGATACAATTCCTCCCGCTGCCGCAACCAAAACCGCAAGCTCGGGGCGATAATTTTTCAAAAATGCCGAAAGCAGAGCTGTTATAAGCAGGGTTATCACGATTTTTACAAAATAACCGCTCACAGTCCAAACAGTCCTTTTATTTCCGAAAACAGGTCGGCAATCGCGCCGACAATCATCATAAGCACCACAACAAGCCCCGCGAGCGTTGTAAGCATAGCCTGCTCCTCTCTTCCCGATCTTACAAGAAGCTGATGAAGAACCGTAACTATTATTCCTATTGCCGCAATTTTAAAAATAAAATCGACATCCATTTTTAAGTTCCTTTCATATTAAAAATATACACAGCACAAGTCCTGCACATATTCCGAGAGTTTTAAAAAGCGGTGCGTTTTTCTTAGCCATGAGAGCCGCTTTTTCATACTGAATTTCCGTAAGCTTAACGGCAATCCCTATATTGTTGATTTCATTTTCGGTATTGTTAAGACCGAAGGATTTAAAGAAATTTTCTAAAATTTCCGTATCTTCTTTTAAAAGATATTCGGGGTTTATTCGGATTTCGCCGCCGCTTACCGATATATCGTTTTCTTCAAAGCAGCTTTCTATAAGCCTTATTCTGTCAAAGCCGCCGCTTTTAATAACGCACTGCATTTTTATTAGTCCGTCCGAAATGCTTTTAAGCTTTTTTTGCCTTTTTAAATATTTGACGGAGGCGTTCATTCCGAAAGAGGAAGCCGCCGTAAACACAAGCAAACAGCCTAAAATTTTTATTATAATACTCATCTTTAAATATCCTTTACGGGTATTACTCTCGGCGGATACCGATGGGCAGATGATAAAAGCACCGTGTTTTTTACGGCGCCGCTGTCTAAAAGGATTTTTATAACCTTACGCTCCTTTAAATCGCTTATGCCTCCTGCATGGGCGCTCGTTATAACGCTTATTCCGCTGTTAAAGCACTCTGTGACCGCCTCAGCCTGTGAAATACTTCCTATTTCATCAAAAATTACAATCTGAGGATATAAAGTCCGAAGAGCAGTTTCTATCCCCTTTCTTTTATCGGAAATTTTTAAAACATCGCAGTTTTCTCCCAAATCCTTAAAATCCGATGAAAAAAGCTCGTTTCTTGTATCTATGACTGCAACTCTTGCGCTTTCCTTGCCCGAAGAGAGCCTTTTAGCGCAGTCCCTTAAAAAAGAGGTCTTTCCGCTTCCCGGAGGACCTGCGACAAGAACTCCTGATTTTAAAATTTCCGTAGGCACCGAGGCGGAAACATTTTTAAGCCTGTTTGCAATTCTTATATTTAAAGAGGTGATGTCGCAAAAATCACCGTTTTCAAGAAATGTTCCGCAAATTCCCACTCGGTGTCCGCCATCAAGACTTATAAAGCCTCTTGCTATTTCCCTGTCATGAGAAAAAACAGAGTTGTTGCAAAGGGAGTTAAAAGCGTCGTTTATATCCGAGGCCGAAACTATAAAAGAATTATCATCCGGCAAATCCGAGACATTTCCGTTTTTATTTATAAACAGTGTTTCCCCGTTTACCGTAACCGCCGCCGGCTTAAACGCCCTGAGTCTTATTTCTTCAACAGTTGAATCGAATATTTCGGAAAACTCAAGCGTGCGTCTGATTTTAAACGGTAAATTTGAAATTAGACTCTTATATTCTTCCTTCATTTTTTCACCTGCCTGTCCTTTGTAAATTCTTATGAACTCACAATTTGAAATATAACAAAAACCCTGCGATTTTTTGAAAAATCACAGGGTTTTGCAATACCTAATCGATGTTAAATTTATAATATTTTTTATGTTATAATTTATGACCTAAAATCAGAAAATCCGCTTGCAATCAGTCTTCAGGCATTTCCCAGTTGTGCCAAATTGACTGGACATCGTCGTTTTCTTCAAGCATATCAATAAGCTTTTCCATTTTTTCTCTCGATGCCTCGTCTTCAATCTCAGAGGTGGTGTTCGGGATATACTGAACTTCGGCCGAAAGGAAAGAATAGCCCTTTTCTTCGAGTGCGTCTCTTACCTTTCCGAGATCATTCGGGTCGGTAGTGATTTCGAAAACATCGCCGTCAAAATTAAAGTCCTCGGCACCTGCGTCCAAAGCCGCCTCCATAACCTCATCCTCGTCATGGCCCTCGCCCTCTATTTCGATTACACCCTTGCGTTCAAACATAAACATAACCGAGCCTGTCTGTCCTAAGTTTCCTCCGCATTTATCAAAATAATGGCGGATATCGCCTGCCGTACGGTTTCTGTTATCCGTAAGAGTTTCAACAACCACCGCGATACCGCAGGGACCGTAGCCCTCATATATAAGCTCCTCGTATTCGTTTCCGCCCTGCTCGCCCGCCGCCTTTTTGATAATTCTTTCGATATTATCATTAGGCACATTTGCGGCTTTAGCCTTTGCGACAGCATCCTTAAGGCGGCTGTTTTCATTAATATTAGGTCCGCCCTGCTTTACAATAACGGAAATCTCTTTACCGATTTTTGTAAAAATTTTTGCCTTTGCAGCGTCTGTCTTTTCTTTTTTACGCTTAATATTGTTCCATTTTGAATGTCCTGACATAATAATCACCATTTCTTTCTAAGACACAAAATGCGATAAAAATCACTGAAATGGTGATTATTATATCGCATCTGTTTCGGTTGCCTTTGGTAACAAAGGTGAGAAACAGGCGTCTTTATTATTTTTAGCGTGATTTTTCACGCTATATTCCTTCTTTCAAGCCTTACTATTCTATCATAACAAAGCGTTTTGTTCAAGTGCTTTTTCGCATATCCTTTTTGCGTCCTCAAAAGAGCTTACTTCTCCGCATTCGCGCCTTAGCGCCGCCGCTCCCCTTATGCCTGAAATATACCATGCTAAATGCTTTCTCGATTCAAGCACGGCGATATGAGGGTCCTTATATTTTTCCATAAGATTTATTTGCTCGAGACAGATTTCAAGCCTTTTTTCAAGAGTGGGCGGTGTATAAGTTTTTCCCTCAAAAGCCGCGTTTATTTCCTCAAAAATAAACGGATTGCCCCTTGCAGCCCTGCCGACCATTAAAAAATCGCAGTTTGTAGCTTTAAGCATATCCTCAGCCGACTTTGCGTCGGTAATATCCCCGTTTGCTATGACGGGGATATTAACAGAGTTTTTTACTTTCTTTATAATTTCTCTGTCAACAGGCGGAGCATACATCTGAGCGCGCGTTCTTCCGTGTACAGTTATCGCCGAGGCGCCTGCCTGCTCGCAAAGAACGGCTAAGCGCGGCGCGGTTATATGCTCGAAATCGGTTCCCGTCCTCATTTTAACGGTTACAGGAATTTTAACCGCGTTTACTGCCCTGTTTACGATTTCCGCCGCTTTTTCGGGGTCTGCCATAAGGGCGCTTCCGCCGCCGTTTCCCGCAACCTTAGGCGCGGGACAGCCCATATTTATATCTATAAAGTCGGGTCCCTGCTGCTCGGCGAATCTTGCCGCCTGAGCCATGATTTCAGGGTCGCTCCCGAATATCTGCGAGGCAAAGGGCGCACCGTTTTTATCGGCGGAAATAAGCTCTTTTGATTTTTTATCTCCGAGAGATATTCCTTTAGCGCTCGTAAGCTCGCCTACCGTGAAGGCCGCTCCGAAACGGACGCATATTTCTCTCATTGCCCTGTCCGCAACCCCTGCCATAGGTGCAAGGGCGCAGAATTTTTTTATTTCAATTTTTCCTATTTTCATAATGCTTTGATTATACATTACCGAAAGCCGGATGTCAAATTTAAAAATTTAATAGTGACAAAATGATAAATTAGTGGTAATATTATATATATAATTTTTTTATTATATAAGTTTATAAATTAGGAGTTGCTATTTTGAAGCTTTTGGCAATTGACGGAAACAGTCTTATAAACCGCGCTTTTTACGGAATAAAACTTCTTTCAACCAAGGACGGAAGGTTTACAAACGCCGTCTATGGTTTTATAAATATTTTAAACAAGCTTTTAGACACTGTCTCTCCCGACGGGGTCGCCGTGGCATTCGACCTCAAAAAGCCTACCTTCAGGCACAAAAAATATGCCGAATACAAGGCAGGCCGCCACACTATGCCCGAAGAGCTTAAAGAGCAGTTTCCCGTAATCAAAGACTGGCTTAAATTTGCCGGATTTTCCTGCATTGAATGCGAGGGCTTTGAGGCGGACGATATTTTAGGCACCCTTGCGGCGTCGGCTGTTAAAAGCGGAAACGAATGCGTTATAGCAACGGGCGACCGCGATTCATTGCAGCTTGTATCCGACAAAACGCATGTTTTGCTTGCTGCAACTCGCATGGGCAAAACCGAGGTCACGGATTTTACGCCGGAGGCGGTCGAAGAAAAATACGGAGTGACCCCGAAAGAAATGATTCAGCTAAAGGCGCTTATGGGCGACAGCTCCGACAACATAAAGGGCGTTGCCGGAATAGGCGAAAAGACCGCGACCGACCTTATTTCAAAATATCATTCCATTGATTATATTTATGAGAATTTAAACGAGCTTGAAATAAAGCCGAGTGTTAAAGCAAAGCTTGAAAGCGGAAAGGAAAGCGCATATTTAAGCCTTTTTTTAGGGACGATTTCGACAGATGCTCCTATTGACACCGATTTTGAGCATTATAAAAAGGCAGAGGCTGACAAAGAGGCTTTAAGCGCTTTGATGACCGAGCTTGAATTTTTCTCGCTTATGGATAAAATGGGAATAAAGCCTAATGCAAAAAAGGGAACCGTAAAAAAAGCGGAAGCTTCCTACAAAGAGGATAAAATTGATTTAAAAGAGCTTGAAAACGAAGAAATAAGTCTGATTTTTGAAGAAAAATCCGCGGTTTGCTTTAAAGGCAGGGTTTGCGCCGTTGACAGCGAGACCGCCGAAAAAATAATAAAATCCGAGAAAATAAAAAAGCAGGTTTATAACTCAAAAGAAATTTACAGAAAATATCCCGAAGCTAAAGCAATAGAATTCGACGCTATGCTCGGAGCATATTTAAGCAACCCCTCTTCAAATGATTATTCGTTTTCCCATTTATGCGAGCTTTGCACAGCGGACAAGATTGAATTAAGCTCAGCCGAGCTTTCAAAAGCCGCTCGGCTTGACGCAGTTTGCGAGCATTTTAAGGACGAGCTTGAAAAAAGCGGAGAGTTAAAGCTTTTAAGGGAAATTGAAATTCCTCTTTCAAGGGTACTGTCGCAAATGGAAAGCGAGGGCTTTCTTGTTGACAAAAATGGTCTGAAAGTTGAGGGCGAAGAATTACTTTTAAAAATAAACGAGCTGCAGAAGGAAATTTACACGCTTGCAGGGCTTGAATTCAATATCAATTCTCCCAAGCAATTAGGCGAAGTTTTATTCGGCAGGCTTATGCTCCCTGCAAAGAAAAAGACCAAGAGCGGATACAGCACAGGCGCAGAGGTGCTTGAAAGCTTACAGTATGACTACCCTATTGTTAAGAAAATTTTAAAATACAGACAGCTTTCAAAGCTTAAATCCACCTACTGCGACGGGCTTTTAAACGCAATCGCCGAGGACGGAAGAATTCACACAACATTTAACCAGACCGAGGCAAGGACAGGCAGAATAAGCTCATTAGAGCCGAATCTGCAAAACATTCCCGTAAGAACGCAAGAGGGCAGGAAACTAAGAAAATTCTTTATCGCAAAGGACGGATTTGTTCTTTGCGACGCGGACTATTCGCAGATAGAGCTGAGAGTTCTGGCGTCGCTTGCGGATGACAAAACGATGATAGAAGCCTTTAATTCGGGCGAGGATATCCACACCGCGACTGCCTCTGAGGTATTCAATATTCCGAAAAGCATGGTGCTTCCGATAATGAGAAGCAGAGCAAAGGCCGTCAATTTCGGAATTGTTTACGGAATAGGCGCATTTTCGCTCTCTAAGGATATCGGAGTTACGAGAGCCGAGGCGGACAGATATATCAAAAATTATCTTGAAACCTACAAGGGTGTTGCCGCATATATGGAAAACGCGATAAAGAACGCTAAGGAAAACGGATATGTCACCACCGCTTTCGGCAGGCGCAGATATCTTCCGGAGCTTTCCGCATCAAACAGAAACATCAAGGCATTCGGCGAAAGGGTTGCGAGAAACGCGCCTATTCAGGGAACAGCGGCGGATATTATAAAAATTGCAATGATAAAGGTCAGCGAAAGGCTCAAAAAGGAAATTCCCGAAGCAAAGCTTATTCTTCAGGTTCACGACGAGCTTATAGTCGAGGCGCCCGAGAAAAAGGCAAAAGAGGTCTGCGAAATTCTTGAAACGGAAATGGAAAATGCAGCTTCGCTTAAGGTAAGACTGCTGAGCGAGGCGCATTGCGGCAAAAACTGGCTTGAGGCAAAAGGATAGATAATAATGAATGTTATATTTATATGCACCGGCAACACCTGCCGCTCGCCAATGGCGGAGGGATTTTTAAATTCAAAAAGACTTTACGGCGTCAATGCCGAAAGCCGAGGCCTTATGGCAAGCGGAGAAAAGGTCAGCGAGAAATCGGTAAGGGCTTGCCTTGGTTTCGGGGTTGACATATCCTCGCATATTTCAAAACAATTTTCAAAAGAGGATTTAAGTGCCGATAAAATAATCTGTCTTTCAAAAAGCCATGCCGATATTTTATTAGGCCTTGGCGCCGACAAAGATAAAGTATCGGTTTTAGGAAACGGAATAAGCGACCCCTACGGACAAAGCCAAGAGGTTTATAATGTTTGTGCAAAGGAAATTTTAAAAAAAATCGATTTTCTTGTCTATTCGGGTTTTTTTACCTCTGTTAAAGTCGAAAGCGCTTCCGAAAAAGATGCAGAGGATATTGAAGAAACGGAAAGCAGGATCTTCACTCACTTTTGGAAAGCGCAGTCCGTAAGAGAAACGCTTGAACACTCCGGTCGTTTTTTCCTTGCGAAAGAAAACGGCAAAACTATAGGACATATAGGACTCAGTTTTATCTGCAAAGAAGGATATGTTCTTACGCTTGCCGTCAAAAAGGAATGCAGAAACAAAAACGCGGCTACATTGCTTTTAAACAGAGCAATTTCCGCGGCTTTAAATGAGGATATGGATTTTTTATCGCTTGAGGTAAGAAAATCCAACGATGACGCCGTAAGACTTTACGAAAAATTAAAATTCAAAATTGAGGGAATCCGCAAAGATTTTTATGAGGACCCGAAAGAAGACGCTCTGATAATGACAAGAAGGTTTAAAATTTAATGTTGATACTTAGTATTGAATCATCCTGCGATGAAACCTCGGTTGCCGTAACCGACGGAAGAAAGGTGCTTTCAAATATCGTTTCCACACAGATAGAAGAACATAAAATTTACGGCGGAGTTGTTCCGGAAATCGCCTCGAGAAGACATACGGAAAACATAAGCGCGGTATGCAGAGCTGCCGTTATGAAAGCAGGAATTGAATATAAAGATTTAAAGGCCGTGGCGGTAACCTTTGCCCCCGGACTTATAGGTGCGCTTTTAGTCGGAGTGAATTTTGCCAAAGGACTAAGCTACTCGCTCGGAATTCCGCTTATTCCCGTTCATCATTTAAGGTCGCACATAGCGGCGAATTACATAACAAACGAAGATTTGAAACCGCCATTTTTATGCCTGACAGTATCCGGCGGAAACACATTGCTTACAAAGGTTGAGAACTACACGGTTTTTAAGCCTATCGGCAAAACCATGGACGACGCGGCAGGCGAATGCTTGGACAAGGCGGCACGGTGCATGGGGCTGTGCTACCCGGGAGGAGTCAACATAGATAAGACCGCAACCGCAGCGGACACAAAAAAATATCCTCTTCCCTATCCGAAAACCGAAAACAAATTTGATTTCAGCTTTTCCGGTCTTAAAACCGCAATCGTAAATATTACGCACAACGCCGCACAAAAGAATGAAAAAATAGATGTACCCGTACTTGCGGCGACTGTAAGGCAAAAGGTCTGCGATATTCTTATCGACAAAACCATGAGTGCCGTGAGGGAAGAAAACGCAAAAACAGTCGTTATGGCAGGCGGAGTCAGCGCTAACAGCGAGCTTAGAAGAAGAATGCTTGAAAAACGCAAGGAAGAAGGCATAAAGCTATGTTTTCCGGAGCTTAAATATTGCGGTGACAATGCCGCAATGGTCGGCGTTCAGGCGTTTTACGAATATAAAAGCGGGAATATCGCACAGCTTGACCTTAACGCGGCAGCGACGCTTCCCATAGATTACAGATAAAAAGAGGTTTTTTCTATGAGTAAAGAAATGCTTATTATAGTAAATCCCAAATCCGGCAAAGCAAAAATGCGCACCGAATTACTTGATATTTCGGAAATTTTTTCATCGGCAGGTTACCATGTAAGCGTTTATCCGACAAAGGGACGAGCGGACGCGACAAAAAAAACCGAAACGCTTGAAACAGGAGATTTTGATACCGTTGTAGTCTGCGGCGGAGACGGAACATTAAATGAGGTAATAACCGGAATAATGCATTCGGGCATTGATGTAAGGCTTGGATATATTCCTTCGGGAACGCTTAATGAATGGTCATCCGGACTCGGAATTTCAAGAGATATCAAAACCGCCGCAAAGGATATTGTTACAGGCTCGACAATTAAGCTTGACATCGGAAAATTCGGCGATAAGTATTTTTCATATACCGCCTCCTTCGGCGCTTTTACAGAAGCCTCTTATTCCGCGCCTCAAGAGACAAAAAATGTTCTCGGTCAGGCGGCATATTTCTTTGAGGGAATAAAAAGTCTCGGAAATATAAAGCCAATTCATCTTTGTTTTGAGCATGACGGAGAAAAAACCGAAGGAGATTTCCTTTTCGGCGCTGTTTCCAACTCTATGTCGGTAGGCGGAATAGTTAAGTTTAACGAAGCGTTCGTAAAGCTTAACGATGGGCTTTTTGAGGTACTGCTTATAAGAAAACCCAAAAATATAATAGAATTCCAGAATATTATCGACGGAATTTTAAGAAAAGACCTGACCAAAAACGGAATTGAGTTTTTCCATACAGATTCTCTTACCGTTTCACAGGGTGAACATGTCAACTGGACGCTTGACGGAGAATTTGCCGAAGGCAGCGATCCGCTGCGTATAACAAACATTAATAATGCGGTTACATTTATAGTACCCAAGTCTGAAATAAACGCCGCAAATATCAAATAATAATTCGGGAGATAGAAATAATGTTTACAAGAGATATCGGGGTCGACCTCGGCACCGCAAATACCTTAGTCTGCGTAAAAGGCAAAGGAATTATAATGAGAGAGCCGTCTGTTGTTGCTTATGATATGAGAAACGACGCTGTAAGAGCAGTAGGTCAGGAAGCAAAAGAAATGATAGGAAGGACCCCCGGTTCCATTGTTGCCGTGAGGCCTCTTAAGGACGGCGTTATAGCCGACTTCGATGTTACGGCGGCTATGCTTAAAAGGTTTATAAGACAGGCTCTTAAAGGCTCGTTCTTTTCAAGAGTCAGAATGGTTATCTGCATTCCGACGGGTATAACCGAAGTTGAAAGCAGAGCGGTTTATGATGCGGCAAAGCAGGCAGGCGCTACCGACATTGACCTTTTGGAAGAACCTATGGCGGCGGCTGTCGGTGCGGGGCTTGCAGTCTCCGACGCGGCAGGCTGTATGGTCGTAGATATCGGAGGCGGAACAAGCGAGGTTGCCGTTATTTCGCTCGGAGATATTGTGACCTCTCAGTCTTTAAGAGTCGGAGGAGACGACCTTGACGATGCGATTATTGCCTTTATCAGAAAAAAGCACAATCTTCTTATCGGCGAGCGCACCGCGGAACAAATTAAAATCGCGATAGGCTCGGCTAAGCCTTATGAGGACGAAAAATCAATTGAAATAAAGGGAAGAAATTTAATAGACGGACTTCCGAAAAACATATTTATCTCCTCCTCCGAGGTCAGGGAAGCAATGGCGGATCCGATAGCACAGATAATTGATACCATCCGCACAACGCTTGAAAAGACCCCACCCGAGCTTTCCGCGGATATAATTGACACCGGTATTACCCTTACCGGCGGCGGCGCGCTGCTTCGCGGACTTGCGGAGCTTATTGCCGAAGAGACCGAAATACCGGTAACGGTTGCGGCAAATCCGCTCGACTGCGTTGTTTTAGGAACCGCAAAAAGGCTTGAAGATGACAAAAGCTTTTCAAACTACACATTCAGACGGGGAAAAAGATTCCGCTGAAAAATACTTATAATGGAGACAAAAACACATGCGTTTTTTCTTTCGCAGCAGACAATTTAAAATAATAGTCAGCATTTTTCTTTGCGTGGTAATTTCCGCTACGGTTTTCGGACTTATAGGCGAGCATATAGCGCCTCAGGCTGATATAGCGGGAACTATTGCGGCTCCTTTCAAATCAGCCGCAACCTTTGTTTCTGACTTTTTCTCTGATATTTCAAAGAAATACAGCGACGGAAATAAGCTCATGCTTGAAAATGCCGAGCTTAAAAACGAGCTTAATGACTTAAGAAAAAAGGTTGCCGATTACAGCGATATAAAGTCCCAGAATGAATTCTATAAAAATTACCTTAAAATCAAGGACGCAAACCCTGATTTCAGCTTCACAGCCGCTTCGCTAATAGCAAGGGATTCCGAGGATCCTTACGGCGGATTTACCGTAAATAAGGGTTCGCTTTCGGGAATTGCCAAATATGACCCTGTTATTACCGATGCCGGTGTCATCGGCTTTGTTTCGGAGGTGGGGCTTACAACCTCAAAGGTCGCGACAGTTCTGTCACCCGAAATCACCTTAGGCGCTCTTGATGTGCGCACAAAGGATTCGGGAATTATAAGCGGAAGCATAGAAATTGCAAAGGACAGGCTTTGCAGAATGAATAACCTTTCAAGGTCCTGCAGCGTTGCCGTAGGCGATTGGGTTATGACCTCGGGCGAGGGAATTTTTCCCGAGGGACTTTTAATAGGTCAGATAAGCGCCATAAGCAGCGATAAATACAACACCTCTATTTATGCGGATATTAAACCTTTTGCGGATCTTTCTGATATAAAAAATGTCATGGTTATAACTGATTTTGAAGGTCAGGGCGGAATAAATCCAGATAAAAACGGAGAAAAATAACTATGAATACTCAGAAAAAAAGAAGATATATATCAGCGCTTATAAATTTTCTTATATTTTCCTTTCTTTATATCCTTCATTTTTCGGGGAATGTTTCTCTTAAAATTGCTTCGGCTCAGCCGATTTTATGCCTTCCCCTGCTGGTTGCCGTTTCAATGTTCGCAAGCGAATGGTCCTCTGCCTTCACAGGGCTTATACTTGGTTTTTTCTTTGACAGCGTTTCAATCAATTCATCCGTTTTCAATACGGTGATTATGTTTATAATAGGACTCGGGGTTTCTCTTATAACACATTATATATTCAATAATAATATATTATCCGCTGCGGCGCTTGCGGTGACAAGCTCACTTATTTATTTTCTTCTCATGTGGCTGTTATTTTACGGAATAGGAAAAGGTGCGGAGCAAAGTGCCTATTATCTTTTCAGAATTGCCGTTCCGTCAGCCGTTTACACGGCGGTGTTCATATTCCCGTTTTATTATTTGGAACGGACACTGCTTGAAAAATTTACTAACAACTGATTAGGGTGATAATATGCCATTTAAGCATGACCGGCAAACGCCGATCACAATACTTGCGGTTATACTTGTAATAATCATGCTGCTGTACTCGGCAAGACTGTATTCTCTTCAGGTTGTAAACGCGGATAAGTATTCCTCTGCCGCAGGAAGCACCTCTGTCCGCACAGCGGTACTCAAAGCTCCCCGCGGGGAAATACTTGACCGCTACGGCAGAAAGATCGCCGTCAACCGAGACGGATACAATATAGTTTTTAACAAAGCCTATGTCAAGGACAATCTAAACGATGTCATTCTTTCTCTTTGCAAGCTTTTAAGCGAAAAAAACACACCTTGGATCGACGAACTGCCTCTCGAGAGAACATCTCCTTACGGGTTTACGGAAGGTGCTTCTACAGATAAGCTTATAAAGCTTTTGGGTGTTGCCCACTATGCCACCGCGGAAAACTGCTTTGAAAGAATGGTTGAAAAATACGATTTAAAAAAGTATTCGGCTGACGAGCAGAGAACGGTAATGGGCGTAAGATACAGCATGGATCTTGCCGATTTTTCAATATCATACCCTTATAATTTCGCAGAGGATATATCCTCAGAGCTTATGCGGGCAATAAGCGAATCAGGCTTTATGCTAAGCGGAGTGACGGTTGATGTAGTGCCGTTTAGGGAGTATACCGATACATCGCTTGCTGTAAATCTTATAGGCTCGGTAGGTCCTATTTATGAGAAAGATTGGAATGATCCGGATAACGGCGAAAATTATAAAGCCCGTGGCTACAGCTACAACGATAAGGTAGGAATCAGCGGAATTGAATACTATGCCGAAAAATATTTAAGGGGCACCGACGGACAGATAACATATTATATAGGCGCTACGGGAAGCATTATTAAAACCGAAATTTCAAAAGAGCCCATTGCAGGAAAAACCATAATGCTGACTCTTGACAAAACTATTCAGCGCGCGGCGCAGGACAAGCTCGCGGAAACCGTAAATGACCTTAAATCCAAGGGCGGAACCTGCACGGCGGGAAGCGCGGTCATGATGAATGTAAACGAGGGAAAGGTCATCTGCGCAGCTAATTTCCCAACTTATGACTCTTCGACCTTGAGCCAAAACATAAACAGTCTTTTAAAGGACCCTGCAAAGCCGATGACTAACAGAGCCTTTAAGGGCGTTTATCCTGTAGGCTCGACAATAAAGCCGGCGGTTGCGGTTGCGGCGCTTGAAAATAACCTTTATAAAAAGGGTGAAATCATAAAATGCGTTATGACCTACGATTATTTTGCCGACTATAAGCCGAGATGTCTTCATTACCACGGACCTATCGATCTTACAAACGCACTTTCAAAAAGCTGTAACTATTTCTTTTTTGAGTTAGGAAGAAGAATAGGAGCGATGACGCTTACCGATTATTTCAAGCAGTTCGGCTTAGGAACGAAAACAGGCGTCGAAGTTGACGACAGCAAGGGACTTTTAAACGAGCCGAAAACAAACGGTATCGGAGGAGACACCTTACAGTTCGCAATAGGTCAGTTAAACGCGTTTACACCCTTACAGCTATGCAATTATGTCGCCACTCTTTCAAACGGCGGCACACATTACAAAGCGACGCTCATTGATAAAATAATGTCTTATGATTTATCCGAGACCTTTGACGAATGCAAGCCGCAGGAGCTAAACAAGGTTGAAATAAGCGGCAGCACACTTGAAGCAGTTAAAATCGGAATGCTTTCCGTTACCGTTGACGGAACGGGACGCACTCAGCTCGGAGACTATCCTATCAAGCTCGGAGGAAAAACAGGTACCTCCCAGAATGACAACGGAGCGGACCACAGCACATATATACTGTTTGCTCCTTATGACAACCCCGAAATTGCGATTTCCGTAATACTTGAACACGGTAATTCCGGCTCGGCGGCAGGAAGCATAGTAAGGTCTCTTCTGGACGCATATTTTTTCGCATCCGGAAATGCGGCGGCGGAAGCTGTTCCTTATACTGTTTTGAGTTGACACAACTTGTTTTTTATGTTAAAATTATGAGATACGAGGTGAATTTATGCCAATCTGTTTAGGGATAACTTCGGGAAAAGGCGGAACCGGTAAATCTACGGTGTCCGCGGGGCTTGCGGCAGCCTTTTCAAAGAAAGGCAGAAAAACCGTTCTTATAGATATGGATCAGGGAATGCGATGTCAGGATATATTATTCGGATTTGACGAAGATATTATATTTGATTTGAGTGATATTTTATCCGGAAAGGATTTAAACGACTGTATTTACAGTCCCGAAAACCATAAAAATCTTTATATAATCCCTGCTCCGCAGAAGCTTGAAAACATCAGCTTAAATGCTCTTTGTTCCCTCGCCGAGAAATTAAAAAAGGAATTTGACGCGATTATTTTTGATTTTCCCGCAGGAACTGATTTTTCGCTTTATTCCGCGCTCGGGGATGACGGAATGTTTATAACTGTCTGCAATCCCGATCTTGTTTCGGTAAGAGATGCGCAAACAGTGAGCAGACTTCTCCCGAAAACGGTATTTGAACCGCGGCTGATAATAAACAAATTTGAAAAAAAATCTTTTTTTCTCGGGGGATATAAAAATTTCGACCAAGTAATCGACGGCGCGTCGATAAGGCTTATAGGCGTTATTCCCTATGATAAGAGTCTTACCTCATTATGTATAACACACAGCATCAATTTAAAGAAAAGAGCAGGCAGAGCTTTTTTGCGGACAGCCGAAAGAATTTCCGGCAAAGAGGTTTCAATGCCTGATAAAATATAAAAATAAAAAGGAGTTTATATTATGACAATCGCACTTATTGCACATGACACAAAAAAAGAGCTTATGGTTCAGTTTTGCATAGCCTATTGCGGAATTCTTTCCAGACATAATCTTATTGCCACGGGAACCACGGGAAAGGTAGTCTGCGAAGCAACAGGTCTTAATATCGCAAAATTTTTAGGCGGCTCTCAGGGCGGCTCTCAGCAGATAGCTTCAAGAATAGGCTGTAATGAAATAGACATGCTTCTCTATTTCAGAGACCCGCTGAACCCAAAACCCGGTGAGCCTGACGAAAGCTCGCTTTTAAGGCTTTGCGATGTTCATAATATTCCTTTTGCCACAAATATTGCGACCGCCGAGGTTTTGATACACGGTCTTGAGCGCGGAGATCTCGACTGGCGCGAAATAGTTAAGAAATCATAAAAATTCAAGGTATAGAAAATGGCGGAAATAAATCATGCCGTAAAAGGCACGGGAGATATTCTTCCCGAAAATATTCATAAATATCAGTATATCGAAAGGGTTATGCTCGACACCGCCCTTCGTTTCGGATTCAGGGAAATAAGAGTTCCGGTTTTTGAGCACACCGAGGTTTTCAGCAGAAATGTCGGGGAAACCACAGACGTTGTTCAAAAAGAAATGTATACCTTTCTCGATAAAGGCGGAAGATCAATAACTCTTCGCCCCGAGCTTACCGCAGGAACGGTAAGAAGCGTTATAGAGCACGGATTGCTCAGCGGACTTTTGCCGCAAAAAGTCTGCTATATCGGCGGCTGTTACAGATATGAAAAACCGCAGGCCGGAAGACTGAGGGAATTTCATCAGTTCGGAGTCGAATGCTTCGGTGCGGCGGACGCTGCGGCGGACGCGGAAGTTATTTCTCTTGCGAATGAAGTTCTTAAGAACACGGGAATCAAAAGCATTCATCTTGAAATAAATTCCATAGGCTGTCCCGAATGCAGAAAAGAATACCAAAAAGCCCTGAAAACTTACTTTACCGAGCATTTAGACGAGCTTTGCGATACCTGCAAAGAAAGACTTGAAAGAAACCCCATGAGAATTCTTGACTGCAAATCCCCTATATGCTCAAAAATTGCCGAAAACGCACCTAAGGTTACGGATTATCTTTGCGAGGAATGCGGCGAGCATTTTGAAAAAGTTAAAAAATACCTTACTGCCGAAGGAATAAATTACACTGTTAATCCGAATATTGTCCGCGGACTTGATTATTATACAAGGACCGTTTTTGAATTCATTTCCGGTGACATCGGTGCGCAGTCGACAGTATGCGGCGGCGGAAGATATGACGGGCTTGTCCGTCAGATGGGCGGACCCGATATTCCTGCCCTCGGCTTTGCAATTGGTATTGAAAGGCTTATGCTTTTGCTTGAAAATACGGGGACCGAAATGCCCGAGGCTCAAAAATGCGAACTTTATATCGCTCCTATAGGAGAAAGCGCTAAGCTTAAAGCCATGGAGATTTGCGCAAAGCTGCGTGAAGACGGATTTTTTGTTCAAACGGATATTTCCTCAAAGGGACTGAAGGCACAGATGAAATATGCCGATAAAACGGGTTCTCTTTACAGTATGGTTATAGGTGAAGACGAGCTTTCAGCTGACAGAGCAAACATTAAAAATATGTCTGACGGCATTATAACGGAGGTTACATTAAGTAATATCTGTAAAGATTTTTCCGATATAAAGAACAGGCAGGCTCTTTTAAACCTTGAAAATTCTATAGAAGGTGTTTTTTAATGAAATTAGACAGAATGAACGGAATGAAGCGCACCGATTACTGCGGCTCATTTACAAAATCGGATATCGGCCGTGAAACGGTTGTCTGCGGTTGGGTTCAGCGAGCCCGCAATCTCGGAAGTCTGATATTTATCGATTTAAGAGACAGAAGCGGAATTGTGCAGATTGCGTTTGATGATACGACCGAACGTTCTGTTTTTGAAAAGGCAGAAGATTTAAGAAGCGAATTTGTTATAATGGTTCACGGAAAGGTCAGAATGAGATCCTCCGTTAACAGGGAAATCCCGACAGGCGAAATCGAAATTGAAGCAGATGTGCTTAAAATTTTGGGAGAGGCGCAGACTCCGCCGTTTGAAATTCTGCCTGACAGCAATGCCAATGAGGAATTGAGACTTAAATACAGATTTCTTGATTTAAGGCGTTCGCCGCTTCAAAGAAATATTTTGATGCGCCACAAAATCACTAAAGTTACAAGAGATTACTTTGATGAAAACGGATTTCTTGAAATAGAAACTCCTACGCTCATTAAATCCACTCCCGAAGGCGCAAGAGACTATCTTGTTCCGTCAAGAGTACATAAAGGAAGCTTTTTCGCACTTCCGCAGTCACCGCAGATGTACAAGCAGCTTCTTATGGTATCGGGCTTTGACAGATATATGCAGCTTGCCCGCTGTTACAGAGATGAGGATTTAAGAGCCGACAGACAGCCGGAGTTTACACAGATAGATCTTGAAATGTCATTTGTCGAGCGAGACGATGTTTTTGCGGTTGCGGAAGGATATGTCAGACGCCTTTTTAAGGAAGTTTTAAATATTGATGTTCCCACCCCCCTGCCGAGGATGAAATATGTTGACGCGATGAACGATTACGGCTCCGATAAGCCCGACACGCGTTTTGATATGAAAATCAAAGATATTTCGGATATTGCTAAAAACTGCGGCTTCGGAGTGTTCTCCGATACTGTTAAAAACGGCGGAACGGTCCGTGCGATAACAGCAAAAAATGCCGCCGACATCTACACAAGAAAAGAAATTGATAAGCTTACGGAAGAAGCCAAGGGCATAGGTGCCAAAGGACTTGCCTTTATACGTTGGGTTGAAGATAAGCCGTCCTCATCATTTGCAAAGTTTTTAACCGAAGACGAAATGAAAGCGATTTTAGAAAGGACCGAAGCCGAAAAAGGCGATGTTGTTTTAATCGTTGCCGACAAAAAGAATGTTGCTCTTTCGGTTCTCGGCGCACTCAGACTTACCGTTGCCAAAAGGCTTGACCTTATACCCGAGGGAAAATACAATTTCCTTTGGATAACCGAATTCCCGTTCTTTGAATACAACGAGGAGACAGGTCACTGGGACGCAATGCATCACCCGTTCACTGCTCCTTTGGACGAATGTATTCCATTTCTTGATAATGCTCCCGAAAAGGTGTATGCTAATGCTTATGATTTGGTGTTAAACGGAACGGAGCTTTCAAGCGGTTCTGTGAGAATAACCGATCCCGAACTTCAAAAGCACATGTTCAATGCTTTAGGCCTTTCGGACGAAGAAGCGGAACAGAAATTCGGATTTTTAATCGGTGCGTTTAAATACGGCGCTCCGCCACATGCGGGAATGGGAATAGGTCTTGACAGGCTTTGCATGATTATGACCGGAAGCGACAGCCTGCGTGATGTTATCGCATTTCCTAAGGTTGCAAATTCAAGCGAGCTTATGTCGGGTGCTCCGGCCGCCGTTGACACTGCTCAGCTTAATGACCTTGCAATCGAAATAAAACCGGAAAAAGAATAATATTTTTTAAAATTTAATACAATCTATATGAAACCTACAGAAGTTATTTTAATGACTGCAGGCGGATAGAACTTTGGAGAATCCCGCAATGAGGTGGGTGCCGAAGGTGCAAGAGGCTTTAAATTTAAAAAGTCTTAATCTCTCAGGCAAACGGACGAAGTATTTTTAAAACATTTTGTTTTTAGAGCGAAGTGCCGTTTTTCGGGCATTTCGCTTTTTTTAATAAATAAAAGGAGAGAAAAAATGGAAAAATTTCTTGAAAAACTTACGCAAATAAATGAAACTCTCAATACATTTATTTGGGTAAAAATCGGTGTGGTAATACTTATATTTACGGGAGTTTTAATGACTGCTGCAACAAAATTCTTTCAGGTCTCGCACTTAAGACACTGGTGGAAAAACACAATAGGAAGCCTTTTCAACAAAAAGGTTATGGGACACAGCAAGGAACAGGGCTCAATTTCGCCGTTTCAGGCGCTTTGCACCGCTCTTGCGGCAACAATCGGAACAGGAAATATCGCAGGCGTTGCAGCGGCAATAGTTATAGGAGGTGCAGGCGCTGTTTTCTGGATGTGGATTGCCGCATTTTTCGGAATGATGACAAATTATTCCGAAAATGTCTTAGGTATCTATTACCGCCGCAGAAATGCCGACGGCGAGTGGTCCGGCGGAGCAATGTATTATTTAAAGGACGGCTTAGGTTCTAAAAAACACTGCAAAAAAATAGGCGCTGTTTTAGCGGCGGTGTTTTCGGTATTCACTATTATCGCTTCGTTCGGAATAGGAAATATGGGACAGGTAAATAAAATCGTTGCTAATGTTGTTTCTGCTTTTGATATCAAAGCGCTTTCTTCCCATGTGCTTTACGGCGATATAACCCTTTATAATGTTGTTATCGGCGGAGTTATAATGCTTCTTTCGGCTATGATAATCTTAGGCGGATTAAAACGAATTGCGGCTTTTGCGGAAAAAATCGTTCCGTTTATGGTAATAATGTTTATTCTGGGCAGTCTTACCGTCATAGGTATTCATTATGAGCAGATTTTACCTGCCTTGAGAGCAATATTCAAAACCGCTTTCAAGCCGGTTGCGGCGGCAGGAGGCACAATAGGTTATCTTATAAGCGTGGTTGTGACACAGGGCTTTAAGCGCGGAGTTTTCTCAAACGAGGCAGGTCTTGGCTCCTCTGTTATGGTACATTCAAATTCGAATGTCAGAGAGCCGGTTGTTCAGGGCATGTGGGGCATTTTTGAGGTATTTGCCGATACAATGGTAGTCTGCACAATGACAGCGCTCGTGATTTTAACCTCGGGTGTATATGACCTTAACACCGGAAAGGCAGTCTGCGACGACGCGACGCTTGTTGCAAAGGCGTTCAACACCACTTTTTCCTACGGTAATATAGGCGAAAAGTTTATTGCGATTGCCATGTTCCTGTTTGCCTTTACTACCGTTCTCGGCTGGTCGCATTACGGTTCAAAGGCTGTGGAATACCTTTTCGGCGTCAAGGGCAAAAAGGTTTACAAGGTTATATTTGTCTTAATGATAATTTCGGGTGCTCTTATGACCTCCTCTCTTGCATGGGATATTTCAGACACCTTTAACGGTCTTATGATGCTTCCTAACCTTATAGGCGTTCTGGTGCTTTGTCCGATGGTTACTAAAATCACAAAGAATTATATAAAAAGAATTTTAAAGGGCAAAACCGCAAAGCCGTTGCTTTCCTATGACCCTGAATTACAGGCAGAGGGCGAAGAAAAGCTGGATGAGGAAAAAGAAGAAATTGCAGTATAAAAATCTTGACAAAGATTTTGTGTGGGGTATAATATTTATAGCAAATATTTTTTGATTGGAGTTGACCTGTATGGCAATTTTAATAACGGGCGGAGCAGGATTTATCGGAAGCCACACCTGCGTTGAAATGCTTAATTCCGGTAAAGATGTAGTTGTAATCGATAACCTTGACAACAGTTCGGCTGAGTCGCTTAAAAGGGTTGAAAAGATAACCGGCAAAAGAATATCTTTTTATGAAAACGATGTCTGCGACAAAGAGGCTCTGCGCAAAATCTTTAAAAACGAAAGTATAGAAGCGGTTATTCATTTTGCGGGTCTTAAGGCCGTCGGCGAATCGGTAAGAGAGCCGATAAGATATTATGACAACAATCTTATCAGCACACTTTCTCTTATTGAGGTTATGAATGAATTCGGAGTTAAGAATATTGTTTTCTCTTCCTCCGCTACGGTTTACGGAGTGGCGAAAACAATGCCGCTTAAAGAAGATATGCCGACAGGAGCTATCAATCCTTACGGAAGAACGAAGCTTTTTATAGAAGAAATTTTAAAGGACCTTTGCGTTGCGGATAAGCAGTGGTGCGTTGCTCTTTTAAGATATTTCAATCCTATCGGCGCTCATAAGAGCGGTCTTATAGGAGAGGATCCTAAGGGAATTCCTAACAATCTTATGCCTTATATTTCTCAGGTGGCGGTAGGAAAGCTTGAAAAGCTCCATGTTTTCGGAAACGATTACAAAACTGTCGACGGAACGGGAGTAAGAGACTATATCCATGTTGTAGATTTAGCCGTCGGCCATGTAAAGGCTATTGACTGGGCGCTTAAAAACACAGGCTGTGAAGCTATCAACTTAGGTACGGGAAACGGTGTAAGCGTTTTACAGCTTCGCGACGCATTCGTTAAAGCTACGGGTGTTGATATTCCTTATGTAATTGACCCCCGCCGCCCCGGAGATCCCGATGAGGTCTATGCCGATGCAAGCAAGGCCAAAGAATTGCTTGGCTGGGAAGCGAAATACGGTATAGAAGAAATGTGCGAGGACACATGGCGCTGGCAGAAAAACAATCCTGACGGTTACGAAAAATAAATATATAAATGCGGACTGTTATAATCAGTCCGCAGAATATCTGCCCGTGGCGCAGCTGGATAACGCAACAGATTCCGATTCTGAAGAACGGGGGTTCGAATCCCTTCGGGCAGGCCAAACGAAAAAGTCGCTTGATGTAAATCAGGCGATTTTTTTGTTTTGTTCTTTAAAACGAACTTTTAATGATGTCGGTAAATGTCGTATTTGAAACAGCTATAATTATATTGCCTGAACGAAAGAGAGGTGATATAATTGAGTTATATAGGTGAATTATTTAAATCCGGTGTTTGGGGTACAAAAGCACCCAAAGAACCACAGTGGATCAAATGGGTTCACAGGAATTTAAGTGTAAACCATTGCCCGGAATGTTTAAAGCTTGACGGTTGTTATTTTTTGAAAGAAAAAGCGCCAAAGCATCCGCATCACCCTTATTGCCATTGCCTTTTAAATTCTATATCTTATAATACTGTTTTGAAAAATGCTAAGGCGGTCAGTGATTACAGTAAATATGATCCTTATCTATTTAATCCCAAATATGCTAAAAAGCACGGAAAAGACAAAATGTTTAAAAGCTGGGGCTTTGACATTACAGATTCAAAATATTTGCAAGCGGAATGTGAAAAACAAGCACTTGAGAAATATGTAAATGGCAATTATGATTTGGGAAAACTTGATAAATACGGACAAAGAATCAGCATTAGAATCAGTATTCCCAGAAAGGATACGGGCGAAATGGTTTCGTACATCACAGGATGGATGGTACAACAAAACGGCAAAATAAAATTAAATACACCATACGGAGGTAAATAGAATGAACTATTTAGATACGGTAGAGTTAGTTACTGAAAAAGAAAAATATGCAAAAGAAGGCGTTCACAAAGGTATGCAAGGTGTAATTTGGGACGAAAGGAAAATTGACGGCTGTTGGCTTGTCAATTTTCCAAGTTACGGCGAAAATGCCGATATTGCAGAAATCCCGATAAAAGAAGAAGATTTAAAACTCCTGCCTAACGGATTTAATTCGGTGCCGAACGAAGAAATAAAAAAAGCTTTTGAAAACAGCCAAAAATAAATAGGTATCTTAATTGCACCCACAAGCCAAAAAGAAACGGCAATTTTCGAAAGAAGATTGCCGTTTCCAATGAAAAGATAAAAGAGAATTTTGCTTCTCCTCTTATTTTCAATTATTCTCTCCCTACACTCAAAAGCCAGTCTGCCGTTCCCCTTGCTATTGCAAGGGCTTTTTTATTATTTGCCTCATCCGATTTAATAGAAGTCAGGTCATATTCATTACTTAAATATCCGTTTTCCGACAGTAAAGACGGACAGAACGGCATTCTTACCATATAAAAATAATGCCATGCAAGCTGAGTTCTGCTTTGCCCCTCAGACGAATAAATTCCGGTTTCAAGATTTCTTAAATAAACAGCCTTCGCCAGTGACTGTGAAAACGGAGTGGAATAGAAAGCGCCGTAGCCGTTAAAGTTTGAATTTACCGAGGAGTCATGATGAACGGATATAAGCAGATCAGGTTCATATTTTCTGTATATAGCAGTTCTTTCTGGAGAAAGCAAATAGGTGTCGGAGGTTCTTGTCATATAAACCGTTGCCCCCGCGTTTTTTAAAATCCCCGCAATTTTTGTACTGAGCGTAAGGTTTCTTTCGGATTCGGCAGTACCGTCACCTGCAATTGCTCCGCAGTCCTTTCCGCCGTGTCCGGCATCTACAAGGATTTTAATTCCCGTAAGATCCGCTCCTAAATCATTATCCGCAGGAATTGCCGATTTCGGATGTTTAAATGATAAAACAAGCTGACCCGAATCGTTGTAATAAGCGTCCCACCCGTAAAAAGCGCCTTTTTTCTTAAGATACAGTCTGACAGTATAATCGGGAGCGCCCGAAACAATTTCAAACTTAGAAAAAAGCGGATTGTTTTGTGAAAAGCTTATTTCGCCTTCAAAAACCGAAGCATAGCAAAATTTGATCTCAACATATTCGTAAGTCGTATTTGTAACAGTATAATCCTGAGACGCAGGATTAGTATATTTTTGCGGATATAGGTCAAGGAAAAACGGCGCCTTATATAAAGTATTAAAAACTATTTCGGTTTTACTGCCCTCGCTGAGTGAGGCAAGTCTTATTTCGTTATGGTCGGGCAGGGTACCCGTATATGCCTTGGACGTTTCGATATAGGAGCCCTGAGGCTTTATAATTCTTTTTATATAAACCCTTCTGCCGCAGTTGAGCTTATAATAGCTGCAGCCGTTTGCGTTCAAGGACCCTGTTATATAGTCCACCGTTCCTTTGGGCAGATAATTGTTGGTAGGACGGGTTAAATCATCAGTTGTGCTGCCGTAAAAGGTTTCTGCATTTTCCTCGACTATTTCGGCAATCTGCGGCTGAGAAACAGCCGGCTTTGAGGAAGATAAAATTTCCGACGAAGTAACCTTTGAAGAAGGAATTTCTTCCGAAGAGACTTTTGCACCGACATTTTTTGTTTGATTTTTTTTATGAGTGTTTTTTAAAACAAAAAATACGCAAAAGGCTGCCGCAACAAGTGCAACAGCCGAAACCGACGAAATTAAAATTATTTTTTTCTTTCGCTTCATATAGTTACCGCCTAATTAAGAGTATATTTATCCGCATATAATTTATACTCATCTTTAAACTCCGTATTATTAGCGGCCTTGAATTTGCGCAGAAATTTATGTGCGTCAAGCTTAGAGGAATGAAGCTGCAAGGTGCAGACCGCAATATTTGAGCAATGGTCTGAAATTCTTTCAAAATTTGTAAGAATATCGGAAAAAACAAATCCCAGCTGAATTGTGCATTTACCTGTCTGCAAGCGCTCGACATGACGCGAGGTAAGCTCATCCTTAAGCTTATCGATAACCTGTTCAAGCGGCTCGACATGAGACGCCATTTCGGTATCGTCATCCGTAAATGAGTCAAATGACATATTTACTATTTCGATAAGAGCAGCTTCCAAGGTTTTAAGTTCATTCGTTGCCTCGTCCGAAAAAACAATCTTTTTTGTGCTTATCTCCTCAGAAACCTTGCTGATATTCAGCGCATGGTCGGCAATTCTTTCGAAATCGCTTAATGAATGAATCATTCTGCCTACCTCATGCGACTCGGCAACCGTAAGCTCATTACTGCTGATTTTAACAAGATAAGTGCTTAATTTATCCTCATATTTATCGGTCAAAGCTTCTATTTCCTTAACATACTGCGCCTTTGACTGCTCATACTTATTTATCATTTCAAGCGAAATCATGAGTGCGTTTCTGGCATAGGACGCCATTTCATTCACAAGACGGCGGCATTCTGATATAGCAAGAGGGGTATTATTGAAAATTCTCTCGTCAAGGAATACCTCATGTGTCTTTGTATTATCGCTCTTAATGGTCTTTCTGCAAAGATTTATAAGAGGTTTTTTAAAAGGAACAAAGAAAATAGTATTTATAATATTAAACAGCGAATGAATTACCGCAACGCCGATCATTGAGATTTTCGGTGTCATAAGCTCGGGAGAGATGAACATTGCGATATACATTGCTATCATACATAATATGCCGCCGATAGCATTAGTATAAACATGCATGGCAACAACGCGCTTTGCGTTTTTATTCGTTCCTATACTCGATATAAATGCTGTCATACATGTGCCGATATTGGCACCTATTATAAGCGGAATTGCCGCTCTGTAATCAAGGCCTACAGAAAACGCAAGTGCCTGAACAATGGCTACAGTAGCAGCCGAGGACTGAATAATGCCCGTAAACAGCGTTGAAACTAAAAATGCAAGCGCAGGTGATTTTGAAAAGGCAGTTAAAACACTTGAATACTGCTTGACATCCGCCATTGAATCGCTCATCATATTCATTCCTGCCATTAAAATAGCAAAACCTATAAATATTTCGCCTAATTTCTGCTTCTTATCATTTTTCGAAAGCATGCTCACTGCAATGCCGATAAACGCAAATATCGGGGCAAAGGTCATAGGCTTTAAAAGCACCATCCAAAAATTGCTTCCCGTATTTGAATTAAGCGTTAATATCCACGCAGTAAGCGTTGTGCCGACATGCGAACCCATTATCATGCCGAAGGTTTCTTCAAAGGCAAGAATTCCCGAGTTTACAAGTCCGACGAGCATAACTGTCATCGCAGAAGAGGACTGGATGGCAACCGTTATTCCCGCTCCCACGGAAAATCCTAAAAAGTCATTGCCGGTTACCATTTTCAGCGTGCGTTCAAGTCCGCCGCCCGCCATTTGCTCAAGACCGCCGGACATTACGCTCATTCCGAAAAGAAAGAATGTAAGTCCGCCGAGGAGCATTGCCACCATGGATAGTATTTCTGCGGCCATTTAATATCCTCCAAAAAGCTTTTTAAAATTCAACTGTTTTTTCAATATAAGCCTTAAGCTCATTTATTGGTATTCTTACCTGCTCCATTGTGTCTCTGTCGCGAACGGTAACGCAGTTATCGTTTTCAGAGTCAAAGTCATAGGTGATGCAAAGGGGCGTTCCTATCTCGTCCTCTCTGCGGTAACGCTTACCGATAGAGCCGGCGTCATCAAAATCAACACTGAAATACTTTGAAAGCTCATTTTTGATTTCAACAGCCTTGTCAGAAAGCTTTTTAGAAAGCGGAAGAACCGCTGCTTTAAACGGGGCAAGGGCAGGGTGAAGCCTTAAAACGATCCTCTTTTCGCCCTTTTCGTCAATCTCCTCGTCATAAGCGTTGCAAAGGAAAGCAAGCGCAACGCGGTCCGCACCGAGGGACGGCTCGATTACATAGGGAACAAATTTTTCATTTGTCTCGGCATCAAAATATTCCATAGGCTCGCCTGAGAACTTCGCATGCTGAGAAAGGTCATAATCTGTTCTGTCTGCAACTCCCCAAAGCTCGCCCCACCCGAACGGGAAAAGGAACTCGAAGTCGGTTGTAGCCTTAGAATAGAAGCAAAGCTCATCTTTATCGTGGTCGCGAAGTCTCAGTGACTTTTCGTCCATTCCGAGATTTAAAAGCCAATCGCGGCAGAAGGAACGCCAATAATCGAACCATTCAAGGTCAGTTCCCGGTTTACAGAAGAATTCCAGCTCCATCTGTTCGAATTCACGGATTCTGAAGATAAAGTTTCCGGGGGTTATTTCATTTCTGAAGGATTTTCCTATCTGACCTACGCCGAAAGGAAGCTTCTTTCTTGTTGTGCGCTGAATATTTTTAAAGTTTACGAAAATTCCCTGAGCGGTTTCGGGACGGAGATAAAGCGTAGAAGTATTATCCTCGGTTACGCCCTGAAAGGTCTTAAACATAAGATTGAATTTTCTGATATCCGTAAAATCGTGCGCTCCGCAGGAGGGACATGCGATATGATGCTCTTTAATATAATTCATCATTTCTTCATCGCTCATTGAGGCAGGATTATCACTTAAACCGTTCTGTGCGGCATAATCCTCGATAAGCTTATCCGCACGGTGTCTGGTCTTGCACTGGCGGCAATCCATTAAGGGGTCTGAAAATCCGCCTAAATGGCCCGAAGCCTGCCAAACCTGCGAATTCATAAGAATAGCGCTGTCAAGCCCTACATTATAGGGGCTTTCCTGAACGAATTTCTTCCACCAAACACGCTTGATATTATTTTTGAATTCGACTCCGAGCGGACCGTAATCCCAAGCATTTGCAAGTCCGCCGTAAATTTCACTTCCGGGGAACAAAAATCCTCTACCCTTAGCAAGATTTACTATCATATCCATAGTTTTTTGCGAATTATCCATTGACCTTTTTCCTCCGAAAATCATATTCATACATTATAATTTTAAAGAAAAAACCGACAAATGTCAACACAAAAAAGCATTTTTAAGCTAAACTTTCAAAAAAGTACCCTCTTGACATATTTTTGTGTATAGATTATACTTTAAATATAAAACGTAAGGAGGAGAATAAATATGGATAACGGAAAAATACAGGTTCACAATCTTGATTTTGAAGGATTTATAAAAGCAGTCGACCAGTGCAAGGGCGATGTTTATCTTGAAACAGACGAGGGAGATTCCTTAAACCTTAAATCCCGTCTCTGTCAGATGATAGGACTCAGCAATATTCTTACTAATCCGGAAATAGGCAAGGCTACTATCCGCTGCACCAATCCCGACGATGAGACTATACTTTTCAGATACAACCTTTACGGTGAAATACCCGAAAAGAAAGACTGATCATTTTAGGAGCTGAAAAATATAATGGCAGAAACAAAATTTCTTACCTATAAGTGTAAGCCGCTCGTAAGAAAAGACAACGAGATTTATTACGGAGATATGGCTGAAAAATATGTGGTAAGATTTGAAATTCTTTCAAGCAAAAAGGACGGGACGCTCGAAATTGCCGACAAGGTAAGCGTGCAGCTTCTCGATTCGAATACCGACCTTTTAATGAAAAACCGCATAAAAAAAGAAAGCACCAAATCAACCTTGTTTGACGCTCTCGATTTAGGCTTTACATGGCTTGAAAGGGCTTTAAAGGAAAATTAAATTAAAAAATTCATGCCGCGGCAATTGCGATACTTAACGCAATTGTCGCGGCGGTTTTTATTTATATTCTCTTATTATTCTCTTTGCTGTCTTAGACAATACAATTTTAAAATATTGAAAATCAAGAAGGCAGACATTAGACTTAAAAGAATCTTTATTAAGTTTTTGTGCCGTCATGCACACATTTAATCAAATATATGCCCTTTTAATTTTATATTATTCCTCATGATTTTCGGCTATTATTTCAAAAAGCTCATTTATTCTTTCCTTTTTGCCTGAAAGATGCAAAAAGCCGAAAAGACATTCAAGACCTGTTGCGGTGTGATATTCCTTAGAGGTGGCGTTTTTCGGAATGTTTCCGGTATGAAAATTTCTGCCGCGCTTAAAAATTTCTTCCTCGCTTTCGGTAAGCATAGGTTTAATTATCCCGTAAGCCTTATTCTGCGCCGGAGCGCTGACCCATTTTACGGAAAGCGAATGCAGGTCCTTTGACGGCCTGTTTATCTTAGCTATATGCTCTCTTACGAGCAGACCGTAAACCGCGTCCCCCACAAAGGCAAGCACGGACGGACTTAAAAGCTCACACTTTTCCATTTTTTACACCACATAATCGAATTCGATATCATAAACGCTTACGGTGTCTCCCTCGCTGATTCCGTTTTTAATAAGCGCGTCAATAACACCGCTCGACCTTAAAACTCTCTCAAAATACTGCAAAGAATCATAATTATCGGGATCTATCGTTTCCATAACAGAAAGTAGCCAAGGTGCGTTTTCGACGAAATAGACACCGTCCTCAACCCTGATATCAAAGCTGCGTTCCTTTGATTTATCGGCAAAGTCCTCCTGCGGTTTTTCTTCAGGCTCATATATTTTTATCGGCGCTAATTTTGACAGCATATCGGCAACGCAGTCAAGCAACGGTTCAACACCCTCTCTTATAGCCGCCATTATCGGGAAAAACTTATATCCCGCGCTTTCAAAATGATTTTTAAGCTCCTCTACCCTTTCGTCACTGCAAAGATCGCATTTATTGCCTGCGATTATTTGAGGGCGCTCTTTAAGCTCGGGACTGAAAACCGCAAGCTCTTTATTTATAAGCTCAAAATCCGCTATCGGGTCTCTGCCCTCGGAGCCTGAAACATCTATAACATGAATAAGCATTCTGCAGCGCTCAACATGGCGCAAAAACTCATGTCCTAAGCCTGCTCCCTCTCCCGCTCCCTCTATAAGACCGGGGATATCCGCCATAACAAAGGAATTTCCCTCTTTATATCTGACAACGCCGAGAACGGGGGTAAGAGTTGTAAAATGATAATTGGCGATTTTTGGTTTTGCCTCGCTTACTACCGAAATAAGAGTCGACTTTCCTACGTTCGGAAATCCTATAAGTCCTACATCGGCAAGAAGCTTAAGCTCAAGCGTGACATCCATTTCTTCCCCCGGATTGCCTTTTTTTGCAAAACGCGGAACCTGTCTTGTGGCGGTTGCAAAATGGGTGTTTCCCCAGCCGCCGTTTCCGCCCTTTGCGACGGTGACTGCCGTATCGTCCGAAATATCGGCTATAATTCTTCCCGTTTCGGCGTCCTTAATAAGCGTTCCTCTGGGAACGAAAATATAAAGTGGCTGAGCTTTTTTACCTGAGCAGCGCGCCGCACCGCCGTTTTGCCCGTTTTCAGCGCAATATTTTCTTTTATATCTGAAATCCGCAAGGGTTGAAAGATTATCGTCGGCCTTAAAAATAATATCGCCGCCTCTTCCTCCGTCGCCCCCGTCCGGTCCGCCTGCGGCGACATATTTTTCCCTATGGAAAGATACTGCGCCATCACCGCCGTTTCCTGCCTTTAAATGGATTTTAGCCACATCGACAAACATGCTCAAATTTCCTCTTCATCAAATTCTGCCTCATCTGCTTCCTCGGTTTTTAAAACCGCATCATAAAGCAGCTGAGCCGCCTCCAAATCATTTTTGGAAACGAAAATTTCACTTGCGGTCATAGAACCGCCGAATCTTAAATGAATCCCCTCATCAGCACCCTCTTCGGAAAACAAAATTCCGTTTTCCTTAAGAACATCCTTATAAATATCGGCTGTTATGAAATTATCGATACTTGCCGCAAGAACGGGATTTTCTATTATTATATCCTCTTTTTCCTCGGTTTCAACATTAAGCTCCGCTCCGCACTCGGGACAAAGTTCCGCCGAATCCTCACACTCAAATCCGCAAACTCTGCAAACCTTCATTTTCTTTTCCTCCGTAATTTAAAAAAACGGGCGGCCCAAAAATTGCCGCCCGACTTAAAAACTTATATTTATTACTGCTCTACCGCGTAGATGCTGACCTGCTTACGGTCTCTTCCTACACGCTCGAATTTAACCTTACCGTCAATAAGAGCGAATAAGGTATCGTCAGAGCCGCGGCCGACATTGTTGCCGGCATGAATATGAGTTCCTCTCTGTCTGACAAGAATATTTCCCGCTAAAACGAACTGACCGTCTCCGCGCTTAACTCCGAGACGCTTCGACTCACTGTCTCTGCCGTTCTTAGTGGAGCCCATTCCTTTTTTATGAGCGAACAACTGAATGTTTATCTTCAACATAATGATCTACACCTCCGAAATAATTCGTATTTTATCTGGATACTGTTCGGAAAGCTCTTTTATATGAAGAACAAAGCCCTTTAAAACATAAACCGAGCTTTTGCTTAAGTCATTTGAGGTTACAGACATAAATCCGTCCTCAACCTCGGCGCTTAGCTTATCTCCTATAATTTCAGTAACGGTATTTACCGCCATATATGCCGCGGATGAAACCGCCGCGCACACTGTCTTTCCGACCTCGTCGTTACAGTTACTTGAACTGTGGCCGCTGATCTCAAAGCCTTTGGGATCATTATCGGCAAAAAAGATTTTAACCTCGGTCATAATCAGCCGATTTCGGTAATCTGAACCTTAGTATAGGGCTGTCTGTGACCCATTTTGCGAGAAGAGCTTTTCTTCGGCTTATAAGTGAAGATATTGATCTTCTTGCCCTTGCCGTTTTTAAGAACTGTTCCTTTAACGAACGCGTCCTTAACATAAGGCTTGCCGAGCTTTAAAGTTCTGTTGCTTACAGCTACTATCTTGTCGAAAGTAACCTCTTCATCAGCCTGAGCATTGAGCTTTTCAACATAAATGACATCGCCCTGCTCTACGCGGTACTGCTTACCGCCTGTCTCTAAAATTGCATACATTTTTCTTTACACCTACCTGATATATAACAGTCTCGCTAAAGTTAGGCGCATGCTGAAATTGAGCATGACTTAAGAAAGCCTACAATATGCGGCTTAAATATTTTATCACAAGAAAAGCCTGATGTCAATATTTTTTTAATACGGAGTTTTAATGTCTGTAAGACCCAAAAGGAAATCGGTTGAAGTATTATACAATTTTGCAAGTTTAATTAAAATATCTGTCGGAATATCTCTGAGTCCCCGTTCATAACGGCTGTATTGAGGCTGTTTCATTTCAAGATACTTTGAAACATATTGCTGAGAATAATCAAAGTCTTCTCTCATATCCCTTAAGCGCGGATAATAATTATCCATTTACGATACTCCTTTTAATAACCGATTGGTATTGACATAGTATCACAGATATGATATAATCCCTTTGTATTATAACCATTTAGTTATATACATGAGGAGAATTATAATGTTTAATCATGTCGGGAGAAAAATAAAATCCATAGCAAAGACTTTTACATGGATAGGAATGGTTTTTTCTGTTTCATTAGGTATAGTAATATCATTAACAGCACCTTTAAATGCCGTTTTAGCTTTTTTGTCCGGTGTTTTAATCGTATTAGCCGGTTCTGTTCTTTCTTGGATGACCTTTCTCTGTCTTTACGGGTTCGGTCAATTGATTGAAAACAGCGATATTATTGCCGGCAGAACTGATTTTCATAATAATATTTGACTTTAAAAACAACTTGTGATACGATAAATCCGGAGTTGATTTATATGAAATATGCCGTAATTACGGGTGCGTCCTCGGGACTCGGAAAAGAATATGTAAAAAAAGTATTTTTAAGTCTTAAAGATATTGATAAAATTCTTATTATCGCAAGAAGAGAAGAAAGACTTAAGCAGTTAAGAGAAGAATTAGGCGAGAAAATCGAAATTTTCCCTGCGGATATTACCGACAGCAATTCGGTCAGGCTTTATGAAGACTATTTAAAAGAGAATAACGCCGACGTCAGGCTTTTGATAAACAATGCAGGCTTTGGCAGGCTTGCGGATTTCACCGATATCAGCACCGCGGACAATGCCGCAATGGTAAGGCTCAACTGCGAGGCGCTTACGGTTATGACCTCTGTAACACTCCCCTTTATGAGCGAAAATTCAAACATTATAAATACATGTTCTATTGCCTCTTTCGCGCCGAATGCGAGAATGGCGGTATATTCCTCAACAAAGGCTTATGTTTTAAGCCTATCGAGGGCTTTAAGATTTGAGCTTAAAGATAAAAAAATAAATGTAACAGCCGTTTGCCCCGGGCCTATGGACACCGAGTTTTTACCAGTTGCAAACATAAAAAAAGGCACAAGCAAGACCTTTGACACGCTGCCTCGCGTTAATCCCGAAGAAATGGCGGAAAAATCTCTTAAAGCGGCGCTTTCGGGCAAAGCGGTATATACGAACAAAGCATTTTACAAATTCTACCGCTTTATTGCGAAAATTCTTCCCTGCCAGCTTGTTATGAAATGGTGCAAAACCTGAATTAAAATAAAACTGAAGCCTCATCTTTGTTACAAGGATGAGGCTTTAATTATAACAACTGCTTTCACACAAAATTATTTGCTTCATAAAATATAATAGGTTTAAAATTCTGATAATCAGGCAAAAATAGCAATAGATTATTTAGGAGTGTGAAACAGCAATGAATATTAAACGCGGAGATATATATTATGCGGATTTAAGTCCGGTGGTAGGCTCTGAGCAGGGCGGAATAAGACCTGTACTTATAGTTCAGAACGATATCGGAAACAGATACAGTCCTACGGTCATTGCGGCGGCGATAACAAGCCAGCACGACAAAACTGAGCTTCCTACTCATATAAAAGTGAACGCAGACGGCTGCGGACTTACTAAGGACTCAATAGTTCTTTTAGAACAGGTAAGAACCATTGACAAAAGGCGGCTTAAAGAGAAAATGGGCACCTTGGACGACGGCTCAATGTTTCGGGTAGACCATGCGCTGAGCGTAAGCTTCGGATTGCCGTATTAGAGCGTGCCGGCTTTTTCGACAGACCGAACAATAAAAACCTTTCTGAATTTAAAATTCAGAAAGGTTTTTTGTTACATTCTTGTCAGGGCTATTGCAAAAATCACAATTCCCAAAATTACTCTGTAAATAGCAAAAACCTTATAGCTGCCCTTTTTAAGGAAATTCATTAAAAATTTAATAACAAGAATTCCCGAGATAAAGCTTGCGGTAATTCCGACAAAAAAAGGAATGCTTAAGGTGAATTCCCTGATTTTTACAAGTACTGCCGCCGCAACTATGGGAGCTGATAAAAGAAACGAATATTTTGCCGCGCTTTCACGGTCAAGTCCGCAGGCGCGAGAAACGGTCATTGTAATTCCCGATCTCGAAACCCCGGGAACCGCCGCCGCCAAAGCCTGAGAAGTACCGATAAGAATTGCCGATTTCGCGGGCATTTTTTTGTAAGAAACGGTTGATTTGCTCTTTTTATCAACTATGTAAAGAATAATGCCCATTATAATAAGCGCAAGCGAAATTACAAGCATTTCTATATTCATATTTCCGCCTACCGCTTTATCTACAAGCTTATCAAGCAAAAGCCCTAAAACGCCTGCGGGAACTGTTGCAAAAACAATCAGCCAAAAAAGCCTGCCATCGGTGCTTTTTTGTTTTTTGACTGCCGTTTTGTAACCGCCCTTTATCAGCGCCAGCCAATCCTTATAAAAGAAAATAAGAATTGCAAGAAGAGTCCCTGCATGAAGGGCTAAATCAAAGGAATCGGAAATATTGTCCCATTTAAACAGCCACGGCATTATATTTAAATGTGCCGAACTTGAAACGGGTAAAAATTCCGTAAGGCCTTGAACTATACCTAAAAAAACTGCTCTTAAAATATCTGCCAAACCGGTTACCTCTATTTACCTAAAATTTCTTTGTAAAGCCTTATATACGCATTAGCCGAAGCCGCCCAGCTGTTATTGCAAACCATCGCACGCTTACGCATAATTTCAAAGCCCTTTTTATCCCCGAAGCCTTGAACGGCACGCCATACGGCATTTTGCATATCATGTGCATTATAGTTTTCAAAAGTAAATCCGTTTCCTACTCCGTCTCCACTGTCGGTAATGGTATCATTAAGACCGCCCGTTTTTCTTACAACAGGAATTGTACCGTATCTTAAAGCCACCATCTGCGCAAGACCGCAGGGCTCGCTTTTACTCGGCATAAGGAAAATGTCTGAGCCTGCATAAATCTTGTGGGCGAGATTTTGGTCAAAGCCGAGCTTTAGACCCACCTTATCCGGATATCTGTTATGCATCTCATAAAAGAAGGTTTCAAACTCCCATTCTCCCGAACCTAATATCACAAACTGAATATCGCCCTGCAGCATCTCCTCAAAAACACATTTAACAAGGTCGATACCCTTATGCTTTACAAGCCTTGTAACCATTCCGATGAGCGGAACATCGGCTCTGACGCAAAGTCCCATATCCTTTTGCAGGCACTTTTTATTGAATGCTTTGCCCTTCATATCCTCGACTGAATATTTTCTGTAAATAAATTCATCGGTTTCAGGGTTATAAACATCATAGTCAATGCCGTTTACGATTCCCGTAAGCTTATAAGTGAACTGTTTTAAAATATTATCAAGCCCATGTGAGAAATAGGGGTCGAGAATTTCCTTGGCATAGGTAGGCGAAACGGTAGTAACCTTATCCGCGCACTGAATTGCACCCTTCATGAAATTAACGCAACCGTCATATTCAACTATACTCTCCCTGCCCTCGGGAAGCCCGAGAACATCGCCGAAAAGTTCTAACCCGTATTTGCCCTGATACTGAATGTTATGGATTGTGAAAACAGTTTTGATTTTTGAATATCTTTCGTCATATTTATAAAACTCTGTAAGATAAACCGGAACCAAAGCCGTCTGCCAGTCATTGCAATGAATAATATCAGGCGCAAAATCTATATATTGCAGCATTTCAAGCACCGCTCTTGAGAAGAACGCAAAACGCTCTGCGTCATCATAATGTCCGTAAAGTCCCTCACGCTTGAAATAATACTGATTATCAATAAAATAATAAATAACTCCGTTTAAATGCGCCTCGAAAACCCCGCAGTACTGCCGTCTCCAAGATACGGGAACAGTGAAATGACACAAAAATATCATTTTTTCGCGCAGCTCCTCAGATATTGAAGAATAAAGAGGCATAACCACGCGCGCTCCTATCATTCTGCGCCTTAAAGCCTTAGGAAGTGCGCCGGAAACATCGGCGAGCCCTCCCGACATTGCAAAAGGCAACGCTTCACTTGTAGCAAATAAAACCTTCATAATTTTAGTATTCCTTTCTTAAAAATCTGCTTAAACCCTTGCATTCTTTTCTATTATAAAGGGCTTGGCAGATGTGCCCTCAAGCCTCATTCCTTCACAGACAACCGCGTTTTTATCCGCTATAACATATTTAAGCGAGGCTGTATCCTCAATAACCGCTTCCTGCATTATAACAGAATTTTCTATGACGGCCCCCTTACCTATATGAACGCCCCTGAAAATAATACTGTTTTTAACACTGCCCTCGATTATACAACCGTCCGCTATCAGACTTCCCTTAACATCAGCGTTGATTCCGTAGCGGGTAGGCATATCGTCCCTCGTTTTTGTCATAATAGGCCTTTGAACATTGAACAAATCGTTTCTCGTTGAGTTTTCAAGAAGCTGCATATTGGAATCGAAATATTTTTTTATCCCGTCCACAACCGAAATGTAGCCATTATGAATAAATGCGAAAATTTTAAGAGATGTAATCTTATGAGCGAGAATATCGCTGTTTAAGTTTTTGATATTGTTTTCATAGCCGAACCTGACAAGAGTCTTTAAAAGGTCGACATTTATAATCGTTATACCGGAGCCGAAAATAACATTTTCCTTTGAGCTTGCCGAGAAAGACATCTTTTCAACTCTGTTATTACTATCAAACTCAACAATCGGAGTTTCCGTATGCTTTTCGGGAGAGGTACCCTCGGCGCAAACGAAAGTGACATCGGCTTCATTTTTCTTGTGAAAAGCAATCGCCGCGTCAATATCCACATTTGCAACCAAATCGCCTGCACAGATTATAATATTGTCTGCTCCGCAGCGTTCGATAAAATCACGTGCGCCGTAGAGTCCCTCTACAACACCTTCATATCTTCTGGCAAAATTTGAACTGTAAGGGGCAAGAAGATGAATTCCTCCATGCTTACGGTCAAGGTCCCAGAATATTCCGCTGCCAAGATGATCCATAAGGGATTTATAATTTGATTTTGTTATGATTCCGATATTGCTTATTCCTGCATTAACAAGATTTGAAAGCGAGAAATCTATAATTCTGTATCTCGCGCCGAATGGCACGGAAGCCATGGATCTCCTCTCGGTAAGCTCGCCTAAAAGAATATCGCGTGAATTTGCAAAAATCAAAGCGGCAGTTTTAGAATTGATCATTTTTTCTCACCGTCCTTAACATTTTCGGTTATCATAAGTCCCGGTCCGACAACGGCATTCTTTCCGATAGTTAGACCGTCTCCTATGACCGTTATTCCCCAGTGGGGAGTACCGGTAGCATCCGGCTCGCAGCCTACTGCGGCGCCTTCATCAATAACTGTATTTTCAGCTATAATTGAATATTTTACCGTTGCGCCTTTTTTAATTTCAGCCCCCGGCATAACCAATGAATACTCAACCTTTGCGCCCTCTTCGACAGTTACATTTTCAAAAAGTATTGAATAATCAAGCGTTCCCGAAACCTCACAGCCATCTGTAACCAGAGAGTTTTCAACATTTGCACAGCTATCTATAAACTGCGGCGGACAGCAATCGTTTTTTGAATAGATTCTCCAATCGGGATCAGCCAAATCAAGGTTAATCTTAGGATTAAGCAAATCGAGGTTTGCTTCCCAGAGCGAATCAACGGTTCCTACATCCTTCCAATATCCGTCAAAGCGGTAAACCATCATTTTTTCATCCGCTTTAAGCATTGCAGGGATTATATCCTTTCCGAAATCATTGGAAGACGATTTATTGTTTTCATCGGCCGTAAGGTAATATTTAAGCTTATCCCATGAAAAAACATAGATACCCATTGAAGCAAGATTGCTTTTCGGATTTTTCGGTTTTTCCTCGAATTCATAAATGCTTCCGTCCTCCCTGGCATTCATAATTCCGAATCTTGAAGCCTCTTCGAAAGGAACCTCAATTACGGAAATTGTGCAGGCGGACTCTGTTTTCTTATGCTGTTCAATCATTTTTGCATAATCCATTTTATAAATATGATCACCCGAAAGAATAAGCACATATTCGGGGTCGTACCGCTCGATAAATCCGAGATTCTGATAAATCGCGTTTGCCGTACCGCGGTACCAGTCGCCGCCCTTTTGACCCTGATAAGGCGGCAGGATATGAACTCCTCCGTTAAGTCTGTCAAGATCCCAAGGCTTTCCCGATGAAACATAATCGTTAAGCTCAAGGGGCTTGTACTGAGTAAGTATTCCTACGGTATCAATTCCCGAATTCGCACAGTTGGAAAGCGGAAAATCAATAATTCTGTACTTTCCGCCGTAAGGAACGGCAGGTTTGGCAATCTTAGAGGTCAAAACGCCCAAACGGCTGCCCTGACCGCCCGCAAGAAGCATTGCCACGCATTTTTTCTTAGCCATAACAACATCTCCTATTTATTTTCATTCTTGGATTTTCGCTTTGCCGGAGCTTTATAATAAACAACCGAAAGCGCCGGAACCTCGACGGCTATTGAATTTTCATAGCCGTGCATAGGTATTTTTTCCGATTTATATGATCTGAGCTGTTCACAAGCTCCGCCGAATTCCTTAAGATCGGAAGAAAAAACTTCCTTATATGTTCCGCGTCTTTCAACACCTATTCTGTATCCGCTTCTCGGTACCGGCACAAAATTGCATAGACAAACAATTTCGTTTCCGTCCGTATCAATTCTTCTGAAAGCTATTATGCTCTGAGAATTATCGTCATTAGAAATCCATTTGAAGCCTTCCCACGAATAATCAATTTCATAAAACGGTCTTGTTGCAAGATAGAACTTATTTAATTTCTCGACAAATTTCTGCATTCTTTTATGAGCATCATAATCGAGTAACAGCCAGTCAAGCTGCTGCTTATAATTCCATTCAATAAACTGAGCAAATTCCTGTCCCATAAATAAAAGCTTTTTACCGGGGTGCGCCATCATATATGCGTAAAACGCGCGGAGTGATTTAAACTTATCGTCATATTCCCCCGGCATTTTCTGAATCATGGAGCACTTTCCGTGAACGACCTCGTCATGCGAAATCGGCAAAATAAAATTTTCCGAAAAAGCATAGAAGAAAGAAAAAGTCAGACAGTCGTGATTATGCTTTCTGAAAAGCGGATCTAAAGACATGTATCTAAGCATATCGTTCATCCAGCCCATATTCCACTTGAAGTTAAAACCCAATCCCCCGTCATGCGCAGGTTTTGTGACAAGCGGCCAAGCGGTCGATTCCTCGGCAATCATTAAAATGTCGGGATCTGCGGCAAATGCCGCACTGTTGACCTCTTTTAAAAATTCCACAGCCTCTAAATTTTCTCTTCCGCCGAAAGAATTTGCTATCCACTCGCCGTCCTTTCTTCCGTAATCAAGATAAAGCATTGACGCAACCGCGTCGACCCTGATTCCGTCAATATGGAATTCCTTAATCCAGAATACCGCGCTTGAAATCAAAAATGTCATAACAGCAGGCTTTCCGTAATCGAAAACCGCCGTTCCCCACTCCTTATGCTCGCCCTTGCGCTCATCCGCATATTCATAACATGGAGTTCCGTCAAACCTGTAAAGCCCGAACTCGTCCTTCGGGAAATGTGCGGGAACCCAATCAAGAATAACTCCGATATCGTTTTCGTGCATTATATCGACAAATTCCCTGAATGCGTCGGGCGTGCCGTAACGCGAGGTGGGGGCGAAATATCCGCTTACCTGATATCCCCAAGAGCCCTCAAACGGAAATTCTGTAACAGGCATAAGCTCAACATGAGTATACCCCATCTTTCTTACATAGGCAGAAAGCTTCTTTGCGGCGGTAACATAATCTAAAAACGATCCGTCCTCATTCTTTACCCATGAGCCCAAATGTACCTCATAAATATTTATCGGAGAGGAATAAACGCTTTTTGCATGCTTTCTTTCCTTCCATTCCTCATCGTGCCAAACGAATCTTCCTTCCGAATAAACCTTTGAGGCATTTTCGGGAGCGGTCTGAAAATGGCGCGCATAAGGGTCGCTTTTTAAAACGGTCCTGCCTTTTTTTGATGTCACCGCATACTTATAGCAGTCATACTCTTTTACGCCCCTGACTTCCGCTTCCCAGACTCCTCCGCCGATTTTTTTCATAGGAGCCGCAGAAATATCCCAATCGTTAAAATCTCCTGCCACGCTCACAGCCTCGGCATTCGGCGCCCACACGCGAAACAGCGTTTTGCCTCTTTTTAAGAAGGAACCCAAGTGCTTATAAGCATCCGATTTTACGGAGCTTTCAAAATTATTAAAATATCCTTCCATTTTATTTTCCTTTCGCAGATATACTGAAAACAACCCGATGTTACGAAACTTATACTCGGATTATTTTATTTTCAATTTTATTATATCAGTTAATTATTGGATTTTCAATACATTTTTGTTAAATTTTCGAAATTATTTTCAATGCTTTTCTTAAGTGTTTGTTAATTTCTTACAAATTTAGACCCATTTTTTCATCATAACGCAAATTTAGGCAAGCGATAACAATTTAAGCCCGCCTAAACCGCGCCTAATCCTTTCGGATTAACAAATATTTTAAAACGGCTATACGAAAAATCCGCTTTTTAAACCGAGTTCGGATTTATTATCGCTTGCTTGATCAAACCGGACTTTAAACTGTTGCACTAACCGAGAAGAGCGGCGAATTTTGCCGAATCCGAGTTTACCAAAACCGTTTCGGGGCCTATAACCTTTATTTCTTTCCATGGAATTATAATATCCTCCTGCTTGCCGATAAGGCCGAAAAACTTAGGTCTGCCGAAAATAATTATCGCTGTAAGATCACCTGAATCGGTATCAAGCTCAACATCGGAAATATAGCCGAGTATAAACCCGTCGTTTACACATACCACCTGTTTATTTTTAAGCTCGTCTATCCTGCAGCGCATGCTTCCTACCGTCCCAACTAATATGATTATAATAATTATATGCTTTAAAATTTAAAAATATAATAAAAAGGCGCTTAAAGATATTTTTATCCTCAAGCACCTGTTTTGTTTTAAAAAAGTCCGGTTATTCTGCCGTTTTCATCCACATCTATGTTTTCCGCCGCAGGCTTTTTAGGCAGCCCCGGCATTGTAAGTATATCTCCCGTAAGCACAACAATAAATCCCGCACCCGAAGAAACCTTAACATTTTTTACCGTTACCTTAAAATTCTTAGGAGCGCCCAAAAGCTTTGGATCATCCGAAAAGCTGTATTGGGTTTTCGCTATGCAGACAGGAAGCCCCGAAAAGTTCAGCTCTTCAAGCTTTTTTATCTGCTTTAAGGCGGACGGCATTATATTAATACCGTCTCCGCCGTAAACTTTCTTTACAACCGACTCGATTTTTTCAGCTATTGAAATATTATCCTCATAGCAGAACTCGAAATCGGATTTTTCTTCCTTGCAAAGCCTTACGACTTCCTTTGCAAGCTCTTTTCCGCCCTCGGCGCCCTTTTCCCATACTTCTGAAAGCACGGTGTTGACTCCGAGTTCCTTGCATTTAGAGGTTATAAACTCAATTTCCTCCTCTGTATCCGCAGGAAACCTGTTTATTGCAACAACAGTCGGAAGCTTATAAACATTTTTCATATTCGAAACATGTCTTAAAAGATTTGGCAGTCCTTTTTCAAGCGCTTTCAAATCTTGCCTTGAAAGCTCGTCTTTTTTAAGTCCGCCGTGCATTTTAAGCGCTCTAACAGTAGCTACTACCACTACCGCGTCAGGCTTAAGTCCCGATATCCTGCACTTTATATCCAAAAACTTTTCAGCGCCCAAATCAGCTCCGAAGCCTGCCTCGGTGACAGCAAAATCCGCATATTTAAGCGCGGTTTTAGTCGCGATTACCGAATTACAGCCATGAGCAATATTAGCAAACGGCCCGCCGTGAACAATTGCGGGAGTACCGTAAAGAGTCTGAACCAGATTAGGCTTTATTGCGTCCTTTAAAAGTGCCGCCATTGCGCCCTGAGCATTCAAATCGCCGCAGGTCACGGGTTTTCCTTCAAAATCATAAGCTACAATGATTTCGGAAAGTCTCTTTTTAAGGTCGGAAATGTCTTCGCAGAGGCAAAGTACCGCCATTATCTCACTTGCAACGGTGATATCAAAGCCGTCCTCTCTCGGAGTGCCGTTATTTGTACCGCCAAGTCCGTCCACAATAAATCTTAACTGCCTGTCGTTCATATCAACGCAGCGCTTCCAAGTAATCTGTCTGACATCTATATTAAGGCTGTTTCCCTGCTTTATATGATTATCAAGCATTGCGGCAAGAAGATTGTTTGCGGCGCCTATTGCATGGAAATCCCCCGTGAAATGAAGATTTATATCCTCCATCGGAACAACCTGTGCGTATCCGCCGCCTGCCGCTCCGCCTTTTATACCGAAAACCGGTCCTAAAGACGGCTCTCTTAAAGCCGCGATAACGCTTTTGCCTATCATTTTAAGCCCGTCCGCAAGGCCTACCGTTGTAGTGGTTTTTCCCTCGCCGGCAGGAGTAGGGGTAATCGCCGTTACAAGAACAAGCTTGCCGTTTTTTCTTTTATTGTTTTTATAAAGGCTTGGGTTTATTTTAGCTTTATATTTGCCGTAAAGTTCAATATCGTCCTCACAAAAGCCGGCGTTTTTTGCGACCTCTGTTATAGGAAGCATTTTACATTCCTGCGCTATCTCAATATCACTTTTGAAGCTCATCTTAAATCCCCTCTATGTACTTATTTATTTCACTCAGTGAATGGACTGTATATTTTGCCTTTGTTTTTACGGCTCTGCTTTCAGGGTCGAAAAGACAAGTGTCAAGCCCCGAATTTATTCCACCCGCAATATCCGACGATTCGGAATCGCCGATAACCAGAATTTCTGATTTGTCAACCGGCGGAATATTTTTAAAAACATAATCGAAATAAGCCTTTTCCGGTTTCTGGCTTCCTGCGGCTTCGGAGACAAAGACATAATCGAAATATTGTTTTAGTCCGCTGCCCTCAATTCTTTTATACTGTGTAGCCGCAACTCCGTTTGTCGTTATGCAAACTGTAACATTTTTACTTTTTAAAAATGAAAGAAAGTCTTTTGCTCCGTCAATAACATCATTGCCGAAAGAAAGGAGACCGAAATATTCTTTTGACAGCTTTTCGGGATCAAGATTTAAATTCAACGCCGCTGTAAAGCTTTTGAATCTTCCGGAAAAAATTTCTTCTTTTTTTATCTCGCCGCGTTCAAAGCTTTTCCAGTATCCGTCGTTAATTTCCGAATAAAGTTTTACCGTATCATTATCCGCCGAAACATTATTATTTTCAAGAAGTTTTGTTATCGCTTTTTTCTCAGCCATGCCGAAATCTAAAATTGTGTTGTCAAGATCAAGGAAAACAACGCTGTATCTCATTTTACAGCACCGGTAATCTTACGGATAAGAATAAAAAGCTCAGCAAAAAGCTTAAAGAAAAAATAAATACTATACCGAGCGCCAGCGCTCCGCCCGAGGTTCCTCCGATTGCGCTTAAGCCAAATCGGTAATACCTTGCGTCGGCGGATGCATGAAAAAGCTTTATCCGTCTTACGGTAAAGCTTTTATACCAGCTGTCGGCAAAAAGGCTTAAAACTATAGCCGAAAGGAGCTTTACTCCCTGAACGGCAAACAGCAATACCGAATTGAGTCCCGCGCCGATATTTGATGGGAGCGCCGAGGTTTCGACCAAAAAGCCGCTTAAATTTCCCGAATAATAATTGATTACCGTAGGCCCGAAAAAAATCGGAAATCCGAAAATCAGCAAAAGCAAGCCTATTTTATACATTTTTCTGTATAAAAACCAAAGAGCTGCCCCGCACGGACCCATAAAAAATGAAAGCACCGCAACCGGCCAGTTCCAATCGGTCTTTGAACCGATAACCTCGCTTTTGACGAATTTTCGTATAAACACAGGCGCTTTAGCTCCGACAAAGGCGGCTATATCCTCTGTAGGAACGCCGTCGATAACAGGCAGAGTATATCCATTTTCAAAGCTGCCGAATGTAGTATAATTCACATCTGAATCGTACGCATTATCTCTGTTTTCAAGCAGATTTCCGCAATTTTTGCAATAAACATATTCATCCTCATTGACTGTTTTACAAAAAGGGCAAATTTTACTCATTTTTTAAAACCTCCGAAAAATCACAGCAAAGCGGCAAGTAAATTTGAAATTAAATTTATGCCGAAAATGCCTATAAGCATTGTGAATAGATTTATACCGCCCTTGCGGTTCATATCCTTTTCAACATCCGGGGAATTCTTTTTTATCTCCGCGACGGTTGAAACCGCATAATTTTTATAAATCCTGTCTCCTATAAGCCCCATTACAATTCTTAAAACAAAATCCAGAAAAACGGCAATCATTCCGAAAATCAGAATTTTTTTATCAACCGCTCCGAACACCGAATACATAGACTGATACGAATATGCGTCAACGCCGCCCGCGTTATAAACAGCAAGTCCCAAAAGTTCTTCGAAAACCTTTAAGATTACCGAGAGTAAGCCTACTGCCGTGCCTTTTAAATACATTTTTCTTGAAAGAAGAAATCCGCTCGGAAAAAGAAAGGCAAACCAATTCCAAGATAACTTCTTTCCCATGGACATTGCCGCAAATTTCGGAATATATCTCTGAGAATTTGCCATAACAAATCTTTTGGCTTCATCCGCAGTAACCCCGTCTCCTAAGTCTATATCCTTAGGCACTCCTCCAAGTGCGTCAAAAGGAGAAAATCCGCTGATTATTCTGTAATTCGGAGCGCCGCAGTTAGGACAGACAGGCTCTTTCATATCATAGCTTTCTCCGCAAATCTGACACTTAGTCTGCATTATCGGATCGCTTTCCGCCTTGTTTTCAAACCTGCTTTCAGGCGGTGCCTCAACTTTAATTTTATCATATTGCTTATCGGTGCCGTGCAGCGCTTCAAGTCCGCATTTGCCTATTGCATTATAGCAATCCCTATGGTGCGGAGCGCCGCAGACGGGGCAGTACACTACATCGTCGTCGTCAAAAAGATAAGAATGGCAGACCACGCATGTTTTCTTCTCTGAGTTCAAACCAAAATCCTCCTGAATTCGTCTGTTTTTTCAAAAACCTTATCGAAATAATCCTTTCCGTAATTATGGAACTGACGATTTTCAATCATTTCGCAAAGAGTTTTTTTATCAACCCACTTTGCAGAGGCAACCTCGCTTTTCTGAAGCACAAGCTCCTTTGCCGACTTATTGCTTACGGTAATATAAACATCAATAAACGAATTTCTTCTTTTAAGTCTTAATACCTTTTTAAGATTATCCTTTTCGGCTTTTATTCCAAGCTCTTCGAAAAGTTCTCTTTTAGCGGCCGTAAAAGAATCCTCGCCCGAAATTACCGCGCCGCCTGTTGCGGCCCATTCCCCGGGCATAAGCTTTTTACTGTCCGAACGGCGCTGAATAAGAAAGTTTCCTTTTTCGGAAATTATCCAGATATGGACAACCAAATGGTATTCACCGGCTTTAAGGGTGCTTTTCCCTCTAAGCACCGTTTTCCCCGTCGGCTTACCCGAAGAATCATAAACATCCCAAAGTTCACTCATCAATATTTCTCCGTTATGACTCCGCCTGTTTTATAAATACTGTTTGACGGAACAAATCCCCTGACGGAGGATAATGGATATATATTTGTATTTTTTCCTATAACGGTTCCCGGATTTAAAACGCTCTGACAGCCTACTTCAACGCAGTCTCCTAAAACAGCGCCGAATTTTTTAAGTCCGGTTTCAATTCTGCCATGCTCTGTTTTAACGGTTACCAGAGTCTTGTCAGACTTAACATTCGATGTTATAGAGCCGGCTCCCATGTGCGAACGATAACCCAGAACCGAATCCCCGACATAATTATAATGCGGAACCTGAACCCTGTCAAAAAGAATGACATTTTTAAGCTCTGTTGAATTTCCCACTACGCAGTTCTTGCCGACAATTGCGTTTCCTCTGATAAAAGCACAATGGCGGATTTCGGCGCCCTCGTCAATTATGCACGGACCGGTTATTGAAGCGGTCGAAGCTATTACGGCGCTTTTTGCGGCAAAAACATCCGGCTTGATTTCCGTAAAAATTTCTTTGTCAAGCTTTTTTGAAAGCTCTTTAATAAATCCGCTTATTTCTGGCAAAACCTCAAATGGATATTTTTTATCCTTAAAAAGCTCGCAGGCTATGGTGTTTTCAAGAGAAAAAAGCTCTTTTACCGAAAGACTCTCCATACAATCAAACCTTTCTTCATTCTTTTAATATATTATACCAATCAATTATATCAAAACTATTAACTTTTTTCAACAATTTATAATATTTTAAATTTTACTATTGCGAATACGGCGATTTTATATTATAATGTTTAATATAAATTAAGAAATTGCGTGTTAAACCGTGCGAATGGGCGGGTCCTGTGCGACGGAGGACCGTGAACCATGTCAGGCGGGGAACCGAGCAGCATTAAGCGCTTCCCCCGTGCGCCGCAGTCAATCGGTTCATTCGTACGGTTTAACACGCAATTCTTGCAGGAAAAGGGTGAATTATGGCTTATAAGGCTCTTTACAGGAAATACCGTCCTCAGACTTTCAGTGAGGTAGTAGGTCAGGATCATATTACCAAGACCTTAAAAAATGAGCTTGCACAGAATAAAATAGTGCATGCTTATCTTTTTACCGGTACAAGAGGCACCGGAAAGACAAGCTGCGCCAAAATTCTTGCGAAAGCCGTTAACTGCCTGTCGCCTGTCGGCGGCGACCCCTGCAATATGTGCGATATGTGCAGACTTATCGACGAATCAGAGGTTACGGATATCTGTGAAATAGATGCTGCGTCTAATAACGGCGTTGACTCCATAAGAGAGCTTCGCGAGCAGGTAAACTTCGCTCCCGCGACGGCTAAATACCGCGTATATATCATAGATGAAGTTCACATGCTTTCTCAGGGTGCGTTCAACGCGCTTTTAAAAACGCTTGAGGAGCCGCCCGAGCATGTTGTTTTCATACTTGCGACAACCGAGGTGCATAAACTCCCCGCAACAATTCTTTCCAGATGTCAAAGGTTTGATTTTAAAAGAATTGACCCCGAAAAAATCTGCGAAAGGCTCTTATATATTGCGAAATGCGAAAATATAAATCTTTCTGAAGAAGCGGCAGTTTTAATAGCAGGCGCGGCGGACGGCGGAATGAGAGACGCTGTTTCTTTGCTTGACCTTTGCGCGTCAAGCAGTAACGATATAACCGAAGAAACCGTTTCCGAAGTTTGCTCAATGGCGGGAAACGATTATCTTATTAAGCTTACGGACCTTATAAGAAAAGCCGACACGCAAAACGCCCTTATTCTGACAGACGAGCTTCACAACTCCTCTGTCGATATGTTAAGGCTCCTGTCCGAGCTTACCGAGCATTTCAGAAATCTTATGATTTGCAAGGCTGTAAAAGGCGAAAAAAAGCCGATAATATGCTCTTCAAAAACTCTCAAACTGCTTGAGGAGCAGGCGGAAAAGTTCGATTTAAAGGAACTTATTTCCATTCTTGATATTTTGCAGGCCTCAGCCGCTTTAATGCAGACGGGAAACCGCAGATGCGAAATGGAAATGATTATAATAAAGCTCTGTAATCCCAAGACTTTTTTGGATTTAAGCGCCTTGGAGCTTAGAATTGCAAGGCTTGAAAAGGGTATTAAAAGCCCTGAATTAAAAGAAATTTCGGAAGAAAAACCGCCTTTAAAAGAAGAGGTAAAACCTGAAATCAATAAAACAGATAATGAAGATACGGCTTTTGAGCCTCATTTGCCTGATTTTTCGGAGCCAAGCGAAGCTGAAAGCGAGCCGCGCTGGACGGATGTTTTAATGATTTTAAGAAAAACCTGTCCGCTTATCGCAGGCGTACTTGAAAATTCAAAGGGATTTATTAGCGGAGAGTATCTTCTGATTGATACCGATAACAGTCAGTTCAGAACACTTGTAAACGGGCAGAATGCCGCTTACAGGAATTCAATAAGGAACGCGGCAAAAGAGGTTTTCGGAAAAACCTTTAAACTCGGTCCTTATAAAAAGGCAGAGCAGGTGAAGAATTCTTCCGATCCTCTTTTAGAATTACAAAAAAAGCTTGAGGAGCTTAAAAACAAATAAATATTTCTACAGGAGAAAAAACAATGAAAGTTAGACTTCCGAATTCCGGCGGTGCCGGAAATATGAATCAGATGCTTAAAACCGCGCAGAAAATGCAGGAGGATATGGCTAATCTTCAGTCCGACCTTGAAACAAGGGAATATTCCGCAACCTCCGGCGGCGGAATTGTCAGTGTAACGGTTGACGGAAAACATCTTATTAAATCAATTAAAATTGACCAGAGCGCCATTGATCCCGAGGACAGCGAAATGCTTGAGGACCTTGTAACAGTAGCTGTAAACGAGGCAATAAATAATGCAATAAGCACTGCCGAATCCGAAATGGGAGCTATCACCGGCGGACTTAATATTCCGGGGATGTTTTAATGGACGGTAATGTTGTTCCTTTAGAGGAGCTTGTAAATCAGTTTGCAAGACTTCCGGGAATCGGCAGAAAAACAGCAAGACGGCTTGCCTATTCGATTATCGAGCAACCGGAGGAAAGAGCAAAACAGTTTGCCGATGCGCTTATAAACGCAAAAGAAAAAATAAGGTTTTGCAGCGTATGTCAGAACTTTACGGATAAAGAGGTCTGCCATATCTGCTCGGACGAAAAGCGCGACAGATCAACCGTTTGCGTAGTCGAGGATCCGAGAGATGTCGCCGCCTTTGAACGGACGAGGGAATATAAAGGGCTTTATCATGTCCTGCACGGTGTTATATCGCCGCTTGACAATATAGGTCCCGATAAGCTTAAAATCAAAGAGCTTATTGCTCGCCTTTCAACAGGAGAAATAAAAGAAATTATAATGGCTACAAATCCTACCGTTGAGGGCGAGGCTACTTCAGGCTATATTTCAAAGCTCATAAAGCCATTGGGAATAAAGGTATCGCGCTTAGCTTACGGAATACCTGTAGGCGCGGATCTCGAATATGCGGACGAATACACCTTGGCACGCGCGCTTGAGGGAAGAAACGAGATATAAAAATATGGAACAGAAAAAAATCGACAGAATTAACGAGCTTGCAAAAAAGCAAAAAACCGCAGGACTTTCCGAAGAGGAAAAGACCGAACAGGCGATTTTGAGAAAAGAATATATTGAGGCTTATAAAAGAAGTCTTGTAAGCCAGCTTGAAAATCTTTATTTCGTAGAGCCGGACGGAACGAAAACAAAGGTCGTTCCCAAAGACAGAAACAAAAAGCAGTGAGAAATAAATCTCACTGCTTTTCTCTTATTTAATTGTGTGCCTGTCTGCACGGATATAACCAAACCCTATCGTCAAGGGCTTCGCCTTGACACTTCCCCTTTCGTCTAAAGGGGAAGCTTGGGTTTCTGCTGAAACTAAGCAAGGCGCCCTTCTTTTCGCGTAAGCGAAATAGAGGGGAGCTGTCGCGCTTTATGCGCGACTGAGGGGTATTCTTTATTATAATTTATCCCTTATAGCCTATTATTTTATTATAATAATCTTTCATTGTTTTAGCGTCCTCAGCCTGAGTGCCTGCGGATTCGCAAATAAATATCGGAGAACAGCCGTATTTAACGGTCAGTTCCATAACAGGCTCAAAATCAGGACCGAAAACGGTATCCTCGAATGTAAGGTGGCGCTTTTCGCCGCCTGTAGTATACTCAATTTTAGAAAAATGGGAATGGAAGCTTTTGAGCCTTTCCTCGCCGAGCTTATTCTTTATGGTCAGAAATACGGTTTCATAATCGGAAAGAGTTTTAAAATATCCCTGATCTCTTGCATTGAGATGTCCGAAATCTATGCAGGGAATAAGGCGCTCGTCAAGCGAGCAAAGAGCCATAACCTCTTCTAAGTTTCCGAGCTGATTGACCTTTCCCATTGTTTCAGGACAGATATGAATATTTGAAAGCCCTGCGTTATCAAGAGCCGAAACAGCCTTTTTCATTGTATCCATCGCAAGGTCTAAGGCCTCACTCCTGCTTATTTTTCCGCAGGAGCCTGTATGAACTACAATTCGGTTTCCGCCCATTGCATTTACCGCCTCAGCGCTTTTTAAAATATAGTTTACCGAATTATTTCTCTTTTCTTCTTCTAAAGAGGACATTGAAATATAATAGGGAGCATGAAGAGAAAGAGTTATTCCGGATTTTTTCGCCGTTTTCCCCAATTCCTCAGCCTTATCAAGGCCTATATTTACTCCTCTTCCGCACTGATATTCATAAGCATCAAGTCCCATTTTAACAACATATTCGGGAATTTGCAGGCTATGCTTATAACCCATTCCCGAAAAGCTTTCAGAGTTTCCCGCAGGACCGAATTTAGCAGACATAAGTTTCACCTCTTAATAAAGATCCTTTATTTTATATACTTTATATACTATTTTTTCAAGCTTTCTTTTGAATCGGAATCTGGCTGACGATTCAAGCTTAATCGGCGTTAAAAGAATGGTTTTAACACCCGAAAGATTTCCGCCTAAAACATCGGTGAAAATCTGATCGCCGACAATCGCCGTTTCCTTTTTTTTCACATTTAAAAATTTCACACCGCGAAAAAATCCGAAGCATAGAGGCTTTAAGGCAAGGCTAATATAATCAAGCCCGATTTTTTCCGCAAACGGCTTAACTCTTTTTTCTTTTGAATTTGAAAGCAGTGAAAGCTTGATTCCGCTTTTTTTCATATTATCGAGCCAAGCCTCCAGCCCATCGGTCAAAACCATGCCGTGGTGGGTTGAAAGAGTGTTGTCAACATCGAGCAAGAGAGCCTTTATGCCATAGCTTTCAAGGAGCTTGGGTGTAATATCGGTGACTTTTTTTAATTTGATATCGGGCTTTAACAGCATATAATCTCCTAAAACAAAAGGCGGTTGAAAACCAACCGCCTTTTTTCTTTCAATTAGCGAAACTTTCTCTTGCGAGCAGCTTCCGATTTTTTCTTGCGCTTTACAGAGGGCTTCTCATAATGCTCTCTCTTGCGGACTTCCTGAATTACACCATCCTTAGCAGTCTGGCGCTTAAAGCGGCGCAGAGCATTATCAAGAGATTCATTTTCTTTTAATTTTACCTGACTCATTAACATTCCCTCCCTCCGCAGAATTGCAGGGGTTATACTTTCACAAACGTTATTATACTATAATCTTTATGCCAATGTCAAGAGTAATTTTTATATCTTTAAGATTTGCTTAAGATCGGGCGGTTTTACTTGATTTTTAATTAAACTATGGTATAATGAAACCTATGAACATTTTAAGATTAGCGGTTAAGCTGATAAAACTTGTATCCGGATTTGTTTCAAAGCTTATGCTTTATAAAATTATTTTTAAGCTTACAGGTCTTGTCGCTACCCGAAAATTCAAAAAAGCCGCCGAAAAACATAAATATGCAATTCTTATAGCCGCAAGGAACGAAAGCGCCGTTATAGGAAATTTAATCGACAGCATAAAAAAGCAGGATTATCCGAAAGAGTTTCTTGATATTTTCGTTGTTGCCGATAACTGTACAGATGATACTGCCGAGGTCGCAAGAAGGCTCGGTGCCAATGTCTATGAAAGGACAGATACTCAGCACCGCACCAAGGGTTATGCATTACAGTACCTTGTTAAATGCATAGACAGGGATATCGGCGTTAAGTCCTATGAGGCTTATATGATTTTTGACGCTGACAACCTTTTGAAATCCGACTATGTTTCGAGAATGAACGATTCGTTTGACGCAGGCGAAAAAATCGTCACCTCTTACAGAAATACCAAAAACTTTAACGATAACTGGATAGCCGCTTCCTACGGAATACATTGGCTAAGAACGATAAGAAACGAGCATAGGGCAAAATCTCTTTTCAGACTTGCGACAAGAATTCAGGGAACTGGATTTTTATTTTCGAACGAGCTTATAGAAAACGGCTGGAATTACACTTCGCTTACCGAGGACAGAGCCTTTTGCGCAGATGCAGTTGTTAAGGGCTATAAAATTTCTTATAATAACAACGCAATATTCTATGACGAACAGCCTGTTAACCTGAAAGTTGCCTTGCGGCAAAGAATCAGGTGGGCAAAAGGACACCTGCAGGCGTTTGCCGAATCAGGCGGAAAGCTGTTTACGCATATTTTTTATACCGATAAAAACGCAGAAGCCTGCCTTACCGAAAAGGAAAAGCAAAATCTTACGCCGATCAAAAGAGTTCTTAACAATTTAAGGCTTCGTTTTATGAGCTTTGATATGCTGATGATTATTTATCCGCGACCTATTTTTTTGTTTTTTAAAAAGATTTCTCTTTTAATTCTAAGGACAATTTTGATTTTGCATGCGCAATTATTTATAACATATATGTATGCGCCGAGATTTTTAGCCCATTTTCTTAAAAGTATCGGTGTAAGTCTCCACGGACTGCCGAAATCCTGTATGATAGGCGTTTTATTCCTCTTTATGCTTTCATGGACGCTTGATTCATATATAAAGGGAATCGTAACCGCAATTTACATATTTATAGTTGAGCATAAAAGGATTATGCCGATTATATGGTATAAAAAAATATGGTACTGCATAACATTCCCGATTTTCGATTTAATAGGAAGAATTTCAATGGTAATAGCTTTGTTTTCAAAGGTTGAGTGGAAGCCTATTCCGCATAATGCGGCGATAAATATCGACCAGATTTCAAACAGATAAAAAAGTAACAGAGAATGTGAAAAACACTCTCTGTTACTTTTTTATTATGATATTTTTTCAATTACAGAAATGACATAGTCGCTGAATTCTTCGGCTGTTGCGCCCTGCGCGGTACCGTCCGCAATGACCTTTTTTTCAATCTCGGTGCAGATACTTAGCGCATTATCGAGAATATCGGCTTTGCCGATAAATCCGATATGTCTGAGCAGCATTTCCGCGGCCTTAAACAGGCTCGTCGGATTAGCCCTGTCGCCAAGACCCTGTTCGATAAGTCTCGGCGCGCTTCCGTGAACCGCCTCAAACATTGCGTACTTATCTCCTATATTAGCACTGCCTGCCGTGCCGACGCCGCCCTGAATCTGAGCCGCCTCATCGGTGATGATATCGCCGTAAAGATTAGGAAGCAAAAATACCTGAAAATTCGACCTTATATCCTTATTGACAAGATTTGCGGTCATAATATCTATATACCAGTCCTCGGCGGTGATATCGGGATAATCCTTTGCAATTCTATGTGCGATCTCCGAAAAGCTTCCGTCGGTCTTTTTCATAATATTAGCTTTTGTTACTATTGCGACATTTTTCTTTCCGTTATTTTTTGCGTACTCAAAAGCCGCTCTTGCTATTCTTTCGGTTCCCGATTTTGTCGTAACCTTAAAATCGAAAGCGAGGGTATCGGGGATTTCAACTCCGCGGCTGCCGAGAACATATTCGCCCTCGGTGTTTTCCCTGAAAAATGTCCAGTCGATATTTTCATCAGGCACTCTTACGGGGCGGACATTCGCATATAAGTCAAGCTCTCTTCTCATAGCGACGTTTGCACTTTCAAGGCTTCCGCCCTTAAGAGTCGTTGTCGGTCCCTTTAAAATAACATTGCATTTTTTGATTTCTTCCAAAACATCATCGGGGATAGCCTTATTTTTTGCTATTCTGTTTTCGATTGTAAGGCCCTCGATTTCTTTAAGCTCGATTTTTCCCGATTCAATTTCATTTTTAAGCAAGAATTCAAGAACACGCTTTGCCTGCTTTGATATAATCGGACCTATTCCGTCTCCGCCGCAAAGACCGATAACGATTTTATCAAGAGCGGAAAAATCGGCAGCTCCGCTTTCCTGCTCCATTTTCTTTTCTCTTGCTATCTGCTCTGTTAAAAGCTGTTTAAACTGCTCAACGGCGCTGTCTATATAATTTTGCATTTTATTTACCCTCTTTTGTAAAAGCAAGCAACCCGCCGGCCTTTAAAATATCCTTCTGCCTTTGTGTAAATCCGCAGGAAAGCGCGATTTTGACGCCGTTTGTCAAATCTTTTAAAATCATGTTTCCCACGTCCATTCCCTCGAAAATATTTTCAAGGCAAAGCTCGTCGCCCTCATTTATTTTGTCATAATCCTCGGGGTTTACAAATGTCAGCGGCATAATTCCCGCATTTATAAGATTAGCGGCATGAATTCTCGCAAAGCTTTTTGTTATAACCGCTCTTACTCCGAGATACATAGGCACCAAAGCCGCATGCTCTCTTGAAGAGCCCTGCCCGTAATTCGAGCCGCCTACGATTACGCTTTCACCGAGACTTTTTGCGCGCTCGGGGAATTCCTTATCGCAAACCGCAAAGCAGAACTGAGAAAGGTGGGGAATATTTGACCTGTAAGGAAGAATTTTAGCGCCTGCAGGCATAATATGGTCGGTAGTAATATTATCGCCGACCTTTAAGGAAACCTTAGCGCAAAGCGTATCGCTTTGCGGCTTTGATTCGGGGAACGGCTTGATATTAGGTCCTCTTAAAATCTCAACCTTATCCTCTTCGGCAATAGGAGCGGGATTTAAAACCGCGCTGTCATTGACATCGAATTCCTCAGGCATTTTAATCTCAGGCATAACGCCCAGCAGTCTCGGATCTGTAATCTCGCCAGTCAAAGCCGCCGCGACAGCGGTTTCGGGGGAAACGAGATAAACTCCCGCGTCCGCAGTTCCGCTTCTGCCTAAGAAATTTCTGTTAAATGTTCTGAGACTAACACCCTTTGAATTCGGCGAAAAGCCCATTCCTATGCACGGACCGCAGGCACATTCCAAAAGTCTTGCGCCGGAAAGAAGAATATCAGAAAGCGCTCCGCATTTTGAAAGCATTGTAAGAACCTGTCTGGACCCTGGGGAAACAGAGAGGGAAACATTATCATTTATTTTCTTTCCCTTTAAAAGCGCCGATACTTTTAGCATATCAAGAAGCGAAGAATTCGTACAGCTTCCGATACATACCTGATCGACCTTTGTTCCTTTCAGGGAAGCCACGGTTACGACATTATCGGGAGAATGAGGACAGGCAATGAGCGGCTCAAGCTCGCTCAAATTTATATCTATGATTTTATCATAGTGTGCATCGCTGTCGCTTTCAAGAGGAATATAATCGCCGTCTCTGCCCTGCGCTCTTAAAAATTCGCGTGTGATTTCGTCGGACGGGAAAATTGAGGTGGTGGCTCCAAGCTCCGTTCCCATATTAGTAATAGTAGCGCGCTCGGGAACCGAAAGGGTCTTGACTCCCTCGCCTCCCCATTCGATTATTGCTCCTACTCCGCCTTTAACAGACAGAATTCTTAATATTTCAAGGCTTACATCCTTAGCGCTTACAAACGGCTTTAATCTGCCCGTTAAATTAACCTTATACATTTTAGGCATTGTTATGTAATATGCTCCGCCGCCCATTGCAACGGCTACATCAAGGCCGCCCGCTCCCATTGCGAGCATTCCGATTCCGCCGCCTGTCGGAGTATGGCTGTCAGAACCGATAAGAGTTTTGCCGGGACGGGAAAATCTTTCAAGATGAACCTGATGGCAGATTCCGTTTCCGGGGCGGGAAAAATAAATTCCGTGTTTTTTTGCGACGGACTGGATATAGCGGTGATCATCCGCATTTTCAAAGCCCGACTGCAAAGTATTATGGTCAATATAAGCAAGACTTTTTTCGGTTTTAACACGGTCAAGTCCCATAGTTTCAAATTCAAGATAAGCCATGGTACCGGTTGCGTCCTGAGTGAGAGTCTGGTCGATTTTAAGAGCGATTTCATTACCCTGCTTCATCTCTCCGCTTACAAGATGCGCCTTTATTATTTTTTCTGCAATTGTATAACCCATCAGTTATTTCCTCCCTTGAAATTTTCGGCGATATGTTTATATGCGTTTTCAACATGCTTAACCGTAAGCTCCGCCGCTCTTTTTGCGTCATGGTCCTCAATAGCCCTGCAAATATCGCGGTGCTCTTTAACCGACGCGTCCGCTCTCGAATTGCTTTCTACAGAAGCACGGCGGTATTTCTGAGCCTTTTTAAGAAGCGGCATAAGCACATCAAAATAAACGGGGCTTGAGCTTGCCTTATAAACCGCGTCATGGAACCTGCTGTCCATAAATCTTATATGCTCCGCATCATGCTTTGTGTTATAGAATTCCTGCAGGTCAACCGCGTCATGAATAGCCTTGATTTGCTCGGAGGTAGCATTAAGCGCAGCGTCATAAGCCGCCATGCCCTCAATTTTTATTCTTATCTTATAAATATCCGAAATATCCTTTTCCGTGATACCTGTTACAAGCGAGCCCTTTGCGGTCTCCTCGATAAGATGCTCTTGGCTCAGCCTTCTTAAAGCCTCTCTTATCGGAGTACGGCTGACGCCAAGCTCAGAGCAAAGTCTGCTTTCGGTGAGGATCTCGCCTCTTTGGAATTTTCCGCTTAATATTTCCGATTCAAGTCTTTCAAACACCTGATCGGCAAGCGATACGGTTTTATGTTCTAACATTTATTTTTCCACCTCAAAGCTTTTTAAATTTTCCGTTTGATACTTTTTCAAGCATTTCTTCAAGCTCGGCAGTAGAAAGCGTCGTCTGTCTGCCGTCCTCATATTCCTTGTCGATAAGTGCCTTAAGACCTATAACCTCGTCGCTTAGTTTTGAAACCTTTTCATCGCCCTCAAGACCGTAATTCTGATTTATCCAGTAAGCGATTCCCGCAAGTCCCGAAGCCTTTCCTATAAGCACGGATACGGGGCGGTTTAAAATCTTGCCTGTATTGAAAATATTATAAATTTCCTCGTCCTTCATAAGTCCGTCGGCATGAATGCCGGCTCTTGTAACATTGAAATTCTTTCCGACAAACGGAGTCATAGGAGGAATTTTATATCCGATTTCGGATTTGAAATAATCCGCAATTTCGGTAATTACCGTCGGGTCCATTCCGTCAAACGAGCCTCTGAGGGACGCATATTCCATAACCATTGCTTCAAGAGGAATATTACCTGTTCTTTCTCCTATTCCGAGCAATGAACAGTTAACACCCGAGGCACCGTAAAGCCAAGCGGTCGAGGCATTTGCGACAGCCTTATAAAAATCGTTATGACCGTGCCATTCAAGCATATCGCTTGTAACGTCCGAATAGTGCTGTAAGCCGTAAACAATCCCGGGAACACTTCTCGGAAGCGCTACCTCGGGATAAGGCACACCGTAACCCATAGTGTCGCAGGCTCTTATTCTTACGGGGATTCCCGCGTCTCTCGACATTTTCATAAGCTCGTTTACAAACGGAACAACAAAGCCGTAAAAATCGGCTCTTGTGATATCTTCAAGGTGGCATCTGGGCATAACCCCTGCTTCAAATGCCTGTGCAACTGACGCAAGATACATATCCATCGCCTGTTTTCTCGACATTTTAAGCTTTTTAAATATATGATAGTCGCTGCAGGAAACCAAAATTCCCGTTTCCCTGATTCCTAAATTCTTAACAAGGTTGAAATCTTCTTTATTTGCTCTTATCCAAGTTGTGATTTCGGGAAATTTAAGACCTAACTCCTGACATTTTTCAATAGCCTTCCTGTCCTTTTTGCTGTAGACAAAAAATTCGGTCTGTCTTATAATTCCGTAAGGTCCGCCGAGCCTTGACATAAACTTATAAAGCTCAACTATCTGCTCAACCGAATACGGCTCCACCGATTGCTGACCGTCTCGAAGAGAGGTATCGGTTATCCAAATATCCTTAGGCATTCCGAGAGGAACTCTTCTGTGGTTAAACGCAATCCTTGGAACATCGTCATAGCTGTAAAAATCGCGGTAAAGATTAGGGTCCTTGACATCCTGCAGGGAATATTTATATGTATCCTGCTCAAGCAGGTTTGTTTTATCAGAAATTTCAAGCATAAAATTTTCCGTCCTTTAAAAGTCATTTAGTGTGAATTGATGTATACAATTATACAACTATTCATATATACTTGTCAAGGGCGTTTTAAATATTATTATCGTCTTAATCAGGAGTAACGGAGTAATCGGACTTTGTTATAATATCCGCTAATTTTTTAAATGCACCGGCGGTCTGCGAGGTCGTTCCGCCCTCGCTCATTATCACCGCGACATATTCGGGTTCTTCAAAAGGGAAAAATCCGCAAAACCAGCTGTTATTTATTTCCTTGCCCGAATTATTGTATCTTCCCGTTTGAGCGGTGGCGGTCTTTCCTGCGGCGTTGCAAAGTTCGGGTTTGGCGGCGGTTCCCGTTCCTGTTTCAACAACCGCCTTTAAAGCCTCCTTTAAAAAGTCCGCCGTTTCCTTTGACATAACTCTTGTCGGCGCGCTGACGGGAAATTCTCTGACCGTTCCGTTTTTAACCGTGCTTTTGACAATTCTTGGGAGACGGTATGTTCCGCCGTTTGCGACGCAGCAGTATAAAGTGAGCATATTAACAGGACTTAAAGACAGATAACCCTGACCTATGCTGAAATTGGCAAGCAGCGCGGGGTTATCAAGCGAGGTTAAATCGGGCAGGCTCCCCTCGGCAGTATAAAAATTATCCGCAATCTCTATCGGTCTGCCGAAATTAAGAGCGGATGCGGTATTATAAACCGCATGTTTCCCAACACTTAGTCCGAGGTTGTAAAAATAAGTGTTGCAGGAATTTTCAAGTGCGCTCTTTAAATCCATAATGCCATGGCCGTCCCTTTTATGGCAGTTAAATTCCCTGTCAATTATTTTTGCTTTTCCGACGCATTCATAAATTATATTTTCCTTGTTTTCCGAAAAAGCCGCCGCGGCAACGCACGGCTTGAAAACAGAGCCGACACTGTAAGCCGAAAGCGCGCGGTTTAAAAGAGGCGAATCTGTTTTGTCAAAGCTTGAAGCAACATCATTAAGATCAAAATCAGGCTTACTCAAAATCGCGTAGATTTCTCCTGTTTTTGCTCCGCATACTACTACCGCTCCGTGTGTTATTTCCTCTGCCGCCTCTATGGCGGCCTTTTGAATATTGAGATCGAGAGTTGTGATAATGCAGTCGGAATTTTTTTCGGTATTTTCAAATTCGGGCTCTATTCCCGAAAGCTGTTCGCCTTTTCCGTTTAAATAAAAAACGGCGCTTGTATCGTTCTCATTAAACAAAACACCGTCATAAGCCATCTGTAATCCGGAAACTCCTCTGTCTGTCGCATCGGTATATCCGATAATATGCTTAAAATAGGCATTATTCTTATCATCCTCCCTCACGGCGAAGCATTTAATCCCTTTTGCCGAAATTTCCTTTTCAACTTCGCACACGGCAGGCTTTTTCTGCTTTAAAATGTTTAATACTCTTTCCTTTTCCTCGCCTGAAAGAACCTTTGATATGGCTGTTACCGCTTCGGGTACCGGGGATACCGCCGCGATTATTTTAACGGAATTATTAGTAAGAAGAACACGGTTTCTGTCATAAATACTTCCCCTGTTTTTGCCTACTGTGATTTTATATCGGCTTTGTGATAACTGAGCCTGTTTATACTTGTCCGAGGACGCAATCACCGCAACTCTCATAATACAGCTTAAAAGCATAAGCATAATCGTAAAGAAGGCAGTTACAGAACGCCTTGCAAAAATTTTTCCGTTCATAAAAAAAGCCCTCCCTACCGTCTTATTATTGACGGAAGAAAAGGATTTAAACCGAGCGTGTCGAAAAAGTCGACACGCTCTTGGACGGGAATGCCGTTCGCTCTAAAATCGAAGATTTTCGGACTACACTCTATCCCCGTGAGTACTCCACCCCAGTGTTCTTGAAAAACCTTTTAATTCAGCGGTTTTTCGCTTGCAATGTATTTTTCCGCCGCACATGTCGCCGAAAAAACAAAATGCGGCATAAATGCCGCAACATAAACTGATTTACAGTTTATCACAGATTAGACTTTAATCTTATCTTATTAAATTTTAATTCTGAGCATTGAGCCTGCCTTAATTTCTCTTTCAAAAGGAATTTTTAAAACCATCATCGGATGAGGCGCGCTGTCAATCGGTTCGCCGGTTTCGTTCATCAGACTATCGGTCGAAACCTTAAACGGAGCAGAGCCGGCCTCTAAGCACTCAAGCTCATCACCTTTTAAAAATTTGTTTTTTAAAACCGCTGTTACGCAGCCGTTTTCATAGCCTGTCACAAAAGCCGCAACGGCATAATTTCTTATATAACCGGCATCCTTATAGGTCTGCGAATTCTCAGGCTTTCCTAAATAAAAGCCTGTTGAATAAGCTCTATGGCTAATGGTGTCAAGCTCGCTTACGGTCCATTCCGGCGGAGCCCAGCAGACATTCCCTGCTTTTAAGCTGTCAAGCGCGCCGCGGTAGGCGTTTGCGGTGACGGCGACATAATATTCCGATTTGGCTCTTCCCTCAATTTTTATACAGTCGATTCCGATTTTTGAAAATCTGTCAAGATATTTTATCATGCACATATCATTTGCATTTAAAATATATGTGCCTTTTTTATCCTCGGTTATGTCAAAATACTGTCCCGGCCTTTTTTCTTCCATTAAAGCGTAACTCCAGCGGCACGGCTGAGCGCAGTCTCCGCGGTTTGCGTCGCGCCCTGTCATATAGCTTGAAAGCAGACATCTCGCCGAAAACGAAACGCACATCGCTCCATGTACAAAGCATTCCAACTCCAACGTTTCCGGAACGGACTCTCTTATTCTTTCAATTTCATCAAATGAAAGCTCGCGCGCAAGAACTATTCTTTTTGCGCCGAAATCATAAAGCGCCTTTGCTGTCTCGCTATTGCATGTTCCAGACTGCACCGAAGCATGCAGCTCGCAGGAGGGCGCATATTTTTTTATAAGTCCCATTGTTCCTAAATCCGAAGCAATAATTGCGTCCGCCCCAAGGTCATTTAACAATGTTAAGAATTCGGGCAGCCTTTTTAATTCGTCCTCATGAGGAATTGTATTGCAGGTAACATTAACTTTTTTGCCGGATTTATGGGCATAGTCTATTCCCTCTTTGATCTCATCATAAGAAAAATTAGAAGAGGCGGTTCTCATTCCGAATTCCTTGCCCGAAAAATAAACGGCATCTGCCCCGAAATCGACAGCGGTTTTAAGCCTTATAAGGTCGCCCGCAGGGCATAAAAGCTCGGGTATTTTAATCTCAGTCTTCATATATCCAGTTGTTTTCCGCTTTCAGCTTAGCAATAATGGCATTATGCTCCGCTAAAGTTTTCCTGTAATAAAATTTCATGCTTTTATCTGTAACGAAATAATAATAATCGAAATTCTGTGTGGGATTTACAGCCGCTTTTATAGAACTGATGCTAGGAGAACAAAGAGGTCCGGGGGGCAGACCCTTAGCGGTGTAGGTATTATAAGCGCCGTCCCCGTAAGGATACTTTCTTGTGGGAGAAGAACCGAGAGTTGTAAATTTACTGCTCTCAAGCCTGTTATAGAAAACCGCCGCAACATTGCAGGATTCATCATAAACTCCGCCGGACTCAAGCTCAACGATTGATGCCATGGTCATAACCTGATGAAGATTATATTTGCCTGCGGAAATTTTATTTAAAATATCGTCAGACAGCTTTGACTTTAGATTTGAAAGCATTTTTTCAACCGCAAGATGCGCACAGTCTTTTGACGGGTCATTATAAAAAGAGTAAGTATCAGGGAATAAATAGCCCTCTAATCTGTAATGAACCTTATCAGTAGGAATTGAATTAACAAAATCATAATCAAACCGACCGCTTTGAACTTCATTTATAAAGTCCTCTTTCTTGCAGACGCCTTTTTTCTCAAGAATGCCGGCGATTTCATCGACCGTTGCTCCTTCGGGGATTTTTACCGAAACGGCGGAAACCTTTTCGCCGCCGTTTATAAGCATCTGCGAGATTTTTTCAAATCCGATATCGGTCTTAAATTTAAAGGTTCCGTAATTAAATTTTGAATCATAGCCCTTCAAGCGAGTATAAACCCTGAAAAGAAAAGTGCTTTTAACTGCGCCTGTCTTTTTAAGCTCAGAAGCTATTGCCGCCGAAGAAGAGCCCTGCTTTACCGTCATTTCGGTTTCTTTTCCTCTGCCGAAACCTGCTCCCTTGATATCAGCGGCGGCAAATCCCGAAAGTCCGGCAGCAATAAGCACCAAAACCGCAACAATTATTAAGATAACGGTTTTCTTGCTTTTTCTTTTTGTAATTTTTTTACTGTAGCTTGAATCATCGGTCAGAAAATCAAGATTTTCATTTTCCTGCATAAAAATCATCCCCTGTTTTATACCGCATTGCCGCGGATGTATTTTTAAAGGCTTCGTTTTCGTTCTTCAATGCGTTTATAAGCTCAAAACCGAATTCAAAAGCTCCTCCTGCTCCCCATGCGGTTACAAATTTTCCGTCTCTGACAGCAGGGCGGTTTAAAACCTCCGCGCCCATAAGTTCTTTTTCATAACCTGTAAAGCAGACTGCTTTTTTACCTTTTAAATATCCCCTTTTGCCAAGCACCGAAGGAGCGGCGCAAATAGCGCCGACAACAAGATTATTTGAAACGGCGAATGACAAAATCTTATCGGTAAATTGCGACTTATCGAGATTTAACGTTCCCGGCATTCCGCCAGGAAGCACAACTGCCTCAAGCTCTGAAAAATCAAGCTCCTTGCTAAGTTTATCACATTTAACCGTTATGCCGTGACTGCCGGAGACAAACAAACCCTCTGAAATGCTTACGGTTTTAACATCAAATCCTGCTCTTTTTAAAATATCTATAGGAACTATTGCCTCTGTCTCTTCAAAGCCCTCTGCCAACAAAAAAGCAACCATAAAATTCACCTCATTATAAAACCGAAAGAACGGCATCTAAAATATCCTTCGCTATGCTCTCAACACTTCTCGGCTCATTGTTTTCGGCACAGTTAATAATTTCCCAGCCCGAATGGCGCGCAACAAAGCCGGCAGCTTTTCTGCAGTTTTCAAGATACTTTATATCCGACTCATGAATATCTTTCTTTGTTTCGTCGCCTTTGTATCTTCCGGTCATAAGCTTCTGTGAAACCTCTATCGGCATATCGAGAAAAATCACGATATCGGGCTTAGGAATTCCTATTTTATTATATTCAAGGTCATAAAGCCAGTTTAAATAATCTGCCCATTGGGATTTATCAAGCTTTGCTGTTTGATGGACGGCATTTGAGGTTGTGTATCTGCCAGAAACTACTGTTCCGCCTTTTTCATAAAATCCGCCCCAAGAAGTTTTATATGATGCGTATCTGTCAACCGTATAGAAAAGAGACGCCGCATATGCGTTCACGCTTTCGGGCTCTGTTCCGAATTTTCCCGAAAGATACATCTTGACAAGTGCGCTTGAATCGCTTGCATAATCGGGAAAGGATACTGTTTTGCAGTCAATTCCCTTTTCTTTTAAATTCTTCGGCAGAAGCTCAAGCTGTGTCGATTTTCCGCTGCCGTCAAGTCCTTCTATTACGATAAGTTTACCCATTATTCTTCAGCTCTTTATAGAATTCTTTCATTTCTTCTGCTTTTCCGCAGGACATTTTGCCTTCCGGACATCTGCCGTTGATACAGCCGGGGCCTGCTTTTTCGAAAAGCTCCGGAGCGACCTTATAAACAAGGCTCAGCATCTGATTTGCAACATCTCTTATCTCCCACTGAGCGCGGCTGCAGCAGCGGTGGCGGAAGAAATTAAGAAGCGACCTTGCGTTCATGGTAACGACCATTTTAGTCTCGCATGCGTTAGGCAGGACAAACCTTGCGTCCTCAATGGCCTTTTTTGAAGCCATACGGGCGGCTGTCTTTTCATCGTTTCCCTCTTTTAAAAGCTCTTCTCTGTGCTTTGCGGTTAAAATCTCGGCAATAGAATCATAAGCCCTTTGTGCGTCCGCCATGGATTTATTAAAAATTTCAAGCGCCTTTTGATCGCCTGCAATTTCAGGCGGAGTTACAAATTCAAAATGGCCCTCGCTTACATATCTCTGGCTTTTAACCGAATAAGAGGCAATTCTGTGCCTTGTTATCTGAGCGAGGAACGCACGCGAAACACCCTCAATGCCGAAAGTGAAGCTGACATGCTCTATAGGGCTTTCATGTCCGAGATTTGAAAGCATTTCAACAAAGGATTTAGCCTTTTCCTCGGTAAGTCCCTCGTTTAAGGCCGCAATATCTGACGGACTGTAGCAAAGCTTTGCCGCGCATGCGACGGTTTTTACGGGGTTTGGCGTATAAGCTAAAAGGAAAACTTTCGACATAAAAACAACTCCAAAAATATTTTACTGAATTATTATATCAAAATTATCGGGTGTGTTCAATCGGTTTTTTGCAAAATAATTGATTTTTTATTAAAAAAGGTCTTTTTATGTAGAAAAAAATGTGTTACAATAGATTCGGAAAACATTAACGCTCGGTGAACGGTAATTCTTTACACCGAAAACGGAGGAATGGAGTTTTTTATGTCAAATGTAGATTTCAAACACACCCCTTACGGCGACCTTGCCATAATCAGTATGCGAGGCTGCGAGGATATTGCGGGAAAGGTCGACTATTATCTTAAGCAATGGAGAAATATTCCCGATGACGAAACCTTTGTTGTAACAGCCAATTGCCCGAGATTCGGAACAGGCGAAGCAAAAGCGGTTTTAAATCACACGGCAAGAGGACTTGACGCATTTATTATCTGCGACTGTTTTAATTACAATGTAACCTACGAAATGTACGGAATGACTGTACCTATGAGCCCCGACGATCATTTTCAGGATTTAAAGCGTGTTATAGCGGCTTTCGGCGGCAAGGCAAGAAGAATTACGGTTATCATGCCGATGCTTTATGAGGGAAGACAGCACCGCAGGACCGCAAGAGAATCAATGGACTGCGCAATGGCTCTGCAGGAGCTTGTTGCAATGGGTGTTAAGAACATTATTACATTTGACGCGCATGACCCGAGAGTCAACAACGCAATTCCGCTTGACGGGTTTGACAATGTTCAGGCGACTTATCAGATGATTAAGGCGCTTCTAAAGAATGTCGACGATATAAAGCTCGACCGCGACCATACTATGATAGTTTCTCCCGATGAGGGCGGAATGGGAAGATGTATTTATTATTCTTCAGTTTTAGGCTTAGAACTCGGAATGTTCTACAAGCGCAGGAACTATTCGGTTGTTGTCAACGGCAGAAATCCGATAGAAGCGCATGAATTCTTGGGAAACGATATAACCGGCAAAGACCTTATCCTTGTTGACGATATGATTTCCTCCGGCGAATCCATGCTTGATATCGCAGCAAAGCTTAAGGAAATGGGTGCAGGCAGAATTTTCATATTCTCAACCTTCGGTCTTTTTGTAAACGGCCTTGATAAATTCGATGAGTATTATGAAAACAAGCTTATTGATAAGATTTTCACAACAAATCTGATCTATCAGCCTGAAGAGCTTTTAAAGAGAGAATGGTACTGCTCGGTAAATATGGCAAAGTATATCTCGCTTCTTATCGATACTCTTAACAATGATAATTCAATAAGCAGTCTGCTTGACCCTGTTGACAGAATCAAAAAGGTTGTTTCGCAGTACAACAATAAATAATAAATATCAGTTAAAAATCCTTTGCCCAGAGCAGAGGATTTTTTGTATTTTCGGGCATAATAAATTCATGAACTACAGAACAGATTTAATTGACGAAATGGCAGGAACAAAAAAAAGAGCCGAAAAGCTTGAAAGATTCGGCAAAATCAATTCATATTATTATTTAAGCCAAAACGAAAGCACAGCTCTTATTGATTTTTCCGAAATCCACGCCGAGCTTGATAAAAACGAGCTGAAAAGAGCGTTTTTAACGGCGCTTGAAAGATTTGTTCCGAAAAACGCTAAAACGGTTTTAATATGCGGAATCGGCAATCCCGATATAACCTCCGATTCATTCGGACCCGAAACTGTAAAGCGCACGGCTGTAACGGGGCATCTTAAAAGCTTTGCGCAAAAAAACGGAATAAAAGCCGTTTACTCGGTTATTCCCGATGTTGCAGGGAAAACCGGCTTTGAAAGCTTTGATAAAATAAAAGCCGCCGTAAATATCTGCAAGCCCGAATTGATTTTGGCGATAGATTCCCTTGTCGCAAGAAATTCAAAAAGACTTTGCCGCACTTTACAGCTTTCAAACTGCGGAATAACCGCAGGCTCAGGTGTTAATTCTCACAAAAACGAGCTTAGCGAAAAAACCGTGGGAATGCCTGTAATAGCCGTCGGAATGCCTACGGTTATTGAATTTAAAGAAAATAATTCAATTCCTTTAACTGTTACTCCGCTCGACATTGATATTCTGATTAAAAGACCCGCAAAAATTTTAGCGGAGGCAATAAACTCATTGCTGCTTGACAATCTTGATACCGATTTATTAAGCTGCGAATAAAAACGCTTTTTTAATCATATTATTTAACAGTATTATTTAGTGTGACAGGAAGCGATGAATTGAATGACAGAAAAACCTTAGTTAGATTTTCCTTAAGCGTTATAATCTGCGCGGTTTTAACGGTCTACAGCTTTGTAAATGTCTTAAACAAGCCGTTAAATCTTGATATAACGGCGCAGCAGGACTCCGACAGCGCCGATGTGACTGTTACAAGCATAAATACCGCAGAAAAGAAAGAAACAGACAATACTCAAAGCTCTAAAACCCAAGCAACAGCCGAATCCAAAAGCGATGCCGTTCCTACGGCGGCAAGAGAGGCGGCTATAGGAACAGTAAGCGAAAAATTTATTTCGCCTTATACCGCTAAGACTTCTTATAAAAACATTTATGTCAAAAACTCGTCGGGACTTGATGTAGACATAAAATCACTTTATGAAGCAAAGCTCGGCTATAAAATCGATAAAAAAAGCGAGCCGCAGGTGCTTATTATGCACACTCATACTACAGAATCGTTTTTAGACGAAAGCAGGGATTTTTACACCGCAAGCGACAAATCAAGAACTACCGATGAGGCAAAAAACATGGTGGCTCTCGGAAATATCGTAACTCAAAAATTAAACGAAGCAGGAATTAACACATTGCATGACAAAACAACCCACGATTACCCGTCTTACAACGAAAGCTACAAAAGAGCTTCAAAAACCATTCTTTCTTATCTTAAAAAATATCCGAGCATAAAAATCGTCATAGATATGCACCGCGACGCAATCACTCCGTCGGCTAACGAAAAGGTAAAGCTTACAACCGAAATCGGCGGCAAAAAAGCGGCGCAGATAATGCTTGTTATGGGTTCGCAAAGCGGAAGCGTGACAAATTTCCCCAACTGGCAGGAAAATTTAAAGCTTGCATTAAAGCTTCAAGAAAAGCTCGAAAGTAAATATCCGTCACTTGCGCGCTCGCTTTCGCTGATGTCAAGAAATTATAACGAAAGCCTGTCTACAGGCTCTATGTTAATAGAAATAGGAACCGACGCAAATTCTTTGGAGGAGGTCTCATACTCGGCGACTCTGCTCGGAAACGCCTTAAGCGAGTTGCTTTTAAAGCTATGAAGAAAAAAGGAAGTTTATTTTTTAAATCGTTTTACTTAAGCTTTATCTGCGCTTTATGCCTGTTTATTTTCTTTTACGGTATATCGAAAGCTTATTCGGCAGGAAGAAAAATCGGCTTTTCCGAAGACAGAAAAGCCGTTGAAATTTCAAAAAACGGAATAAAAATCCTTGATTTTGAAATTGAATTTTAAAATAATCAATAAATTCCGGGGAAATACGGAATTTCATCCGAATCAGAGCTTACGGAAGAATTACTGCTGTTGCTGTTGCTGTTGCTGTTGCCGTTACTGTTACTGCCATTGCTGCTGTAGTTATCTTCGGAGCTTAATTTACTGTCGTTTTTTGAAACCTCCGGCAAAGACGGTGAAACGCTTTGATTTTCTTTTATTGCCGAGCTTTTCTCCGACTTTGAAGAATTGTCTGACTGACTGTCAGTTTCAGAGGAATTAAATGAGACTTCAGACGAAGAGTTATTTTGATTTTTTTGTGTATTGCCTTTATTTTTGCAAGCGGCAAAACAGAAAGCCGTTAAAAGACAAAATATAAGACATAAAGCTTTTTTCATAATTCATTTTCCTTTTTCGGTTGATTATAAGAAAATTATACCTTAAATTTTTTTTAAAATCAACGGTAAAAATTTACCTTTTTAGTTTTTTATCAAAACTTTCATTCACCTCTTTTCTTTTTATTTCAAATATGGTAATATAAAAGAAAAAACTCGGTGATGTTATGAAAAAAATTCTTAGTATTTTAACTGTTTTTGCTATAATGCTGAGTTTTTCGGCATGCAAAAACAATAGCAATAAAAAATCCGGCTCAGAATCAGAGGCGGTCAAGCCTGCGACAGAAGTGTCCGCAAGCCATACGGAAGTCTCTTCGGTTCCCGAGCCGGAGCCTGAGCCCGTAAAAATCGGCGTCGAATCAATGAAGCTCAGCGCTTATGAGAGAGAATTTGAGGTCGGAACCTCATTTATGCCGATCGTTACGATGTACCCTTCTAACGCTACCGACAAATCGGAAATCTGGCAGTCGAGCAATACTGCGGTTGCAAAGGTAAACGCACACGGGAATATTACCGCGGTAGGTGAGGGCGAATGCACCGTAACCGTCACATCCGCAGATAATAAAGCCGTCAGCTCATCCTTTAAGGTAACCGCAAAAAATCCCGTAGTCATTGAGCCTACATATATTGACGGGATTTTAATTGTAAACAAATCCTATCCGCTTCCCAAAAATTACAATCCCGGAGTTAATCCCGAAGCCCAAGCGGCTCTTAATCAAATGTTTGAAGCAGCAAGAAGCGAGGGCCTTATTTTGAAAGTTGCCTCAGGCTTCAGAAGCTACAGCACACAGCAGAAGCTTTATAACAATTATGTTAAGAGAGACGGCGCCGCAGCAGCCGACAGATATTCGGCACGCCCCGGATATTCCGAGCATCAGACAGGTCTTGCATTTGATATAAATAAAGCAAGCGGTAGCTTTACGGGAACTCCCGAATGCAACTGGCTTGCCGCAAACGCTTATAAATACGGATTTATTTTAAGATATCCCGAAGGCAAGGAAAGCATTACGGGTTATATGTATGAATCTTGGCATTACAGATATATCGGCGTTGAAAAAGCCGAAAAGATTTATAACAGCGGTCTTACCCTTGAAGAGTATTACGGATTTACTTCTGTTTATGCTGATTAACCCTATAAATCAAGCCCTGATTCTCAGTCTTTTTTGACCGCGAATCAGGGCTTGTTATATTTTATTCTTTAATTTTAAGATCCATCGGAGAGATTTCATTCATAATAAGCGGAATCATCTGAGAATATTCAAGCTCAACAGCTGTTGAAAACTCGCTGAGCAGATAATTCACTGCGCGCTTAAGCAAAATCTCATCATTGCTCCGAAGCTTTTTCCCGAGATTTTTTCTTCTAGTCTTTTCATTATAAAGCGCCTTAGTAAGCCCTATAATACCCTTTCTGTCTCCGGAAGAAAGGATATTTTTATATGTATCTCTGCGCTGGGTTTCATCCGCAATCCAATTAGGCTCAATATCAGCCGAGCCGCTTATAAGGTCGCAAAGCTCATCAAACTCAAGGGTCTTTTTTATTTTAGATATCAGGCTTTCGTTTTTTACAGGCACATAAATCAGATTGTTGTCCTGCAAAACAGGCTTTAAGCAAAAATACTCATAAACCTCTTTGCCTATCTTCTTTTTTTCCGTTCCCTCAATAATACAGGTCCCGTTAGACCCGTAAACAACAGTATCCCCTTTTTTAAACACTTTAAATATTCATCTCCTGTATTTATTATACTCTTTTTTTTAAAAAATTGACATAGGCAAAATAGACAAGCTTATTTAAAGTGTATAAAAGGATTTTTGCATAAAAGTACCGCCTTCGGGGCTTTTCCCAAAAGGCGGTACCTGAATTTAAGGAATAATCAGTTTTCCGAATGATTCTGAATGTACTCTACAACATCATTCACAGTTTTAAAGTTTTCAATTTCCTCGTCCGGAATTTCAATATTAAACTCATCTTCGATAGCCATAAGCATTTCTACCACATCAAGACTGTCCGCATTCAAATCCTCGCCGATTTTCGTTTCCGGAGTGATAGTATCCTTATCGACATCAAGCTGATCGGCGAGTATTTCAACAAACTTTTCAAAAACCATAATTTTTCCTCCAATGAATATTTTTCTATATCAAATAATATGTTCAAAATGAGCTTTTGTCAATAGTTTTTTTATTTTTTAAAACACATTTTATAAAACTGTTGCAAAAAAAGGTGTTTTAAATTATAATGTATTTAATATGTGTATTTCAGGTGATATTTATTATGGCTAAAAACGAAAAAATGGTTAAATCCATTACCTCTATGGAAGAGGACTTCGCCCAATGGTATACCGATGTCTGCCTCAAAGCCGAGCTTATTGATTATTCCTCGGTTAAAGGCTGTATGATAATCAGACCTTACGGATATGCTATCTGGGAAAATATTCAGCATATTATGGACTCAATGTTCAAAGAAAAAGGGCATGAAAATGTTTATATGCCTCTTTTTATTCCCGAAAGTCTCCTGCAGAAAGAAAAGGATCATGTTGAGGGCTTTGCGCCGGAGGTTGCTTGGGTAACTTACGGAGGAAACGAAAAGCTTGAAGAAAGGCTTTGTGTAAGACCGACTTCGGAAACTCTTTTTTGCGACCACTTTAAAAATATCGTTCAGTCTTACCGTGACCTGCCGAAGCTTTACAATCAGTGGTGCAGTGTAGTCCGCTGGGAAAAGACTACAAGACCTTTCCTGCGCTCGCGCGAGTTTTTATGGCAGGAGGGTCATACAATACATGAAACCGCCGAGGAAGCAAAGCATGAAACCGAGCAGATGTTAAATGTATATGCGGAATTTGCCGAAAAATACCTTGCAATGCCGGTTGTCAAGGGTCAGAAAACCGAAAAGGAGCGCTTTGCGGGAGCTGAAGCGACCTACACGATAGAAGCCTTAATGCATGACGGAAAGGCGCTTCAGAGCGGAACCTCGCATTATTTCGGGGACGGCTTTTCAAAGGCTTTTGATGTTACCTTTACCGACAGGGAAAATAAGCTCTGCCACCCTTATCAGACCTCTTGGGGAACAACAACAAGGCTTATCGGTGCCGTTATTATGACGCACGGTGACGATAACGGTCTCGTTCTTCCCCCTGCCATAGCTCCTATTCAGGCCGTAATTGTTCCTATCGCTTCGCACAAGGCAGGCGTTTTAGAAAAAGCTGACGAGATTTGCGAAAGAATCAAAAAGGTCTGCCGTGTTAAATGCGATAAAAGCGAGCAGTCACCGGGATGGAAATTTGCGGAATATGAAATGAAAGGTGTTCCGCTCAGAATTGAAATCGGTCCGAGAGATATTGAAAATAATTCCTGCGTTGTTGCAAGAAGAGATAATTATGAGAAAGTTACCGTTTGCCTTAACGATTTGGAAACCGAAATTCCGCGCCTTTTAAATGAAGTCCGTGACAATCTCTATAACAAGGCATTAAAGCGCCGCGAAAATATGACCTTTGACGCCCATTCTCTTAAAGAAATGAAGGATATTGCCGATAACAAGCCCGGATTTATCAGGGCAATGTGGTGCGGCGACAGAGAGTGCGAGGACAAATTAAAGGAATATGCAGGAGTTACATCGCGCTGTATTCCATTTGAGCAGGATGAAATTTCCGATACCTGCGTTTGCTGCGGCAAAAAAGCGAAGCACATGCTTTACTTCGGAAAGGCTTATTAAACTGAATATATTAAAAAATCTCAGCCAAAAAGGCTGAGATTTTTTAATTTTTAAGGCAATCTGTTAATAAATCTTAAATCAGCTTTCCGTCCTTCCAGACTATGTCTATTACCTTTCCGCCGTTTGCGTGATAGCCATACAACGCGCCGTCTTTCCATGACTTCGGAAGAGCCGGAAGAAGCTCTAATTTACCGTTATTATACTGAGCCAGCATCATCATTATTCCGTTGCAGGCACCGAAATTTCCGTCAATCTGAAAAGGCGGATGCGCACAGAAAAGGTTGGGGTAGCTGCCTCCCATACAGTCGGGGGTGTTGATTTCGCTGTCAATAGGCGTTAACTGATTATCTAAAAGCTTAAGCGCATGCTCGCCGTCCTTAAGTCTTGCCCAGAGATTTATTTTCCATGCAAGGCTCCAGCCTGTTCCGCCGTCTCCCCTCTGCTCCAAGGTTCTTTTGCAAGCCTCTTCAAGCTTCGGTGTTTCATCCGTTATCTGATTTGACGGAAAAAGCGCATAAAGATGAGACACATGTCTATGATGAATATCCCATTTTTCATGCTCGGTGTACCATTCCGAAAGTCCGCCGTCCGAATCAATTTTAAATTCGGGAAGCTTTTTTGCAAATTCCAAGTAATCCGTATGGGATTTTCCGAGCTTTTTAGAGGCAATATCTGCGATATTTAAAACATCGCGGATAATTTCGGTCGTCATCGCCGTTGTTATATCAAGCGAGCAGGACTCATCAGAACCTGTCATATAACGGTTTTCAGGGCTCGTTGAGGGACAGAAAACATAATTTCCGTTAATTTCGGTGAGCATGGATTTATAAAAATCGGCAGAGCCCTTTAAAACCGGATATATTTCCTTTAAGAATTCTAAATCCTCTGTATGGACATAATAATCAAAAAGCATTTTTGTAAGCCAGCCTGAGGACATCGGCCAGTACCCCCACTGACAGCAGTTGTTTATTCTGTTGGTCGTAGGGTGAGTAACTCTCCATATATCCGAGGCATGGTGGCTTACCCAGCCTTTTGCATTATAGTAGCTTTCAGCTGTTTTTTTACCTAAAACCGCCATTTCCTTTATCATTTCTATAAGCGGCTCATAGCATTCTTCAAGACCGGCGTTAAGAGTCGGCCAATAGTTCATTTCGGTGTTAATATTAAGCGTATAATTGCTTGACCACGGCGGAATAAGTTCCTTATTCCAAATCCCTTGCAAATTCATCGGCTGAGTGCCTTTTCTTGAGGCGCAGATAGTTAAATATCTTCCGAAATGGAAAAGCAGGGCATAAAGCGACTGATCCTCTTCGCCCTTCGCCTTTAATCTAAGTCTTTCGTCGGTAGGAAGAGAGCTGTTTTTGCTGTCGGACAGAACAAGTTCGGTGCGGTCATAGAGTCTTCTATGCTCGGTTACACAAGCCTCGAGCAGCTCATCGAATGTCTTTGAACAAGCCTTTTTTAAATCCTCATAAAGCTCCGCTTTATAATCCTTTCCGCTTAAAACAGGGTCTGTTTTATAATCCTTAAATCCTGTTCTTACGGCAAAAATAACCGTTGCGCTGTCTGCATTTTCAACGCTTAAAAGGTTTTCTTTTTCTGTAACCTCTCCTCCGTCTGCAATAACCGTCATTGCCGCCAAGTAAGGAATTCCCTTTTTGCTGTCGGACTCAGAATAAATCTTGCTTTCCTCATGGCAGGTCGTACTGCCGAACGGTGCTTCGCAAACAGGTGCGTTTCCCTCAATATATGCGGTGCCGTTTTTTAAAAACTCACGGCATTTTAAGGCGCCGTGAAGTGCCAAGTCAAACGAAACGGAATTCGGCTTGTCCGCCTCGGTTTTAATTGCCATAATCTGATGAACAGGGCTTATAAAAGCGGTTCTTGTATATTTTATACCGTTGCTGACAAAGCTTGTTTTAAAAACGGCGGTATCAAGTCTTAATTCCCGATTATATTCGGAAATCTCGCCGTCAATCCGCATTTTTAAATCAATTGAGCCAAGCGGCAGATACATCTGAACAAGGTAATCCCCGAATTCATTTTCGAGCAGTTTTTCAGCCCTCTCAGCCTCGCCTTTTAAGGTAAGCCCGCGCGCGGTTTTATAAGCTTCAAAGCAATTCTGTTTTGAAATACTCGGTCTGCCGCTCCAAAGGGTGTCTTCATTTAAGTCGATATGCTCTATGCTTGCTCCGCCGAACAGCATTGCGCCTATTCTTCCGTTACCTAAAGGCAAAGCCTCGTTCCAGTTTTTTGCAGGCTTATTAAATATAAGCCTATGAGAATTAAGAGTTCCTTTTACTGTCTTTTCAACCATAATATCTTCCGTTTTTATTTTATAGTAATTGTTTCGCCTGAATCTATGCTGTACAGCTTTCCGCCGATATCAAACCAGATTTTTAAAAGCGTGGGATTATAAACTGTCTTTGAATCGGCGCTGAAAACAAGCAAATTATATGCGCTTACATAATCATAAATTTCCATATTGGTTGCATACCAAACATCATCAAGCCCTGAGATTTCCGCACAGATCTTTTCAAGTAAATCAAATCCGCCGCCAGCAAACTCAAAGCTGTGTCCCCAAAGATAAAAAAGCTTCGGCGTTCTGACAGAACAGTATTCTTTCCCTGATATGCTTTTAAATTTATTTATATAATCAAAAAGCTTTGGATTTGTGTGATGGGCGGTGGGTGTCCAAGCGAGAAAATCCAATGGAAGTTCAAACCTGTCATTATCACCGTTTAATGTTCTTGCATAACAGATATCAAGGTCTTTTAGATAATTTCTTATTTCCTCATAATTTGTATTATTTGAAAACTCGGTTATTCCCGTATCCGGATAAGCCATTCCGCGGATAATCATGCCGAAGGTATTTTCAAGCTCCTGTCTGCATTCTAAAACCTCGCGAATTCCGTCAATAGGGCGAAGCTTGCCCATTGCCTTATGGTATTTCCCGTGTATGGCAATCTCATGACCCGAATCAATTAAATATTTTTTAATTTCTTCCGCGGTAAGTCTCCACTCGCCGTCCTTTTCAGGAATACAGGCACTGTTGATATTAAAGGTACATTTTATTTTATAACGGTTGAGAATTTCAACCAGCCTTATATCGTCCCTGCAACCGTCGTCATAGCTGAAAGTGACCGCCTTTTGTTTTCCGTCAGGGAAACGCAGAAATCTGTAATTCATGATACATTCTCCTCATTTTTTCGCTTTAAAAGAGCCACGCACTCAACATGCCTTGTTCTCGGAAACAAATCAAAAGGCGCATATTTTATAAGCATATAGCCCATTTCTTCAAACGCTTTTATATCCCTTGCAAGCGTTGCGCTGTCGCAGGAAACATAGACGGCTCTTTCAGGCTTAAACCCTTTGCAGACGGTTTCTATAAGCGCACGGTCGCAGCCCTTTCTCGGGGGATCTAAAATCACGGTCTGCGGTTTTACAGCCCTTTTTTCAAGTTCCCTTGCGGCACTCGACGCGTCCGAGCAAATAAAGCTTATATTATTTAAATTATTGCTTTTTGCATTGACCTCGGCGTCCTTAACCGCTTCCGGAACAATTTCCACCCCTATTACCTCTTTAGCCCTCTTAGCCAAAGAAAGACCTATCGTTCCCGTTCCGCAATAAAGGTCCAAAACAAGCTTATTATCGGTTTCTCCGTACTGCGCAGCCTTTTTATAAAGAAGCTGAGCCATATCATGATTGACCTGATAGAAACTTTTAAGCGAAATTCTGATTTCAATTCCGCAAAGAATATCCTTTATGTAGCCCCCGCCGAAAACATTGCGCGAAAAATCGCCTAAAATAACATTATTATCCTTTTTATTGATATTTAAAACTATGGTTTTAATATTTTTATTCTGCTTTAAAAGGCATTCGCTAAGCTCTGCTTCAAAGGGAATTTCCCCTGTGGCTACAACTCCGACCATAATTTCATTTGTTGCGAAAGCCTTTCTTAAAACAAGTCTTTTAAGGAGGCCTTTTTTTGTGATTTCATTAAAAACCGGGATATTATATTTGTTTACCCAAGACTTAAAAGCCCCGCAAATTTCCGAAAACTCCTCGGGTTCTAAAAGACAATCGCTGACAGGAATAATCCTATGAGAATTTCTTGCATAAAGCCCAACCGTTCCGTCCTGTGCAATCGGATAAGAAGCCTTATTTCTGTATCTTAAATCACTAAGCCCCGTTATCGGCTCGGGCTCCATATCAATTCCCGAAATTCTTTTTATATTTTCCTTAACAACTTTTTCCTTATAAGCGAGCTCGGCTTTATAGGAAATATGACGAAACGCGCATCCTCCGCAAAGCTTGGAATAAGGACACTCGGTTTCAATTCTATCCGGACTTTCATTTAAAATTTCTATGGCTTTTGCGAAAGCATAGCTTTTTTTAACCTTTAAAATCAGCGCACGAACGGTATCCCCGACGGCAGTATCGGGAACGAAAACCGCAAGCCCGTCTGCTTTTCCTACCCCGTCGCCCGAAGATGACATATCGGTGATTTCAAGGGTGACTGTATCATTTTTGTTCATCTCTGTTTACTTAACACCGCTATATTTTCGGGGGCGGCCTCGCCTCCTAAATTGCCCTCTTGGAAGAGCGAGGTTCCGCGGCGCGAATCATAGGTATCGCCGTTTTTGACATTAAGACCTACGCCGTTTATAACAATTCCGTCATTATTAAGCCACATGGTTTCGGCATTTTTTATTCCCGTCTGCCAGAAAACATTGCTCTTTTTATTTTTATAAACCACTTCTCCCCGAACCGCCTGACCGATGGAATTTTCGACCGTATAGATATTAAGCGTCCTTTTGCCGTCGGGCGAATTTACACTGCAGGTAAGCTTACCCTCAGGGAGACGGTTAATATCAAAAAACAGACTTTCTTTTACCCCTGCCGCAAGATTAAATACTGTTACGGCAAATGTCAATCCGTAAAAACATTTGAGTAATATTTTTTTCAGCATTTTCTCTCCTCCGATTTTCAGATATCCGCTGCGTAATGAGGATTTTTCATATCGTTTTCTTCTATATGATTATTATACTGCGCAACAGAATATCTCGAATGAACGATATATGCCGCAAAAAAGTACGGAGCCGTAAAAACAAGCGGCAGCGCAAAAAACGATATTATAATATAAAACGACATTCCGAAGCACAAAAACACAAACGATGTAACGGATCTTCTTGCAATAATTCCCGACATAAGAATGACTTCCGCCGCGCATTTGTTTTCCTGTGCGACAAACAGAAACGGTGCAAGGTAAAGCTTTAAAGAAATTAAAATAAAGCAGATTGCCCCTAAGAAAATAAATATATTTTTAGCCGCCCATAGGTTTGCCGCGAGTAGGGGAACCTTTATATCAAACAAATCATATATAAAAGGCATTGTTGCAATTCTGACTATTATCGCAGGCAAAAAGCTGATAACTGCATTTTGAAGTACTCTTACAAAAAGCCTTAGAATAAATTCCATAGCCTTTTTATATGCTTTTAAATCCGAAAAATAATAAAATACGCATACAACTTCATCATTACAACCGAAAACGAGCCTTTTAAAAAACCTTAAAAGACCTAAAAACAGCGGTGAAATCAGAAGTATATTTATTGAAACCGATACTGAAATCACTGCGGCATTATTTCCGATTACCGAAATCATAGAGCATAGGAGCCATAAAATAAGCTGAGAGAAAACAAGCACGCAGCTTGCAAATATCGCTTTTACATAATTCCCTTTAAGCGCGAGCTTAGCATTTGTTTTTACAGCTAAAGTCGAAGCCATATTTTTTCTCCTTAAATCATATTTTCTTAAATTTTATTATAACTGAATTTTATTAAAAAAGCATTACAGAATTTTTAATTTTGCATACCCTGCCATTATTTTTTTTGTTCCGACTTTTTCAAAGTTTATTTCAAGCATTGCGTCGGTAGCAGTCTGAGAAATCGAATTTATTATGCCCTTTCCGAAAGCTGAATGCTCAACTGTCTGCCCGACCTTATAGCAATCGGTCGGCTCTTTTTTCGCCGGAGCCGAATAGTCCGGCATAAAGGAAGGCTTTCTTCTGTAGCCTCCCGCAAAACCCGAATCGGTATTTCCGAAAGCAGGAGAAGAAGTTCTTTGCTCAGACCTTGAATTATGTACCGAATAAGACATTCCGAATCCCGTTTGTTCGCTTGAAACCTCGCAAAACTCCAAAGGAATTTCCCTTAAAAATCTTGAAGGAAGATTTCTTCCTGTTGAGCCGAACATCATTCGCGAAGAAGTATGAGTTATAAAAAGCCTTCTCTTGGCTCTCGTAAGCGCAACATAAGCAAGTCTTCTTTCCTCTTCTATCTCGGCCTCACCGCCCGCAATCGACATAGAGCCAGGGAAAATTCCCTCCTCCATTCCTATCAAAAAGACGTTTTTGAATTCAAGTCCTTTTGCGGAATGAACCGTCATCATAACTACTCGGTTTTCGTCGCTTTCAAGTGAATCAATATCTGTTATCAGCGCTATATCTTCAAGATAATCGGAAAGATCCGACTGCGGATTTTCCTCTTCAAACTGCCTAACTGTATTCACAAATTCCTCGATATTTGCAAGCCTGTCGGGTGCGTCGGGCGAGATATCCGAAAGAAGAAAATCCCTGTATCCCGAAACTCTTAAAATATCCTCTGTAAGCTCAGAAACAGATTCGCTTTCTGATTTACTTTTAAGGTTATCAATCATTTCGCAAAAATCCTTGAGCTTAGAGGAAGCTCTGCTTAAAGCCGCATAGCTGTCGGCGTTTTTTAACACCTCAAAAAGAGAAATCCCTAAGTTTGCCGCTATCTCAGCAGCGGCGGCAACGGTAGTATCACCGATTCCGCGTCTGGGAACATTTATAATTCTTCTCAGCCTGACATCGTCATTTGAATTGTTGACTGCTGTAAGATACGCTAAAATATCCTTTATTTCCTTACGCTCAAAGAAACGCATTCCTCCGATAACCTTATAAGCTATTCCGCTTCTCGCAAAGCAGTTTTCAATGGAAGCCGACTGCGCATTCATTCTGTAAAGCACGGCATTTTCGCAAAAATCATCGCCCGATGCTTTTAATTTTAAAATTTCATCGGCGACAAATCTTGCCTCTGTGCGGTCGTCCGCGCAGGATCTTAATTTTATCTTATCCCCGTCTGAGAAAGAGGTCCAAAGAGTTTTACCCTTTCTTCCGCGGTTATGTGAAATTACACTGTTTGCCGCATTTAAAATATTCCCCGTGGACCTGTAGTTTTGTTCAAGTCTTATTGTTTTTGCGTTTTTATTTTCGTCCTCAAAATTGAGAATATTTTCTATCGTTGCGCCGCGAAAGCGGTATATACTCTGGTCGTCGTCCCCGACAACACACAAATTTCCGTGAACACCGGATAATAAGCTTACAAGCTTATACTGCGCGTGATTTGTATCCTGATACTCGTCCACCATAATAAATTTGAACTTATTTCCGTAATGCTCTAAAACATCGGGATTTTCGGATAATAACCGAACGGTATTGACAATCATATCGTCAAAATCCATTGCATCGCTCGCAAGCAGGCGCTTTTGATACTCGCGGTAAAGCTCACACATAAGCTTTGCCCTTAAATCGCTTCCGACGCTGCTTAAAGCCTCGCTCGGAGAAATCAAAGAATCCTTACAGCGTGATATATATGATAATACCGATTTAACGGGGAGCATTTTATCATCCATATTATTTTGTTTCATAATCTGCTTTAAGACGGATTTTTGATCGTCGGTATCATAAATCGTAAAATGAGATGTATATCCTATTCTGTCTGCATTATATCTTAAAATTTTCCCGCAGATACTGTGAAAAGTTCCTGCCCAAAGGCTCTGCGCGCTGTCTTTAAGCCTGTTTGATATTCTGTCCTTAAGTTCTCCCGCAGCCTTGTTTGTAAATGTTATGGCAAGAATTTCATATGGCTTAGGCGCGTCGACACAAAAGGGCTTGCCTGAAATCTCTTCTGTTTTGTTTTCTAAATAAAGCTCTGCGTTTTCAATATCCTTTTCATCATAAGAAGCTTCTTTTTCACTTAAATAAGCGTTGCCGTATTTTATAAGATACGCAATTCGGTTCACTAAAACCGTTGTCTTTCCGCTGCCTGCGCCTGCAAGCACCAATAGAGGACCTTTGACAGTGGTTACAGCCTCAAACTGCCTGTCATTCATTCCGGAAAATTCTTTTTCTATAACCTTTTTTCTTATCTGCAGATAATTCATTCTTTATTTATGTCCTTTTTCTTCTAGGCAAGCGATAATAAATCCGAACCCGTTTTTAGGCGGCAGATTTTTCGCATAGCCATGTTAAAATACTCGTTAATCCGACAGGATTAACTGCGTTTTTGCCTCGCTCTGCATAAAAATCTGCCAAGCATAAAAATCAGCGACCTAAAATGAGCTGATTTCGTGTGGAGTTCTATGCGGAGGATGCAGTGAGGCTGACGCCTCATAAAGACGACAAGTTAAAATACGCCGAAAATACGTCATTTTAGGCGGATTCGGATTATTATCGCTTGCCTAAGCTGAATTTTTCTACCTGTCTGGCAAGTTCGACCGCCTTATCGGTATGTGCTACCATTTTTACCGGCTTTGTAAGGTCAAGACTGAAAATTCCCATTATGGATTTTGCATTTATAACATACTTCCCCGAAACAAGCTCAATATCATAATCCTTGTCTGCGGCGATTGCGGAAAAGCTCTTAACATCATCGAAGTTTTTTAAAAACAGCATTTTTTCAAACACTTTTAAATTTCCCCTTTTGTTCCGAATATTTTAAGATCTACGGTTAAATCGTCTCTCACAATAACTCCCTCTTGTTCCAGAAGAAATTTTTGCCTGTCTGCGCCGCCGAACGCAAAGGCGCCCGACAGCTTTCCGAAACGGTTTACGACTCGGTAACACCTTATGTTTTCAGGGTCGGGATTGCGGTGGAGCGCATAGCCTACGACCCTTGAAAGTCTCGGATTTCCGACTGAGATAGCTATCTGCCCGTAAGTTGCGACCTTTCCGTACGGAATTTTTTTAACTGCCTCGTAAATCTGCTCAAAGGTATTCATCAGAAGAATATTTTCTCCCATAATTCATACGAGTGAAGCCATTCATGAACATGGGAAACTTTCCCTGAGTCCGCAAGTTCTTTCTTATGCATTGTCATTTCATCTGCCGTTGATAAGCCGTGCGAACCCTCGGGATAAATATGAAGTTCATAAGGAATCTTGTTCTTTGAAAGCGCTAAAGCATAAAAAAGACTGTTTTCAACCGGTACGCATGCATCCTCGGCGGTATGCCAGATAAATGCAGGCGGTGTATCGGAGGTTACAAGCTTATCACAGGAGTACTTTTCGTCAGATGCGCCGTTCGGATAACTGCCTATAAGACTTTTAAAGCTTCCGTGATGCGAATAATCAGCATCCGAGGTGATAACAGCATAGCATAGCACGCTAACTGTTGGCTTATAAGAATTCCTGAAATTCTTTCTTACCTCAGGGATATTATAGGCATTGGAATAATGAGCGGCAAGATGTCCGCCGGCGGAAAAACCGATAATTCCTATTTTTTCCTTGTTCTGAATAAATTCTTCCGAATTTTTAATTATATAATCGAAAGCGGCGGCAACCTCGTTTAATTGAGTCGGAAATCTGTGCGGCGCGCAGGAATAATTAAGCACATAAGCATTATATCCCATATTTAAAAATTTAAGCGCAATAGGCTCGGCTTCCCTGTCGGAGCAAAACTCATATCCGCCTCCCGGGCAAATAAGAATACCTTTTCTTCCCTCGCTTTTAAAATAATCCTGAACAAGCTCGGGAACATAAACCGTCAAAGTAGGATTGCAGCCGTTTTCGGATAAAAACGGATAATCTTTTTTTAACTCAACAACCTTGCATTTCATAAAATTTTACCACCTTTTTAAAGCATATAAAGTCCTGATTTTAACAGAACGAATTCGAAATCCTTAACCTTTGTATAATAATAAACCGGCTCTTTAAGTCTTACATAAATTTCGCTCTCGTAGTTTTCGAGATTTAATTTAACTACCCTTTTATCGCCGGTTGAAGCAACAAAGGCATAAGAGTCCTCAATATATAAACCGTTCGGTCTGTTAAACGGAGAAACCGCTCCGCCGATTCTCAGCTCCTCGCGGAATGTTACCATATTGAATTTTATAAGAGCATTATATTTTTTAAATACCGCATAAAACGAATCCTTAAAAACCGCAATATCCGATGGAGCGGCACCTTTATATGCAAACATACCGTTCCAGATAATATTTCCTGCCGCGTCAACAATATTTGCCTCTCCCTTTGAAGAACAGACAAATACCTTGCCCTGAGGAAGAACAATGGTTTTTGCGGTTATATAATTACTGCAAAGATTTGAAGAAACCGCATAGTTACTGCCGAACTTTGAAAGCAGATAGACATTTTTTGCGATATCCACCATAATACCCGTTTCAAAAGTAATCATCTTATAACCGATTATTATATTTTCTTTGGTTTTATCCTTACAATAGGAAAAAACTATACCGGTTGGAGTAGGAATAACCTCATATACCTCGCCCGAAAACACGGTATTCATATTTCATTCTCCTTCAAAGTCTTTACAGCAAGCAGAATTCCGACCTTGGCGCTGTGGAAATTAAGACCGCCCTGCATCCATAAAGCATAAGGCTCTCTTAACGGACCGTCAGCGGAAAGCTCAATTGAAGCGCCGAGAGTAAATGCGCCTGCCGCCATAATTACATCATCTTTATACCCCGGCATATAGGAAGGCTCGGGTGAAACAAAAGAGTCTATCGGCGAGCCTGACTGCAAGCCCTTGCAGAACGCTATCATTTTTTCTCTCGAGCCTAAAATCAGACTCTGAATAATATCGGTTCTTTTTTCACCCGACTTCGGGGATACCTCAAACCCTAAAATTTCAAACACCGCAGCCGCATAAACCGCGGTTTTAAGCGCTTCTCCGACGGTATGAGGAGCGAAAAAAAGTCCCATATAAAGCTCCCTGTTATGGCCTAAGGTAGCCCCTATTTCTCGGCCGACCCCTGCGCATGTCATGCGGTGAGCGCACATTTCGACATATTTTTTCTTTCCTGCTATATATCCGCCGCTTTTGGCAATACCGCCGCCCGCATTTTTAATAAGCGAGCCTGCGAATAAATCCGCCCCCGCTTCCGACGGCTCCTCTGTTTCGACAAATTCGCCGTAGCAATTATCAACCATTATAACCGTTTCAGGAGAAACCTCCCTCACGGCGTCGCACAGTTCTTTTAATTCGGAAATATGTAAGCTGGGTCTTAAGCTGTATCCGCGCGAGCGCTGAATATAAGCCATTTTATATTTATCTTTTTTGAGCGCCGCTTTAACGGCTTCGATATCGGGCGTTCCGTTTGCCTTCAAGTCAACCTGAGAATATTCTATACCGAAATCGGCAAGAGAGCCGTCGGTCTTTTCGTCTATTCCGAAAACACCGATAATAGTATCATAAGGTCTTCCTGTGAGTGACAGCACCTTATCATTCGGCCTTAAAATTCCGAAAAGAGCGACGCTTAAGGTGTGCGTTCCGCTCGCAAAGCTATGGCGGATAAGAGCGTCCTCCGTGCCGAGACTCTGAGCCAAGACCTTATCAAGCTTGTCCCTGCCCGCATCGTCATAACCGTAACCCGTGCTTATTCCGAGGTCAGGCTCGCTGACGCGGTTATCAATAAATGCTTTTAAAACCTTTTGCTGATTATATTCCGTAACTCTATCTATTTCATCAAAATATGGCTTAACCTTATCTAAAGCCTTTTTATCAAGAGCTTTAAGCTCATCCGAAAATTCAAAAAATGACATTTTTAACTCCTATAAATAACAATAAACCGCACTGCCGGTTTTTAAAAATCCGCATTTTTCATAAAAGCCCTCATTTTCTTCGGTGCAGCAGGCAAGGATTTTTTCACATCCCGACACTGCCTCAAGACCCATGAGCGCTTTTCTTCCACCGCCTTTTTTAAAGCTTACCACGCCGTTTACAAGGCATACATTTTCATGCTTTAATCCAAGACTTAAAAATTCGTTCTTTTTCCCGAAAACAAAAGCATTTTTAAAATTTACTCTCCTGCAAAAATCCACGGCGAAATATTCAAACTCGGGAAGAGAAAATCCGCCCTTTAAAAGCATATTATAAACCTCGTCGCTTTTAAATTCGCCGCTTTCGAAGTTTGCGCTCAAAACCGCGCTTTTTTCGTAAACACTGACAATTTTCGCATTTTTAAACTCAAGCTCCTTTAAATTATTCGAATTCAAAAAAACCGATTTAACGTCTGACATTTTTAAAAATGCGTTTAATTCCTCAAAATTCTCCGGTTTCCCGCAAATCACGGCGTTCAGGTCAAGAATGCAAAGCGCAAAGCTGCCTTTTAAATCGGTATAAAATTTCGCCGAATTTTTATAAACATCATAATTGCCCAAAAATTTAACCGATTCCGGATTCGTCCCGAATACATCCGGCAAGGCTGTAAGCGACTTAATCATACTTTACCTGCGGCGGCGGAATCTAAAATATATTTTACAAGCTCATAAACGCTTATTATATCGCTTTTGTCCGCAACCGAGGCGGCGGAATGAATATATCTGCATGGGTTGCTAACCGCAATCGTTCTTACACCGTTTTTAGAAAGGTGAATACTTCCCGCGTTATTTCCTCCTGCAACCGCCCTTTTAGGCTGGCATTTTATATTGCTTTTCATTGCAAAATTATAAAGCTCTTTGTCATAAAGAGTTGCCCTGTCCATAAATGACACTACCGCGCCGCGCCCTAAATTGCAAACCTCGCTCGTTTCGGGTGTGCCTGCGATATCTGAGGCGGTGGTTCCGTCAATAACGATTGCTGAGTCGGGGTCTATGCTGTATGCCGAGGCTTTAGCCCCCCTGAGTCCTACCTCCTCCTGCACGGAAAACGAAACATAATAATCATACTCCGCCTCCTGCCTTAACATAAAGGCAAGCACCGCGCAGCCTATACGATCGTCAAGCGCTTTTGATTTGATAAATCTGCCGTTATCCTCAAACTCAGAGTCCATAACCGCGCTGTCGCCGATACTGACATATTTAAGCGCGTCCTCCTTAGAATCAGCGCCTATATCAATATATAAAGCGCTTTGTTTCGGAACAGATTTAAGCTCTTCCTTATCGGATAGATGAACAGGCTTAATGCCCACGGTTCCTTTTATATTTTTACCGACCGTAACCCTTCTTGCGAGCATAACGCTTACATCAATTCCGCCGACGGGAGCAAATTTTAAAAATCCGTCATCGGTTATATCGGTTATTATAAAGCCGACCTCATCTAAATGAGCATCGCACATAACTTTCTTTACCGGTGCTTTTTTGCCTTTTTTAAAAGCAATTATATTTCCCAAAGCGTCGGTTTTAACCATGCAGAAATCCTTAATTATAGCTATGATTTTTTCTCTGACGCTTTTTTCATCCCCCGAAATTCCCGATTCATTGCATAAAAGCTTTAAAATATCAAACAGCTCATCCATTTAAAAGCCCTCCTGCAAGAATATATTTTTCTAAAATTTCGCTTGTGCTTTTTATATCGTCAAGACTTACAACCTCTGAAGGCGTATGCATATTTCTTATAGGAATTGAAACAAGCCCTGTTCTTATTCCGCTTTTCGTAAGTGAAATAACATCAGCGTTTGTTCCGGTGGTCGAGGACATTACCTCTGTCTGATAAGGGATATTGTTTTCCTTTGCAATTTTAAAAAGCTTATTTGTAAGTGCTTTATCAAGAGTGGGCGAAATGCCTATCATTGCACCCTTTCCCATTTCTTTTGCAGAATCCTTAGAAACATCAGGCGCGGTCGCAAAACTGACATCAACCACTATTGCCTCGTCAGGAAAAACGCTGAAAGCAGATGTTCTCGCTCCTCTGAGTCCCAATTCTTCCATATTGCTTAAGCTCAAAACAATATTTACAGGCGGTTTTTTATCCTTAAATTTCTGCGCAGCATCTATCAGCGCGGCAACTCCTGCGCGGTCGTCAAGAGAAGAAGAAACAATTTTCCCGTTTAAAATCTCCTGTGTTTCGGCTTTGAAGGTTACAAAATCGCCGATAGATATTAAATCCTTTGCTTTTTCTCCCAAAAGGGAATCTATTTTAAGCTTTTTTATATCATCGAAGCATTTTTCACCGTCTGATAAGTGCGGCGGAATACTGCAAAAAACACCTGTCAGCTTTTTTTCTTTCGAATGAATAACAACAGGTAATGACGGAAGCATTCTTAAATCAATGCCGCCTGCGTTTGAAACGGTCAAAAATCCGTTTTTATCAATATCCGTTACGGTAAACCCGACTTGGTCAAGATGAGCGTCAAGCATAACCGTGTAATCGGTTTCTCCCTTAATAAAGGCAATAACCGTCATAGGATCGGGTCTTTTTATCTCGGCGAAATCCTTTAATAGCTCATAACATTTGTCCGATACCTCGTTTATGTTTCCGATACCGTAACAAGAAGTCAATGCAAAAAGATTTTCCTTTAAATTACTCAAAGTGAGTTCACTACTTCCTTAAAATAATTTCCCCTTGCGGCAAAATTCGGGAATGCGTCAAAGCTTGCGCATGCAGGCGAAAGGGTTATTATATCGCCGCTCTTCGCCGCCTTGTAAGCCATTATCGTCGCCTCTTTTATATCCTTTGTACGAACGATTTCGGGCGAGCCGTTATAGCCCTCATAATTCTTAAGGCAGTCCTCTATTTTCTGCGCGGTATCTCCGCAAAGATAGAGGGTCTTAACCTTTTCCACAAGATAAGGCATCAGCGGATCGAAAGGTATATGCTTATCGTAACCGCCTGCTATTAAAAATACCTTTTTATCAAACGCCTTGAGTCCCGCGATAGTCCTTGTCGGGCTTGAAGCAATAGAATCGTTAAAGAATTTTATTCCGTTAAGCTCTCTTACAAGCTCAATTCTATGCGCAACTCCGCCGAATTCTTTTGCAACCTTATTTATGGTATCAACGCCGACATATCCCCAAACGGCTGTTATGGCGGCAAGATAATTTGCGACATTATGATCTCCTATAACGGCAATATCCTTTCGGTCAAGCACGGGGACATCTATTCCGCGGTAAGCCATATGAAGAATTCCCTTGCCGTCAAGCCAAGCCCCGTTATTAAGGCGGCGCTTCATGCTGAATCCCAAGGACTGACCTCTCACAAAGCTCCTGAAACTATCGGTGATTTCATTATCGCGGTTTAAAACCGTGCGCGAAAAGGCATTCTGATGAAGAAGAATGTTTTTCTTTGCCTCAACATATTCGTCCATATCCTTATGGATATCAAGGTGATTGGGCGCAACATTCGTAACAACCGCAACATCAGGACTTTTTCTCATTGAAATAAGCTGGAATGAGGAAAGCTCGGCTACGACAAAATCATCTGCCGTTATATTTTCGATTTCCGGAAGAAGCGGTTTGCCTATGTTACCGCCGACAAATACCTTTTTGCCCTCGGCTTCGAGCATTTTTGCAATAAGAGTTGTAGTGGTGGTCTTTCCGTCAGAGCCGGTTACCGCAAAAATGGTTGCGGGGCAAAGGTCGAAAAATACTTCCATCTCGCTCGTTACTGCTATTCCGCGCTTTCTTGCGCTTACAAGCTCGGGAAGATTAAAGCTCATTCCGGGGGTTCTGAAAATTATATCAACCTCTAAATCGGAAAGATAATCGTCTCCGAGCTTTAATTCCGCACCCTCTTTTTCAAGCTCATCGGCGAGAGGTCCTATCTGCTCCGCACTTCTGCGGTCGCAGGCAATAACTCTTGCGCCCTTTTCAAGAAAGCTTTTAATAAGCGGAGTATTACTGATTCCTATTCCGCAGACTGCGATTTTTTTCCCGTTCAATTTTTCAAAAAACTGTTTGCAATCCATATCCGTAATCCTTCCGTCAGTTCTTTATGCCTTTTTCGTTCAAATATTCTTCTAAGGTTACACCCTTTGATTTTATATCCTTGGCGACATTTATTCCTACAAATCTGTAATGCCAAGATTCGTAAATAACACCTGTAACATCAATTTTTTCCTTAGGATACCTCATGATAAACCCGTAATCCTGACAATGCTCGGTAAGCCAAGCAAACATCGGTGTGTTTTCGAAAGCATCATCCGCCATATTTATATCCGCCGCAAGCCCTGTGTGGTGTTCGCTGGTTCCCGGTCTTGCAACAATCGTTGCCGCCTTATCCTCAGCCTGAGATTCGGGTACGCCTGCCGCAATCTGCTTTTTAACCTGTCTGTCAAAAAGCATTTTCTGAATGTTGTATGACCTGTAAGGCGACCAAACATATAGCTTAACGCCCTCGCTCCTTGCGTCGTCGATCATCGCCTTTAAATAAGGCCAGATATTTTTATTTATCTGATCAAGCTGACCGTTATGGTATTCTTTAGGTATAGTTGTAAGCTCGGCAGTATAATCGTAATTATCAGGAAGCGGATTTGATCCGTTTACAAGCAGAAGATTTTTATAATTCGCGTCAAGCTGAACTCCGCCTATTGTTACAAGCTGCTCGGTATTATCAAAGGCAGGGTCGGTTTCTTTTTTAACATCTGCCTTTTTAGCCTCGGTCTGCACAATGCCCGAAGAGGATTTCTCGGAATCATCTCCCGATTTTACCGCCTTTACTATTGCTATTACACCGAATGCCACCCCGACAATTGCCGCAATCAGCACAAGCGAAGTTGATGCAATAAAAATCCGCCTTTTCCTTATAGCCTTTTTTCTTTTTTCATTCATTTTATTTCACTTCTTAACTTAAAATAAATTATTCATCCAATTTAAGTACTGCCATAAATGCGTCCTTAGGAACATCTACAGATCCTAATCTGCGCATTTTTTTCTTTCCCTCTTTTTGCTTTTCAAGAAGCTTTTTCTTTCTTGAAATATCGCCGCCGTAGCATTTTGCCAGAACATCTTTTCTTAAAGCCTTAATAGTTTCTCTCGCGATGATTTTTCCGCCTACGGCTACCTGAACTGGGACCTCAAAAAGCTGTCTCGGAATATAATCCTTAAGCTTTTCCGCAATTCTCCGCGCTTTATTATATGCAAAATCATTGAATACTATAAATGAAAGCGCGTCCACCGAATCGCCCGCTATAAGAACATCAAGCTTTACGAGATTTGATTTTTTATAACCGTCAGGCTCATAGTCAAAGCTCGCATAGCCCTTGGTTCTTGATTTCAATGCATCAAAAAAGTCATAGACGATTTCGCCCGTAGGCAAAACATAATGAATATCCACCCTGTCGCCGAGATATTTCATATCAATATAATCGCCTCTTCGCTCCTCGCAAAGCTGCATAATAGTGCCGACATATTCACTCGGCGAAAAAATATGGACATTTGAAACGGGTTCCAAGGCACTGCTGATTGTCGCAGGGTCGGGATAATTTGTCGGGTTGTCGACATCCACCGTCTGTCCGTTTGTAAGTTCAAATTTATACTGAACGCTCGGAGCGGTCGTTATAATATCGAGATTATACTCCCTTTCAAGTCTTTCTTCGATTATCTCCATGTGAAGAAGTCCCAAAAATCCGCAGCGAAAGCCGAAGCCCAATGCCTGCGAGGTTTCAGGCTCGAAAACAAGCGATGCGTCATTTAACTGCAGCTTTTCAAGCGCCTCTCTGAGATCGGGATATTTCGCGCCGTCGGCAGGATAAATTCCGCAAAATACAACCGGTTTTACGGCTCTGTACCCCGGAAGCGGTTCACTTGCGGGATTATTTGCAAGTGTTACGGTATCGCCGACTCTTGCCTGAGAAACGGTTTTAATTGACGCGGCAAGATATCCGACCTCCCCTGCTTCCAGAACATCGCAGGGCGAGAGGCTTGTAGCTTGCTTTCTTCCGATTTCAACAACCTCAAAGTCAGCGCCCGTCGCCATCATGCGGACGGTATCTCCTGTTTTAAGTTTTCCGCTTACAACTCTGAAATATACTATTACGCCCTTATAAGCATCATAATAAGAATCGAAAATAAGCGCCTTTAAGGGTGCTTCCCTGTCGCCCTTGGGAGCAGGGATATATTTTACAATCTGTTCTAATACCTCGCCGACATTAAGCCCCGTCTTTGCGGAAATAAGCGGAGCCTCATCGGCGGGAATGCCTATAACATCCTCGATTTCCTTTTTTATTCTGCCCGGCTCTGCCGAAGGCAGGTCTATCTTATTTATAACAGGAAGAATTTCAAGTCCGTGATCGACCGCAAGATAGGTATTTGCCAAGGTCTGAGCCTCTATACCCTGTGACGCATCCACAACAAGAATAGCGCCCTCGCACGCCGCAAGCGATCTTGAAACCTCATAATTAAAGTCAACATGTCCGGGGGTGTCTATTAAATTAAGCTCGTACTGCTCGCCGTCCGCAGCGGTATAATAGAGTGTTACGGCATGCGCCTTAATGGTAATTCCGCGCTCGCGTTCAAGCTCCATACTGTCTAAAATCTGCTCTTCCATATCTCTTGCGGAAACCGAATCTGTCATTTCAAGAAGACGGTCCGCGAGGGTTGATTTTCCGTGGTCGATATGAGCTACAATACAAAAGTTTCTGATTCTGTCAAGTGGGAATGACAACGGGCATTTCTCCTTATAATATATCTCATTTTATTTTAGCATAATTCCTTTGATTTTACAAGTGCAAATCAATCTCTTTACAGTCTGTTAAAATCTTAAGTTTAAGCACCGCCGCCTGCGTTTTTGCGTCGGTAATTTCACCGCTTAGGATCATACTCACAAGCTTATCAAGCTTTATTTTTCCGACATTTAAAAATTCATCGCTGTCAAGATCGTTTTCACCCTGATGAAGCGAGGTCGCGGCATACATCCATATTATTTCTCCGCAATATCCGGGGGTCGGGTAAAGCTTGCCCAAGAAATAATAATTATCAGCCGTAAGTCCCGTTTCTTCTTTCAGTTCCCTTTTTCCGCACTCGAGAGGATCCTCGTCCTTGCTGTCACGCTTGCCGGCAGGGATTTCGGTTATAACCTCGCCGTACGGGTATCTGAACTGTCTTACGGTATAAACGAAGCCTTCATCGTCAATTGCCGCAACGCAGACGCCGCCGTTATGCTCGATAACCTCTCTGTAAGCCTTATTCCCGTCAGGAAGCAAAGCGAGATCGCGCCTTAGATTTATCACCCTGCCTTTAAAAATGTATTCTTTTTCAAGCTGTTTTTCATTAAGATTCATTTTAAAGCACCGCCTTTAATATAATTAAATAATAAGATTTTTCGGGAGGTAAAAAATGGTAGAAAATATAAATTATTCATATAGGGATTTATCTAAGCTTATTGACGCCGTTACGGAAAAATATCCGTTTATAAGAAAATTTTCTATAGGAAAAAGCTGTTTAAACAAAGATATAACGGCCCTTAGAATAGGAAGAGCCAAAAACTGCATGCTTTTTGCGGCAGGAATTCACGGAAGCGAACATATAACGACAAACATAATCATGTATTTTTTATGCGAGCTTGCAAGCGCCCTTTTTACCGACAGCCGCATAGGTTCTGTAAGAGTGACAAAGGCTCTTAAGGACTGCGGTGTGATAATCGTTCCTATGGTAAACCCCGACGGGTGCGATATCGCAATAAACGGAATATCGTATGCGGGAAGATTTTCGGAGCTTGTCCGCAAAACATCTAAGGGCGACACCGCTCACTGGAATGCAAACGCAAGAGGCGTTGATATAAATCATAATTTTTCCGCGGGCTTTAAAGAGGTAAAAGCGCTCGAAAGAAAGAGCGGAATTTTATCGGCAGGACCTACACGGTTCGGAGGAAATTATCCCGAAAGCGAACCCGAAACCGCCGCGCTTTGCGCCCTTTGCAGAAACATAAATATCAGGCATGCGGTAGCCCTGCATACCCAAGGAGAGGTTATTTACTGGAATTACGGTAATCATAATCCACGCTCCTCCGAGCAGATGGCGCAGATTATGGCTACGGCTTCGGGATATTCATTGGATGTTCCGGAGGGTATCGCATACGGAGCGGGCTTTAAGGACTGGTTTATTGAGGAATTCAACCGTCCCGCATTCACCGTCGAAGCAGGCTTGGGCGAAAATCCGCTCGATATAAAAACCGCTCATGAAATTTACGAAAGACTTAAAAGCATGCTCACCTTATGCGCAATAATGTAAAAAACTGAAATTTTTTAACCCCGAAATCCGCAAAATCGAATTTCGGGGATATTTTATATTATTATACCTTTTTACATGTTTAAAATCAAGAAAATACTTACTTAGGGCAGTCAATACCCGATTTTATTTTTTATTGTAACAATATTCCCAGCCTTTTTTATTATCATATACCGTTTTTTACACAACATTTAAAAATCCCGACAGCTAAAGCATATAAAATGCTTTAGCTGTCGGGAAAATCTTACTGCCACTCGTTGCCGAAAGGCTAAACTTAACTCATTTTGTTTATAAAACGTATCGTGTAGTCTTCGCAGTATTTTGATAATCCATATTATCATACCTGTATGACGGGAATTTATCATTTTCTTATCAGGTGCGATAAAACCGATGGTTGCAAGAAAAGAATAATCGCAACCGGATTGATTTTACAATTTACATTATACTCTATTTCTTTTTGTTTTGCAAGATGTATTTTAATTTTACGCACATATTTCAAAAAATGTGCTTAAATTTTAATTGATTTTTTTAGTTGTATCAGGTATAATAAAATCAACACACAATTATGTGTTCGCTGTGCGTGAATTTTATTTAAGGAAGAGGGTGAATGAGTGAATCTTCAAGAGCGAGCAAAAGAAGTAGTTGCAGACAATAATGGCATTGCAAAATCTGCCGACTTTGTTGCTGCCGGAATCAGAGCCGTTGATGTCGTAAACCTGTGTAACGCAGGCTTTCTTAACCGTGTACGACACGGATACTATCAGCTTGCCGAACAAAGTGTTTCTTCAGAAGAACAATTGCTTGCAACACTCATCCCAAAAGGAATAGTTTGTGTTGAGTCTGCATTGTTTCACTATGGTTACAGCGACTTTGCACCACGAAAATGGTCAATAGCTGTTCCTCGTTCAATGTCAAGAACAAAGCTAAAAATTGATTCGCTTGCTATTCAACCTTATTATATGCAGCCCGAGTTGTACGAACTTGGGAAAATCACCGATAACTTCAACGGGGTTGAGCTGCCTGTATATGACCGTGAGCGAACAATATGTGATTGTTTCAAATATCGTTCAAGATTAGATAACGAAATTTTCAACAAGGCCATTAACGCTTATGTAAAAGACGACAAAAAGAATCTGAATAATCTTTCTGCTTATTCCCAAAAATTGCGTGTGTATAAAAAAGTTACCGAACTGATGGAGGTGTTGCTGAATGGCTGATATTGCAGCGTCTGTGCTTACACGATTAAAGAATAAGGCGCAAGCAAGTGGAAGAAGTTATCAACTTTGCTTACAACTCTTTTGTCAGGAAGAATTTTTGCGCAGACTTGAAAAGTCAAAATACGCAGAAAATTTTGTTCTCAAAGGCGGATTGTTTATCTATTCGCTTACCGAATTTGACAGCAGAGTTACAGTCGATGTTGATTTTTTGCTTCGACAAATGCCAAACACTCCTGAACAACTGCGAGCTGTGCTTGAAGAAATTATCGCAGCACCTACTGAAAATGAATTTGTTACATTTGAGATAACAGATGTTGCACCTATCGCTGTTGCAAAGAAATATGCCGGTATCGGTGCATCGCTTGTTGCACACATCAAGAATACGAAAACGCCTTTCAGCATTGATTTCGGCGTGGGTGATGTCATCGTGCCTAAACAGGAAAAGCGAAAAATTCCTACACAGCTTTCCGACTTTGACGCTCCTACGGTAAATACATACTCCCTTGAAACAACCATAGCCGAAAAGATTGACGCTATTCTCAGCCTTATGGAGTTCTCCAGCAGAATGAAGGATTACTACGATATTTACTATCTTGCTAACAAATTTGATTTTGACGGTAAGATATTGACAGAAGCGCTCAAAAAAACTTTTGCTAATCGTGGACACAACTTCACTGTTGAACAGTTTGAGCAGGTACTAACCTTTGGCAGCGATGACGCTATGCAGAAAAAATGGAAAGCTTTCTGCAAGAAGATTGACACCAAAACGGATGATTTCAATGCGGTGCTGAGAACTATAAAAAAGTTTTTAACAGAACCGTACAAAGCTGCAGTTGCTGATATAAAATACACTAAAATTTGGTTAGCTAATAACAATAGCTGGATACAGGGAGGAAATGACAATGACTAAAACTCAATCTGTCGAACCTAATATTGCTGATTTAGCAAATGGATGGCTTAAATCTTATAAGCTTGATTATAAACTTGAACAGGAATCACTTAACACAGAAATTGATCAGGCGTTAAATGATTAATATTCCAAAAATGGCGGCGTTGGCGGGAATCGCCCTGATGCAAAACTACTTTTGCAGGATAAAAATTTAGTCAATTACCCGATTTTGATTGAGTATAAAGGCTACAAAGACAAGCTTGTCAAGCTTGATTTTGAGGGCAAAGTCGCAAACAAAACCGCAAAGAATCAACCCGATTTTAAAAACATTAATTCTTATGCCGTAAACGGCGCTGTTCATTATGCAAACGCACTTTTGCATTACACAAGCTATACCGATATAATTGCCATCGGTATGACCGGATTCAAAGATGACAGCGGCAATCTCGAATACGAAATCGGAGTATATTATGTTTCAAAGAGCAACTTCGGCATAGGACAAAAGGTCGATGATTATACAGATTTTTCGTTTCTCAAGAAAACAAACTTTGATAAATTTATCGATAAGGTAAAAAAGCTCAAGCTGACGCAGGACGAGATTGAAAGGCTGAAGGAGCAACGCGAGCAGGAAATCAACACAAGCCTTGTAAAACTCAATAATGATATTTACCAGAATGAAAAAGGGCTTAGCGAGCGCGACCGCGTTTATCTTGTGGCAGCGTCCATTATAGCCACTCTCGGAGTACCAGGTAAGGTTGCTGCTCTTGAAAAGCAAGAGCTGAAATCGTCTACGGAAGAAGAAAACCGAGACGGCGATATTATTCTGCGCAAAATCAAGGCGTTTTTAAATGAAAAAAATCTGCCGCAGGAAAAAAGAGAGCTGATCGTCCGCACCCTGCAAAACACGCTTACAACCGACAATATCAATAAGGTTGAAAACGGCGAAAGCCAATTAAAGCGTGTCTTTACAAAAATAGTTGATGATTTGGGAATTTATTACAAAATAGGATTAACTACAGATTTCACAGGCAAGCTGTTCAATGAAATGTACAGCTGGCTCGGTTTTTCGCAGGACAAGCTGAATGATGTTGTTCTAACGCCGGCATACGTCGCTACCCTACTGGCTCGCCTTGCAAGAGTAAATATGGATTCCTATGTTTGGGACTTCGCTACCGGTTCGGCAGGTTTGCTTGTTGCCTCAATGAATGAAATGCTCAATGATGCGAAGGATAAAATAAAATCACCGGACAAATTCGCAATTAAGTCTGCCGAAATCAAGGCTAATCAACTGCTCGGACTTGAAATTCTTTCGGAGGTTTATATGCTCGCTATCCTCAATATGATTTTGATGGGCGACGGCAGCTCCAACATTCTGAATAAGGACTCATTGAAGGAATTCAACGGAAACTACGGTTTCGGCAATACGGATGAGAAGTTCCCGGCAGATGCTTTTGTTCTGAATCCACCGTATTCTGCACCGGGCAATGGTATGATTTTCGTTGAAAAAGCCCTCTCGATGATGAACAAAGGCTATGCCGCTATAATTATTCAGAACTCCGCGGGCAGCGGAAAGGCAACAGAATATAACAAAAAAATATTAAAGCACAGCACCCTGCTTGCCAGCATTAAAATGCCGATAGACCTTTTCATTGGCAAGTCGAGCGTCCAGACGAATGTATATGTTTTCCGTGTCGGTGAAGCACATCAGAAAGACGACACCGTAAAGTTCATCGACTTCTCCGTTGACGGATATACGCGAACAAATCGGAAAAAGGCAAGCTGTAATCTGCGGGACACCGACCATGCAAAAGAGCGATACGCCGAGCTTGTCGACTTGGTGCGTTTCGGTAAATCAAAGCTGAATATTTTTACCGAAAAAGAATACTACGAGGGCAAAATAGACCCAGAAAACGGCGCAGATTGGAACCAGACGGCACCGATAGATACAAAACCGACACTTGAAGATTTCAAGAAAACAGTCAGCGATTATCTGGCTTGGGAAGTATCAAACCTCCTCAAAAATCAATCCTCGGAGGACGACCGCCTGGGAAAATGAATGCCTCACTTAACGAAAAGTTGAGGGCTGTTAAGTGGGGCGAATATAAACTTGGAGATTTATTTGAAATAAATCCCACAAAGTATTACCGATTGGCAAATGATAAGATTCTGTCTAAAAGTGGAATAACGCCACTTGTTTCAAATGCATCTATTGCTAACGGTGTGATGGGCTTCTCAAATTTAAATCCGCTAAACAAGGGGAATTCATTATCTTGTTCCGACACAACCCTCGGTGCAGAAACTATGTATTATCAAAAGAATGATTATATAGGATATCAGCATATACAGTCTCTTATACCAAAATTTGACCGCTTTAACTCTGCAATTGCGTTCTTTATTATATCTGCCTCGCATACTGCAACTTCAAACGGGCAATATGATTACGGTCATAAATTTAATCGCAAATCCATGAGAAAAACAGTTATTTTTCTGCCTATTTGCGATGATGGATCTATCGATTTTGATTTTATGGAATCCTTTATAGCGGAGCTGGAAGCGGAGCGTGTAGCGGAGCTGTCCGCTTACTTAACAGTAAGCGGACTGGATAATTACGAATTATCCAGCGAGGAAGAAAACGCACTCAAAAACTACCAGTTTCTTAAATGGGATACCTATAATCTTGAAAAGCTCTTTGGCAAATCGACACGGGGAAAGCGTTTGAAAGGCGATGATCGTATTGCAGGAACGCTTCCATTTGTTACTGCGGGTGAAGCATCGGAAGGCATTTCCGCATATATCAGCAACGATGTTGAGGTGTTCGAGAAAAACACTACAACGATTGATATGTTCGGCTCTGCGAAATATAGAAATTATATTTATGGCGGTGATGATCATATCGCAGTCGTACATACGGAGAATTTGCCGAAATACGCATCGATATTTGTTACAACAGCAATTCACAAATCTTCCCATAATGGGCAATTCGATTACGGCCATAATTTCTATGCAAAGGATGCAGATGCACTTTACATATCTCTGCCGGTGAATGAAGCGGGCAACCCTGATTATGATAAAATGGCGATAATCATTTCTGCTATTCATAAGCTGGTTATCAAAGATGTTGTGGCATATAGAAATCGTAAGATTAAGGCAACTAAAGCTGTCGTAAAATAAGACTTACATAGAAAGGAAGTGTCTTCTATGAAACAGTTTCTTTACTTGGATACAGATATCGTTAACTCAATTATTGCACAAAGTGAAAAAGGCATTATCACAGGCTTCTCTACAGAAGAAGAGAATGGCGAGCAGAAATCCACAAACAAGTCAATCTCCGGCAATCTCGAAGGTGACGCTGGAGGAAAGCTATTAAAAGTTTTTAATGCAGAGCTTAAACTTGATATCCGAGGAGGCATTGGCACGGAAAAGGAAGTACATTCGGCATCTCGAGAGATTATAACCAAAACACTTCACGATGCAGCATTCGACATTGCGTATGATAGTATTACCCCTGTATGTTTGACTTCTAATGGGCAGGATCAAGATGATTATGGTGCATATGTTGAGCTGACAAGAGTTTTCGATGTCGTTGATTTTGATTATCTGGAGAGAATTTTTTCAAAAGGCGGTCTGATTGAGTATTTAAAGAAAACAGAGAAAGAGAAAATTGAAACCACCGCATCCGTTGCAACAGAAAGTCTTAATCGTTCACAACAAAGATCAAATAGCAACGCAATCCGAGCCAAGATTAAAGAAGCAGTTGCTGCCAGCGGGAAACAGTATGATGGAATCAAAGAGATAATCGATATGGTTCGCCAGATTATTCCTTATAACCGAATGCTGATTTCTTCGGATGGGTACCTTATCCCTTTGGATGATCGTTATTTCCGTATTGATGCACAGAACTTAGGATTCAAATATGGTGGTGAAATCACTTGCGTTGGGATGATTACAAATATTATCGGCGAAGATACCGATCCCAATGATTCGCAGAACATATTTGCTACACTACAATTTAGCGTAAATGAAGTTTTACGACAACTTCTACCAACAAAAGAAAGGAACCTGTGCGTAATCCATCCTATTGCTGTCTACTATGGAAACTAACCTGTGTAGCTATAACGCGCTAACGGGTCTTAGGGTGTCCTAACAAGATTTTACCGTTTTGCTCCGCGGAAGTAAAAATGGTCTGCTCACTTAGATGGCACAGAAAAAAACGGCGACGGAGATTGTTCCCTGCCGTCGTTGTGTTTATACCGTATAAATCAATTCTGCACATACAATTTCCGTTGCACGATTACGAATATTATTCATCTTTTGAACCCATAACATCATATCGGTTGCTTTTAGTTCTTCGGTTACATTTTCCTTTTCGGCTAAGTCTTTTACCAGCCGGATAAAAAGGTCTTGAGCCTGTTGTTCAACATCTGCAAGATATGAATTTAGCTTACCGCTTGTCAGCAAATTTTAATAAAGCACTTTGTGATTGTGCTTCAAATATTGTTTGTGTCGCATTGCCCAAACGCCGATATTCGCTTGCGTTTCTTCCTCTGGTAGTTTCAAGTCGGGAAGAAGATAATACCCTCCATACATGTAAGTGCCGCCTATTTTCTCAAAAATTGTTTTTGTCTGTTTTTATTCCAAAGGAAAGCGCCGTCTGATTGAAGAAAATATCAGACGGCGCTTTTTGGTATTGTTGGTTGCGGGTCACTGCCATTCTATGGTTGCCGGCGGCTTTGAAGTGATATCATAAACAATTCTGTTTACTCCCTTAACTTCATTTACAATCCTTCTTGAAGCCGCATCCAGAACATCATAGGGGATTCGTGCCCAATCGGCGGTCATGAAATCGCTTGTCATCACAGCCCTTAAAGCTATAGTATAATCATAGGTTCTGAAATCGCCCATAACGCCTACCGAGCGCATATCGGTAAGCACTGCAAAATACTGTCCGATTTCTTTGTCTAAGCCTGCGTTTGCGATTTCCTCGCGGAAAATTGCGTCCGCATCCTGCAAAATCGCAATCTTTTCACGGGTCATTTCGCCTAAAATTCTCACTCCGAGTCCGGGACCCGGGAACGGCTGACGGAATACCATATTTTCAGGCATTCCGAGCTCTAAGCCGACCTTTCTGACCTCATCCTTAAAGAGGTCGCGCAGAGGCTCGATGATTTCATCGAAATCAACATGGTCGGGCAGACCGCCGACATTGTGATGGCTCTTTATAAGCGCTGCATCGCCCACGCCGGATTCAATACAGTCGGGATAAATCGTACCCTGAACAAGATAATCCACCTTGGCGATTTTTTTGGCCTCGGCTTCAAAAACTCTTATAAACTCTCTGCCGATTATTTTTCTTTTCTGCTCAGGATCGCTTATTCCGCGAAGCTGACCAAAAAACTGCTCGGATGCGTCAACAGAAATAAGATTTATATTATAAGAGCCCCTGAAAAGTTCGTTTACCTGCTTTGCCTCGTCTTTTCTGAGCAAACCGTGGTCAACAAAAATACATGTAAGGTTGTTACCTACGGCCTTGTGAAGCAAGAGCGCGGCAACAGAGCTGTCAACTCCACCGGAAAGAGCGCAAAGCACCTTTTTATTTCCGATTTTTTCTTTTAAATCGGCAATCGTGCGCGCGGTAAACGAAGACATCGTCCACTCGCCCTTGCAGCCGCAGACATTATAAATGAAATTCTTAAGCATTTTTGAGCCCAACGGGGTATGCATAACCTCTGGGTGATACTGAACTGCATAAAGCTTTGAAGCGACATTTTCCATGGCAGCAACAGGACAAATATCGGTTTTGCCCATAATTTTAAATCCGGTGGGGACCTGCTTTATGTAATCGGTGTGACTCATCCAACAGGTGGTTTTTGAAGGAACATCCGAAAAAAGCTTGCTTGAATTATCAAGCTTAACTTCTACCTTTCCGTACTCACTGGCGCCTGCTTCTACAACACCGCCCAAAACATGTGCCATAAGCTGAGCACCGTAACAGATACCCATTATCGGAATACCCAGCTCAAAAAGCTCTTTTGAATATAAAACGGCATTCTCACCGTAAACGCTTTTAGGGCCGCCGGTTAAAATAATTCCTTTATAATTCTGCTTCTTGATTTCCTCAATGTCAACCGTATACGGCTTGATTTCTGAATAAACATTATTTTCTCTTACTCTTCTTGCAATCAGCTGATTATACTGACCGCCGAAGTCGAGCACCAAAATCTTTTCCATTTTTGCCTCCGATATATTTATAATCATATATTTTATTATATAACAAACCGCACTTTTTGTCTATCTAAAAAGTGCGGTTTTTAAATATTTTTATTCTACAGTGACGGATTTTGCAAGATTTCTCGGCTTATCTATATCACAGCCCTTAAAAAGCGCGACATAATAAGCATAAATCTGAAAAGGGATTACCTCAAGAGAAGCGACAAAAAGAGGATTAACCTTCGGAATATAAATTACATCCTCGGCTTCTTTCAATATTTCGCAGTGTCCCTCGGTTGCGCAGGCAATAACATAAGCTCCTCTCGCTTTGACCTCTTTTATATTGCTCAGCAGTTTTTCAAATAATTTCTCATAGGCAGCAAGGGCTATAACAGTCCTTCCTTCTTCAATAAGCGAAATCGTTCCGTGCTTTAGTTCGCCTGCGGCGTAAGCCTCGGAATGAATATATGAAATTTCCTTTAATTTTAAAGACGCCTCCAAGGAAACGGCATAATCAATATTTCTTCCGATAAAGAAAAGAGATTCGGGGTCGCCGCAGCGCTTTGCCATTTCTTTAATTTTAGGCTCGCTTTGCAAAACTGTCTCTATATGCTCGGGCAACCTATATATGTCTTCGAGCATACTGTCAAGCTTTTCACACGTTTCGGTCTTTAAAATTCTGGCTGCCCAGATTCCTAAAAGATAAAGCACCGAAAGCTGGGTCGAATAACCCTTGGTGGTTGCTACGGCAATTTCCGGTCCCGCCCATGTATAAATTACATCATCCGCCGCCTTAGCAATAGAGCTTCCGACGACATTTACAATCGCAAGCGTATGCGAGCCGCGCTTTTTTGCCTCATTAAGAGCCGCAAGAGTATCCGCGGTTTCTCCAGACTGACTGATTATAACAGTTAAAGTCCTTTCGTCGGTTATAGGATTGCGGTAGCGGTACTCGCTGGCATAATCAACATTTGTAGGAATTCTGAGCATTTCCTCGAAAACATATTTTCCTACCATTCCCGCATGATATGCCGAGCCGCAGGCAATTATATCTATTCTGCCTATCTTTTTAAGCTTTTCTTCATTCAGCTTAAGACCCTCAAAGACGATTTCCCTGCCGTGGAGACGGCTTTCGACCGTCTGCTTAACGGCGTTCGGCTGTTCCATTATCTCTTTCATCATAAAATGGTCGTATCCGCCCTTTTCGGCGGCGGAAACATCCCAGTTTATATGAGAAATTTCTCTTTTGATTTCATTTTTATCCGAATCGTAAATCTTAACCTCCGAAGGGGTTAAAACCGCAATTTCTCCGTCTTCAATATATATAACATCTCTTGTATGAGTTACTGTTGCGGTAACATCCGAAGCAATGTAATTCTCGTTTTCGGAAACACCGATTATAAGAGGTGAAAACTTTCTTGCGGCAATAAGAGTATCCGGATAATCGCTGCAGATTATTCCGAGAGCATAGGAGCCCTCGAGTTTTTTAACGGTTTTTGAAACCGCCTCAAAGAAATCTCCCTTATAATACTGAGAAATCATCTGAGGGATAACCTCTGTATCGGTTTCGCTTTTAAACTGAACTCCCTGCGCCTTAAGCTCATCCTTAAGCTGAAGATAATTTTCTATTATTCCGTTATGGACAACGGCAAATTTTTTATCCGAACTTAAATGGGGATGGGCATTTTCAAATGAGGGGGCGCCGTGGGTTGCCCATCTTGTATGGCCTATCCCGATACAGCCGTTTAAATCCTTGCCGTTATTTGTTTTTTCCTTAAGCTCTTTTATTCTTTCGGTGGTTTTTTCCACACTTATGGTTCCGTTATCAAGGACGGCAATCCCTGCCGAGTCATAACCTCTGTATTCAAGCTTTTCAAGACCGTTAAGCAAAAATTCCGCTGCATTTGTTTTTCCTGTAAAACCAACAATTCCACACATAAAAAATACACCTTTCCGCAATACGCCGAAAGGTGCCGGTTTTTCTTTTGAAGCGCGCAAAAAGCGCACCACAAAAAAGCGGTAATAAAATACCGTTTTTTTCGGGACCTTACAAGGCGCATTACAATACGCTTTTATTATGGCATAGCAAAGCGCCTCTGTTTCGAAATTGCTTTCGGGTTTTAAACGCTTGTTTACGACATGCCTGCCGTGGGACATCCGCCGAATATTTCGATGCTCCCCATCCTCGTCAACCGCTATGCCGATACGGTCCCGGCGCTTAATGCGACTTTACGCGGCAAAATAATCCGGCATGCCGCGGTCTGTATTCACCGCATTATATTATTATTATACTTTATTCTGCCCCGAATGTCAAACTTTAAAAAAATTAACCGGAATTTCCCTGCAGAAACTCCGGTTAAAAATTATAAATCAGTTTATTTTTCCGTAAAGCGGAACATCGGTATCCTTTTTAGGCTCACGGTTGGGGTCTGCTTTAACGGTATTATCATTACGCGGTCTCCTCGGCCTTATGCCGCGGTCCTCAAAAGAGGGTTTCATTTCTCCGTTTTCAGGATAAATGATTACTCTTCTAGCCTGTCCCTCACCGACCGAAGATGAGACAACGCCATCAATATCCTGAACGGCCGTATGAATGATACGGCGCTCATAAGGATTCATGGGTTCTAATCTTCTGCTTCTGCCCGTACGAAGGACCTGAGATGCGATACGGTTAGCAAGACTTGTGAGCATTTCCTCACGCTTTTCGCGATAGTCTCCTATATTTACCGAAACCTTATAATATTTTCCTCCGTTATCAGCGGCAAGGCTTACAAGATACTGAATGGCATCAAGAGTTTCTCCGCGGCGGCCGATAACATTGCCGACATTTTCGCCGTCAACAATTATGAAAGCCGCGTTATCCTTTAATGCCGCCTTAACAGAGGTAACCTCGCAGCCGAGGCCCGAAAGAAGCTTTTTAAGATAGCTTACCGCACCGACTGCGGGAGAATCAGACGGGATAAGCGCCTCATCAACCGCACCTTCAAAAGGATCCTCATTGTCAGTCTTTTCCTTCTTAGAGGCGGGCTTTTGAATATTTTCCTGTTTTTTTTGTTTTACAGGCTTATTTTCCGATTTTTTAACAGATTTTTTCTGGACTTTTTTGGCGGGCTTTTCATCGGGCATTTCTATAAATGCTCTTACCTCAGCCTTACAGCCTCCGAAAATACCGAGAATTTTCTTCTTTGCGGTAGTAATTATCTCAAACTGAACATCGTCTTCTATTTCGGCGCCGAGTTCTTTAAGCGCGTTTTCCCTTGCTTCGTTTATATCTTCACCGAAGCCCTTTGCTTCTCTTATCAAGAAACTTCCTCCTTTTTATTCCTTAACTGAATTATTTTCAGCTTCCTTTAATTTTTCAAACTGCTTTTTTTCAAAATCCGCTCTTGCTCTTAATTCCTTGCGGCGCTCTGAAGCGAGCATTTTCGCAGGTCCGTAATAAATCTGAACAAACGACTGGATAAGACCGCCGATAAGCGAGGAGCATATCCAATAAAATCCTACACCGCCCGGGAACGTAAATCCGAGGAATAAAGAGATAAGAGGCATTGTCAGCATCATTCCTGCCATATTCGGTGCGTCCGGATTTGATTTCTTATTTATTATCATGGAGATAACGCTTGTCAGCATCTGTGCTAAAAACGCTAATATCGGGATAAGCCATATTGTCTGATATTTTGCAAAAATATTGATATCAAAGTTTGGCTTTTCGGTAAGGTCAATATTAAAGAGCATATAACTTATATCGGAGCTGTCATGCGCTTTTTTTATATCAGTCAAATCCGAGCTGATTTTTTTATACTGCTTTTCGGGAACAACTTCCTTTATCTCATCATAATGCTCATCAAGTACACGGACAAGGGGAAGCTCCTTATATCCGCCTTTTTTGCCCCAAGTCTCAACAAATTGCTTATGATCGGCAACATCATCCTCGCTTAAATCGGTAACCGCGGTTGAAATTGCATTTGTAACATTGGTAATCTTAGTCGAATCAACCTTTTCAAGATAGGTAAGAGGCGACATTATAAGATAATAAATACAAAGCATTAAAGCAAGACGGATTATCATAGGCAGGCAGCCGCCTGACATTGAAACATTTTCTTCCCTGTAAAGTTTCTGCTGAGCTTCGGCAAACTTCTGTCTGTCATCACCGTAACGCTTTTTTATATCGTCCATTTTAGGCTTGATTCTAAGCTGCTGGACAGATGCCTTCTGGCTTTTGATGCTAAGCGGAATAAGTATAACATTGATAAGCAATGTAAACATAAAAACCGATGCGGCAAAGCTTCCGCCGAAAATATCAGCGAAAAATCTTAAGACCGCGCTCAGCGGAGTATTGATAATTTTGCTTATAAATCCCATTTATAAACGCCCTTCCGGTTATATTTAATCGCAAATTCTGCGAAAATTTATCGCTTTTGTTTTTTGGGCGGTACCGGATCGTACCCTCCCTTGCAAAAAGGATTGCATCTTAAAATTCTTTTAATTGCAAGCCATGAACCCTTTAAACTGCCGTGTACCCTGACGGCCTCAATTGCATAAGCCGAACAGGACGGTGTAAATCTGCAGCACGGAATTTTTCTCGGAGAAATATTTTTTCTGTAAAAATTTATAAGTGCTATAAGAGCACTGCCGATAAAATCTTTATTCTTTTTCATCGCAAAATAATCCGAGCTCGCAAAACTGCTTTTTCATAATTTCTGCAATTTTTGTGCTTTTACATTTAAGAATTCTGCCGCGCGCAACTACTATGACATCTACCGAATTCATATTCTTTGCACATTCTCTGAATGCGGCAGTTATAATTCTTTTCGCCCTGTTTCTTTTTACCGCGCAGCCGATTTTTTTTGTGGCGGTTATTCCGAGTCTTACCCGCCCTGACTTTCCTTTTGCCGCATAAACAACAAATTCGGGAGCAACCCGTGATTTTCCTCTCCCGTAGGTGCGCCTGAAATCACGGTTATCCTTAATCTTTTCAAAATACTGCATAATTAAAACCCCTTTTATTCTTAAAATAAAAGGAAAAGCCACATTTATGTGGCTTCAGTTTATTGATAAACCAGAACTCCTGTTTTTGCGGCGATTTCGCCGCATATCCGTTTTTTCGCTGACATGCGCGGCGAAAAAACATCTTGTAAGCGAAAAATCGCTTAACAAGCGGTTTTTCAAGGGCACTGGGGTGGTGTTGGCGGGGATAGAGCGCAGTCCGAAAATCATAGATTTTCGAGCGAGCGGCATTCCCGTCCGAGAGCGTGTCAATTTTTGACGCGCTCAAAGCCACATTTATGTGGCTTTAGTATGTGAGCTTCTTTCTGCCCTTGGCTCTGCGGCGGGCAAGTACTTTGCGTCCGTTAGCTGTTGCCATTCTCTTTAAAAAGCCGTGTTCTTTTTTACGGTGAAGCTTTTTAGGCTGATATGTTCTTTTCATCGTGTAAACCTCCTTTACAGACAACCTGTCAGTTTATAATTATACCGCATAAATATAGTCGGTGTCAACAAAAATTTAAAAATTAAACCGCTTTTTTATTTTTTGCCGCCCTCATCGTCATTAAATGCGTCGGTATCTATTGAAAACCCGCCGTCATAAAAATGTTTTTCATTTTCAGTCACACTTCCGATATCGGGAATGTCGTCAAGCAGATCAAATTCCTCCGGAGTTTCTTCTTCAATCTTATTTTTATAGGAAACAGCCGCTTCAAAAAGGTCTTCCCTGTGCCATTTTCTGATAAGCTCGTCGCCCTCCGGATAAAAATTATTATCGGGGTTTCGCTTAACATAAATTACGGCAATAACAATATAAACAAGGAATATTACGGCGCTTGCGGCGCTAATCTTAATTCCGAGACTTAAATAAGGCGTTTTATAATCAAATCTTATTTCGCTTATTCCCTTTCCTACCTTAACCGCCATAAAGCCGACATTGACTTTTTCGATTTTTGCGCTTTTTCCGTTTACGGTGGCGGTAAACCCTTTGTCATAAGGAACCGAGAAAAACACAAGCGAATCGCCGTCTCTCGAAACGGTTGCGGTAAATCCGTCATTATCTGTCATAAAGCTTGTACTTGCGGTTTTCTTTAAAGTCGCACAGGATTTCTCAAGGTCGGTCAAAAATTCCGATTTAACGGTTTTTACGCCGACGCCGCTTTCAGACACGGTGCTTTCTTCGTCCGATTCGGGCTGAGCGCCGTCAAGTATCTCCGGCTCGGCTGTGTTTTCCTCCTCATCATCTAAAGACGCATATTTGAAATTTTTCATAAAACTGCCGTATTCATTTATCTGCTTCGAGCTAAGAAGCATTGCTTTTAAAAGAACAGAGCTGCGCTCGGTTTCCTTTAATGCGTAGTAATCGTCCTCGGTTATATAGTATTTATAGGAAAATCCGTAAGGAATATAGTTTTCGTTCTCATAAATATTATAGCCGCCGTCGGTATCGAGATATTTAAAGCCCGGCATTCTTGTATTTCCGCTGTCATCGACAAAGCTCTCTCCGTTTACACGGTTTAAAAGATACTTTACCGACAAAAACGATCTTAAGCTTACATAAGAAGTATTCGGTCTGCTTCCGACGCTTCTTTCAATGCCTATACTCTTATAAAAATCCATTACAGACCCGGGAACTACCGAATGGAAAGCGTTTATACACGGATAACCGAGATACATTCCCGTATTGTCAACACCGTCATAAACATCTATCCTATAGGTGTTTTTATCGTCCGGAATAGTAACCTTGCCCTCTATGAGCTGGTCGATCATAACGCTGTCAATTTCATTCGAATGGGTTCTTCCGCAGTAAATAAAGAATATGGAATAAAGAACCGAAACTATGCACACGCAGGCGGTTGCCGATTTAAAGAACGCCTTAAGACTGCTCTGTCTGATTTTCAGCAGGGCATAGGTCATAATAAGGCTTATTATCGCTATCGCACAGGTGACAAAAAATCTTGCTTTGAAGACCGACGAATCGTCCTGAGTATAAAGCCCGTAGGAAAGCGTGCCGTCGCTGTTTTTCGTCGGGAAAAATCCGATAACCAATGTAAAAGCAAGTGTAATAACGGAGCAATAAATGTATCCCGATTTAAAGCTTATATCCCTGTCCTCAAAAAGGGATACCGTGCATAGGCACATTATAAGAACAGGCATATAAAACCATCTTGCGTAATAAGCCGTATTAAAAGCATAAAACATGCTGTTAAGTATCGGGAACATTGCGCAGATAAAGCATACCGTTATAAGTCTCTTCATCCAGTTTTTCTTTTTATTTACAAGAAGTGTTGCAACCCCTGTCATGCCGAACACCGGCAGCCAGCCTCCCAAAGACGACCATTTAACATCGGCATTCGGAAAAAATACCGGACGGGCAGGAAGATCGGGCGGAAAGAAAAAGCATTCGATTACATTAAGGTATATCTGCTCTTTTCCGTAGGTTATGGCGGACCAGCCTGTAAGAAAACTTGAAATACGGGTGTTGCCAAGTATTGCCGCAAGGGACGGAATCATTAAAGCGGCAGAAAGTCCGAGTCCCAAAACCGCCTCAAAGCCCAATGTGACAACTCTTCCGAATCTGAGCTTAAATGCACCCGAAAACAGTCTTACAAAGAAGTATATAACACAAAAAACTACCATTCCGAAGAAGAAAAAGTAATTAACAACAGCGCATGCGGCAACCGCAAGGGCAAAAACGCCGCGCTTATTTTCCGTTATAAGAAGCTCCATTGCAAGAAGCAGCAATGGAAACATTATTAAAGGCTCATGGAAATGATTAAAGAAAATGTTATAAACCGAAAAGCCCGAAAAAGCATATAAAAGTCCGCCTATCTGAGCCGCCTCGGCGGTTTTTGTAAATCTTCTGATATAAAGATACGATGTAAATGCCGCGCATGCGAATTTTAAAATGAGCAGAGGTCCCATAAGATAGGGCACAAAATCCGTCGGGAAAGGAACAGTCAGCCAGAAAAACGGGCTGCCGAGAAGATAAAAGCTGTATGAACCTATAAAATTAGCGCCTAAGTCGGTTGTAAAACTCCATTTTACATTGCCCGTCCTTACCGCCTCATGGCACATCTTATAAAACGGAATCTGCTGAACGTTAAAGTCTCCGAAAAACGTAAAATACCCGTGTCCCTCGATCATAAAGGGTACGAAAATAACCGCCGCACATATAAGCGCGGTTAAAAATACAGAAAGCTTTTTTTCTTTGACGGGTCGCAGCGTCGATTCTTTTCTAGCGGAAAATGTCATCTGTACTTCCTCCGGAACATTTCATTACTTGATATTATAACAAAAAATGTTATAATATTCAATAAGGATGTGATAATTTTGAAAAGTCATTTTTTTGCAATGCTCAGCCGAATGAAAAACATCAACCGCTGGGGACTGATGAGAAATGTCAGAAGCGAAAATCTTTGCGAGCATAGCTTTGAAACGGCGGTTATAGCTCATGCCTTGGCGGAAATCGCCAATAACCGCTTAGGTGCCGAAATCGACTCCGACAAAATCGCCGTATGCGCATTATTCCATGATACAACGGAAATTTTAACAGGCGATATGCCAACTCCGGTCAAATATTATAATGAAGATTTAAAAAACGCCTATAAGCAGGTCGAAAAAACCGCAGAAGACAAACTTTTAAGTCTTATCCCCGATTATCTTAGAAGCTCCTATGCAAGGGTTTACAAAACTGACAGCCTTACCGAAAGCTATGTTAAAGCGGCGGATAAGATTTCGGCGCTGATAAAATGTATCGAAGAACTCAGCATGGGCAACAAAGAATTTGAATCGGCAAAAAAATCCACCGAAAAATCAATAAGAGATCTGAATTTGGAAGCGGCGGATATTTTCCTTAAAGAATTTATCCCAAGCTACTCATTAACGCTTGACGAGCAGAATAATTTATAATGCGAAATTCATTATAAAATAATTGCGCCCCTCGGTATTGATATCCGTCAATACCGAGGGGCGCAGGCGTTCTAAATGCCAGACACGAGATTTCAGACGCTATACAAGGGTATTTAACTTAAACCCTAAAAATTTAATTACTTACTGAGCGCCTGCTGAACCGCAACAGCACAAGCAACTGTCATACCGACCATCGGGTTGTTGCCTGCTCCGATAAGACCCATCATTTCAACATGTGCAGGAACGGAAGAAGAGCCCGCAAACTGAGCATCCGAGTGCATACGGCCCATTGTATCGGTCATTCCGTAAGAAGAAGGACCGGCAGCCATGTTGTCCGGATGAAGCGTACGGCCCGTACCGCCGCCCGAAGCAACAGAGAAATAATTTACACCGTTTTCAACGCACCATTTTTTATAGGTTCCCGCAACAGGATGCTGGAAACGGGTCGGATTAGTAGAGTTACCGGTAATGGAAACGCCTACCTTCTCAAGCTTCATTATTGCAACACCCTCGGGAACATTGTCAGCACCGTAGCACTTGACGGCCGCTCTTGCACCCTTTGAGAATGCCTTTTCATAAACTACCTTAACCTCTTCTGAATAAGGATCGAATTCGGTTTCAACATAGGTAAATCCGTTGATTCTTGAAATTATATAAGCCGCGTCCTTACCGAGACCGTTAAGAATGACTCTTAAGGGCTTAACTCTTACTTTATTTGCGTTAAGAGCGATTTTGATTGCGCCCTCAGCTGCGGCAAAGGACTCATGTCCCGCTAAGAAACAGAAGCACTCTGTTTCTTCCGAAAGGAGCATTTTTCCGAGGTTTCCGTGACCTAAACCAACCTTGCGGTTTTCCGCAACGGAGCCGGGGATACAAAAAGACTGAAGACCTATGCCGATATTTGCGGCGGCTGAAGCGGCGGATTTATCGCCTGAACGCTCAGCTTCCTTTAAAGCGATTGCCGAGCCTACAGTATAAGCCCATTTTGCGTTTTCAAAGCAGATAGGCTGAGTTTCCTGAACGATGGTATAAGGGTCTATACCGTATTTAGAACAGATATCCTTGCATTCGTCAATAGAAGAGATACCGTAATTTTTAAGAACTCCGAGGATTTTTTCCTCGCGTCTCTCATAACCTTCAAACTGTGCCATTATACCGTACCTCCTTATTCTTTACGGGGGTCAATATACTTGACCGCGCCGTCTTCCTTATTGAAGCGGCCGTAGTGACCCATGGATTTTTCATAAGCTTCGTTAGGCTCCATACCCTTCTTTATAAGGTCGGTCATTTTTCCGAGCGAAACGAATTCATAGCCGATAACCTCATCATTTTCATCAAGAGCCATTCTTGTGCAGTAGCCCTCGGTCATTTCAAGGTATCTTACGCCCTTTGCCTTTGTTCCGTACATAGTACCGACCATTGAGCGCGCACCCTTACCGAGATCCTCCATACCTGCGCCTACAACAAGACCGCCCTCAGAGAAAGCCGACTGGCTTCTTCCGTAAACAATCTGCAGGAAAAGCTCGCGCATAGCGGTGTTTATAGCGTCGCACACGAGGTCGGTGTTAAGAGCCTCAAGAACTGTTTTGCCGGGAAGAATTTCAGCAGCCATAGCAGCCGAATGGGTCATACCCGAGCAGCCTACGGTTTCAACGAGAGCTTCCTCGATTATACCGTCCTTAACATTGAGCGAAAGCTTACATGCACCCTGCTGAGGAGCGCACCAGCCCACTCCGTGAGTGTAAGCAGAGATATCCTTAATCTCTTTAGCCTGTATCCATTTGCCTTCCTCCGGAATCGGAGCGGGACCGTGTTTCGGGCCCTTTGCGACAGGACACATATTTTCTACTTCTTTTGAATAAATCATATATGTTCTCCTTTCGGTATTCTGACAAAAATCATTATATCATTTTAAAAAACAAAACTCAATACCCAAACCCGACATTTTTTTACTTTCTTTTTCTGAAAGCAAGATAATCCTCAAGAATAATAACCGCGGCGACCGCGTCAATTATCTGTTTGCGCTTTTTGCCTCTTGTGTTCGTCTCATTAAGATAACCTGCGGCACTCAGTGTAGTACATCTCTCGTCCCACAGAACTGTTTTTATTCCGCTGTTTTTTTCGATTTTTTCCGCGGTTTCGTTGCATTCCTGCGCGCGAGAGCCAAATGAGCCGTCCATATTCTTAGGAAGTCCGCACACGATAAGCTCAGCTTTTTCTTCCCTCGCCTTTTCGACTATCTTTTTAACAAGCTTATCTTCATTATATTCGGTTATAACTCCGCGTTCAAATGCAAAGCTTTCGCTTTTATCGCACACTGCAATTCCCGTTCTCGCCTTCCCGAGATCTACTGACATTATAATCATTGTTTTTTGTCCTCTTCCTCGGACAAAAAATCGACTATACGGTTTCTTTTCGGCAAATATTGATCCGGAACATGGCTATGGTCATTATAAAAAACAATTTCAGGCTTTAATTCATCATCAAAACGAATGAGCGTTACCGCTGTGTTTTCACTCCAGGGAACATCTTTAAGCCTGTTTATGTCATTAAACATCAGCCTGCATATAAGACACCTTGTGACGCCGCCGTGCGTCGTCACGGCAACCGTTTTTCCTTTGTTTTCTTCGGCGATTTCTTTTACGGTTTCCCATATTCTTTCATAGGCATGTTTCATCGGCTCGCCCTTTGGGGGAGCAAAATCCTGCGGGTGGTTATTCCAAATATCGGCAAGTCCTTCGACCTTTAAAAAGGTTTCGCGGAAAGGCTTACCTTCATAAATTCCGCCGTTTATCTCTGTTAATCCGTCGCAGATAGTAATTTCATCGCCTTTTTTCGCCACTGCTTTTGCGGTTGCTACCGCTCTTTTTAAGGGACTTGAATAGATTTTATCGAATTTGAATTTTTCAAATCTGATTTTAAGATATTCAAGCTGTTTGGCCCCCAGCTCGCTTATTTCGCAATCGCTTGAGCCCTGAAAGGTACGCTTGGCATTGCCTGTTGCCTCGCAGTGCCTTATTAAATAAATATCCGTCATATATTCCTCCAAATAAACTTCTTATATTATATTAAATTTTATATCATAACGATTAAAAAAGCAATGTTTATGTTGAAAAAAGATACTTTTTAATATATAATAAATCTTGTGTGACAGGATTTAAACCTGCCACGCCTACGAAACAAAATTTTGCATAATACATTGCCTCAAAACTTGAAATACGGCAGTATTCCTGCGTTTAGTCGGCTTCGTCTTATAACAAAATTTTTAGTTTCGGTAGGTTAAAAGTTTCTGCCGTCGAATTTTTTATTCGGCGAAGCGAGAAATTTGCAGCAAGGCTGGCGCCTTGCAAAAATGAACACAAAGCCGCAATCTAAAAGGCGGCGAGCGAAACCGTGGCAGGTTTGAGTCCTGTCACACTAAATTCACCGATTAGGAGTATAAAAATGAAAAAGTATTTAAACCGCCTTTTTATAGACGGGCTTTCGGGAATGGCATACGGGCTGTTTTCCACACTTATTATCGGAACGATTATCTGTCAGGTAGGTTCTCTTATCGGAGATAACACGATAGGCAAATATATCACGGTTATCGGAAGCGTTGCAAAAACAATAACCGGCGCGGGAATAGGAGTCGGCGTTGCCTGCAAGCTGAAGGCTTCTCCGTTAACCACGGTCTCAGCCGCCGTCGCAGGAACAGTCGGCGCTTTCCCGAGCTTGGTTATTGAGGGTTTTAAGTTAGGCGCCCCGGGCGAACCTTTAGGTGCTTTTGTCGCGGCATATATAGCCGTTGAAATCGGATTTTTGGTTTCGGGGAAAACCAAGCTTGAAATTATTGTCACACCGCTTTCATGTATTATTGCCGGCTGTGCGGCAGGATATCTTGTAGGACCGTACATAGCGGGCGCAATGAAATGGATAGGAAATCTTGTAAATATAAATGTTGAAAAGTCTCCCATACTCGGAGGAATGGCGATTTCAGTTATAATGGGAATCCTTTTAACTCTCCCGATTTCCTCCGCCGCAATAGGAATTTCAATGGGTATAACGGGAATTGCGGCAGGTGCCGCGACCATCGGCTGCTGCTGCAACATGATAGGCTTTGCGGTTATAAGCTACCGTGAAAATAAAGTAGGCGGACTTATAGCACAGGGAATCGGAACCTCCATGATTCAAATGCCGAATATTATAAGAAAGCCCATAATCTGGCTTCCCGCCATTATTTCCAGTGCGATTTTGGGGCCTGTTTCCTCGGCGCTTCTTAAAATGGTAAGCACACCGGTAGGCTCGGGAATGGGAACAAGCGGACTTGTAGGTCAGTTTGCCGCATTCACGGCTATGACCGAGGGTACAAAAACCGTTGCCGCTCTTTCACCGTCGCTTGCGGTAGTTGAAATAATCGCAATGCACTTTATTCTTCCCGCGGTTATCTGTCTCGGAATCAGCGAGGCAATGAGAAAACTCGGCTGGATAAAGAGCGGAGATCTTAAATTAGAGGCGGCAGGCCGTGCGTAAGAAAGAGCTTGCTTTAAAAGCGGTTGAGGCGCTTGAAAGCTTATATCCCGATGCCGAATGCTCACTTAAATATTCAGACCCTTTTCAGCTTCTTGTTGCAACAAGACTTTCGGCTCAGTGTACAGACGCACGGGTAAATCTCGTTACACCTGCTTTATTCAAAAAATATCCTACCGCTTACGATATGGCAAATGCGGATATCAGCGATATAGAGGAGCTTATAAAAAGCTGCGGACTTTATAAAACAAAAGCTAAGGACCTTGTTTTAATTAGCAAGGCTGTCTGCGAAAAATTCAGCGGAAAGGTTCCTGACACGATTGAAGAGCTTACAACTCTTAGCGGTGTAGGCAGGAAAACCGCAAATCTTATCTGCGGAGATATTTTCAAAAAGCCGGCTGTTGTCACCGACACGCATTTTATAAGGCTTTGCAACAGATTAAAGCTTGTTGATACCACAGACCCGAAAAAGGTTGAGGACGAAATGCGAAAGCTTCTGCCCGAGGAAAAATCAAGCGATTTCTGCCATAGAGCGGTTATTTTCGGCAGAGATATATGCACCGCGAGAAAAGCGGATTGCTTTAGGTGTCCCATGGACGGATTTTGTCCGAAAAACATAAAATATTCGAAAGGCAAGAAGGCTTAATGCAAAAAAGAGTTGCGGCAATTCATGATATTTCCTGCTTCGGCAGATGCTCGCTTACCGTCGCTCTGCCTATAATTTCCGCCGCAGGAATTGAAACGGCGGTTATACCTACCGCTCTTCTTTCAACCCACACGGGAGGATTTAAAAATTATGTCTTTAAGGATTTAACAGAATATATTCTTCCCGTTGCAAACCACTGGAAAAGCGAAAAAATACAGGCGGATACGGTTTATACCGGATATTTGGGATCTAAAGAACAGGTTGAAATCGTAAAAGAGGCGCAGAGAATCATAAGAAAAAAAAGCTCGCTGCTTTTAGTAGATCCCGTTATGGCGGATTTCGGGAAACTTTACGGCGGCTTTGACTCGGATTTTCCCGAATTTATGAAAAAGCTTTGCCTCGTTGCCGATGTTATAACTCCGAACATAACCGAAGCCTGCTTTCTTACCGAAACAGAATATTTAAATCCTCCGTTCAAAAAAGAATATATAGCCAAGCTTTTAAAAAGACTTAAAAGCTTAACAAAGGCGCAAATCGTTCTTACAGGGGTAAGCTTTGACAAGAAAAAAACCGGTGTTGCCTGTTTTGACGGGATATCCGAAAGCTACATTTTAAGCGGCGCAGTAAACGCATCCTTCCACGGAACAGGCGATGTTTTTGCAAGCGTCCTTACCGCTGCAATGACCAAAGGAAAGAATCTTTTAAAATCTGCGGAAATTGCTGAGAAATTCACGGTGAAAAGTATAAAACGGACTCTCAGATCAACCCCCCTTTTAAGATACGGAGTGAATTTTGAAGAGGAGCTTCCGTATTTAATAAAACAGCTTAACAAACATTAAAGCATTTATCTGCCGCTGAAAGCACAAATCGGGAATTTCCGAAAAGCGATAAAGCATTTTTGACTTATTTATAAACTCCCCGAGGAACCGAAAATTTCGGTTCCTCGGGGAGTTTATTTCTGATATTTATCTTTTCGATTCCAGTTTATCGCAAAGGGATGTTATCTGATCGGCAAATTTTGCCATATCCTTATTCGGTATTTCATTTGAATTGCTGACAAGCGAAAGAAGTCTCTTTGCGGCTTCAAGCATACGGGAATAAACCGTATTCGCTCTGATTCTTCCTTTTGACTGAGCCTTTTGAGTCCTTATGACTTTTCCCTTGGCGGTGCATTCATCGGTTGTTAATTCAAATTCATCTCCGCTGTATGGAGCTGTTGCATTGATTTCAAGTCTTTCCCCCGCAAGATCGGCAAAATAATCGCAGACAGAATCATTTCCGTGATTTACAAATAAATGTTTCGGTTTTTCGGGCAGCTTATTAAGCCATTGTAAGAGCATATCCCTGTCGGCATGGCCCGAAATTCCGTGAAGGGTTTCTATTTTCGCATTTACGGCAATCACCTCTCCGAACAGCTTTACGCTTGACGCCCCGTCAATAAGCTTTCTTCCGACTGTTCCTTCTGCCTGATATCCGACAAAGAGAATTGTGCTGTCCTTTCTCCATAAATTATGCTTAAGGTGATGTCTTATTCTTCCTGCCTCGCACATTCCCGAAGCTGAAAGAATGACCTTCGGTCTCGGATCAAAGTTAATCATTTTAGAATCATCCGAGGTAACCGAAAGCTTTAAATCGTCAAATTTTATCGGATCGATACCTCGGCTCAAAAGATCCAAGGTTTCCTCGTCATAGTAATCAGTAAGACCGCTCGAATAAATTCCGGTCGCCTCCGCCGCAAGAGGACTGTCCACGAATACGGGAAAATCGTAAGGCGAAACCAGCTTATCCTCCTTTATTTTTCTTAACAGATAAAGAAGCTCCTGTGTTCTTCCCACCGCAAAGGACGGAATAACAACATTTCCTCCTCTTTTAAAGGTTTCGTTTAAAATATTCGTAAGCGCGGTCACGTAATCGGGGCGGTCTCCGTGCAGACGGTCTCCGTAGGTGGACTCTATTACTACATATTGGGCGCCTTCCGGAATCTGGGGATTTCTTATAAGAGGACGGTCGGTATTTCCGAGGTCTCCCGAAAACAAAATGGTTTTTTTAATTCCTTTTTCCTCGGCAGTTATGTTAATTGAAGAAGAACCGAGAAGATGGCCCGCGTCTGTAAATCTCGCGGTTACTCCCTCGCATACCTCAACCGTTTCTTTGTATGAAACAGGCGAAAACTGCTTTATCGCAGCCTCTGCGTCCTTTAAGGTATAAACCGGAACATAGGCCGCCATACCTGCTCTTTCGGCCTTTCTGTTTCGCCACTGAGCCTCAAACTCCTGAATATGCGCGGAATCCCTTAACATTATTTCACATAGCTTAAAGGTTGCGTAGGTGCAGATAATATTCCCCTTAAAGCCCTTTGCAACAAGGGCGGGAAGCATTCCGGAATGATCTATATGGGCATGGGTCAGCAAAACCGCATCAATATCTACGGCGCTAACGGGAAGCTCGCAGTTTTCATAAATATCCTCGCCCTGCTCCATTCCGCAGTCGATAAGAATATTTTTTCCGTTTACACTGAGCAGCGAGCAGGAACCGGTAACCTCATGGGCGGCTCCCAAAAAAGTTAATTTCATAAAGAATTCTCCTTTACTTTTGCTTTTTTGTTAAACAGCATTTCAGGCAGTTGAGCTATAATAATTGCCAAAAATACAAGCGTACAGCCGAGAATCTGAAGACGGGTCAGAGTCTGATCTAAAATCAGCCAGCCTCCGATAGCTCCGAAAACACTTTCAAGGCTCATTATCAGCGCTGCGACCGACGGCTCCGCATATTTTTGACCAACAATCTGCAATGTATACGCAACTCCGCTCGACATTATTCCGAGAAACAGCAATGAAAACAAAGCGGCGGAAATTTTTTCGGGGTTAAACGCATCGGTTTCGGTTATAAAAGAAGCAATGAACGAACCCAATGAACAAATTATAAACTGAATCATCGAAAGCCTGATTCCCCCGACAGAAATGCAGAATTTATCAACAAAAATCACATGCAGCGAAAAAGACAGGGCACAGGCAAGCATTAAAATATCTCCCTTATTAAATCCTCCCAGACCCGCCGTGCAGAGAAGATACGCGCCGATAAGCGCAACTGCGACCGCGCCCCATATAAACGGTGAGACCCTTCTTTTTAAAAACACCGAAATAACAGGGACCATAACAACATAAAGCGCCGTTAAAAACGCTCCTCTTGCAGAGCCTCCCTGCAAACCGTGATTTTCATAATATGTAAGACCCATCTGCTGAAGATTTATCGAAAGCCAGAGCATTATTCCGCAGACCGCTCCGCCTAAAGCCACATGCTTTTTCAAAGCGGTTTTTGAGATAAAAATATCCTCTTTAAGCTTTATTTTTCTGAAAAGCATCAGCAAAAAAAGCACTGCGGAACCGATTGCCGAACGCAGTGCGTTAAAGGCAAACGGCGGAATTTTAGATGCCGCATCCGACTGAGCGACGAACGCAAGCCCCCATATAAACGCAGTTATCAGAAGTATTGAACCGCCTTTTAAATTATTTATTTTCTGTTTCATTTAAAGCATTTTCCTTTTTCATTGTAAGTGAAATTCTGTTTCTTTTCTTATCCACATTCATCACCCAAACCGTCACGGTCTGACCGACCTTTAAAACATCAATAGGATGTTTAATAAATTTACGGGATATCTGCGAAATATGAACAAGCCCGTCCTCATGAACTCCGATATCGACGAATGCGCCGAAGTCGATAATATTTCTGACGGTTCCCTCAAGCTCCATTCCGGGCTTTAAATCGTCAAGACTTAAAACATCGCGGCGAAGCATGGGCTTTTCGATTTCGTCCCTCGGGTCCCTCCAAGGCTTTTCAAGCTCCGAAGCTATATCCTTAAGGGTCAAAACTCCGACTCCGAGCTTTTCGGCAGTATAAATCTCGCCGAGTGCGCTTAATTTTTCGGAAATACCGGATATCTTTTTTTCCTTGACATCGTTTTCGGTAAATCCGCAGATTTTTAAAAGATTTTTCGCAACCTCATAGCTTTCGGGGTGAACAGCGGTTGCGTCAAGTGCGTTTGCCCCATTTTCAATCCTTAAAAATCCGGCGCACTGCTCAAATGCTTTGCTCCCGAGCTTTGATACCTTTTTCAAATCGGATCTCTTTACAAATTCTCCGTTTTCGTCGCGGTATTTAACAATATTATCGGCAACTGCGGAATTTATTCCGGAGATCTTCGAAAGCAGAGAAACCGAGGCTGTATTAAGATCAACTCCGACTTTATTTACGCATTCCTCAACCACACCGTCAAGCGCGCCTGACAGCTCTTTTTGCGGCATATCGTGCTGATACTGACCTACTCCTATCGCTTTCGGATCAATTTTTACAAGCTCTGCAAGAGGATCCTCAAGCCTCCTCGCTATTGAAACGGCGCTTCTAAGCGATACATCATATTCTGGAAATTCCTCCGCAGCAAGCTTTGAAGCGGAATAAACGCTTGCTCCCGCCTCGCTTACAATTGAATAGGCAACATCAAGGTTTTCCTTTTTTATAAGGTCCGCGGCAAAGGCTTCGGTTTCCCGTCCCGCAGTACCGTTACCTATCGCAATAACCTTTACATTATACTTTTTTATAAGCTCCGACACGGTTTTTTCGGCGCTTTCGATTTTATTATGCGGAGGCGCAGGATATATAACCGATGTATCGAGTACCTTTCCCGTTTCATCTATAACTGCCACCTTGCAGCCTGTTCTGTACCCCGGGTCAAGTCCCATGGTAACGCTGCCTTTAACCGGCGGCTGCATAAGAAGCTGACGGAGATTTGAAGAAAATACCGAAATTGCGGATTTACTTGCTTTTTCGGTAAGCTCGTTTCGGATTTCCCTTTCTATGCTCGGAAAAATCAATCTCTGATAAGAATCAAGAGCGCATTCAATCATAAAATCACGGCAAGCAGACTGCGGCTTTATATGAGCCTTTTCGATTATATACATCGCCTTTTCCTTATCGAATTCTACGGAAACTTTTAAAAATTCTTCTTTTTCTCCGCGGTTTACGGCAAGAATCCTATGAGACGGTATTTTTGAAACCGCTTCGGAATAATCGGCATACATTTCATAAACCCCGACATCTTCCTTAGCCGCCTTTGTTTTTAGAACTCCGTGAGCCGAGCAGACAAAGCGAATTCTTTTTCTGACATCCGCGTCAAACGAAATTCTTTCCGCAATAATATCGCCCGCCCCTTTAAGTGCATCCTCGGCAGTAGTCACTCCGAGTTCTTCGTTAATATAGTCCTCTGCCGCTGCAATGGGAAGCCTTGAATTTTCATTTTGCGCATAAATCTCGTCCGCCAAAGGCTCAAGACCCTTTTCTTTGGCAGCATCGGCTCGTGTTTTGCGTTTTTTCTTGAAGGGAAGGTAAATATCGTCAAGCTCGCTTAGGGTCGCGGCATTTTCAATTCTTTTTATAAGATCGTCTGTAAGCGCACCTGCCTCGCCTGCGGCATTTTTTATTTTTTCCCGCATTTCGTCAAGATTTCTTAAATAGGAAAGCCTGTCCGCAAAGCTTCTGAGCAACTGATCGTCCATAGCGCCGGTCATTTCCTTTCGGTATCTCGCTATGAAAGGAACGGTATTTCCGCCGTCAAGCAGTTTTATAACATTTTCAGCCTGCCAGGGCTTTATCTCAAATTCTTCCGTAAGAACTTTAATTAAATCCATTTTTATAACTCCGAAAATCATTTTTAATCATTGTATCATAATTACTTTTATTATTCAAATAATATTATTGATTTTTTAAGAAAAAAAAGGTATAATTTAAAAGCTATTAAATCTTGGAGGCATTTATGCTAGAACTTAAAAATATCTGCTACACTGCCGATAATGACGGTGCAACGAAAGAAATACTGAAAAATATAAATCTTAAAATAGGAGACGGGTTTACTGCCATCACCGGACCTAACGGCGGCGGGAAATCCACGCTGGCAAAAATAATTTCGGGAATTATAACACCATCTTCGGGTGAAATTTTCTTAGACGGAGAAAATATAACGGGCTTAAACATAACCGAAAGAGCAAACAAGGGAATAAGCTTTGCCTTTCAGCAGCCCGTAAGATTCAAGGGAATAACAGTACAGGACCTTATCCGTCTTGCCTCAAATAAAAAAATCAGCATTTCGGACGCCTGCGATTATCTTTCTCAGGTGGGTCTTTGCGCGCGCGATTATATCGACCGCGAGGTAAACGCTTCGCTTTCGGGCGGCGAGTTAAAAAGAATAGAAATTGCGACGGTTCTTGCAAGAAGCACTAAAATTTCGCTGTTTGACGAGCCGGAGGCAGGGATTGACCTCTGGAGTTTTTCAAATCTTATCAAGGTTTTCGAAAAGCTTCACGATAGTTCGGGCGGCTCGATAATAATTATTTCACATCAGGAAAGAATTTTAAACATTGCCGATAATGTTATAGTTATTTCGGCAGGCGAGGTCAAAGCACAGGGCAAAAAGGACGATATTCTGCCCGAGCTTTTAGGTACAACAAACACCGCCTGCAGCGTTTTAACCGAAAATCTGAAAGGAGCGCTTTAAAATGATAAACGATACCGAAAGACAGCTTCTTAAAATAATCGCCGATATGGACGGCGAGCCGGAGGGCGCTTACAATATACGGGCAAACGGCAGGCTTGTCGAAAGAAAAGTTACCCCTAATATTGACATAAAGACCAAAGAGGACAAGCCGGGAATTGACATTATAATAAGACCGAATACCAAGGGCGAAACGGTCCATATTCCTGTTGTTATTGACGCAACAGGGCTTGACGACCTTGTTTACAACGATTTTATAATAGGCGAAAATTCAGATGTAACGATTATGGCAGGCTGCGGAATTCACAACTGCGGAGATAAAAAATCCTCGCATGACGGAGTGCATACATTTTTTGTAGGCAAAAACGCAAGGGTTAAATATATTGAGCGCCACTTCGGCGAGGGAGACGGAAACGGCAGCAGGATAATGAACCCCACAACCATAGTAAACCTCGGTGAAAACAGCTGTATGGAAATGGAAACAAGCCAGATAGGCGGAATTGACAATACCCTGCGCACCACAAAGGCAGTAGTCTCGGACGGCGGAACGCTTATCATTCACGAAAAAATCCTCACCGAGAACACTCAGAGGGCCGAAACGGATTTTTCGGTTGACTTAAACGGTAAAAATTCAAGCGCAAATGTCGTTTCACGCTCCGTAGCAAAGGAAAGCTCCTCTCAGCTTTTCAGGTCCAATATAAACGGAAACAATCTGTGTAGCGGCCACACCGAATGCGACGCAATTATTATGGATTCGGGAAAGGTAAGCGCAATTCCGCAGATAAGCGCCAATCATATTGACGCCTCTCTTATCCACGAAGCCGCAATAGGAAAAATCGCGGGCGAACAGCTTATGAAGCTTATGACCTTAGGTCTTACCGAAAAGCAGGCTGAGGAAGAAATCGTAAACGGATTTCTTAAATAAACCTTGAATATATATTTTTAATATGTTAAACTGTTTTTATAAAAAGGGAGTGAGGCATTATCAAGGATAACAGAATTTCGGCGGCAATCGTCACCTTCAACAGCCGCGAAAACACGCTTAATGCCTGCAAAAGCCTTTTAAGCAACACAAAAAGGCGTGATTTATCCCTTTATGTTTTTGATAACAACTCTTCCGACGGTACATGCAATGCTCTTAAAGACCTGAAACTTAATTTTATTGAGAACGGGAAAAATATAGGCTTCGGCGCGGCTCATAATAAGATACTTGAATATGAAATGTTTGACTATCATTTCATAATAAATCCCGATATTACGGTATCCTCCGATGTTTTAAGCGATATAGCCGATTTTATGGACGAAAATCCCGATATCTCGCTTATGATGCCGAAAATTTTAAATTCGGACAAAACAGAACAGTTTCTGCCCAAAAGAATTCCAACGGCAAAATATCTTTTCTTGGGCAGGCTTGAAAGACTTTTCAAGAGCCTTTCAAAGGTAAGAGACGAATACACAAGAAAATTTGACAATATTGATACGGTTACCGACATTGATTTCTGCTCCGGCTGCTTTATGTGCATAAGAAGCGAAGTTTTTAAGGCTTTGGGCGGGTTTGACGAAAGATTTTTCATGTATCTTGAGGACGCCGACCTTACGCTGAGGGCGCAGGAATTCGGGCGGACTGTTATAGCTCCTAAGTTTTGCGTAACCCATCTTTGGGACAGGTCAAGCGCAAAAAGCATAAAATACTTATTTATACATTTGTCTTCGGCATTTAAATTTTTAATAAAACAAAAAAGGAAGCATAAAAAATGAAGATAATGATAACCGGCTGTCACGGTCAGCTCGGAAACGAACTGCAGTCAATTTTAAAATCAATGAAAAGCGAAATAGGTCCTATCCCCGAGCAGTACAGGGATGCGGAAATCAGTGCTGTTGATATTGACACGCTTGATATTACGGATACCTTGGCTGTAACCGAATTTGTAAAGAGCGAAAATCCGGATATAATTATAAACTGTGCCGCCATGACCAATGTTGACGGCTGCGAGACAATGCAGGATGTTGCATACAAGGTTAACGCGGCAGGGGTAAGAAACCTTGCCAGAGCGGCAAAAGCCGTAAACGCTAAATTTATCCATGTTTCAACCGACTATGTTTTTGCGGGAAACGGAACAAAGCCATATACAGAGTGGGATATAATAAATCCTCAGAGTGTTTACGGGGCTTCTAAGGCTTTAGGCGAGAAATATGCACTTGCGTTTAACGATAAAACCTTTATTGTCCGCACCTCTTGGCTTTACGGATATATAGGAAAGAATTTCGTTAAGACCGTCCGCAGGGTTATCAGAGAAAGAGGCTCGATTACCGTAGTCAACGACCAAAGAGGCAACCCGACAAACGCAAACGACTTGGCGCACCACCTCTTGCTTCTCGGCATTACCGAGGAATACGGAATTTATCACTGCACCGGCGAGGGCGAGTGCTCATGGTATGAATTCGCATGCGAAATCGCCCGTCTTTCGGGATTCGGAGATGTTGTAAAGCCCTGCACGAGCGACGAATACAAGAGTCCCACAAAAAGACCCGAGTATTCTTCTCTTGAAAATCTCGGCTTAAAATGCAGCGTAGGTAATTTTATGCGTGACTGGAAAGCTGCGCTTAAGGATTATATAAACAAAGTGGAGGACTGAAATTATGAAAACTTATCTTGTTACAGGCGGCGCGGGCTTTATAGGCTCTAACTTCGTTATGTATATGTTAGGCAAATACGACGATGTTAAGATTATAAATGTCGATAAGCTTACCTATGCCGGAAATCTCGAGAACTTAAAGAGTGTTGAAAACAACCCGAGATACTCTTTTGTTCAGGCGGATATCTGCGACAGGGAGGCAATAAGCAAAATTTTTGCCGAAAACGATATTGATTATGTTGTCAACTTCGCGGCCGAAAGCCATGTTGACCGCAGTATTACAAACCCCGAAATTTTTGTTAAGACAAATGTTGAGGGTACGGTTAATATGCTCCAGTGCGCAAAGGTTGCGTGGACTGTCGGCGACGATAAATATAAAGACGGTGTTAAATACCTACAGGTTTCAACCGACGAGGTTTACGGCTCCTTGGGAGAAACCGGATATTTCATGGAGACAACTCCGCTTGACCCGCATTCTCCCTATTCCGCTTCAAAGGCTTCTGCCGATTTCTTTGTAAAGGCATTCGGGGACACCTATAAATTCCCTGTAAATATTACCCGCTGCTCCAATAACTACGGACCTTATCAGTTCCCGGAAAAGCTTATTCCGCTTATCATGAACAACACCTTAAAGCATAAGGATCTCCCTGTTTACGGCGACGGAATGCAGATAAGAGACTGGCTTTATGTTGAGGACCACTGCAAGGCAATCGACATGGTTATAAGAAATGGCAGACTCGGCGAGGTCTACAATGTCGGCGGTCACAACGAAAAGCCGAATATATTCATAGTTAAATCAATAATCGAATATATCAAGGAAAACGTCGACAGCGAGGTCGGCGAGCACATGATCAAGCACGTTACCGACCGCAAGGGACATGACCGCAGATACGGAATCGACCCTCAGAAGATCAAAGACGAGCTCGGCTGGTATCCCGAAACCTGCTTTGAGGTCGGAATTAAAAAGACTCTTAAGTGGTATCTCGAAAATACAGAGTGGGTACAGAATGTTGTAAACGGCGATTATCAGAAGTATTATGACAAGATGTACAGCGCTAAAAAGGAGATATAAGCTTTGGGTAAGTTTAATTTTATCAAAACCTCAATCGACGGAGTAATTATCGTTGAGCCTACCGCTTTCGGCGACAGCCGCGGATACTTTATGGAAACCTATCAGAAAGAGGATTTCATAAAGGGCGGTATAACCGTTGATTTTGTTCAGGACAATCAGTCTATGTCCACTAAAGGCGTTCTTCGAGGACTTCATTTTCAAAAGCAGTACAGCCAGTCAAAGCTTGTGCGCTGTATCAGAGGCGAGGTTTTCGATGTTGCCGTTGACTTAAGAGAGGGCTCGCCCACTTTCGGAAAATGGGAGGGTGTAATTCTCTCGGCCGAAAATAAAAGACAGTTCTTTATTCCCAAAAACTTCGCTCACGGATTTTTGGTCCTTTCCGACGAAGCGGAATTTGTTTATAAGGTTGACGATTTTTATCATCCTAACGACGAGGGCGGCCTTATGTGGAACGACCCCGATATCGGCGTTGAATGGCCTATTGCAGACGGCATGGAAATCAAGCTTTCCGATAAGGATAAGCTTCATCCGCCTTTTAAGGATTTTAAAAAATAAAATTCGTACAGAGAGTTTTAAACCTCCTTTTTCGGTAATACTACCGTTAAAGGAGGTTTAATTTATGCAAAACAAAACTATGTCACTTGTTAAAGGCTTAGGTATAGGCATGGCGGCAGGCGCCGCCGCAACCTGTATCGGCAAAATGGCGATGAAGGATCATCACAAGATTACTAAGGGCGCCTCTAAGGTAGCTAAAGCAGTAAGCGATTTGGCAGACGGCGTTCAGACTATGTTTAGATAATTCTGTTTTTAAAAATCTCCTGAGGAATTAAGAGTTTCTCAGGAGATTTTATTTTTAGAATTTAATTTTTATTCCGTGAAACCTTGCGTCTTCAATTGTGTTAAGCATCAATGTTTGCGCAAATTCCTGATTTTGCCTTATGGCGGTCATTTCTCTGAGCACCGACTGCTGAGCGGCCGAAAGCATTGCGTTTTGTCTTAAAGAGGCTTCGAAAGCCTCTTTACGCGCCTTTTCAGCTGTAAGCCTTGCCTGCATGGCGATCTGATTATTATCAAGCTGTAATTTGATATTCAGCGCATCCGCACTGCCGGCTTCAATTAAAGGCTGAAGCAGAGAATATGCCTTTTCATATTCCCCGTTTCCCGCGGTGGCTGAAATCTGCGCAAAAACCTTTCCCAAAAGTGTTTTTGCCTCTTCACAGCCCTTATTTAAAGACAGCTGGAGAATTCTTAAAAACTCATAAGGATCACCGCCGTCCTCGCAGAATTCAAGAGCAAATTTAAAAAGATTATCCTTTTCCTCATTTTCCATTTTCGACCTGAGTTCGAAAAACTCCTGCCCTGTTTCTCCCAAAATAAAATATGACTTTACAAAGCGGTTATACGCTTTAACGGCGCTGTTCGGATAATCCGCCGCCAGAATACATGCCTTTTTATAATCCTCAAGAGCGGTTTTTTTAAGCTCAAGCTGTTCCGATTCTCCGTTTAATTCCAAAAGCTCATTATCACTGACTTCTATTTCCTTTTGAAGCTTCTTTATCTCATTTTGAGTTTCATAAATCTCTGAATATGCTTTTTTAACCTTACCTTTATTTGAAAGGAGCTGAAAAATATTATTATACTTCCCTTTTTCGAAGATTATTTTTCTTAAAAGCATATTAACTGCTGTTACAACCGCCGAAACAATGAAAACAAAAGCATAAAACTGAAAATTAAAATAAACCCCAAGAATTCCCGAAATAACAGCAGGTATTAAAAAAATTCTGAAAATCTTTTTCTTCTTTGCCGTTAAAAAGAAAATACAAAGCGAGAAAATCAACAAAAAAGCAACATTCAGAATTTTCCCTTGATTGCTCTGTATCATTTTATTTAAAACCGCAAGCCCGTCATAGCTTTTAAGTAACGGCGTTTTGAATAACAGAAAAACCAAAAGACCGCATAGCAAAAGATTATATACCGCAAAAATAAAATCGGTGTTAAAATCGGCGGTTTTTTCCGCCTTTTTTATAATATCCGAGTTTTTATTTTTAAGTTCCGAAAGCTTTGTTTCCAAGGCCTTTTTCTTTTCCTCAGCGGATTTTCTGCTCTTTATAAGCAAAGAAGACCTTTCTTCATTTTCTTTCCTTTTCGCGTTAATCTGTACTGTATTTATCATCAGATATCCCCCTTTTTATAAATTATATCTTATCTTAAATTAAAAATCAAATAATTTTAATTCTCTCCTTAGTTGCGACAATTTTTTCGGATTTTGAGTGCTACAATATTTACAGGCAGGCATAAAACGGAGTTGATTTGCATGGTAATTTATGCGGATATACTTATACTTGTAAATACCGTGATTGATTATTTTCTTCTGCGGGCCTCAATGAGACTTTTAAAGCTTAATTGCAGGCTTTTAAGAATTATCGCGGCGGCATTTACCGGCGGCATTTCCTCACTTTACATATTTATAAGCGAAAATATCATTTTACTCGATGTTTTTTATAAGCTTGCCGTTTGCTTTATATTAAGCGCCGTTTGCTTCGGAATTAAGGGTATTAAACCGTTTTTAAAAAATTCCTTTGTTTTTTTCGGCGTCACCTGCCTTTTTGCAGGGGCAATGTGGGCGGTCTTTTCCCTGTTTTCCCCTAAAGGCATGGCTGTAAGAGGGGCAGTGGTCTATTTTAATATCTCCCCTGTTGTCCTGATCGTTTCAAGCGCCGCAGGTTATCTTTTGATAACCCTTTTCGAAAAGATTTTTTCCTGTAAATTCTTAAATGCGAAAAGCGTGGAGATAACCCTTGAGGCTGACGGAAATTCTGTCTCGACCTCTGCTCTTTGCGACTCTGGAAACAGTCTTACAGATATTATGGGTCTGAGCGATATAATAATCGTTGACAAATCAGTTGCGGACAGTCTTTTTAAAACGGAGGTCAGCATGCATAGGCTTAAATCAAGATATCGGGCAATCCCGGCAGGCACGGTCTCGGGCTCGCAGATCTTAGACGGCTACCGCTGCGACAGGGCGGTTATAAAGCAAAGCGAAAAAAGCACCGTTCTTACAAAGCCTGTTATTGCGATTTCAAAAACACCGATTTCAGACCACGGAGCAATCATAAATCCCGATATTTTATTGTAACAGGAGATTTAAACATGAAGCTGTTTAAAATATTTATTATAAAAATTCTTTCAAGGCTCGGACTTTTAAATCCTACATATTATATAAACGGTCCCGAAAATCTTCCGGAGCCTCTTTCTGCCGAGGAGGAAAGAAAACTGCTTGAAAGCGACGACCCCGATAAAAACGAAAAACTGATAGTCCATAATTTAAGGCTTGTGGTTTATATCGCAAAAAAGTTTGACAGCGGTTCTAATATTGAGGATATGATTTCAATAGGCACTATCGGGCTTATAAAAGCTGTTAATACATTTTGCCCCGACAGGAACATCAAGCTTGCAACATACGCCTCAAGGTGCATTGAAAACGAAATTTTAATGTTTTTAAGAAAGACATCTTCTCTTAAAAACGAGATTTCTATTGATGAGCCGTTAAATACCGATCAAAGCGGAAACGAGCTTTTGCTTTCCGATATTTTAGGCTCCGACCCCGATGAGGTCGGAAGAGGAATTGAGAGCGAGGACGAAAAAACTCTTATAAAAAAATTCGTAAGCGAGCTGCCGCCGAGGGAAAAGCAGATTATGGAAATGCGGTTTGGTATGAACGGCTACAAAGAATACACTCAAAAGCAGGTCGCCGATACCTTAGGAATTTCGCAGTCTTATATTTCACGGCTTGAAAAGCGGATCATAGATAAGCTGAAAAAACAAATAGAAAAGGCTTTTGTGTCTTGACAAATTAAAAATACAGTCATATAATATGTTAAGCAAAGACGAGAATTTGACCGTTAAAATCGGGTTCAAACTTGTCGGCTTTGCTTATGTAAGTTCTTCGGGGCGGGGCGCAATTCCCCACCGGCGGTAATGCAAAGACGAAAATTTGACCGTTAAAATCGGATTCAAACTTGTCGGCTTTGCTTAAAGTCCGCGAGCGATAATGCTGAATCGGTGAAATTCCGATACCGACGGTTAAAGTCCGGATGAAAGAAGAATCGGATTTACATATTTTTATTATATTTTTTTGCCCCGTATAATATTTTTACGGGGATTTTTTATTGTTACTGTGATATTCTTTCCCCGAAAGGGAGAAATTTTTATGAAAAAAGAAACTGTCAGAAAGATTTGCTCTGTTTCGATTTTGGGCGCGGCGGGATTTATCCTTATGCTTCTTGAATTTCCGATGCCGTTTATCATTCCGTCCTTTATCAAATTCGATTTTTCCGAGCTTCCCGCGCTTATAGCCGCATTTTGTTTCGGTCCTATCAGCGGAATAGGCGTATGCCTTATCAAAAATCTTCTTCATCTGTTTGTAACGACTTCCGCCGGTGTCGGCGAGCTTTCGAACTTTATCTTAGGCGCTGTTTTCTCGCTTGTGTGCGGTCTTGTATATAAAAAAAACCACACAAGAAAGGGTGCGCTGTATGCAAGCGTTATCGGAGCTTTATCTATGGCGGTGCTTAGCGTATTAACAAATCTTCTGTTTGTCTACCCTGCATACACCGTGATTTACGGCATGCCTATGGACGCGATTATCGGTATGTATAAAGCAATCCTGCCTGCAAGCGATACGCTAATTAAATCACTTTTGATTTTCAATTTGCCTTTTACGCTCTTTAAGGGAATTGCCGACTCGGTGCTTTGCTTTTTGATTTATAAAAAAATTACGCCGATTCTAAGAAAAAACAGTTGACAAAAATAACTGTTATGATACAATAGAAAGGTAAAATAAATATCTGCTTATCAAGAGCGGCGGAGGGACAGGCCCTGTGAAGCCCGGCAACCTGATTTTGAATTAAGGTGCCAAATCCTGCGGATTATCCGAAAGATGAGGTTTTATATAAGACCGCTTTCGAGCGGTCTTTTTGATAGGTAGTGCGACTGGAGAATGAAAAAATGTCAAAAATGCTTTTCACATCTGAATCGGTGACAGAAGGTCACCCCGACAAGGTATGCGACCGCATAAGCGACGCTATACTTGACGAAATCTTAAAAAACGATAAAAATGCCCGTGTTGCGTGCGAAACCTTCTGCACGACAGGCGTTATAACCGTTATGGGCGAGATTACAACCTCTTCCATGCCCGATATTTCACAAATCGTCAGAAAAACAGTCTGCGATATCGGATATAACGGACCCGACGCTTGCTTTGACGGAAACACCTGCGCGGTATTCACTTCAATCGACAGGCAGTCGCCCGATATTGCAATGGGTGTTGACAATTCGCTTGAATACAAGGAAAACGGTTCCGATAAATATGATTTAAGGGGTGCCGGAGATCAGGGAATGATGTTCGGATATGCCTGCAATGAAACCGAAACCTTTATGCCCATGCCTGCCAACCTTGCGCATAAACTTTCTTACAGACTTACAGAGGTTCGCAAAAAAGGTATTTTAGATTATCTTAATCCCGACGGAAAAACTCAGGTAACTGTTGAATATGAGGACAGTAAGCCTAAAAGAATAGAGGCAATAGTCGTTTCTTCACAGCATAAGGAAAGCGTAAGCCTTGAAGAATTAAGGGACGGCATTCTTAAAAATGTTATAAAGCCGGTAATTCCCGAAAATATGATTGATGAAAACACAAAAATTTTCATTAACCCGACCGGAAGATTTGTAATAGGCGGTCCTGCCGGTGATACGGGACTTACGGGAAGAAAGATAATAGTCGACACCTACGGAGGAGTTGCCCGTCACGGCGGCGGAGCATTTTCCGGCAAGGATCCGACTAAGGTAGACAGAAGCGCCGCTTATGCCGCAAGATATGCCGCAAAAAACATTGTTGCAGCTAACCTTGCGGAAAAATGTGAAATCCAGTTAGCTTACGCAATAGGCGTTGCCAAGCCGGTTTCGGTGCATGTTGATACCTTCGGTACGGGAGCATACCCCGATGAAAAAATCGCGGAGGCTGTAACAAAGGTTTTCGATTTAAGACCGGCGGCGATTATAGACAAATTAAATCTTCTGCGCCCGATTTATGAAAAGACCTGCAACTATGGCCATTTCGGGAAAACCGACCCCGATTTCACTTGGGAAAAAACAGATAAAACAGAAGAGCTTAAAAAAGCAATCAAGGAATAAAGGAACTGAAAAAATGTTTAAAATCATTGAAAAAAATATTTTAAACGGCAGTGTAACACAGCTTAAAATCGAAGCGCCGTTTATTGCCGAAAAGGTAAAAGCAGGCCAGTTTGTAATCGTAAGGATTGACGAAAAGGGAGAAAGAATTCCGCTTACGGTTTCTGATTTTGACCGCGAAAACGGAACGGTTACAATTGTTGTTCAGGCAATAGGATTTACAACGAAAAAGCTTGTATCTTTAAACGCAGGCGATTATATAAAGGATGTTGTAGGCCCCTTAGGCTGCCCTACCGAATTCGGAACACCTAAAAAAGCAATTATAATCGGCGGCGGCGTAGGCTGTGCGATTGCGTATCCGCAGGCAAAGGCGCTTCATAATATGGGCGTTCACACCGAAATGATAGCAGGCTTTCGGAGCAAGGACATAGTTATTCTTGAAAATGAAATGAAATCCGTTTGCGATAAGCTCTATATCACAACCGACGACGGAAGCTACGGCGAAAAGGGTTTTGTAACCGATGTGCTTAAAAGACTTCTTGAAACCAAAGAGTATGATCTTGTAATCGCAATAGGTCCTGTTGTTATGATGAAATTTGTTTCTCTTACAACCAAACCGTATGGGGTAAAAACAATAGTAAGCTTAAACCCGATTATGATTGACGGAACGGGAATGTGCGGCGGATGCCGGGTAAGCGTAGGCGGGGAAACAAAATTTGCCTGTGTTGACGGTCCTGATTTTGACGGACATCTTGTCGATTTCGACGAGCTTATCCGCAGAAACGGATTTTATAAGGAAGAGGAAGCTCATGCTTGCAGACTGGGGGTAAACAACAATGGCTGATATGTCACCGAAAAAGACTGAAATGCCTCATCTCGACCCGCTCGTAAGAAATAAAAATTTCGAAGAGGTAGCTTTAGGCTATACCGAAGAAATGGCTATGGCAGAGGCAAAAAGATGTCTGCATTGCAAAAATAAGCCTTGTGTTTCGGGCTGCCCCGTTAATGTTCAGATTCCGGATTTTATAGAAAAAATCGCCGAGGGAAAATTCGAGGAAGCATATAAAATAATTTCAAAGACCAGCTCTCTTCCCGCCGTTTGCGGAAGGGTATGCCCGCAGGAATCGCAGTGCGAGGGAAAATGCGTCCGCGGAATAAAGGGCGAAAGCGTCGGAATAGGCAGACTTGAAAGATTTGCCGCCGATTATTTTATGAATAATTGCTCTGCACCCGAAATAAAAATTGAGAAAAACGGAATAAAGGTTGCCGTCATAGGTGCAGGTCCGTCAGGTCTTACATGTGCGGGAGACCTTGCAAAGCGCGGCTATGATGTAACCGTTTTCGAGGCTTTTCATACCGCCGGCGGAGTTTTGGTTTACGGTATCCCCGAATTCAGACTTCCTAAATCAATCGTTAAAAAGGAAATCGACGGGCTTAAAAGTTTAGGCGTTAAGATTATGACCGATATGGTTATCGGAAAGGTTTTATCGGTTGACGAAATAATGGATATGGGCTTTAAAGCCGTATTTATAGGCTCGGGCGCAGGACTTCCGAGATTTATGGGCATTGAGGGCGAGGGTGCCGTAGGAGTATACTCCGCCAATGAGTTTTTAACAAGAATAAATCTTATGAAGGCTTATCTTGACGGTTATGACACCCCGATAAAGCGCTCAAAGAGCGTTGCGGTTGTAGGCGGCGGAAATGTCGCTATGGACGCGGCACGCTGCGCAAAAAGACTCGGAGCCGAAAACGTATACATAATATACCGCCGTTCCGACGAGGAAATGCCTGCAAGAAGAGAAGAAATCGAGCATGCGAAGGAAGAGCGGATTGACTTTAAGCTTCTTACAAATCCGAAACGCATTTTAACCGATGAAAACAGCGTTGTTAAAGGTATCGAATGTGTTAAAATGGCGCTCGGCGAGCCTGACAGCTCAGGCAGAAGAAGGCCCGAAGAAATTCCTAACAGCGAATTTGTTATAGATGTTGATTCCGTTATAATGGCGATAGGAACCTCTCCGAATCCCCTTATAAGAAGCACAACAAACGGCATTGAGGCAAACAGCCGCGGCTGCCTTGTTGTTGACGAAAATATGATGACCTCAAAGGACGGAGTTTACGCAGGCGGAGACGCCGTCACCGGAGCCGCAACCGTTATTCTTGCGATGGGAGCAGGAAAAAAAGCGGCGGCGGCTATTGATGAAAGACTTAAAGAACAATAAAAAGTACTTTTAAAATACCTGTTTTTTTAAAGAAACAGGTATTTTTTTATAAACCCTATTGACAAGTATGTTTTTCGGTGATACTATATATACATAGTGATTTAATATGTTTAAGGAGAAAATAAAATGTATATATACGCAGATAATGCCGCAACCACAAAAATGAGCAAAACGGCGGTAAACGCAATGAAGCCCTACTTTGAAGAGATTTACGGTAATCCGTCAAGCCTCCACCGCGTAGGACAGAGGGCTGCCGAGGAACTTTTAAAAATGAGAACGCAAATCGCAGAATGTATAAACGCCGAGCCTTATGAGATTTATTTTATCTCGGGCGGAAGCGAAGCTGACAATCAGGCGATTTTAAGCGCCGCGTATGCAGGAAAGGCAAAGGGCAAGAATCATATTGTCTCATCGGCATTTGAGCATCACGCTGTTTTGCACACGCTGAAAAAACTTGAAAAAGAGGGCTTTAAGGTCACCTATCTTGATGTTCATTCTTACGGTAATATTTCACCCGAGCAGGTAAAAGACGCGATAACCGACGAAACATGTTTGGTAACCGTTATGTTTGCCAACAACGAAATAGGATCTATACTTCCGATAAAGGAAATCGGAGAAATATGCCGCGAAAAGAAAGTAACCTTTCACACCGACGCCGTTCAGGCGGCAGGCCACATAAAAATTGATGTTAAAGAGCAAAATATTGATATGCTTTCAGTATCTGCTCATAAATTTCACGGTCCTAAGGGCATTGGTTTTCTATATTCCAAAAAAGAAATAAGACTTTACAACCTTATCGAGGGTGGCGCACAGGAAAGAGGAAAACGGGCAGGAACCGAAAATCTTGCAGGAATTGCGGGAATGGCGGCGGCTTTAAAGGAAGCTGCCGGCAATCTTGAAAAAACAATTCCGGAAGTTACCGAAAAAAGGGACAGGCTTATAGCAGGGCTTAAGGAAATTCCGCACAGTGCGCTTAACGGCGACCCCGTAAACCGCCTCCCCTCAAATGTAAATTTCTGTTTCGAGGGAATTGAGGGAGAAAGTCTGCTTTTAATGCTTGACGATAAAGGCATAGCCGCTTCTTCGGGTTCTGCCTGCACCTCGGGCTCTTTAGACCCGAGCCATGTTCTGCTTGCTATAGGCAGGCCGCATGAAATCGCGCACGGCTCTTTAAGACTGTCGCTAAGCGAAGAGACAACCGATGAAGAGATTGACTATATAATTAAATCCGTAAAAGAAGTAGTTAAATATTTAAGAGATATGTCCCCTCTTTGGAGAGACAAGGTTGAGGGCAGAAAGAATTTTGAATTATAAGGAGTAAACATTATGGCACTTTACAGTGAAAAGGTTATGGATCATTTTAAAAATCCGAGAAATGTCGGAGTTATTGAGGACGCGGACGGCATAGGCGAGGTAGGTAACGCAAAATGCGGAGATATAATGAAAATATATCTTAAAATCAAGGATAATGTTATCGACGATGTCAAATTTGAAACCTTCGGTTGCGGCTCGGCTATTGCCTCAAGTTCAATGGCAACCGAAATGATAAAGGGACAGCCCTTAAGCGAGGCGCTCAAGCTTTCAAATAAAGCCGTTGCCCAGGCGCTTGACGGTCTGCCGGCGCACAAAATGCACTGTTCGGTTTTAGCCGAGGAAGCAATTAAAGCCGCAGTCAAAGACTACTATGACAAAAACGGAATATCCTACGATAAAAAGGATTTTCCCGATTGCGCCTCCTGCGCTCACTGCCATGTTTAGATATTAGACAATTCCCCTCAGTCACCTTGCGGTGACTGAGGGGAATTTTACTAAATGTTAAGCATAATAATGAAATTTTTAACTGTACTTAAGAATATATTTTAATAAGGAAATATTTTATTGATAATTCACGCATAAAGATATATATTTAAATAATGATATAAATTCGAAACATTTGAAAGCTTTTGCTTTGCGAAGGGAAAACATCGTGTGCCTTACGGCACTTGATATAAACAAACCCTATCGTCAAGGGCTACGCCTTGACACTTTTTCCTCCGGAAGACGGGAACCCTTTTGTCTGCTATCGCAGACATTTCCCCTAACAGGGGAATTTCCTTTCGTCTAAAGGGGAAGCTTGGGTTTTTGCAAGGCTAAAGAAAAGGCTCCCTTCTTTTCGCGTAAGCGAAACAGAGGGGAGCTGTCGCAATTTATTGCGACTGAGGGGTATTTTTTTAAATATAGACTTCCGCTATTATTTGTTTTTAATTATATTATCAGGAAAGACAGACGCTTTAATTAAATCGGATGGGTCGATACTCAGAGCGTCCGAAATATTGAAAAGGACCTCAACCGAAAAGCTCTTTGCACAATTCGGCGCTTCTATCATACTTAATAAGGTTCTGCTGATATTTGCTTTCTCAGCGAGTTTTTCCTGAGATAAGCCGCGGACTCTGCGAAGAGTAGCTATGGCTATTCCAAGCTGAATAAGTCTGTCACGATTTTTAAATTCTGTTTCATTACTCATAAAACTCACCTCTTAAATATTTTAAGCGGATATTCAAAATTATTCAGTATTTAAAAGATAGCACTTGATTATTTTTGTTAGCAATTGTATAATGAGATTAAAATAAGTTTAAGCAAGTGATAATATGAATGATTATACTGTAGGCTTTTTAGGCTCAGAAAAAGAAACAGATTTTGAGAAAATTAAAAATCAGTTTGAAACAATTATAATTGACCTTTTTGAAAAACAAAATAAAATAGTATTTTTAGTTGGCTGTAATAATGAATTTGATATTTTTGCGACAAAAACAATAAACAAATTAAGGAAAAAATGTAATTACACAAATTCAATATTAAAGTTATTAGTCCCTTTTAGAGGTTTAAACAAAGATATTTGTATTAAAAAAATTTACGATGAAATAGAAATAAATGAAATTTTAAGCTGTCAATTTTATGAATCCGCGCTTTGGTTAGCAGAAAAAAGAATAATAAACTGCAGTGATTTTTTGATATTTTATAAAAGTGAAAATACAATTTTAAGGTGTGCAAGGGCGTCCGGAAAAAATATTTTACTTCTTAATTCTTAACAATGTGTGCCTTACGGCACTTGATATAACCAAACCCTTTCGTCTAATTGGGAAGCTTGGGTTTTTGCAAGGCTAAAGAAAAGGCTCCCTTCTTTTCGCGTAAGCGAAACAGAGGGGAGCTGTCGCGCTTTATGCGCGACTGAGGGGTATTCGTCTAGATTTTAGATATTAGACCAAGGTCCGCCTTACGGCACGGAAATTAAACAAAAATTCCTTTTAGTCTTAAATGCGCGTTTTAAAACTTTTAACTGCAAAATCTATGCTGACCGATAGTTGTTATTACCGGACGGCTTAAAATCCATTTTGATGTAGATGTTTTGGGATTGTAATAATAAATCGCTCCTCCCGACGGGTCAAGACCGTTTATTGCGTCATTTGCGGCAAGATATGCGCTGTCGGAAACCGCCTCATAAAACTGTCCGTCCGAAAGACATGTAAATGCACCCTTCTGATAAACCACACCCGAAAGGGTGTCGGGGAAAGAGGGGTGTTCTATTCGGTTTAATATTACCGCACCGACAGCCACCTGTCCTAAATAGCTTTCCCCTCTTGCCTCAGCTGAAATCACCCTTGCCAAGAGAGCTTTATCGGAAGAGGAATAACCGTTATTCGAAGAATTGCTTATGCCTAAAGCCTTTAACGTTTTTTTACCTGCAATTCCGTCGGCGTCAAGTCCGCAGTCTTTTTGAAACTGCATTACAGCTTTCTTTGTGCCTGTTCCGAAAATTCCGTCTATATTACCCGAATAATAACCTTTTTCCTTAAGAACAGACTGAATGTTTTTTACCTCGTCTCCGGCGGAACCCATTTTCGAAAGCGCTGCGGCGGAAATTCCGAGAGCGAGAACCATAGCTAAAAGTATACACATAAAAATATAAAATCTTTTCATTTTTTTCACTTCCCTTTTTATTTTTGCGCAATTCTTATTGTTTATAACATTAAATTACATAAAATTTTATTTTTTTCTCTTTCGCTTAGACAAAATATTTATTTGTATGCTCTTATAATAAAACTGATAATATTATAAGTTTGGAGGCAAAGGTTTTGAAAGAGATTGTAAAAAAGGAAGGTAAGCCTACGGCCTTGCGGTCGCAGGAAATTTTAAGTGCGGTATTTCATATCTGCTTCGCCGCGGCAGGTTTTATCGCTTCAAGAGGGGTTGTGGCAAAAAGAATTCTGCCGTTTGGACTCGCTATAGTTGCAGGAAGTCCCTGGCAGTATGCTCCGTCGGCGGCAATAGGAGCGTTTTTCGGATATTTTTTTCCGGCGGCAGGGACAAGCGGCTTCAGATACATATCGGCAATTTTAGGAATAATCGCGGTAAAGCTTATGCTGTCCTCAAAAAGCAGGATTTCCAAAAATCCTGTCTTTGCGGCGGCCTGCGGTTTTGCGGCAAATCTTACAACGGGAATAGTCGCCGCAGCCAACACAAATTATAAACTGATAGATTTAATTGCAGAAACGCTTTTGTGCAGTGCCGGAGGATATGTTGTGATGAAAACATGTATTGCCTTAAAGCACCGGAAAAGCGGCCTGACATCAGATGAATTATGCTGTCTGCTGATAACCTTTGCGGCATTGCTTTTAGGGCTTAACAGGTTTAAAATTTACGGTGTCTCAATAGGAAAGACCGTTGGTATCATTATGATTTTAACCGCCGCAAGATACGGCGGAGTGCTTGCGGGAACGGCGGCCGGAATTTCCGCGGCATTTACCGTTTTGCTCTCGTCTTCTTCGGGAGAGGCGGCTTTTTACCTCGGAGGAATGGCGGCGGGAATTTTTTCGGGTCTCGGCAAATATGCGGAGGCCGCGGCGCTGACTGTTTGCTTTATAGTAAACGCGGCATACGGAAATACCGAAGCTTTTGCGCCTGCATTGGTTGAATTTATAATAGGAGTGGGAATATTTTTAATTCTGCCCAGATCCTCCGGAGTTTTCTTCGGAAAGCTGTTTTCGGGAATTCCGCAGATTTCAGTACCTTCCTGCGCTAAAAAGACCGCGGTTATAAGACTTGAAAAGGCATCCGACGCGCTTAAAAAGGTTTCTGCCACCGTCGAACAGGTTTCAAAGGAATTGGGGAAAATCAATGCGCCCGATTTTTCGGATGTTATAAGAGATATAGAGAACTGTGCCTGTTCAGGCTGCAAGCTCAGGCGCCACTGCTGGGAATCCAAAAAGGAAGCAACAATGGAAGCTGTGCTTGCCGTAACCAAGCATATAAAGGAGTGCAAAAACACCGATGTTTTCGAGGACATTCCCGACGAATTCAAGGCAAGATGCTTAAAGACGCATAATACCGCCGCGGTAATTGCCGAAAAGTACTCGGAATTCGCCTCTAAAATCGCGGCGGAAAACAGACTTGAAGAGGTAAGAAGCGTTGTTTCAGACCAGTTTGACGGAATTTCATGCATGCTTGAGGATCTTTCAAACGAAATAAATTCAGAAGAAAAATTCGACAATGCCGCGGCTCAGTGTGCCGTAAGCGCGCTTAAAAATATAAATATAAGAGTTGATAAGGCAGCCGCAAGAATAGACAAATACGGCAGAATGACCTTGGAAATGCGGATTGTAAACAAAGATGATACCGTTTTAAACAAATTACAGATAATGAAGACTCTGTCGGTTGTATGCGAAAGAGATTTCGATATACCCGATATTTCAGAAGAGGAAAGCGGAACCTATCTTACTGTTACCGAGCATGCCGTCTATAAGATTGACCTCGGAATTTCGCAGTTTGCGGCAAACGGTGCGGCACTCAGCGGAGATGCCTACAGCTGCTTTAATGACTCCGACGGAAGATTTATCGCGGTTTTAAGCGACGGAATGGGGACAGGAGGCAGAGCGGCTGTTGACGGAGCTATGGCTTCGGGGCTTATTTCAAAGCTTATAAAAGCAGGCTTCGGCTATGACTGCTCTCTTAAAATTCTCAATTCCTCAATGCTTTTTAAATCCTCAGACGAGTCCCTTGCTACCGTTGATGTGGCAAGCATTGATTTGTTTACGGGAGACGTAAACATTTATAAGGCCGGAGCCGCACCGACCGTTGTAAGAAGATCGGGACGGTGCGGAAGAGCCGAAAGCTCCTCTTTGCCGATAGGAATTTTAAACGATGTGGAGTTTGACAAGGCAAAGGTCAGATTAAGAGACGGAGATATACTGCTTATGATGTCAGACGGGGCGGCTTTTGACGGAACGGACTGGATAAGAGCCGAGCTTGAATGCTTTAAGGACGGCAAGGCGAGCGAGCTTGCGGAAAGAATTGCCGAAAGTGCGAGACGCCGCAGAATTGACGGTCATGAGGACGATATAACCGTTATTGCCGCCGTACTTGAAAAAGTAAAAGCGTAAAATTTTACAGGACTATGATTTAATCTCGCAGCCTTTGTAATAATGGCTGAGAATTTCCTTATAGCCGCTCCCCTGCGCCGCCATATATGATGCGCCCGTCTGGCTCATTCCTACATTATGGCCGTAGCCGTAGACATCAAAGGTGTATATTCCGTCATTAAAGCTTATATCAAAGCAAGCAGAACGCAGACCCAGCAGCTTTTGAAGTTCGCTTCCCGTAAGCTTTTTATCCGAAACATTAAGACTTTTTACTCTTTTAGAGCCGAGCCTTTCTATATCGGAGAAGCAGTTTTTTGACTCGTCTACCGTATCTGCCTTGCCTTTAAGCTTTTCTTTAAGCTCGGAGGAAGTAAATGTTACAGCAGTATGATACCCCGCGGCAAGCTTATCGAAGGAGCTGTCGACGGATTCAAGATAGGAAAGATTTCCGCCGAAAACATCTTTGCAGTTATCTGTCTGACCGCTCGAAATTGCAAAATAAGGAGTAAAAGCTATTTTATTATCAAAGCTCAAATATTCTCCTTTGACAGCATTTATCACATTGTTTAAGAGCTTTTCGTTTTCAGCGCTGCTTTCTCCCCACTTTTTAATAAGCTCGGATTTATCCGTATAGGCTTGGTCTATCGTATAATCGTCTGTAATATCATATTTTGCGCCGCTTTTTGCCGCCGCCTCCTGCTTTCTTTTAGCAAAGGTATACGCGGCAACGGTCTGAGCCTTTAAAGCCTCCTCACCAAAGGTCAGCGGCATTTCGCTTCCGACAGCACCGAAAAGATAATCGCTTACGGATATCTTTTCGGTTTTATTTTGTTTTTTTAAAAAAACGGTAAAATAACCTTCTTTAAGGTCCTCGCTTTTTGCCTTTATTTTTACCCCTGCAGCCGTATGAACCGCATTCATCTCCGACGAGGTCAGACAGTTAAGCGGAATTAAAACAGTGCCGAACATCAATATTATTCCCATTATTAAAGCGGCTTTTAAACTTCTTCGCATCTTCGCCCCTCCAAGTATTGACTTTTAAACTGATTTTATATAAAATAATATGTATGATTCATTTATAATATCCGCAAAAATTCTTCGGCCTTTAACCGGTCACAATGAGAAAAGAGTTTAATTTATGAAATTTTCTTATATAAATTTTTATTTTTTGGTTTCGCTGATCGTCAGCGTTACAATAAGGGTTCTCCAGCTTGTATTTACGATTGATCCGACAACGGGATTTGTAAAGGAGCAGTACTCTTCCGTTTCCTTTGCAATTACCGGCGTTGTGATCGCCGCTGCGGCAATAGCTGTCTTGTTTTCGCTTTTTTACGCAGGTTCTGCCGACAGTAAGCGTAACGACGGGGTTTTTACTGGCATTGCGGCAATTATTCTTTCACTCGGAATCTGCACCGAAATGGTAGGAAGGATTGCCGAGGAAAATGCAAAGGGAAATCTCGGTCTTTCGGTTTTTGATATTTTTTCACTTTCCGCGGCGGTATTTTTTGCCGTTTACGGACTTTCGGTATTTTTTAAATTCAGACTTCACGGAATTTATTATGCAATACCCATTGTTTATTTTACAGGTAAGCTTGTCTGTATGTTTATTAACGTTGCTTATCTTGCTCTTATTACTGACAATATTTTTCTTATAGCCGGCGCTTGCTTTACGCTTATGTTTATGCTTGAATTAGGAAAGAAAAAGAACGGATATGATAAAAGCAAGGTTAATAAAAAGCTGCTTGCCTCTGCTCTCGGAACGGTTTTTTTCAATACCGTGACTGTTCTGCCTCAGCTTATAGGCGGTCTGTTCAAGGCGGATATTTCCTTTAAAGAAAGTGCTTCGGATGCGGTGCTGATGCTTAGCGTCGCTTTGTTTGCCGGAGTTTATATGGTTTCATGTTTCAAAAAGTCTTCGGTAATTGACAAAACGGCATAAATTGTATATAATAAATTGGTTGACCGAAGTAAATAATTACTATATACTTAGTGAACTGGAGTTGCCGGAGTTTGGAAAAATTTGTAATTAAAGGCGGTAAGCCGTTAAAGGGAAGTGTGCGCATAAGCGGAGCGAAAAACGCGGCGGTAGCAATACTGCCGGCTGTTCTGCTTGCGGACGGACCATGTATAATAGAAAATCTTCCTCAGATATCCGATGTCACCACTCTGCTAATGACATTAAGGTCGCTGGGTGCCGATGTTAAGCTTAAAAACAGCTCAACGGTTGAAATCGACCCCAGACCCGTTAAATCATATATTGTTACAAAAGAAATGGCTCAGGGCATGAGAGCCTCAAGCTATTTTTTAGGTGCTCTTTTAGGAAGAATGCACCATGCGAGGGTCGCTCCCCCCGGGGGATGCGATTTCGGTGTCAGACCGATTGACCAGCACATAAAGGGTTTTGAAGCTTTAGGTGCAAAGGTTACGATTGAAAAGGGTATGGTGGACGCAAGGGCTTCGAGACTTTCGGGAAGCTCAATATATCTGGATGTCGTTTCTGTAGGTGCTACTATAAATATAATGCTTGCCGCAGTAAAGGTAAGCGGTCTTACGGTTATTGAGAATGCGGCAAGGGAGCCTCATATTGTTGACCTTGCAAACTTTTTAAATTCCATGGGCGCTGACATAATGGGCGCGGGTACGGGAGTTATCAAAATCAGAGGTGTAAGCCGTCTTTGCGGCAAAACATACAGTATTATTCCCGATCAGATAGAAGCGGGGACTTATATGGTTGCCGCCGCCGCTACAAAAGGTGATGTTACGGTTGAAAACGTCACACCGAAGCACTTGGAATCCATAGCCGCAAAGCTTTCGGAGGCAGGCGCCGAAATTGAAGAGTTTGACGATTCAATTCGTGTAAGAATGACGGGCAGACCGAAAAAATGCAATGTTAAAACAATGCCTCACCCCGGATTTCCTACAGATATGCAGCCCCAGATATCAACGCTGTTATCCGTAGCCGATGGGACAAGTATCATAACAGAAGGCGTTTGGGACAACCGATTCAGATATGTTGAGCAATTAACGCTTATGGGCGCCGATATTCTGGTTGACGGGAAGGTGGCAGTAATTTCGGGAGTTAAATCCCTTAATCCTGCTCCTGTGAGAGCTGTCGATTTAAGAGCCGGAGCCGCTATGATAATCGCAGGGCTTATGGCAAACGGAACCACGGAAATAAGCGACATTTGTTATATTGACAGAGGTTATGAAAACATCGCCGAAAAGCTTTCTGAATTGGGAGCGGATATAAAAAGAGTCGAAACGGATCCGGTGCAAAGAGCGCTTAAAAACGCATAGATTAGGCAAGCAATAATAAATCCGAACCCGTTTTTTGGCGAGTTCGGATTATTGTCACACTAAGCAGTGCTGTAAAAAAACGAAAGATTTTTTACAGCACTTTTATTACAGGAGAAGAAAATGGCAAGAATTTGTCCGCTGTTCAGCGGTTCATCAGGAAATTCTACATATATAGGCGGAGCTTCGGGCGGAATTTTAATTGACGCGGGAATGTCATTTAAAACAATAAAGGAAGCTCTTATAAAATCGGGCTCTGATATAGAAAACATTAAAGCAATCGCCGTAACCCACGAGCATTACGATCATATAAAAGGATTAAAGGTTTTGCTCAAGCAAACAAAAGTCCCCGTAATCGCTTCCGAAAAGACCTTAAAGGCACTTGAAACGGCGCAGCTGATTCCCGAAAGCACCAAGGAAATTGCCGCTGATAATTCCGAACTCGAAATCGGAGATTTTATTATTTCCAGATTTGCAACAAGCCATGACTGCGAAGGCTCAAGCGGATACAGCGTTAATCTTGCAGGCGGCAAAAAAATAACGGTCTGCACCGATCTGGGCATCATTTCGGATGAGGTCAGAAATGCGCTTAATAAAAGCGATATTGTTTTAATTGAGTCAAATCATGATATAGATATGTTAAAAAGAGGTCCTTATCCCCCGAAGTTAAAGCTCAGAATTTTATCGGACAAGGGTCACCTTTCAAACACCGCCTGTGCTGTTGAGCTTCCGGAGCTTTTAAATTCGGGAACGACAAGATTTATTTTAGGGCATTTAAGCAGGCATAATAATCTTCCCATGCTAGCATTTTCAAAAGCAAAATCGGCGCTTGCCGACTGCGGAGCAGAGATTGACTGTGACTATATCCTTAAGATTGCAAAGCCGTCTGATAACGAGGTAATGACGATATGATAAAGGTAACAGTTATTGCAACAGGCCGGCTGAAAGAAAAGTTTTTTACGGATGCCGCCGAGGAATACACAAAAAGGCTTTCTAAATATTGCGAGCTTAATATCATCGAGATAAATGAAAAGCAGCCTGTAAGCGCACCGTCGCAAAAAGAAATTGAAATTCAGCTTAAAAAAGAGGCGCAGCTTATTGCCCTTAAAATTCTTAAAAATTCGGCTGTTATTCCGCTTTGTATTGAGGGCAAAGAACTTTCCAGCGAAGACTTTGCCGAGAAAATTTCCGATTTTGAAAATTCGGGTAAAAATATCTGTTTTATAATCGGCGGCTCTTGGGGTATGAGCGAGGAGATCAAAAAACTTGCCGACTTTAAGCTTTCATTTTCAAGAATGACATTTCCTCATAAGCTTTTCAGAGTTATGCTGCTTGAACAGATTTACAGAGCCTTTAAAATCAACGAAGGATCGAAATACCACAAATAAAAACAGAAACAAGGCTTAAAAGCCTTGTTTCTGTTTTTATTTAACCTTTAGATGCCGGATATTAGACTGTGTGTGCCTTATTTATTCCCCGCAGAGCCTTTCCCATTCTTCCATAAGTTCAAGCAGCTTTTGCTGATTTGCTTCAAGCTTACCTGACAAATCCTGCAAAAGCACATAATCGGAAATATTTTTTTCATCATTAAGCTGTGCCTTTAATTCCTCGGCTGCTTTTTCTGCCTGCTCTATTTCCTGCTCGATCTTGCTTATAGCCCTTTCCTTTCTTGCCTTAAGCTTACCAGGGGTTACATAATTGTTCTTTTCTTTTTTTTCTTTTTTATATGGTTTAAGCTCTTCAACGGCGGTACTTTCAGCATTTGCGCTTAAATACTGCGAATAACCGTATTCATAAAAACGGGTGCCGTCAGGCTCAAAATCAAGGAGCTTATTTGAAATCTTTTTAATAAAATATCTGTCATGGGAAACAAAAAGCATTGTTCCGCCGTACTGCGATAAAATATCCTCAAGCGCTTCTTTGGACTCGATATCCATATGATTAGTAGGCTCATCAAGAATAAGAAAGTTCGGTTGTTTTATAAAAAGCTTGCAAAGGGCAAGCCTGACTTTTTCTCCGCCCGAAAGCATATCAAGGGTTTTAAAAACCTCTTCACCGGTAAAAAGAAATCTGCCCAAAACGCTTCTTGCTTCAAATTCGGTAAAATATGGGTAGGAAGAAAAAAAATCGTCAAGCACGGAAATATTACCTTTAAAATGCGCCATCTGCTGATCGAAATACCCGATATCCACCTGCTCACCGAATAAGAATTCTCCGGAAATTTTCTTTACAGAACCGGTAAGGGTTTTTAGCAGTGTTGATTTTCCTATACCGTTCTGACCGATAATGCCTATTCGGTCGCCCCTTTGAACGGTAAAATTAAGTACGGCAAGCTTTTTTTCAAATCCTATTTCAAGATCTTTTACCGTCAAAGCAGTTTGACTGCTCTTATATTTCGGCGAAAGCTTGAAATTAAATGTTCGGGCATCCGATTTTTCGGGAGCGTCTATAATATCCATCCGTTCTATTTGCTTTAGCTTAGATTGCGCCATTTTAGCTTTGGTTGCCTTATAGCGAAATCTTTCGGCTAAATCATTGAGCCTTTTTATTTCTTCCTGCTGAGCCTCGTATTTTTTTGTTGCCAAGGCTTGGCGCTTTTTCTTTTCTTCGGCAAAAAAAGAATAATTTCCTGCATAATAATGTGCTTTTTTGTTTTCGATATCATAAATTCGGTTTACTGTATTATCGAGAAACATCCTGTCGTGTGATACGGTTATAACCGCTTTTTTATACTCTTTTATATAGCTTTCAAGCCATGAGATCGCCCCGACATCGAGATGGTTGGTCGGCTCGTCGAGAAGAAGTATATCGGGTTTTGAAAGAAGAAGCCTCAAAAAGGCTATTTTTGTTCTTTGACCTCCCGAAAATTCGCTGAGCTTTTTTGATTTATCTTCTTTAAAAAAACCGAAGCGTGACAGCGCCGCCTCATATTCCTTTTCAAAATAAAATCCGCCGGCATTGGTAAACATATCGAGCAGCAAGGTGTATTCCTTTATATTTTCCTCGCTCTGATCACTTTCCATTTTTGAAAGAGACGCGTTCAGCCTTTCTTTAAGCTCTGTGATATGAGAATATGCCGTTAAAATTTCGTCGAGCAGGGTTCTGCTTTCATCCTCAAAGGTCATCTGGTCAAGCATTCCTATAACGGCCCCCGAGGTCACGCTCTTTGCACCCTGCGGAATTACATCATAGGTTCCGTAAATCGCCTTTAAAAGGGTGGTTTTTCCGCACCCGTTTCTGCCGATTATTCCAACCTTGTCGCCGGTATTTACCTCTATATTTATATTTTCAAGAATGCTTTCTCCCGAAAGCTCTACGGTGGCGTTTGTTAAAGTAAGCTGCATAAAAACCTCAGATTCTTATAATACTCGCAAGTATGCCGTTATCTCTTAAATCTATAACTGCATAAGAGCCTTTGCCGTCCCTCGGCTCGGCGCATGAGCCTGGGTTTACGAGATAAATCCCGTTTACATATCCCTCATACGCCTCATGCGTATGCCCGAAAAGCGCTAAAGCGCAATTATTTTTTAAAGCGTGATCCGCTAAAATATCTTTAGTAAACTTTACGGAAAATGTATGTCCGTGACAAAAAAGGATGTTTGTGTTTTCTATTCTTATGATTTCACAATTTGGATATTTTGAAAACATATCACAGTTTCCCTTTACAATATGAAACACTTTATTCGGATATTTGAACTGGCATTGTTCTATATCCTCTGTCTTATCCCCGAGGAAAAATACATGCTCGGCGTCTTTGTTTTTTTCTATAATTCTGTCGGCAATTTCATATCTGCCGTGCGAATCTGAAATAATAAGTAATCTCATAGCCTTTAACCTCATAAAATTAGTAATAGGGTGATGTATATGAATAACAAAAATTATGATTTAGATAAAATAATGCAGGCGGCTCAACGCTCCGGCATTGACAAAATCTCCTTGGAAAAAGCCAAAGCAGGCGACACAGAGGCGCTTTTAAATAAATTAAGCGAATCCGACCGCAAAAACATTTTAAATGCCTTAAATAATAGAGAACAGCTAAAAAAAATACTAAGCGGAAAAAAGGCTCAGGGAATTCTCAATAATTTTTTAGGCGGCGAAAAAAAGAATGGATGATTTATCTTCAAAGCTCGAGGGCATTTTAAATGACCCCGAAAGCATGGAAAAGGTCCGTCAGATGGCGGAGGGGCTTTTGGGAGCTCAAAGCGACGAGCCTAAGGAATATGACAAATCGGGACCAGATCCGCAGTATATAAAAAAGCTTATGCCGGTCTTTTCTAAGCTCAATTCAAAATCGGACGACAAGAGAATTGCGCTTTTAATGGCACTTAAGCCTAACTTAAGTGAGGAGCGCCGAAATAAGGTGGACGCGGCGGTTAAGCTGATCAAGCTGATAGAAATGCTCCCTTATCTTAAAGAATGCGGACTTCTTGACTTTTAAAAAATTTAAGTAATACGGAACTGAAACTTTGGGGCGGTGAATTTATGGCTGAGATATCAAATGAAGAATTTTTGCGCGAAACACAAAAAGCGGTTGAACGGATGCGCGAAATGAACTCTAAAAGCAAATTCGACCGCTCTGTTCATAAAATGCCGCCCGCACCGCCATTTGTCAGATTAAACAGAACACCTGCCTATCAAAGGCCGAATGAACAACGAAAGCTGGAAAGTGTGCGTGAGGGCGGCCGAAATAAAAAAACTAAGCAACCCGACAGCGGTTTAATAGGCTCTGTTCTAAACAGCCTCGGTCTTAATTCAGGCAGCGTAAATATTCTCGGTTCAGATCCCGACCTGTTTCTGATTTTAGGAATTATTATGCTTCTTTCAAGCGAAAAAGGCGATAAAATGCTTATTGCCGCGCTTCTTTATATACTCTTTTAAAATATTCGTTTTTATTCGCCGAATTTTTGCATTTTTATACTTTATGTAAACCTAATTAACCTTATTAGTTATCAAACTTATCCACCGACTATTCAACCGCACAGGGTGAATATTTGGCAATTTATGGGTTAAAACGGAAAATTTACGGTGGATAACTCGTTGGAAAAGGTGAATTACTGCGTATGCAGACATAAAATGAATTAAATTTTATGTAAATCTGTTTGCAGTCTGTAAAGAGTTTTTTCAGTAGATTTTTCGACTTAAAATCTTAAAAATTTTGTTAAACTTTTTTAATTCGATTTTTGACGGATAAAACTATATGGCGCCACAGTTCTTTAAACGGAAGATTTCCCCATTTTGCTTATCCATTTAAAAAAAGCACGGAAAGGTTTATTAACCCTTCCGTGTACTTTTTTTAAGTATCAGTCCTCGGAAATTGCTTCAACAGGACATCCGGCAGCACAAGCACCGCAGCTGCAGCACTTATCGGGATCTATCTCGTAATGGGTCTCTCCCTCGGAAATAGCTTCGCAAGGACATCCTGCGGCACAAGAACCGCAGCTGATGCATTCATCAGAAATCTTATAAGCCATCGGTCACACCTCCATTAAGCGGTAAAATATAGTACATCGAGACTTAAAAAGTCAGCGGTTACTAACAGTATTGTAACAACAAATGCAAAAAAATGCAAGTGTAAATATCTGTATTATTTTTCTGATTTAGAATTTTCGGAAGATTTTTCGCCTTTTTTCGGCTTTGAAATCAGCTTTACACGGCTTCGGTGTGTTTTATAGGGAATTCCCTCGCTGTCCTCAGGTTTGATAAACAGTTCGCCTGAAATAAGATTCGAATCGACAACCGTGCCTATTCCCTCGGGCGTCTTAACCAGCGCTCCTATGCTCGGAGTAACAGAAAGAAGATGCTTATAGGAATCCTCTTCATATTTAAGACAGCACATCAGCCTTCCGCAGCTGCCGGATATTTTTGTGGGGTTAAGCGAAAGACCTTGATCCTTTGCCATTTTAATGGTAACAGGCTGAAAATCGTCAAGAAATCTTTTGCAGCAATATGGCTGACCGCAGATTCCTATTCCTCCGAGCATTCTCGCCTCATCGCGCACGCCTATCTGTCTCAACTCTATCCTTGTACGGAAGTTGTTTGCAAGGTCTTTTACAAGCTCCCTGAAATCCACTCTGCCGTCGGCAGTAAAGAAAAATATTATCTTCCCGCCGTCAAAAGAATATTCAACTTCTACAAGCTTCATTTCAAGCTTATGCTCTTCGATTTTCTTTTCACAGATCTTAAAAGCATCATTTTCTTTTTGCTTATTTTCCAAAAGGCGCCTTCTGTCAGCGTCGTTGGCGAGCCTTAAAACTCTTTTAAGCTCGGATTTAAGCTGACTCTCATCAATTTCTCTGATTTTTGAGCAGACGGTTCCGAACGCATTTCCGTTAGCCGTTTCAACAATGACGCTGTCATTTATTTTAAGATTTAATTTATTGGGGTCGAAAAAATAGGATCTTCCGCCCTCTTTGAATTTTACAGATATGACCTTAGTCATTTATAATCCTCCATACTTGATGCAGCACATGATAAAAGCGCCAAATTTACATTTGTTTTAAGAAGCTCCTGCCATTTCGGAATTTTGCCGCAAAGTTTCGACAGCATTTTAGAATATACGGGAGAGCTTAAATTGCTTTTAAGCTCCTGTACCGCATTTACTCTAAGTCTCAGAAAAAACTCATCGGCAAGTGCGCGATCCTTTTCAAAGCTTTTTAAAACGAGCAGCATTTCATATTCTTTACCGATTTTGAAAAATTCAAGGTATTGCCTTGCAAGGCTGTCCGCCTTCTCCGACTGCTCTTTGTTTTCAATGAAAGAAAGTGTTAAAAGAATACATCTTGAAAGAACGGTTTCCAAAAGAAGCGTTCTTGAAACCGATGTCAGCACAAACACAACATATTTAGGCGGCTCTTCAAGGATTTTAAGAAGAGCGTTCTGCGCCTGCTCATTCATCTTATGCGCATCCTTGATTATAAACACCTTTCTTTTTCCCGAATGGGGAATTATAAAGGCTTTGCTTATAATCTCCCTTATCTGGCTGACGGTTATATTCTTTTTATCCTTTAAAGGGGTTATTTCTTCAATATCGGGGTGCGAGCCATGCTCCGCCTTTAAACATTCAGGGCAAATTCCGCAAGGAGCCGAGTCATTTTTACAGACCGCGGTTTTTGCAATCATCAAAGTAAGTGCTTCACATTCGCTTTGATCGGTACCCTCAATTAAAAATGCGTGTGGGAATCTGTTTGCCGCAGCATAACATTTAACCCTTTTACAAGCGGTGCTGAGTTCGCGGCATATTTCGCTCATAAAACATAACCGACCTTTTTCATAGCCTTGAAATAGGTCTTTCTTGCAATTTTTTCGGCAACTGCGTCGCCTAAGGAAAAAATCCTTTCGATTTCGGCCTTATCCGAAATAATTCTTTCGTAATTCTCCTTAATCGGCGCAAGCTCATCGGCTACCGCCTCTCCTACGGCAAGTTTAAAGTCGCCGTAGCCCTTACCTGCAAACTCCCTTTCAACCTCGCTTACGGTTTTTCCGGTTACACAGCTGTATATTTTTATGAGATTGGAAATACCCTGTTTATCATCATGCATAACCACCTCGGAGCCGCTGTCGGTTACTGCACGCTTGAATTTTCTTATAATTGTATCCCTGTCATCAAGAATTGCGACATATCCGTTCTGATTTTCATCAGACTTTGACATTTTTTTGGTCGGGTCCTGTAAGGACATAATCCTTGCCCCGTTTTTAGGAATATATGCCTCGGGTAGCTTGAAAACATCCCCGTAAATTCCATTAAATCGAGCTGCAATATCACGCGCTATTTCAAGGTGCTGCTTCTGGTCCGCACCTACGGGAACAAAATCCGGCTTATAAAGCAGAATATCAGCAGCCATAAGCACGGGATATGAAAAAAGCCCGAGATTGACATTATCGGCATGCTTTGCGGATTTATCCTTAAACTGAGTCATTCTCGACAGCTCGCCGAACTGGGTATAACAGGAAAGGAGCCAAGTAAGCTGAGCATGCTCAGGAATATGAGACTGAATGAAAAGAGTATTCTTTTCAGGATCAAGACCGAGTGCGAGAAGCAGCGCGCAGGTAGAATAGATCTGTGCGCGGAATTTTGCAGGCTCCTGTCTTACGGTTATCGCATGGAGATCGGCAACTGCATAAATACAGTCAAAATCCTCCTGCATGGCGATCCAGCTTTTAAGCGCTCCGAGGTAGTTGCCGAGAGTCAGCATTCCGCTCGGCTGAATACAGCTTAAAACCTTTTTCTTTTCACTGTTTTCCATATTCATATATAACATTCCTTTAGGCAATTGATAATAATACACTATAATTTTAACATATCGGCGCATAAATTACAACCGACATTTTTATTTTTTCAGAGGGAATATTTCGGGACACCGAACATATTATTATATTAGTATAAAGCTGATAAAAAATTTAAAAAAAGTCTTGACAAAATTTCTTTATCAGGTTATAATAAAATCAGTGAAACGAACAGATGTTCGTCGGAGGTAATCTTATGAGTTTTTCAGGAGTATTATTAAGCATTTTCGAGGCGGTTCTTGTCGGGTTTACTTTATGGGCGCTGTTCCATGAGGATTTCTTTGTATGCCTTGAGGATAAGATAATTGCAAGGTTTCGCCGCAGAGGCTTTAAGTTAATCAAAGGCTCAAACAGTGCCGAAAGAGTTTATTTTGAAAATAATTGAATTCATAAAAACTGCGCCTGAGGCAAATTTGCCTCAGGCGTAGTTTTATATAGTTTTTTAAGTATTATTTAAGCGGAATATCTCCTACGCCGTTTAAAATCAGCCTCGGTCTGTAAGGGAAGCTCTTAACGGTTTCTACAGTCGAAACACCTGTAAGTACCAAAGCCGTATCAAGTCCGCTTTCTATTCCTGCGACAATATCGGTATCCATTCTGTCTCCTATCATTACCGCCTCGGAGGAATGAACGCCGAGCATTTTAAGCCCCGTTCTCATCATCAGAGGATTGGGTTTTCCGACATAGTAAGCAGATTTACCGGTTGTCGCTTCAATCGGAGCAACAAAGGCTCTGCATGCAGGCGCAATTCCGTTTTCAACAGGGCCTGTAATATCACTGTTGGTAGCAATAAGTCTTGCTCCGCGGTTAACAAAATTCATAGCCTTTAAAATATGGTCATAGCAATAATCTTCCGTTTCGCCGACAACGACAAAATCGGGATCAGCCTCATTTATTGTTATTCCCGCGTCATAAAGCGCATTGTAAAGACCGTGATCCCCGATAACATAAGCGCTGCAATTCGGAGCCTGACTGTTTAAAAAGCTCGCGGTTGCAAGAGCGCTTGTATAAAAATGCTCCTCACCGACATCAAGACCCATTCTGAGCAGCTTTTGCCTGAGCTCTCTGGGAGAACGCTGGCTCGCATTTGTCAAAAATAAAAATTTCTTGTTTTCGAAATATAACCAATCCACGAATTCCTTGACGCCGTCAAGCAATTTATTTCCGTGATAAATTACGCCGTCCATATCGCAGATAAACCCTTTTTTGCTTCTAAGCTCTTCCATATTCCTCTCCTTTTTCTTTTGATAAATTCATTATAGCAAGCTTTAAGTGTCAAATAAAGTCTTTTTTTAATTTTTTACACGGATTTAACTTAAATTATGTCTTTTTTCAAAATTTGATATTGACTTTTCATGCTTTTTTATATATAATTAAAAAGCTGTTTAAAGCGAAATTTCGAGGTGTGGCTCAGTTTGGTAGCTTTGAGTTTGACCGCTGCCGGACGGCAGATACAGGGAAAACGAAAAGGCGCCGCGGTCGAAATTTTTTACCGCTCCAAGGTTAAAAAAATTTCGGGCACCGCAAGAGTAAGCTGCGAGCAGCGCTCAAAGGAAGCTGTATTTAAAATTTTTACAGAAACTTAATAACATATCGAGGTGTGGCTCAGTTTGGTAGAGCGCTGCGTTCGGGACGCAGAGGCCGCAGGTTCAAGTCCTGTCACCTCGACCAAAAAAACGACAAGCACCGAATGATGCTTGTCGTTTTTATTTCTTGGTTATAATTCTATGACTGCTTAAAATTCATCTCTTGATATTTACATTTATTTCTATTAACTCATTTAAAACATTATAACATTTTAAAAAGATGTCGGTGAATGTCGATTTTCGTTTCGATATAACGTATGTTGAAACGGATGTGATAAAATGGATGTCTTTTTATATTTATTGCTACAAATTATCAATGGTTTGTCCTGATAAAATGATTTATGGCGGAGAATATTATAATGATAATGGTCATTTACCGAATAAAGAGAAACGTATTTGGTTTGAAGCAGATATAAATTACAGATTTGGTTACAGAAATAATCAAAGAGTTGTTTATTCAAACGACGGGTTAATATTTGTGACATACGACCACTATAAAACTTTTTTTGAAATTGTATAGGAGGATAAGAAATTGAATTGTTATGATTATCATGCATTTAAAGAAATAACTGAAAACCCTATTATATTAGATTTTTCTAAATGCAAGTATTTAGGCGAAATTCACTTAATGCTTAAAGAAAAGTTCGGTTTGCCTGAATATTACGGTGAAAATTGGGATGCTCTTTGGGATTGCCTCAGATATCTATTTGATGATGAAAAATATATTGTTGAAGTGCACAATTTAGATTCATTAGATGAAAAGTTACGAGAAGAGTGCAAAATCATGCTAAGAGTGTTTGACAGAGTAAGTTCCATAGAAAACAACTTTACTTATAAAATCATATCATAAAGTTTACAAAAAATCCTTTTCGTGGTTCTACCGTAAAACAATCAAGAATCCGCAGATTTTAATCTGCGGATTCTTTTATATCATTCTCAGCCTATTTAATCGCCCAGCTGTTGCTTTGCATTTGCAGGTCAACCATGTGAGTATAAATTCCGTTTTTCTTATAAAGCTCATCCGGACTGCTCTCTTCGGCGGTGCACATACGGCGAGCAATGACTAAAACGGTCTTGTTTTTAATAAGCCTTGAAAGAGCGGTCTAAATAAGAGTCTCGTTTTTAACATCAAGGCTTGCGGTCGCTTCGTCAAAAAGAATTATCGGAGCGTCCTTTTTGTATAACACTGTTATATTATAATTCGGCTTTTTTATTTTGTCGATAGCGATTAAAATTTTTTATTGTAAATACACATAACAAGTGATATAATTCAAAATAAGAATACCGAAAATTTCGCGGTATTGATATTTTTAAAGGAAGGTATCCTCAAAAAGGAGATATGAGGAGAGTTTATGAGTGAGCTTATTAAAATCGAGCATCTCAAAAAAAGCTTCGGCGAAATAAAAGCTGTAGACGATTTAAGCTTTAAGGTTAAAAAAGGCGAGCTTTTTGCTTTTTTAGGAATAAACGGTGCAGGAAAATCAACAACAATAAACATAATATGCGGACAGCTAAAAAAGGACAGCGGAAAGGTTACCGTGAACGGTGCGGACCTTGACCGCAATCCTGAGCTTATCAAAAAAAGCATCGGAGCGGTTTTTCAGAATTCTGTTCTCGATTCCGATCTATCCGTCAGGGATAATTTAGAAAGCAGAGCGGCGCTTTACGGGATTTACGGCGCCTCTTTTAAAAAAAGACTTTCAGAGCTTTCAAAGCTTCTTGAGTTTGAAGATCTGCTCGGACGCCCCGTCGGAAAACTTTCGGGCGGACAGCGAAGAAGAATAGATATTGCCCGCGCGCTGTTTCATAAGCCCGAAATCCTTATTCTTGACGAGCCTACAACAGGACTTGACCCGCAGACGAGAAAGCTTCTTTGGAATGTTATATACGGGCTTTTAAAGCAGGATAAAATAACGGTGTTTCTTACAACCCATTATATGGAAGAAGCCGCCGAGGCAGATTATGTGGTTATTTTGGACGGCGGAAAAATTGCCGCCGAAGGCTCTCCGCTTGAGCTTAAAAATACATATTCGGGTGATTTTATCACGATTTACGGCGCAAAAAAGGAAGAAATAAAGGCTTTAAATATGCCTTTTACCGCCGAAAAGGGCGCATTCAGGCTTTCCGTTAAAAACACCGCCGAGGCAACGGCACTTATTATACAGCACCCCGAGATTTTTAAGGACTATGAAATAATCAAAGGAAAAATGGACGACGTATTTCTCAGTGTAACGGGTAAAATGCTTTCAGGGGGTAAAAATTGATGAAAACTCTTTACTACCTTACAAAACGTAATACAAAATTGTATTTTAAGGATAAAGGATTGTTCTTTCCATCACTCATAACGCCGATTATTTTGCTTGTTCTTTACGCAACATTTCTAAAAAAGGTTTACAAGGATTCTTTTCTCGGATCGCTTTTAGCCACAGGAGCAACGGTAAAAGAATCAGTAATAGACGCATACGCGGGAGGTCAGCTTATATCTTCGCTGCTTGCGGTAATCTGTGTGACGGTCGCATTCTGCTCTAATATTTTAATGATCAAGGATAAGACGAACGGAGCAAGAAAGGATCTTACCGTTTCTCCGCTCAACGTCAGGATTTTAGGACTCAGCTACTATCTTTCCACCATGATTTCCACGCTCATTATAACCTTTACGGCAGCAATTGTTAGTTTTTTGTATCTCGGTTTTACGGGCAGCTGGTACTTGTCGGTTTCGGATGTGATTTTGATTTTTCTTGATGTGTTCCTGCTTTCTCTTTTCGGAACCGCGCTCTCCTCATGCGTGAATTTTTTCCTTTCCTCGGACGGTCAGGCATCTGCTGTCGGAACAATTGTCAGCGCAGGCTACGGATTTATCTGCGGAGCATATATGCCGATTTCGAGCTTCGGCAGCGGACTTAAAAAATTTCTGTCTTTTCTCCCCGGAACCTACGGCACAAGCCTGCTCAGAAACCATGCCTTAAGAGGCTCCTTTGAGCAAATGACAAAAGACGGCTTTCCCGAAAGCATTATAACGGAAATAAAAAAAAGCGTCGATTGCAGCATTGAGTTTTACGGGAAAACGGTGCAAACCGGCACTATGTATTTAATTCTTATTTTTAGTATAATCCTGCTTATTGGAATTTATTGCGGTTTTAACATTATCGCCGGCAAAAAAACGGTGAAAAAGGGTAAGTGCTGATAT
>CAKSHM010000001.1 GCA_934457415.1 uncultured Eubacteriales bacterium | reverse complement strand
CAAAGCGAGGTAACTCCGTTTACCATTTGCCACTGCATTATCCATTTAAGCTCATTTAATGAAACATCCCAGCCGCAGAGCGCAAAAGATTCGGTAAGAGTTTTTCTGCATAACTGCCGTGCAACGCTGCCTAACTGTTTAGGTATAAAAGGAGTATCGATTTTTCTGCCCAACCAGTCAATCCCCGGCTCATGGAAATACTCATAGCATGCCATAACTCCGCCGGTAGTTCCAAGCTGAGAGCCTAATGTATTTTCAGACATCATGTGCCCCGTAAGCTTACAGTTATGCTCGATACACCAATCGTACATCTGCTTAATGAACGATGTTCTAAACTGTCTTGCCGCCATATTGTAGAAATCGGAGCGAAATTCATAAGAGTCTTTAAAATCGAAATAAAGAAGAGGCAGATTGTCCGTTAAAGAATAACCGTATTCCTTTGAAAAAAGCTCGGGGAAAACCGTCGACCAAGGTGTCGCACCGTTGCCGTACTGCGGTTCGTCGGTGAAAAATCCCTTTAAGGATTTACCGAATCTGTCGCTGAAACGCTCATAATATTTTTCATGCGTTTCGCTTATAAAGCATTTTATGGCTTGCGGCTCAAATGTATCTATGTAGTAAGGATTTACGGTATAATATACCGCAAAACAGCCGTCCTCTGCCGAATTTATTTTTTCAAATCCGTTTTCGCTCACCTTGTAAAGACCGAGCAGATTTTCCGGTAATTCGTCATCTTTATTAAGAGTTGACGTTTCAAGTCGCTTTTGCTGATAATCCACGCTTTCCTTAGGAACTGCACCGTTAGCAAAACCGCTGGGCCAACCGTTTTCGTCATAAGCCCAAGCGTCCATATTAAGCTCATCGGCCTTATCCATACAAGCCTCTATGCAGTCAAACCAATCTTTTCCCATATACTCGGTTTTAAGTCCGCCTCTTGCATGCATAAAGAAGCCTTCAATGCCGCTTTTTTTCATAAGCTCAATTTGTTTGACAAGTTCTTCTTTTCGGAGCTTATCATTCCAGCTCCAAAAGGGCTTGATTTTGTTAGCGTTCATACAATTTACAACCTTTTTATTTGATTATTCTTTTAAAATACTTCTTTCAAATGAAATTTGACTGTTCCGAAATCACTTCGCGGATATTTTATAGGCATACCGACATTCATAAGCGACGCACCGCTTATGATAACATTTTTTTCTTCAATCAGATATTTTTTATCCTCATCAAGTCCCTGAAACTTTACACGCTTAACTTCAGAATTCGGTCTTCCCATTCTTCTGTAAGTTATAAGAATTGCCCTTGTTTTATCCTTTGATACAACCGATACCGTAAAATAATTTGTGGTATTCGGATCGTCTATCCTGTAAAGATCGCCATTTAATATCAGGTCAGAGCATTTCTTATATTCTTCCGTTTCTGTTTTAATATTTTCAAGCTCTGTTTTTTCCATATCGGCTATATTAAGCTCATAGCCCGTAGCTCCTAAGTGAGCTATATCCGCTCTTGTTTTCATAGAGGTAATTCTTCCTGTCTGATGATTCGGACAAACGGACACATGGCAGCTCATTGAGGAGAGCGGATAGACTACAGATGTCCCGTACTGTATCTGCGTTCGTTCCTCCGCGTCAGTATCATCGGAAGTCCATATCTGCGGAAAATAATAAAGCATTGCGGGATCAAATCTTGCTCCTCCCGACGAACAGCCTTCAAAAAATATATCGGGATTGGCATTTACTATCCTTTCGCATATATCATAAAGACCTAAGGCATATCTATGGGCGAATTCTTTTTGTTGATCTGACTCTAAGCCCAGTGAATAGGATTCTGTAATATTTCTGTTGTAATCCCATTTTACATATTCTATTTCATTTTCTTTTAAAGCCTTATTAACAGATCCGACTATATAATCTCTGACATCTTTTCTTGTCAGATCAAGCATAAATTGATTTCGACCGTAGCATGGCTCATAATCAGGTACTCTTACCGCATAATCCGGATGCTCACGGTAAAGCTTGGAATCCTCGCTTATCATTTCCGGTTCAAACCATAAACCGAATTTCATTCCCTTTGAATGAACATAATCTATTACGGTCTTTAATCCGCCTGCAAGCTTTTCGGTGTTTACATACCAATCGCCGAGACTTCTTTTATCGTCATTCCTTTCTCCGAACCACCCGTCGTCAAGCACAAATGTATCTATTCCGGTATTCTCGGCGGCGTCGACTATTCTCATCAGTTTTTCGTTATCAAAATCAAAATAAGTTGCTTCCCAATTGTTTATAACTATAGGACGTTCCTTATTTACAAATCTTTTATTGATAAGGTGGTTTCTGAAAGCATCGTGAAATTCTCTGCTCATACCGCCTATGCCGTCGTTTGAATATGCGATTACGATTTCCGGGGTTTCAAATTCTTCGTTTTTTTCAAGTTTCCATGAAAAATCGAAATCGTTTATCCCGCCGGTAACCAAAATTTCACCTGCAGTTGTTTTTTCTGCTTTTAAAACAAATGAAGATGAATAAACCAGACTGAAGCCGTAAACTTCGCCGCAAGTTTCAGTCGAATTCGGTGTCATTATACCGATAAAAGGATTAAGAGTTGCCGATGAAGAAGTTCTCTTGGAATCAATTGAAGCAACTCCGTGATGCAAAACAGTCCTATCTATATGTCTTTCGGTTGCCCAACCTCCGTAAAGTGAAAGCATTTCATATTCTCCGGTAGGAATTCCGAAAGAAAAAGAATAGGCTCGATGTAAAGTCACATTGCTTTTTGAATTATTTTTAAATACTGTATGTCGGGCTATAACATCAGCGTCATCATAAACCGTATAATATAGTTCAGCTGAAAAACCGGAAACATTGTCTTTTAAGTAAATAACAAGTGTCTCCCCTCCGCTCATTGACGGCATACCTTTTATTTCAGGCTTTTCTTTTAAGATTTCATATCCTTGATAAAGCAGTACACTAAGCCTGTCGCCCTTTTCACTTTCGGCTAAAACCGCAGGCTCTCTATAATCCCCTGTCCCGTAAAAAGCAAGCTCAGAAGGAATTGTATTCAGAGGATCAAAGCCTTTTTGATATGCTTCGCACGAAAGTCTCCCCCATGCTCTTGTGAATCTTAAATCATCATGCGGTATTTTCTTGCCGAAATATAAATGCTCCGCATAGTTATAATTATTTATAAAAAAAGCATAAGTTACATTCTTACCGTCAAGAAAAAATGTTTTTGAAGTTTTTTCAAAAAAAATTGACATAAAAACACCTCATAAGGAAAAATTATTAAATCATAATAAATTATCTGTTGCTGTTTCTAAGCTCTTTAAGCAGCTCACTGAGACTGCCTTCCGCCAAGCCTATACATTCGTCGCAGTAATTATCGGATTGCCTTTACTGCGGTGCATTATTTATTCTTCATTATATTCTTCTTTTTTAAATAAATCAATCATTTTTTTCCTCCGTAAATTCATTGTTTTGTTCAACTGTATCAGTGCACTTAATTGCTTCAACCGCATTTAATGGCTCTGTTTTACCGCAATTCGCGAAAGTATTGTTTTCGATATTAAGATTATCGCAAGACATTATCGAAATAAGCTTTCCTTTTTTACCGTAAAAGGTATTATTCGAAACAAAGATATTTTCATGTACTCCGAATGAAATATCATCAATTTTTCCGTGGCTGTTTTTTACTGTTATAACGCTATTTTCTGTTTCATTGCCTGAAAAAGCACATTTTCTGAATGTGTTGTTTGAGATTTGCATATTTTTTATAGGACCAACCTCATACCAAAGCCTTACATCCTGTGCAGCTAAAACAGCAGAAGAAGAAATTCTGTCTTTTTTAAAATAATTCACCTTGATTTGTCCCGACATTGTACAATCAGCGGAATTTAAAACCGTTAATGTATCTCCCTTTTGACACCAGTCAGGCGGCAGAATAACGTCGGGTCTCTTTTTACTGTAATTACATTTTAATATCCCGTTTTTATAGTCTAAACCTGTTACGGTTGCGGCAATCGAATGTATATTAAGCGCGTCATCTCCGAGACCCGAAAAATCACAGTTTTTCATCGTAAGTTTACCGCAAAGACCTGTTATATGTATTCCGTCGCAATTACCCGACATAAATCTTTTGGAATTTTCCGGTAAAACAACATTAAAATTATTAAGCGACAAATTCGTTGACCTCGGCAAAACGGACAGTAAATATGAATTTTCATTTTTGTTTACACTTTTAACCGTGCCGGTTATATTAACCGGCGTATCGGTTTCCAGTACGAAATTACAAAGCTTTATTCCCTTACAATTCGTAATATGAAAAACATCGCAGGTCAGCTTATCGCTGCTGCCGTTATTATAGTGACTTACTATAACAGAACCGTTTCCGTTTATTACAATGTTTTTTCGGTTTACAACATTTATGTACCGCTCAATATAGTATTCGCCTTTTGGAATACTGCAAATACCGCCGTCAGGTGTTGCTTTTATTTTTTTCTCTATATACTCAGCAAAACATTTTATAATTATTGTGCCTGTTTCTCTTACATTAGTTTTGTTTTAATTGCCTGCCAAAAAGTATCTGCTATCTCTTTCATACCGGTATCGTTTGGGTGATTGGCAAGTCCGTGCGTTTCTTCACGATTGCGGATATTTTCGATATTTATAAAATGTATCGCTTTCTTTCAGCACGTTCGCACCGAAAACATAACCATAATATCGGATTTATATTCCTTCGCTTTGAAATAGCGTTTTTTATTATTAGTTTCAAGTCCGCCGCGGTTGCTGCATTTTGTCCCAATCGTTAATCAAAACCGTTCATAATCATTTTTTTATTCACATATTACTATTTCAAAATCCTGAGTTCCGTTTAAGGATATGCTTTTTTCATCTTTTATAAAAATACGATTGCCTTTTTTAACATGTACTCCATTGACAGTTCCGCTGCCTGATACTGCAATAGCAATGCGGTATTTTGTATTTGTATTAAGCAATGCATTGTGCTTTAATAAATACATACTGAATTTATCAGTCAAATCACTGCCTAATATCTGATACAGGTTTTCGGCAAGCTTTTTCTTTTCGGGGCAGTATTTCTTTTTCAATTCCTCAAACGAATAGCCTGTATAATCGTATACATCAAACATTTTTTCGTATCCGAGTCCCATATGAAGGCGCTGCTCCGGTATTTCTCGGCCTGACGGAGTAAATCTTTCGTTAACAACCATCAGGTCGCTCGGTTCCTGCAACTCGATCATAAAGCAACCTGCACCTATGGCGTGCGGAACGCCGCCGTCTACAAATACAAAATCACCTTTTTTAACCGGCAGCCTGTGCAGCATTGAGAGCATTTTTTCGGAATCATTATTATAAAATGAATTTTCCCAGTCTTTTCTGCAAACTCCTTCTTTAAAACCGATATAAACGCAAGCTCCATCGGCACAATCAAGAAAATACCAGCATTCAGTTTTGCCGTAGTTGCTGTTTAAAAATCGCTTTGCAAACGGGACTGTTGGGTGCGCCTGAATTACAAGTCTTTCTGCCGAATCAAGTAATTTTACAAGAATTGAGAAGTTGTCGCCTGCTACCAAATCCGTGATTTTTTCACCGTCACAAGTGATGCCAAGACCCTCGGTTTTCCCGTTTGTGCTGTTATATGCAGAAGTAACCGAAGCTGTCCAATCTTCCGGATAATATGAGTTTTTAGGGTTTTCCTTGCCGAAAAATCTGTCAATGTTAGTTCCGCCTCTGTATGTTCTCGAAACTCGGTTTTCTTTTACAATTTTAATCATATCAATCAGCTTTCAAAACCAAAAGTGCGCCGCTGTTATTCGGCATATTTATTACGCCGTTTTCTTCTTTAACCTCAGCAAAATCAGAATATATTTTATCAATTTTCCAACCACTCTTAACGATCGGTTTCACCTGCTTTTTATCAGGTGAGCAATTACAAACAATAGCATAAACCGTATTTTCGTTTTCCGGATGCTCCGTAATTATAACTTCACTGTCAGTACTGCAAAGAATATTCTTTTCAACTATATCCTTGCCAATCATTCGATAAAGTTCAAATGCCGGATATTTTTGATAACTGCCCTTACTTTCAAGCATAAGCATTTCAAACGGTACTGCAACAGTTATTACTCTGCCTTTACCGCGTTTGAATTCCCAAACAAAACCCTCCGAATCAATCGGCACGGCACCATGGGATTTTATTGTAAATTTGTACTTTGTATTAACCTTAATTTCAGGAATACCCTGTATATTGATGCTTGAAGCGCCGCTGATTTGCTCACGGCTCTCAATTTCAAGTCCGAAGAATTCTTCCATAAGCGGTATACAGGTGTTGTAGCTGAATGACATATATACCGTTGCTCCGTTTTCAACCCTTTCGGCAAGCTTTTTATATGCCGCACGGTTTAATCCGCCTTTTCTTATGGCAGACGGTATCAGATACACCTTTGAATCCGGTATATCCGACTCACAGTATGTGAATTTGATCGGCAGTCCCGCTTGAGCCGCCAATACGCCTGCACTATGTGAAAGCTCATAAAGCTTACAGTCGCGTCCAAGTATGCATACCGCCTTTTCTTTAGGCTCAGGTAATGATTTTATCGGACAGCTGTTTTTAAATGCAGCAAAATCAGATATCGCACGCCCTGTCGGATTGACCTTATAGTCTGCAGTCATAATGCCATGCTCCATACCTGCCTCATCCCAATCATAAGGAGGGAATTCCATTTTTGTCTGATCAAACGCGCACCACCAAAGCAGTGCCCTTGCGTTTTTACCCCAAAGCAGCCATAAAACATTATGCAAATTATCCCCGAGCGCCTCAAAAGTAGAAAATGTTCTTCTGAGTGTTCCGACCTCTTCGACAAATGCTTCTGAATTTGAAACATCCGCAAACAATTGATTCTCCACAGGTGTTAAAAGAGTCCAGCGCAGTGTGTTAGGACGATCACAGTTCACATATGATCTCCACATTGGATACGGGTGTGAAGTAAGTACATCGCAAAGCTCTGCCTGATCTTCAAAGGTCCAACTGTCTTTACGGGAATAATTAAGAGCCAGACTGTGCATTCCCGAACAAACGGGTCTGGTATTATCCTCGGCACGAATAGCGTCGGTAATAAATGCAGACCACGACCAAGCGGTTGTTCTGTCATCGGCAGCCGAAAGGCAGTTGCTTTCATTACCTATTTCCCAAGCGCAAATTGCCGGATGGTCTTTCATACGCTTTACAAAATAATGAACAAATTTTCCCTGCCACATTAAAGATTCCGGATCAGTAAAATGATCAAGACCGTCAACCGCAGGCGGATTATATATTCTGAAGGTCATATGACCGTTGATAAGCGGTACTATAACTTTCATTTTATATTTATCGGCTATATCACAAAGCGTTTCAAAGCGTTCCATCATTGTTTCGTCAACGCCTGCCCTGCCGGCTTCGGTATACGGCAGCGGCTTTTCACCTATAAACGCATACCCTCTTTTATATCCGCCCTTAAAGCAATTAGAGCGCAAAACCATTACGGGTTGAAAGTCCGACCATAACGGAAAAACTCTCAAATATTCGCATCCGATAGCCGAAAGATTTTTTATATCATTTTCTACTACGCTTTCATCCCATTCTGTCCACATTCTTGTAGCAGCATTTGATGCCCAATAGTTTACACCGAGTGATAATTCGCCGTCATTAAACAATTTATTCATACTTTTTATTCCTCATCTCATACGGTTGTTTTAATCTTCGGTTTAATTGCCTGCCAAAAAGTATCTGCTATCTCTTTCATACCGGTATCGTTTGGGTGATTGGCAAGTCCGTGCGTTTCTTCACGATTGCGGATATTTTCGATATTTATAAAAGTGTCGCCGTATTTTTTCGCAACCGATTCTTTTTCTTCATCAAGCACGGGTCTTATATAAAAGCCCTGAGAATGGAAAACAAGAGTATTATCTCCGGTTAAATAATTCCGCAGTTTTTCATAAGCTCTACCGAATTCACAATCAGGTAAAGCGTCATATTCTTTCGGCACGTTTGCGCCGAAAAACATAATCATAATATCAGGATTATAGTTTTTGGCTTCATTATACAGGCTATCGATAGATACCGTATCAAACTGCCGTTCAAAATCCGCTGCGGTTACAATACTGTAAGATATTTTACGACTTAATTCCCTTTCCATTGTTTTAATCAATTGATGAACATAATCCTTTTCCGGTGATGAAGCCCACATTCCGCAGTCTCTGTTCCAATTTTCTGATACGGGACGATGTTTGGTAATTGAGTTTCCGACAAACATAACTTTAAATTTTCCTTTGCCGTAAGTATAGAAATGCTTATCGTTCTGATTTACGGATGAAATAACATTTTCCTGAAGATCTCTCATTTAAAATACTCCTTATATTGGCAATCATGCAATAATTTCTTTTCGATGCCGATAGATTTTGCCACCACAGGTCCTATTTTTTGTGCCATACGGTAAGCTCCCAAATCGTTTGGATGGCAACCATCCTTAGTGCAGTTACGGTAATATTCGCCGCCGAACAATGTCTTACCGTCAATAAAATACACCCTGCTGTCACCGTTTCTCTCAGCATACTTATATGTATCATAGATAATTTTATTGCGTTTTTCATTATTTCCGGGTTCAGTCCAATAATCCGGTCTTGTTATAATAATATACGGTATATATGCGGAACCCGGTCTAGTCACCCAAGCTCCGTGGGTAATAGAAGAACCGTAAAAAGCGACCGACTTTCCATTTATATATTTTTCACCTTATCTTTGTGATTTTTCTGTTTTCAACCTAACTCTGTTTGGTATTATGCCTGAACTTGGCAGGCGTCATTGCCTTTTGCTTTCTGAATGATTCAATATAATGACTGCTGGAAGAAAAACCTACTGTAACAGCAATTTCAGCAATACTCAGCTTTGATTCGCTGAGAAGTCTCATGGATTCATTGACTCTGATTCTTGTGAGATAGTTTTTAAAAGGAACACCGAAAGCAGCCAAAAACTTTTTAGAAAAATAACTGTAGCTGAATGAGAAATGCTTTGCAATTTCTGTCAGAGTCAGGGTTTGAAAATTTTCGTTGATATACTGCTCCACTTCTTTTGTAGGAAATTCAGAATCAGTATAAATCAATGCACTGTTGCAATCATTGCCGCAAATTCTGAAAACATAGGTCATTATTTCAAGAACTCCCGCTCGCATAAGAAATTCATAACCGAATTCCTCGCTTTTGAAATTTGCAACCGTCTTTTTAAAAATCGTTCCGATATCTATTCCGTTAAGTTGCTCGGAAGAAATATATTCCAAATCCTTAAATGTGGCAAGCAAAGCCAAAAAGTGAGCACGACAGACAGAATTATCTCCGTACGGAAATAAGACCGACTGAGAAAACTTTATAAAATATTGTTCTGAATTAGGTGTTAAAAAATCAATACCGTGAGGCATATTAGTGTTGACGAAAATCATATCTCCGGTTTTCAGACAGTAAGATTTTTCATACGTAAGAACTTTAAACTCTCCGCTGATACAATAAATCAACTCATAATAGTCATGATAGTGATAAAGTCCAGAAAAACCGACATTTTTGTGCTTTCTGTAATCTGCCTCTATCGGGACAGGCAAGCCGTGAACAACCGTACTGCTTTGGTCAAAAGCTTTCATTTAAAACTTCCACCTTTATATTTCACTTTATTTTTTAAATGTAAAAACAGCATAACCGCAAGCGTTGCTTCCGGCATAAACGCTGAATGATTCGGCTCCGAATTTAGGCTTTACCGCAACAGAAATTTTGCCTGCAAACATTTGTCTTTCAGAATCAGAAACGCATTTACAGTCTCGTTCGTCGGAGCCTGTACCGATTATTTCAGCATTTTCATCAGTAGTAAAATAAACATATTCGGCAGCATCGGGAACAACAATACCGTTTTCATCTAAACAATAACATGTAAAAAGCGCCAAATCAACACCGTTAATCTCAAAGCTGTTTTCAAGCTTTAATTGCAGTTTACATGCTTTACCGGATGTTAAGCGTAAATCTTCGCACACTTTTTTGCCGTTTTTAAACCCTGCCGCCTTTAATTCTCCCGGAACATAATCAACAGTATAATGCCCATGACAGTATTTCTCGATGCTTTGTTTGCCAAACGATTTTCCGTTTAAAAAAAGCTCAGTTTCATCGCAATTTGTATAAATATCAATATCAATCGGCGTTCCTTCAAGACCTGTGAAATTCCAATGAGGAACAATATGAATGATAGGCTCGTCAGTCCAATGAGATTTGTTCTGATAAAAAGCGCTTTTCTTTTGTAAAAACAAATCAAATGCTCCGGATGCCGAAGAAATCCGCGGCCATTCCGATTCGCCGCGATGATCGAAACCGACCCACTGATAACCGCCGATAACATAAGACCTCTCCATTAAATGCTTCCATGTCTTTTCCCTTGCCTGATACCAACTGTTTGTTTCAACATCTTTTTCTTTAATCAGACCTTGAGATGTCGGAAAAAACCAGTCTCTTGAAGTACCTGTTGCACAGCATTCCGAAGCCATTATTGCCTTATCGGGATAAGCGGAGTGTACCGCGTCGTAGCTTTCAAGGTTGTAATTAAGCGCAATTACATCACAGTCCGCAAAAACCTTTGATTCTGTTGGTATCTTGTCCTCGCAGGTAGTAATTAACCGTGTATTATCCAATTTTCTTATGAATTCAACCATTTCTCGATGAACTTTTTTGCCTACATCGGTTATATGGGTTCGTTCTTCATTACCGGTTGACCAGAAAAATACAGACGGACGGTTTCTGTCGCGCATTATAAGATCTTTTAGATATTCAAATGATTCAGCGGTAGTTTCAAACCACCTTGTTTCATCAATAACTATAAAACCTTTTTCGTCCAAAGCATCAAGTATATCGGCAGTTTGTTCATAATGGCTCGTTCGGTAACCGTTTGCACCCATTTCCTTAAGCAAATCGATTTTATATCTGTTTATATTTTTCGGAACGGCAATACCGGTCATACCGTAATCCTGATGGGCATTGACGCCTTTAATTATTGTTTTTACTCCGTTAATCAATAATCCTTTTTCGGCTGATATTTCATACGTTCTAAAACCGATTTTTATATTATTTTCATCTATTGGTTCACCGTCTTTCAAAATAACGGTTTTGACTGTATATAAATTAGGAGTATCAATATTCCAAAGCTTAGGATTGCTTATCAAAGCCTCTGACTCAACACATTTCTCGGAAAACTCATCGATCCTTGCTGTTGTTTCGGCAGCAGCAACAGCTCCGCCGTTACTGTCAATCAAATAGTTTACAACGGTGATTTCAGCGGAAACATACTGTTTATTGCAAACAGTTGTATGAAAGTTTATTTTCCAATTATTATCAGTCAATTTTTCATACGGTGCATAAACACCGTATCTTGCGATGTAAACGGGATCTGTAATCACAAGTCTTACATCTCTGTATATTCCGCCGCCTTGATACCACCATCCCTCAAATTCTTCGGTATTTACATAAACTGCAATAATATTGTGCCTGTCAAAATAAACATTATTGGTAATATCTATTTCAAAGCCGTTATAAGCAGAAAAATTTCGTTTCATCAAACTTCCGTTAAGATATATCTCACAGTGTGTAGCAACACCGTCAAACTGAATGAAAATTCGCTTTCCCTCATATTTTTCCTTATCAAGTGAAAACTCTTTTCTGTACCAAGCATTTTCATACTTTAGATAACCGTGTGCGTTATTCTGAGCTTTATCATTATCCTGAAGAAGTATATAGTCATGAGGAATTGTGACAAAACGCCAGCCTTCATTATGCATTTCTCTCTCGGCATAGTAGCAGTCGGGTTTGTCAAAATAGTAGTAAGCGGCAGGACCTATGTGCTTTCTCTCATTTTTACATTGTATAAGGGTTGCTCCTTTATCTACGGGGCGAGGTATTTCAATATCGCCCTTGAAAAAGTTCCATCTCCCGTTAAGTGAAATAATTTCCCTCATTGCCATTCTCCTTGAAATCTATTTTTTTAATTCGTCTAAAAGCTCACTGAGAGTGCCTTCCGCCAAGCCTATACATTCGTCGCAGGCACCGTAGTAAATTCTGATTTTATCGTTTTCCTCATCCGCTATTGCACCGCAAGGAAAAACCACATTTTTCACCCTGCCGTCCTTTTCATAAGGTTCGGTTGGTGTTAAAATACAATCCTTTAAAACTCCGATAATTTTTTTGGGGTCATTCAAATCAAGAAGCATAGCTCCGATGGAATAACAAAATTCACCTTTTTCTTTAATAACACCATGGATTATTTCAAGCCATCCGTCCTTTGTTTTTATAGGCGGTGTTGGTCCCATTTTCCAATTTGCATAATCAGAAATCGAATCGGGATAAATCAAAGGCCTGTGCATTCCCCAAAAAATCAGATCGGGCGAATATGAAATCCATATACCAGCTTTTAACAAATCGGTGTCCGGAATATACTTAGGGTCTTCCTTTTCGTGTATATTATACGGCCTGTCAAGCCTAACATAGTAATCACCTATCTTTTCTGGGAACAGGCACGGTACTCTGTTTGAAGGTAAGGCAATGCACTCAACAAACTCACATGTTTTAAAATCCTTTGTTTTTTCCAAAATTGCAGCCGGTCCGACATCCGGGACCTGAGCAGGTCTTACAATATAATAAGTATCCCCGATTTTTGTTATTCTGGGATCTATTACCCAGCAATCGACATTTAACGAGCTGTCTCCCGCCCAATTTCTTTTATCGCAAAAAGGTTCTTTTTCAATTTCAAAATGAATTCCGTCATCACTTCTCGCAACATGAATTCCCGTAAGACTTCCGTTTGAATTTCTTTCCTTATAAAAGGCTGCTATAAGTAAAACAGTTTGTCCGTTGTACATTGTCTGTCCGCAATTAAAAACTGCATTTGACGAGATAGGAAAATCCTCAACGGTAATAATAGGATTTTCCGGATTACGATGCAAAATATCACGTGTATTTTTAAATTTTTCTGACATCTGAATCACCCATTTGATTTTTTAATTACATCAGGAAACACCTGAATTTAAATATTTTATACTTTCTTTAATTTAACTCTTAAAGATAAACCTGTTGTTTTCCATTGTAAGCTCAACGGTTTTTCCTGAAATATCAAGTCTGATATTATCGCCTGATTTCAATGTAAAAACAGTTTTGTAATGTGATACCTCAATGAAGATCAAAGCATTTTTATAGGTTATATCAGTAGAATATTTGTCCCAAGCCGCAGGTATTTTAGGCTCAAAATGCAAGCCATCCTTATAGTGCCTCATGCCAAGAAACCCGTTTATCACCGACATCCATACACCGCCGTTACAGGCAATATGTATACCGTTTGAGGTGTTGTTTTTAAAGTCATAAAGGTCCATATAAGCCGTATAGCGGAAAAACTCATATGCCTCGGGTCTGTCAAGCTCCGCAGCAGAAATTGAATAAATAGCCGGTGAAAGAGAAGAACCGTGATTGCAGCGCTTTTCGTAATAATCATAACAGCGCTCCTTTTGCTCCTTTGAGAAAAAATCGCCGTGCAAAAAGGTCGCAAGGCACACATCTGCCTGTTTAGATACCTGTAAGCGCCAAAGGTCTAATGGATGATAAAGACCTCTGAGATCCACATTCATCGGTATTTTTGACATATCTACAGGGTCTTCGTAAAGAAATGAGTCATCCTGCATATATATCTTATATTCCTCGTTATAAGGCAGATACATATTTTGAGCCGCTTTTTTTATTCTTTTTTCATCATCTGAAGTAAACCCGATTTTTTCCATAAGTGCGGTTAAGCGTTCGGGAACATTATTTCTCATATTTTCAAGAATTTCCAAGGCATACTCAAAATGTCTTTTGACAGTAAGATTTGTATAAAAATTGTTGTTTACTCCGCACGCATATTCATCAGGACCGCAAACTGCGTTAATACAGAATTTTCCTTTCCTTGCCTCAATAAATTTTCCTCTTAATGACATAAAAAGTGCGGTTTCAAGCACTATTTCGGCTCCGAAATTATAAAGAAAATCCATATCGCCGGTTGAGTCGACATATCTCCATACCGAATAGGCAATATCGCTGTTAAGATGATATTCGGCGGTTGAAGCTTCGTATACAACGCTTGTTTCTTCGCCGTCGATACTGCACCAAGCATACATTGCGCCGTGCAGATCAAATTCCTTTGCTCTTTCTCTTGCTTTGTCAAGAATTCTGTATCGGTACATCAAAAGTTCCTTTTGAGAATACGGATCGGTAAAATTATAATAAGGCATTAAATACATTTCAGTGTCCCAAAATACCTGTCCGCTGTACCCAGGACCTGTAAGACCGGTTGCTCCGATCGAACAGCTGTTTATGGTTGCAAGCTGTTGCTTTAATTGGAAAAGGCTGTATCTGACCGCCTGTTGATCAGAGGGATTTCCTTCTATTTTTATATCGGCTTTTTTAAAGTGATTTTCCCAGAACTCTGCCTGCTCTTTTATAAAGAATTCTAAGCCTTTTTCGCGGTTTTTCTTTGCAAGATTTTCGGTAAATGAACCAAGCTTTTCAATTTCATCGACAGTTCCTGCAAAAGCAGCATATTTTATAACCTCTGCGCTTTCTCCCTTGTCAAGTTTGAAAACAACACTGAATGTATATTTTTCCGCGGTGTTGTTATCAGAAACTGTGTAGCTTTTGCCCTCAACCGAATGTGCAACCGACATACTTATTTTTTGTCCCGTTGTCAAAACAGTTTGATTTATAGTATAAACATTATCCTTAAAAGATTCACATACCGTTTCAGTGTTGAATTTGTTTTTGAGTTTTGTATTTTTAATTATTACAGAATCGACCCGAATTTCACCTGAAAAGTTAATAGGCGATACCTTATAGCAAATCTCGGCACCATGCACTTCCATGCGGTTCAAAAGCCTTATGCTTTCCACCTTAATCTGTTTGCCGGATTTTGTTGAAAATACAAAGCTTCTTGTTAGTTTTCCCGTTAAAAATTCAAGACGCCTTTCATGATCGGAGATATTATCGCTTAATAATGATGCCTGCTCGCCGTCCGCATAAACATTGAAAATCCTCCAATCGGAAAGATTAACCGTGAATTCATTTTGTTTTGCATATCCTTTGAATTTCACAAGATGTTTATACTGTTCGGTGGCAAAAACCCCGTTTATATACATTCCGCCGACCTCTCCGTCGGTCTGTTCGTCATAGGTACCTCTCATTCCCAGATAACCGTTTCCGAGAGCGAAAAGGCTTTCAAAATGATTTATTTCTTTTCTGTCAAAACCTTTTTCTATCAGTGCGGTTTTGGACAGCGGCATTTTATTTATTTTACCAGTTTCTATAAATGTGTCAATATCTATTTCAGAGTAAGCGTTAATAAATTGATGTGAGAGCTCATAGGTTTCTTCTTTATTTTTTACACCGATTGATTTCATACCCGCTTTTCTTGCTGCCTGTATTCCGACCTTAGAATCCTCAAATACGGCACAATTAAATCTTGAAACCCCTAATTTTTCTGCGCCTTTCAGAAACACCTCGGGATCGGGTTTTGCATTTACAATGTCTTTTCCGGTTATAACGGCGTCAAAAAGCGGCATCAATCCCAGCTTATCAAGAACAAATTCGGCATTTTTGCTTGACGAGCAAAGCGAGATTTTTATACCCTTTTCCCGCAGAGATTTAATAAATTCGGGAGCGCCGGTAAATATATCGTTATCATCGAGATTTTCAAGCATTTTTACATAATAATCATTTTTTATATTTGCAAGCCGTTCTTTTTCTTTATACGGTAAATCGGTATTATTATGCTTTAATATTTCTTCCAATGAAGCTAAGCGGGGAATTCCTTTAAGCCTTTGATTTATCTGTTCGTCAAAATCCCAACCGTTTTCATCGGCTAATTTTTTCCATGCCAAATAGTGATATTTATCGGTGAAAACGACTACACCGTCTAAATCAAACAGAGCTGCTTTTATTACCTGATTTTTCATGAACTTTTATCCTTTCGGTTTGAAAATCGAACTGTCGGGAACTATTGCTCCGTTTTTTCGTAAGGTGTTTTTAACCTTATCAATATCTACGCCTCTTACATTTCCGTTTTCTGTCAGTGCCGCAACGGTTCCGACCGCTTCTCCTCCGCTCATGCAAGGGCATTTTACTCTTAAAGCGCCTAAAACCTCTCTGACGCCTGATATACAGCGTCCGGCGGTAAGCAGATTATAAATTCCTTTGACAGTCTGAGCTTTTAACGGAATTGTCGGAACAACACCGTCGGGAAGTTTTTCATATTTCTCATCCAATGCAAAAGGACGATTTCCGTCTGTGTTTGCCAAAGTATGTAGATCCATATTATAATATCCGTAAGCCAAAGAGTCTTCAAATATTTTCCCCGTCATGAAATCGGGAATTGTAATTGTATAGTCGCAAACTATTCGCTTTGTTTCTCTCGGTGCGGTATAAGCGGCAGATGAATATAAAGTTATATCAGCGTGCTGTTCCGCAAAATTCATCATGCGCGCCATCGATTCTCTGCCGTCAATTTCCGCCTTTGTCTGACCCTTTGCGTCAGAATAATCCATATTTATATGATTGGCGTTGTTACCGCCTCCTCTTAAAAAGCCTAAGATTGTTCCGTGAAATTCAGGCCAATAATCTCCGTGCTTTATCGTGCCGTTTTCCTTACATTTGTTAAAATCTGCGCGAAGCTCGCTGTCTTTAAGCTCAGATAAATTGTTGCATTTGAATGTGTAACCGTAAGTTCCGGGCTGTAAAACATCCGAAACATACATTTCGGCACCGCTGACCTTTGCTAAGTCACCGTCGCCGGTACAATCTATAAAAACATCGGCCTCAAAACCTGCAAGACCGCATTTTTCAGCAGCTATTAGACGGACTATCCTGTTTTCCTCCAAATCAGCGGCTATTACCTTTGTATGGAAAAACAGCTTTACCCCCGATTCAATACACATTCTGTTCATTTCCACCTGTGCCATAGAAGAGTTGACTTTAACATTGGATTTTGACCCGCCGGATCGCGTATCTATAACGCTGAAATCAGGAATTTCGGCAAAGCCCTGTTTTTCAAGCCGTTTGCAAAGCTCCCACCCTATTCCCGCAACAGCCTGTTTTTTATAAGCGAAAAAAATTCCTATTTCAGGATTTAACCCGAGGGTAAGAATTCCGCCGAGTGCGCCCTGATCTTCTATCAATGCGGTATTTGCGCCGTTTCTTGCCGCGGCAACTGCCGCGGCAAAGCCGGCTACTCCTCCGCCCGCTACAACAACATCAAATTTTTCAATATGCTCAATGTTATTTTTAAAAATCATCTTATGTCCCCCAAAAATTCTGCACCTTTAATTAAAGGCTTATATGTTAAATCGTTTAAGCGATATGTTTTCAAATTTAAAACAAGGACAGCAGCTTAATACTGCTGCCCTCTTAAAAAAATTATTGCCAGATACTCCACCCCGACATGGAATCCTTATCGGATTTACTGTCGGACGGTCTGTTTTCACTTGAACTGTTTTCTTCAGGCTTTGTTTCATTGCTTTCTTTTGAGCCTGCCGACGAATCGGCCTTGCCCGAACCTGTTTTACTGCTTTCGGCAGACGGAGAATCAATATCCTCCGCCTTGCCATTGGCATTAACTTCATCATACACCGTAACGGTGCTGTTTTCCTTTTGAGCATCGGAAACCGACCCTGTCTCCGATGATTTGGCAACGAAAGAGCTGTTATTTATTTCAGTGTTATTTTCACTTGCTTTACCGCTGCCTTTTTTGCCCTTGCAGCCGCAGAATAATACTGCGGCAAGGGCAAAAACTATCAATGGAATAATTAGCTTTTTCATATTCAGACTTCCGGGATTTCTTCGGGATCTCCGCCGCCGTTTGCACCGTCATCGCCTAAAGATGCGCAAACTACGTCGCCGTTGTTTAAATTGATAATTTCGATTTCGGGTTTAACAAAAAGTTTTTTCATAATATAAACAACTCCTTTCTCAGCCCGCAAGACCGTTATAAGACGCGGTTATAAAAGAATCTGCAAATGAAATTGTCTCTCCTGTCTTGCTGAATCCGATTGCCGAGAAATTCTTATTGCCAAGCTCTGTGTTCTTGTAGTCGCCGTAAAGTCTTACAGCATACTGAAGCTTGGTATTATCGGTATCAGCGTCTTTCCACATATAATTGTTCTGTTTTACAACCTTTATTTCATATCCGGTTCCGTCAACAGTCAATCTGCCCCATTTATCTGCGAGGGAAGAATTCCAGTTAAGATACTTATTTACCATAGCAGTTTTCTGCTCGGTTGTAAGAGCGTTAACTGCTGACGCAACTTTATCTCTTATAATAAGAGTATAAAATTCCTTACCTTTTACGCTTTCGGTATAAGAGCCGAACTGTAAACCGTTCTTGGTTGTATCCTCGTCCGCTTTATAGCTTGCACCGAAGGTGGTTATGCCGTCGGCAGATGGCTTTTTGAAGTAAACAGTGTTAATTTCCTGATTTTTATAGCTTGCTGTATTGAACCAACCTGCTATATCCTTGTTAATGATAGTACCGTCTTTTGACACTGCTCCGCCGTAGGGAATGAAATAGTTTTCATCCATAGTTCTTGAGGCGTTAAACATTCCTGTTGCAGGAACTTCGGTAAGCTCAATTTTGGAATTATCGGATTTTTTAAGAGAAAGATTGTAAATATCCGCCGCCGTGTTAATATCATTTATTCCGATAGAGTAATAAACCGTTTTCTTTTCAGCAAGCGTTAAGTATATCTTTGCATTTCCGCTTATATTGCAGTCGGTATTTTCAAGTTTAAAAGCGCCGGTCTTCTTTATATTGTCATAATACTTAACTGCATTAGAAATTCCGCCGACGGTAAATGAGGCAGAAGAAGTACCGATAGCACTTGTAAGAACTCTTTCTAAGCCACTTTCCAAACTGTCTCCGACTGCAAAATAAACATTGCCAACAGCAGTACCGTATGTTATATCCGCATCAAAGCTGAAAATATAGTCTCCTGCCTCAAGTTCTACAGCTTGATTAAGAAATCTTCCGTATGCACCGCCTACGGTTGTTCTCGCGGGTATATGTGCCTTTCCGTCGGAAACAGTTATTCTGTCTGCTGCAGTCGGATTTTTTGTTCCGTAAGAATAGGTATATCCGTAAAGCGAGCCGTATTCAAAATTACCGTTTGTAAGAAGCTCGTCGGAATCGGCAGCTGTTACCTTGATATTATCAAGATAAGCATAGTCGGTAGAATCTGAGATAAATCCTATTCCCAAAAATGCCGTCGTCTCTTCTGTCACTTCAAAATCAGATACAAACTTTAAATTCTTATTGTCGCCTGTATTTGCAAATTTAATAACAGTACCTTTGCCCCATTTATAATCTTCGGCATAAGAATATAATGAGGAAGTTGACTTGTCATAAGCCTTAGGAGCAGCAATAAGGTCGTTGGTATTTGCATAGCCTCTGTTATATGATGTGTCGGGGGTTCCTTTATAAAGGCCTACGATTATATTACCGCCTACTGTTCCTGCAAAAACATCCAAATCAAACGAAATATTATATTTTCCTGCAGGAATTGTCATTGCATAGGTTATGTTACTTGACGCAGCTCCTGTTCTCGGTCCGAGATAAGCGGCAGAGCCTGTAAATGTTGTTGAATCGGTTTCATTAACCGGCTCACTTACAATCTTAACATTGCTTCCTGCAACAAATCCGGTTAAATTGCCTTCTTCAAAATCAGAGTTAGGGGTTGCAAGCACTCCGTCTGTAATTCTTTCGGTTGAAACCAAAGCAACGTTATCTATATAAGCGGTTACACCTTTAGTTACTCCGGCTGAAAAATAGAGATTTTCTTCTGTGCCGTCAACAGAAAATTCAAGAACTATTTTTGCTTTCGCCGTATCACCTGTTGCTTTTGAAAAAGAAAGTCGTGTGCCTTTATTATTCTTATCGTTATATGCGGCAACACCGTTTAAGCTGCCGGTTGCTCTTTCCAAAAATGTATTTGCAGCAACGGTTGTTACTATATCTTTATTGGAACTGTCTATTTCATTAGAATAGAACATACCGTATTTATCATATGTTCCGTTATAAATACCGTAATAAAAAGCATAGGCATTAGAATTTGTATTTGTAATATCTGCGTCAAACGTAAGCTTATATGACCCTGCTGAAAGATTTAATTTTTTAAGATCATAGCTAATCGCTCTGCCATACGGGTCGTCTTCGGCGGTACGCATAAGCTTTACCGCCTTATTTGCCGTACTTCCGTTATCAAACTGATATTCTACAACCGAAGCTGAATTTGACTCACCGGTTGTACTGTAAAAATTTCCAAGGGGATCGCTGCCCTCAAAATCACCGCCGCTTATAAGGTTTCCGCCTGTATTTGCACTGATATTAAACGAGGAAACCGCAACTGACGCTGAAAGAACCAATGCCAAGGTTAAAATTAAAGAAATTGATTTTTTAAGTTTCATTCTCATTACCTCCCGTTTTATTTTTGATTATAAATCACAACCTGATATGAACCTATCGTGTCTTTAAAACTGTTTGTAATCTTTACGGCGCCCGTCGGCTCAAGCGGCTTATATTCGGTAGTAGGAGTTACCGTGGTAGGGTCATACACGGTTTTTGTAAATTCCTTGCCGTTAAGCGACATAGGCAGCTTGAAGGTTACATTGGTTTTATCCCACGTTATATTAACAGCAACAATGCTGTAGGTTCCGTCCGCATGCTTAAAAAGCATTGAGTGAAAGTTTTCGCCGTCCGAAGTGCCGGAATAAACAGTATCTCCTGTTTTGACAGCATTCCCCAAAGCGCACCACATATAGTAAGATGTATACGGTATTGTCGATTCATAGCTTACAGGGCAAACGCCGCCGTAATGAATACCCTCAAATCTTTCGGGCGGAGCGGTAAGGTCGGATTCCGGCCATTTAACATCAAAAAGATACCAAAGCAAGGAGCTTTGAGCGCCGCCCTCATACATTGCAAGAACCATTGACGCTAATGTAGCAGACTTCAAAGGATCGTCTTCAATTTCCGTAGCAGTTGAATAACCTTGCTTCATCGTATTAAATTCATCGTGCCAAAACTCTTTGCCTGTCGGCTTTACTATTTCAACAAATTCCTGCTCCTGCTTGAGTAAATCGCCGTATGCGTCTTGGGTATAATCGGGCAGATAGGCGTAGAAATGCGCCGAATAAATATCTATACAGTCGTTTCCGTACTGTACCGCCCATTCAAGCCAGCGCTTACCGCAATACTTTTCATAGCCCTTGGCTGTCGGAGCGGTTACGGCATTAGGACCTACAATTTTGAGATAATTACGCACTCCCGCCTCGCGCATTGCTTTATCGGAAGCCTTTATGCGGCCCATATATAAATCAAAATACTTTTTATGCTCGGCAAAATAAGCCGCCTCATTATCCGCCTTGACGTCGCCTATATTATTCGCCTCGGTATTGTACATTAAATACTTGATATTCGTAAAGCCGCGTTTAACAATAACTTCCTTTATAAGTTCAACGACCCATTCGCCGTAAAGTCGGTTATATTCATCCTCATTTTTAGCGTCGCTCGCCTTTTTAAAAGGAGTGCAGACAGGCTCGCCCGCCTGCGGGTCGGCAAGGTTACGGTTCGGGTTGATAACGATTTCCATACCGTTATCTTTAAGCACCTTTGCGTAGCGGTAAAAGGCTTTCATATAAACGCTGTCCCAGTTATAGCTGCTGCTTGCCTCATCCCACGCATATCCCGGTTGGAAAGAAAGGCAGCGGACTATTGAAACTTTCATATTTTTCAGTTGTTCAACCGCTATCTGAATATCGCTTTCACTGTATCCGCCGTCTATTGTGCTGTCGGGGAAGTACCACCAGCAGGGTAATATACCGCCCGTACCCTTAATATTACTGTTTACCGCGGTTTTTGCGAAAGTAAATACCTGATTTGTTGTAAAGTCAATATCAAAATCAAGGTCATCAAAGTCATCGGATATATCAATGCTTGTATCGTCATCCGATGACGTATTATCCGATGAATTATCAAATGAGGTGTCGGATGAATCCGCGGTTTGCGGCTTCGACGGTTTCTTCACCGTCGAAGCTCCGTTGTTTTTGTCGCACCCGCAAACCGTAGCAGTAAGGATACAAAGCGCTAAAACTCCGGATATAAATTTAATATATTTTTTCATAGCCTCACCTTATAAGGTTATTTCAACTTGCTGTTTATCGATTTTACGGTGTTATCAACCAGCGATTTGTTTTTCTGCAATACTGTTGTTACCTGACTTGCAGTTGTTGAATTAAGTTCGTTAACAAGCGCGTTAAGTGAGGTAAGGTTTGAATAACCTATAACGCCGCTGGATATCATAAACTTTTTCTTGAGTCCCTTTTGGTTAAGATAATTGAATACTTCTTCCATTTTGGGGTTGATTGCAATGTCAGAAAAGTTACCGTTGTTTGCTGAATCAAGTAAATATCTCAAGAACACGCCGGCTCCGACAGGATTTTTAGCGCCCTTCGGAATAGCAAACGGATTTGAACCCGCAACGATAATCGGATCCTCGCCGGCAGGGGACGGATACGGTACGCACATAACCTCAAACTTGCAGGTGTTAAGTAAGCCGTCCTTACGCATAGTCCAGAGGTTCGTGCTGAACATACCGGCTTCGCCGGCCTGGAAAGCATTTGTATCTGTGCCGTAAACGGGTTGTAAACCTGCCTCAACCATTTGTGCGTTAAATGTCCATGCCTTAACTGTCTTAGCGTCGGTTATAGTGCTCTTAAAGGTTGAGCCGTCGTAAGAAACAAAGTCGGTTCCGGCAGATGCCATATTGTTATAAACCATATTTACAACCATACCGTACTTATGACCTTTTTTCTTAAGCGCCTCGGCTGTTGATTTTAATGTATCCCAGTTCCATTTGCCGGCTTTCCATAAATCGTAGGGGCTTGTAATACCGTCGCTTTTAAACATATCGGCATTATACATAAGTACGCCGTGAGCATTATACCAGTTGTTGTAAGCTATAAAGGCATAAGGTTTACCCTTGATTTTGAAATTATTCATTGCGTCCTTATCCCAGAAACTGTCGTTCAAATCCTGTTTACTTACAGCTGCAGCTTGGAATACGGTTGCCGCGCCTATCGGGAAACAGCCCTGACGGTTTTGCGAATTGATTATAAGACCTACATCGGGCGAATCGTTTGTTGAAACCAGTGAAGCCAATTTTGTCATATAGTTATCTTGATTTGAATATTCAACCTTGACCTTCATTGAGTACTCTTTTTCAAAATTAGCTATGGTCTTCTTTTCCTGCTCGGTAAGATCGCGCCACATAAGCACCTTTACGGTTGTGCCCTTTAAGCTGTTGTAATCAATACCTGCGGTTTTATTGCCGGAAGATTGCGAGCTGCTGCCCGACTGTGCCTGAGAACCCGACTGCGAGCTTTCGGCATCGTTCGCATCACTTGATGTTACATCGGTATTACCGATATCAGAGCTTTCGTTCTTTGCTTTGCCGCAGCCTGAAAACAGCACGGTAAGCATTACTGCCGATAAAAGCATTGCCAATACTCTTTTTTTCATTTTGACATTCTCCTTTTAAAATCATTATGCTTAAATCCTAAACAGATTTTTTGCACTTGCGTTTCTTTATAATTATCAGTGCCGCTGTTCCTCCGATTACCGCAGCCGCAGCAGCAGACCCGACAACTATCCATAAAACATTTGAATTTTTCTTAATGTCAGCTTTTTCAGGTTTATCTTTTGACTTATCGTTATTATCAAAAATCGGAGTGTCGTCAATATCAAAACCGTCGTCAATATTTATATCTCCGTCAGAATCTGTGACAGAAGTGTTTTTGACTTTACCGATCATATTCGGATCCTCATCATAGCCCTGAGTTTTTCTGAAGAGAGAAACTTCATCAAGGTCAATATTCAATCCTGAACCCTCAAGATAGAAATAAACATAACCGTCTATTGGGGACAGGAACGAATAGCAGAATCTATGCCATTCGCCGTCCGCTGCTGATGGAGTTATAAGGCTTGATTCACTGAATTCCGCACCTGAAATCGGCAGCATAACATTTCCGGAGTTATCAAGTATTCCTATCTTCAGGTTAGTACCTTTATTCATCCGATAACTGAAAGCAAATTTATTTATATAATTCGAACGTATTTTAATTTTCAGTTTGAGTAATGCATTACCGCTTAAGTGTGCGTAATAATCGCCGGAATCAGCTTTATTGGTTTCGGTTGCCTTAATACGCTTAACAGAAGATCCCAAACTTTCCCAGACTGTTCCTTTGATATCTTTTTCAAAACTGCCGTTTTGAATTTTATTTTGCAATTCTTCGCAATATGTTTCCGTTTCATCAAGGGAAAGAACTGACGGACTTAATTCTTCAAGCTTAATATCATCAAAGTATAAATACGAACCCTTACCAAAATAAGCGGAGCATATCCATATGGTCTTCATTGCATAGCTTTCGGGATTTTCACCTGTTTTGAAATCGTAAGTAAATTGCTGCCATCCGGCTTTTCTTACTCTTGCGGCTCGGAGCGACTGTCCTAACGGTTGATAAGCGTACTGCGTATTTTGGTCGCCCTGCGGCTGATTGTACCAGAATGAGAACCTGTAAGCCGTATTCGGTTTAAGTTTCGGTTCCATTACGTTATATCCGTTATTATCCGTATAGCACAGATATTTATAACCGTCTGCACTTTCGGGATTAAACCTTACCGAATATTTGCCGCTGTGAGCCGTATCGGTTGAGCGCTCATAGTATTGAGAGGGCTGGAAAGTGTGGTCGAGCAATTGAGATTTTTCGCCCTCGAAATCAACATAATAAACCGTTTTCGGGTCATCGTATGTTTGCGGAACAGGTTTTTCCTTAGTATTTATTCCGAGCTTAATATTATCAAGCCAACCGCACTCTCCCGAATTGTTTATACCGGCAGAGAAATAAACCGTTTTGCTTTCTTCAATTTCAAATTCAAGCGTAACATGAGATGTCACAAGATCTCCGCTCTTATATTGAGAGAATGAGAAGAAATATTCATTTCCGCTTTTTTTGGAAATGTAAAGCGGTTTTCCGTTTGTCCTGTCCGTTACGGTAGAAGCGTAAGCTATCTGCGTGCCTGTTGCCAGTCCGCGCTGATAATTTGAATCAATCTTTTCATAAATTCCGTAGTAGAAAGTGTAAGCCTCGGGGGTTTCGATTTTAAAATCTGCGTCAAATTCCAAAATATATCTTCCGGGTTCAAGCTTTAACGACTGATTCAAAAATCTTCCGTAAGGACCGCCCATATCGTTGTTGCGTTTTGGCAGATACGCCGCTTTTGAGCCGTTATAATCAACAATCTTTATAGCATCCTCTTTAGAAACATCATAACTGTAAATATAGCCCTCCAAATTGCCCTTTTCAAAATCCCCGTTTCTTATTTTGCTTTCGTCAACCGGGGAGTAATCGGGGAGTGCATTAACAGCCATATTATCAATATAGCCCTTTGCTCCTATGTTTGGAATACCTACCGATAGGTAAGCGTCCTTACTGTTTTCTGCAACATAAAATCTTACCGTTACTTTAAATCTGCCGCTCTGACTTAACATAAAGTCATTCCAGCTCTCAAGCACACCCGGCATTATAACTGCATTTGTTTCGGTATTAACAATCAATGAGTCAGCCTGAGACGCAAACTGATTTTTATCCGCCTGACCATAGCCTCTTACAAAATCACTCAATTTATCATAAACACCAAAGACAAGTCCGTAACCGTTTGTATAGTCAAGCTTTACATCAAAGGTCCATTCATACCAGCCCTTAGTAAGCGATATTTTCTGATTTATAAACCTTGTTGTAGGATTATTTTTTGTATCGTCTCTTTCAGGTAGATAAGCAACATGGTTATTCGGATTTTCAGTATCTTCCGTAACTCTTACGGGATCGGTTACAGCAGTCGTATTTCCGACTGTATATCCGTTAAGATTACCATTTTCAAAATCACCGTTTTTAAGTATTTTCCCATCCTCCGGATCGGGATCGGGTTCACCGTTTTCGAAAAGAATATCATCAAGATACATTCTTGTAGTTCTGTTGCCGGTCGGGAAGCTTACGCAGAAATAAACCTTATTCTCTTTCGAAGCAACCATAGCCTCTGTTATTTCAAAATAAGCATAAACCTTACAGTTTATTGTCGAGTCGGCAACAGCGTCTATTCTAAAGCAGCGGCTTTTTTCGTTGTTATCCAGCTGTTCTGTAAATGAAACGCTTTGCTTACCGGTATTTCGGTCGATTATTTTAACGGTTTTTACTATATTACTGCTTTGGTCATAGCCTCTATGGAAACTTGTATTCCATTCTCCCGTATGAACGCCGAAATCAACCGGGCCTGCCGTACTGCCGGAAATGATATCTGCATTAAAGCTGATAACATATTTTCCTGCATCTAATGTAACCTGTTTAATAAGATTAGAGCCTGTGATATTGCTGTCCTGTCTGCCCGGAAGATATGCCGCGTAATTGCCTGAAATTTCAGCTTTGCCGTCATCCTCTGCCTTCGCGGCTCCTACAACTTCAATTCTTGATTTATTAGCAAGCACATAGCCGTTTGTATTACCGAGTTCAAATCCGCCGTTATAGTTAGGACTGCTTTCGTCCTCACCGCCGCCTGTTGAATCAACGGCAAGCTTAAGGTTATCAACATAGGCGCTTGAGTCGGAAGTATGACAGCCTAAAGAAATAAAAATATCCTTATCCTCGGTAATCTCAAATCTGACCGTAACTTTTATTTTATAGGAATAGTCGTCATTTTTATCCGGAATTATTAAAAAGTCTGCATTATCGGCATTTTGGGTTCTTCTGACTGCGATATCAGCACCTGTTTCTCTGTTTATAACAGAAACATTTTCCTTTGCAGCAAACTGATTTCCGCTGTTATATCCTCGGTTAAAATCGCCGAGCTGAGTATAAACACCGTAAATAAGACCCCATGCGTCGGCTTTTGCGGCTGCAAGATCAGCATCAAAGCTAAAAGTGTATTTTCCTTCAGGAAGAGAAACCTTCTGATTTAAGAACATTTCTTCAGCGGTTCCGCCGCCTGCTCTTCCGGGTAAGAATGCCGCGAAACTATCGTTATATTCTTTAACGGAAATTCCTTTACCGGTTTTATTTATAAAACTGTATCCTGACAAATCGCCTTCTTCGAAATTGCCGTTTTCAAGAAGATTTGACTTATCCTCTTCTATCGAGCTTATATTATCAATATAGGCGCTTGTTTTATCGCTGTTTGTACCTATTGAGAAGTAAAGGTCGGAGTCTTTCGAAACATCAAATTTCATTTTAACCTTTGCTTTAAAGGAGTAATCATCATTGACAGCACTCGGAATAAGCTTAAAGTCCGTTCCGACCGACCCATTTCCGGTCTTATTGAATGCTACAGTGCTGTTATCAGTACGGTTAATAACCGTAACCTTATCTCTTTCAACGATCTGTTTTCCGGTAGCAAGTCCTCTGTTATAAGTGGCATCTATATCTGTATACACTCCGAATGCGAGGCCGTAATAATCGGTCAGGTCGGAGCATGCTATATCAGCTTCAAAGGTAAGGATATAGCTTCCGGTTTTTAAAGACATTTTTTGATTTAAAAACATCTCTTCGGGTCTGCTGCCTGCTACTCTTCCCGGCAGATACGCAGCGTAACCGCCGTTATATTTTTTAACGGTAACGCCTTTTCCTGTGGTATTTCCTACAATATATCCGCTTAAATCGCCATCTTCAAAATCGCCGTTTTGGAATAATACGGTTCCGTCATTTGATTTTAAAGTAAGGTCATCTACATAGGCACTTGCGTCGGCATTAGGAACACCTAAAGAAATATAAATTTCTTTATCCTCCAAAAGAGTGAATTTAACCGAAACCTTAACTTTATAGGAGTAGTCATCGTTAAGTTCAGGAGAAATAATCCTGAAATCGTCTGTAAGCTTACCGGAGGAAGTTTTTCTAACCGTTACTGCCGAACCGTCAGTACGGTTAACCACAGAGACATTCTCACTTTCAGCCAACTGTTTACCGGAAGCATAGCCGCGGTTATAGCTGCCGAGCTCAGAATAAATTCCGTAAACCAAGCCGTAATTTTTATCGTTCTTATCAAAAGAAGCTATATCGGCATTGAATTTAAAGACATAATCTCCGGCTTTAAGTGAAATTTTCTGATTGACAAATAATTCCGACGGAGAACCGCCGTTCTTCTTTCCCGGCAGGTATGCCGCAAAGCTGCCGTTATGCTCTTTAACCGCCGCTCCCTTTCCAGAAGTGTTTTTTACCTCATAACCGGTAAAATCACCTGAATCGAAGTTACCGTTTACGAGTTTGTTCGATGTTTTCTTCGCTGCTCCTACGAGCATCGGCAATGTACTTAAAAGTACTGCCGCCGCACTGCAAACTGAAACAACGCTTAAAATGATTTTTTGTTTTTTCATATTGCCCTCCCAAGTTTATAAATTTTTAACCGACTATTCCTACAGAATCAATGCTTTTGACAAATTTTCTTTGAACAATCATATACATAATAAGCATAGGCAGGATAAACATTAAAGACGCCGCCATTATTATTCCGTTTCGGTTTGTAACTGAATTAACAAGAGCCATAACATTCATTGTTTCATCCAATGTTGCAAGCTTAACGGCAAGCGGAAAGTTACTTGAAAAATAAATAGAAGAAAGAAAGTATTCATTCCAATGCCAGATAACTGAAAAAATTGTTACTGTTACTATAGCCGTTCCCGAGGACGGAACAATTATTTTAAAAAATGTTTTAAAAGGTCCGGCACCGTCAATATAAGCCGCTTCTTCAAGCTCTTTGGGTAAGCCTTTATAAAACTGTATATAGATAAAAATAAACAATCCGGATCGAAGGCCTACAGAAAGAATTGACGGAAGCCAGAAGGACCAAGGAGTATTGATAAGATTAGGTCTTAATTCTGCTCCGGCAAACTTTCCTAAAAGTCCTAAAATCCCAAGTATATCGGCATAACGCAGCTGAAGATATGTTGGAACGGCAATCATTTCCTGAGGAACTATTATGCTTAGAATAAGCAATCCAATTAAAGGACCTTTAAATTTAAACTTAAATCTTGCAAAGCCGTAGGCAGTAACCGCACAGGTTGCAACTTCGATAACAGCACTGAGTACGTTGACCTCAATTGTTTTCCAAAAAGAATTCGAAAAGTCTAATGCAAGCAATGCTTTCTTATAATTTTCATCTGTTACAACCTTAGGTATCCATACAACGCTCGGGTCAAGCGCCTGATACTGAGACTGAAGCGATGTACTTACCATTGTAAAAAGCGGATAAAGAATAACATACATAACGGGGATTATAACTGCCAATCTTATTATAAAAGAAACTGCAGCCGCTCTCTGACTTGATTTTAATTTCATAAAGCTTCCCCTTTCTTACCATCTGTCAAGACAACATTTTTTGTAAATCAACAATATAATTGCCGAAATAGCGAGTGCTATTAAAATATACATCCAAAGCATCGCAGAACTTAAACCGTATGCCATTGAATTTACAAGATTAAATGCCTGCGAAACAACAGGACTGTCAATTGTAATAAACAGGTCAACCATCGTATAAAGTATTACGAGAAGAATTATATTTTTCATTAAGGGAATCGTAACAAACCAAAATTCCTCCCACTTTGTAGCCCCTTCGATTTTTGAAACCTCATAAAGCTGTTCGGGAATTGTTTGCATTCCGGAAACAAAGAGTATTACCTGAATTCCTGTTTTCCAAACGAGATTAAACACTGTGTTAATATATCCCGAAATAAGGTCAATAAAGCCCTTAGGAATACTCAGACTGCTTAAAACTCCCGAAAAGTCTATCTGTGAAACTGCGTATCCTCCGGAGCTTTCAAAACCTGATGTTCCGCCGCTTATTGAAGCATTAAGATTTTTCATTACTACACCGGTTGCTATAATAACCGGAAGGAAAAATATAGCTCTTACAAATATTCTCCCGTGAAACTTTTGATTAAGAATCAAGGCGAAAATAAAGCTCAAAATTACAATAATCGGAAAACTAAGCACAAATTTTTTTACCGACTCAAGTAAATTCGGCATATAATTGGGGTCGACTGTAAAAATATATTTTATATTGTAAAGACCGGTAAAAGTAGTTTGTATTCCTCCGGAGTCGGCAAATCCTACATCATTAAATGTATACCAAAACGATTTTACAAGCGGAATAATAAAGAGAAACAGCATTCCGATCATCCAAGGCAGGATAAAATAAAATCCGTATCTCGCTTTTTTTGCCTCAAAGCCTTTATGTTTCCTTTTTACCAAATTCAATTTCATTCAACCCACCACCTTAAAGCTCATCGGTAGAATCTGTATATTGTCAAATTCTGCGGCAGTTTCTCCGCTGTTTACATATACCGCTACGCCGTTATCAAAAATTGTTTTACGAACTGATTTTGATAAAATAATATAATCGCTAATATGCGCTCCGCGGACATTATTCAAAAACTCTGCAGATTTTTTAACCGATTCGGCTATAGAGTCTTTAATATTGTCATATTTCATATACTGAATATTATCGTTTAAATATGAAGCATACTCTGACGAATAGTTGTTTATAACCGAGAACTGTAATGCGCCGCCGAACTCAAGTGTTTTAAGAAAAGTATAATCCGAATTGCTTGAGATGTTTATGCTTTCCCCGGAAAGAGGAATATATCCCTTAAATACCATTCCGTAGAGCGGAATATCAATATCAAAAGCCTGTTCCTCCGCGGATTTTACCGGAACATTGAATATTTTATCCGAAGCACATGCCGCATAGTCATTTGCATTGTCAGAGGCGGTTTTAATCGACTTTTTATTTAAATCGGAAATGATGGAATTAACATCATTTTGAATATTATTACAGTTAACATATTTTTGGTCCGTATAATCCGAATATGCTGTATTTGTCAAAGTCGAAAGAGAAACACCCGATATGCCGTACTTATTCATTTTGTTACCGATTTTTTCGGCAACCGAATTTAATTTTGCTCTGGCAATAACAGAAGAATACTTTACATCCTCTCTCTTAGCACCTGTTGCCGGAGAGTAGACATTATGTTGGGCAGGATACCCGTTAGCCGTACGGGCTGAGTCGCTGTTTTTAGAGTATCCGCCGCCGGATAAAGAATAATAAAGCAAATCAAAATCCGCAAATGAGTTTATATTATTTTTTTTAAAGAATTCGTTAAGTGTCTTATAATCACCGAAATCAGAGGAAAGCTTAAATCCGCTTGCGAGCTTTCCGGTATTTATTCCGTAATTTCCGAATCCGTAAAGTCTGACATCCAAGTTTTTTAATGAAACATTTTCGATTGTTTCGGAAATAATTCTTTTTACCGCTTTATAATCGGTAAGAACCGTTAAGGAATTATAAGGCAAACCGAGAATATGTTTCTTCGTTTCTATTCCGCCGTAAAAATCAAGCGAAAGCACCGTTTCATCTGATTTTTCCGTTAAACCGTATTTTTCCGATAGGTATCTTCTGTATTCATTTGCAATATCGGTATAAGCCTCTTTACCGCTGCTTGACGGAGTATAAATAACACTGATTTTACCCTTGGAAATTCTTTGCGCGGAAAAATATTCGGCTTGGCTTTTTCCGGTTGAACCGCCGTAATCAATCGTAGTAATATTAGAGCCGCGAACATTAAATTCAGGATAAATATTTGAATATCCTATATTTTTGTCTCCCGCATTTGCGTGAATTGTACTTAACTCTGCTCCTTCATTGATAATACAAATAAGATTGTTTTTACCTGATGCCGCTCCGAAGGCAGACATTCTTATTGCCTGTTTTTCTAAAATGGATTCTGTCTTATCCTTAGTTGCATCTTCGCCGTAGACCTTTCCCGAAAAGGAACGGGCAATACCATCTCCCCGTTCATCCGAATACATAACAGCCCCTGAGCCGGACGGAACAACCAAATAATTATCTTCGGAATTCTTTACGGAAGAAAGATACGGCACCAAGCTAATGTTAAATACTCTGTAACCTGTTGCATCTGCATTTTCTCCTATCTTTTCAAGGTCTATGCTTGCTTCAAGTCCGTTGTCTTTCAAAACAAATTGAACAGGAACCGATATCTGAACCTCTGCAAAAAGGAAAGTAACCTCAATTCCGTTACTTATTTTTTTACTGGTTACTCTGCCGTTTGTAACGGCTCCGGTCTTACCGGTAACATCATAAGTTTTAAAAGCACTTCTGAAAATGTACTCTAAGTTCAACGGAGAATAAATATTTTCTTCATCAGATACAGGTAAACCTGTTGCAGAATCTAACGGTGTTGTCGACCAACACGCTCCGCTTCTTTTATCCTTAAGAATAATATTAACGTTTTCCCTGTCCCAATAAAGAGAATAATTTTCGTTTTCACAGACAATACTGCTTTCCTCGGAAAAATCACCGAGAGCGTCTATATCTCCGTAAAAGGTTGATTCTTTTACGCTTTCAAATGAGCCTTTTTTGCAGGAGCAAAGGCATAAAACCAATAAAGAAGACATAATAAAAGATATAATTTTTTTAGCTTTCATAGCCTTTAACTCCTCCTATCTGTACATTACTTCTTTATAAATACTCTGTAAGAATGCTATAAGCTGCTGATCAAGCGTTAATACCATAAAAATTACAAAAACAATAACTATCATTGCCGCAACCGCAAGTATCGCTACTCCGAGAAAAGAGAAAAAGCCGAATTCGCTTATTCCCATGCACCCGATAATCAATACAACCGCCGAAAGCAGAAGCATTATAACACTGAACGCACTGAGTATTGCGGATTCCTCACTCACAAGAATATTAGACATTGCAAGATGAAAAATACTGTTGATTATCTGCGGTATCATAGCATAAGAACTGATAATCAACACTTCGCCAAGCTTACATTTTGCAGAAAACAATACCGACATAGCCCAATAGCATACTGTCCATAAAAGTATCAACACAATTGTGCTTAAGAATGTAAAGAAAGCATTATAGGAATGTGCGTCAAACTTTGAAAACAAAAATCCTCCCATTGTCTCGTCTGCAACTCTTGCAGCATAAAAGAGCAACAGAACAGCGGCAGAAAGAATATATGAACCCTCATTTTGTTTTACGGACCGAGCAAGCTCAAAAGGATGAAACGGCGAGCCCAACATTATTTTAAGCTTTTTATTGATTTTAAAATTGATTTTTCCTTTTTTCTTAAGAACATAACATACAGATATTGCCGCAATCAAAACAGCGAGAAAAACAATAAAAGGTACAAATACCGATTTTAGAATTTTGCTTCTTTCATAACCGAACGCCTGATTATATGAAGAGTAATCCTTGCCTTCTTTTGCATAATATAAAGCCTTTTCATAATCATTTTCAATAAGATATGCTTTGGCAAGTCCGTGATAAGCGACCTGACAATTCGGATCTGCCTTGTTAATTTTCAGCCAATAATCCTTAGCCTCTTTATAATTACCGTTTAAGTACATATCATCGGCTTTCATCAAAAGCTCACCGTAGCTGTTCAGTTTAAAAACAGTCACAGAATTCAAAGTCTGATCGGAAACAAAAATCATATTTTTAAAAACGGCAATATCGGTAGGATTAACAAATGTTCCGTTCTGAGTTCCCTCTTCCATTCCTCCCGCAAAGGCGCTTAGCAAATTGCATTCCTTATCATAAACATAAATTCTGCCGTAAGTATTGTCCAATGCAAACATGTTTTCATAACTGTCCACGTCAATACTTGTGAAATTCTGAAGACGATACCCCGTTCCCTGACTTTTTCCAACAACCTCATCGTCTCCGAAATTAAAGCTGTCGGTATTTTCGTATTTTTCTGAGCTTTTAATTGTCAGGACATTTTTTGATTTCGGATTAAGACAACGAATCTGACCTACCTGTTCTGTTTCATCAAGATTGGTTGTTCCTGTTATTGTATAGGCAAAATCGTTTTTATCAAGGCAAATATCCGTAAACTGATACGGAACTTTCTGTACCTGACCCGAAAGCTGAGCTTCGGAGGCAAAAAATTTGTTCCAAAATGTTTTAAAAAATGCTGTAACGCCGGCAGTGACGGTGTTTGAACCGTAAAATCCGGTAAATCCGCCTTTTGAATCAAATAAAAGGGCACCGTAGGTTGAGCCGCTGCTGATAACATATATATAGCCTTTTTTATCAACAACAACTTTTGTCGGAGAATAAATAAAATCATCAGGAATAAGAGAGGATTCAGGCAAGAGAAACTCCGAAATAAGCTTTCCTTCAATATTTCCCTTTAAAATTCTCGCATTAAGCGTATCAGCTACATAAACCTCTTTATTTTCCGTAACATATAATCCTTTGGCTCCGGCAAACTCGTATTTTTCGCCGCTTGGACCGTAAAAAGCAGTTATGGTCTTTTTTAAAGTTACATCTTTGTCTATTACAGATATTCTTGAATTTCCTTCTTCAAGAATAAATATTTCTTCATCGGTGCAAAAGATATCAGACGGTTTACTGAAATTGTCATAACCTAAAGAAGCGGCGGTAACAGTTGTAAAGTAATCATAAATAGGCTTTGAATACGCTAGGGTTTTATCTCCGCTGCCAATCCAATAAGTATAGCTTTTTGTTGTGTCCGCCGAAACGGATATTGCAAAAACAGAACATATCGCAATTACCGCAGCCGCAAGCTTTAAAAATTTATTTTTCACATTCTCACCGCCTTACTTAATTCCCGATGTAGTCATAGTCTCAACTATGCTTGACTGACTTACAAGATAAACCAAAAGAGGAGGAATCATTAAAATAACCATAGCCGCCATAGCGCTTCCGGAGCGGGCGATACCTCCGCTTACTATTGTTGTCATTACATTAGGCAGGAGCTTTAGTTTTTCCGTAAATATCGTTCCCTGCGGCTGGAGCGACCATAAATCACGAAAAGCAAACATTGTTAAGGTCATCCAAGCCGGCTTTGCGTTCGGCATAACTATCCGCCAAAACATTTTAAACTCACCTGCACCGTCTATGTATGCAGCTTCAAGCAATGCGTCGGGAATACTTCCGTCCATATACTGTTTCATCAGGAAAACTCCGAGAGAGGATGGCAGATAAGGCAAAATATAAACCCAAAAAGTATCTACCAAATGAAGCTTTGACATTATCATATACTGCGGAATTGCAAGAGTATAAGAATTATAAAGCAAAGAAAACTGAACAACCAAAAATATTACTGCAAGACCTTTAAACCTGCCTTTTGACATGGAAAATGCCGCCATAGCCGCAACAATTACATGACCGGCAGTAGTAACTAAAGCAATAAAAAAGCTATTAAAAACATATCTTGAAAGCGGAACTGAAAGACTTGATATTATTGACGGAAGCTGCCTGTAATTCTGAAGAGTCGGCCTTGAAACAAAGAAAGCCGGAGGAAATTTTAAAAGCTCTTCAAGCGGTTTAAAAGATGTTAAAACCGAATATATCAGCGGTAATATGGTAAACAAACCTGCCAAAACTAAAAACAGTGCAATAATAAAACTTACAAATTTCGACCTTGTATACCTCTTATAAGCCGCACGCTTTTTTACAAAGAAATTTTTTGTCATATTCTCACCTACCGAGCGCATTAAGCACTTTTCCAATAATTAAACGGGTTACAGCCATAATAATAAACAGAAAGAAAGACATTGCACAGGCGAGTCCCATTTCATACTGCATTGTCCCGACATCGGTCAAATGGGTTATTATCGTTTCCGCACTGTAGTTGACGCTCGGAAATCCGGCAAGAGTCATACATATCTGTCCGACAGAGAATGATGATGCAATTTGCATTACGGCACTGAAGAGCAAAATGTTTTTCATATATGGCAGTGTAATGTACCAAAGCTCATACCATCTGTTTTTAATTCCGTCAATCGCACCCGCTTCATATAGCTGTTCATCAACATTCTGTAAACCTGCAATGTTTGAAAGGAATGAAATACCCATACTCATCCAAAGCTGAACCACAATTATAATCGGAATAATATACTGCGGAGTTTTAAGCCACTGTATCGGTTCTGTAATAAGACCGTAAGAAATCAAAAAGCTGTTTATATATCCGTAACTGTCACCGCTGAAAAGTACCTGCCATATAAAATAAGCATTGCCCATCAACGCCGGTGAATAAAACAAAAATGATACAACCGTCCTTGCCATACCGCTGAATTCATTTATGAACCAAGCAAGAACAAACGAAAGTAAAAATCCCAGCGGACCTGTTATTACTGCAAAAATCAGCGTATTTTTAAGAGCGATTTTAAATACCGAATCTTCAAAAAACATATAAATATAATTTTTAAAACCGGTCCATTTTGCACCAATCATTACATCATAGTCAAAAAAGCTTAAAACCATTGAATAAACGACCGGCAGAATTACAAACACAAAAAACAGTATCAAAAACGGAATCATCATCAGTTTCATCTGAAATCCGGCAAACAGTTTACTTTTATGCGTCTTTTTCAATTTTAATCTGCCTTTCATTATTTAATGTTGTATTGCTGGCGTTTTCTGTCAATTTCATTCTGAGCCACATCAGTCCATTTAAGCAGCATATCTTTAGGATTTTCCGATGCATTGGTAACATTCCAGAAAGCCTGATCTATCGCACGCGAAACATAGTAACCTCCCGGTACTTCCGGAATTTCCTTAACCTTTGACCATTGCGAAAGAAGTGTTTCAAGATTATTATAAGACCATTCATATTTTTTTAATGCTTCAACATTTGATGTTGCATTGCGGGCGGATGGACCTAATATTTTTTCAACTTCGCTTCCGTAACGGAATTGAATATCAGCTCCGGTCCACCATTTTAAAAATTCCCAAGCTTCTTTTTTATGCTTAGAAGTTGACAGAATAACAGCTCCTGAGCCTCCGCCGGAAATACTGTTATTGATTTTCCCATCTTCTCCTATCGTTCCCGGTACCTCATACATTTGCCATAGACCGTCTATTTCTGGAGCCGCAGCCGTAAGAGTCGCATACATTGTATATGACTGAATAGACATAGGCATCAAGCCCAATCTGAAACGATTGAAGAAATCATAGGTTTTTAGAAATCCGTACTTAGTATAGAAATCCGTCCACTTTGTGAATACCGAAAGAGAAGTATCGGAAAGGAGAAGAGTTTTAGAACGATTTTCATTATAAAGCTTACCGCCGTTTTGCAAAAGCATCGTCGGGAATATACTCAGAGAACCTACGCCGAGATTTACCTCAGTCATAGTGGAAATTTGTGTATAAGGAAGTCCTGCCTGCATATTCTGCCTTAAAAGCAATACCGAAGTTTCTATAAACTCATCCCATGTTTTAGGAATGCTTAAGCCAAGTTCCTTGAATATATCTTCTCTTATAAACATTGTATAGAAAGTCTGAGTATCGGGCAAAGCGTAAATACCGTCACCGAATTTATACGGATCGCTTGCAGTGGGCATAAATCTTTTTGCGACCTCTTCATAATCAGGAAACTGTGTAAGATCGCAAACGGCTTTTCGCATCGCAAGATTAACCGGCTCAGATCGTGATAAATGAAGCTGACAGTCAGGACCGTCTCCGGATAAAGCCGCATGGGTCAAGGTTGCATTTGTGGTTTTTATGTCAACATTTATACCTGTCTTAACTGAAAAATCGCTTTGAATTAAATACTTTAAAGTTTTTGCCTGATCTCTTCCCCAGTTGACCCAAAGCGTAATTGTCGGACCGTCTGCGGAAGAGGATGTATTATAATCATTTTTAAAAGAATGAATAAATCTCTTTACAGAAAATAATGTTCTGTCGATAAATTTTGCTTTGGTGTTTTTTATGTTGTTTCCGAAATAAATTCTGTCAATATCAAGCGGCATAGATTTAAGCTCCATACTCATTGAGCTTAAGCTTGCATAGTTATCATAATAACGGTTTAAATATCTGTGAGCTGAGTATTTATTACCAAGCATTAGCTCAAGAACATTTATCATTCCGTTTACCGTTGAAATTGACGAAACAGAACCGCTTTTATAAACCTCGCTTAATTTTTTATTGACTGCTTTCAGAGTTTTAATTTGTGAATTCAGCTTATCTGAAAGGCTTTCAATTCTATCAAAAAGATTATAATCACGGTTTGCATCCGGAGTATCACCGGTTATCATAACAATACTTCTGTAGATAGAGGCTAATTCCTTCCCTGTATCTTCAAGCATTAAAGAAACATCCGATAGCTGTCCTAAAGTAACATTAAGCTCTATAATATGCTTTCCTTTTTCCAGATAAAACAGATAAGGTACACCGTTGTTGTCGGATAAAGTTTTAAAAGTCCAGTTAAGAGCAAAAGGAAATTCTATTTCCGCAGCCTCTTTAAAAGGAAGTTTCCCATCGATATAAAGCATTCTGTAAAAATATGAGTTTTCGGTGAAATTCTGTCTGTAATTTAATCCTATTTCATAGAGACCGCTTTGCGGCGCTTCGATTTCCCATATAATACTGTCACCCGGTTGATCGTAATTACTTCCGCCGATATAGTTGACAACATCATGCGAAGCACTGTTCGGGTTAACATTGGCAGAAGCATTATCAATAAGCTGTATAAGGTCATTTGAGGATTTAAGCGCGGCATCTTCACCTTCGATAAATTTATAAGCGTTATATATCTTTTCCTGATTATGCTTTTGAGCGTATTCCTTATAAGATAAAATCTCAGGAACACCGGAAAAAGTAAGACTGTTTATAACGAAATCCGCAGTCAGACTTTTTATGGTTACCTCATGATTTCCCGCTTCTAAAAATGTATATAAAAAATCAGTATTATTTGTATTTCTTAATATGTATGTATATCTTCCGAGCTTAACGGCTGTATCTGCCGCAATCTCATTACCCAAATTATCCTTTTTATCCTTGTTTGTATCTTCATAATATACAGGAAGCGAAATATTACTTAACTCCTTATACGGAGTTATACCGTCAATTTTTGCATACAGTTTAATTTCATTTGTATCTTCAATAACGGAATAGTCTGTTTTAAAAGTATAAAAACCGCTTGTTGCGGCATTGATCTCTACCGAGATTTCCTCAGACTTCTTTATTTCGGTTACATTATTTATAACCTTAATTTCAGTATCAGATGCTTCAGCGGACTTAGAAACAGAAGAAAAATAATCGTCATAAGATTCTATATCAAAGTTTTCCGAATCAGCCGCAACAGTGTAAGCATTAGTGAAAAGTGAAGCCGCAAGAATTATCAAGGCACAAAAACAAGCCGTTATTCGTACAAAATTATTTTTTTTTAAAATGCCATTCTGCTTAACGGTAGTTTTCAACAATTAGAACCACTCCTGTCGAATATCTTGAAATAGGTAATTTAAACAAAACAATTATGTTCTTATTTCATTTTTAATTATATACTGTACAAAAGTCAAAATATATAATATATTAGACTGAAAATATCACATTTTTGTTATTTAATATTTTTAAAAGAATTTATTTCCAATTATTAGTTTTAGTTTAAATTTGTCTTTTTTGAGTATTTTTTAGCCATAAATTTTAAAAAAAATACAAATGCGATACAAAAATAACACCCATTTACCATTGTGGAAACTCTGTATCGCATTTGCAAATAAAAATTTTAAAAATTTATAATATCATTTTTTAGATTTTTAACAGATTTTTGCTTTGAAAAATTAAAAATAATCCGCACTGATTTAAAAGTCAATTAAAAACAACTATTTGAAACCGTTGTAATTTGCTCAGGGAGCAATATAGACGGTTTAAAGACCTGAATCATAACATGACAAGCCTTATTAAGCTTATGAAGTCTGGCGCTTATGGGAATTACGGAATATATGTTTCCGGCATAGTTTGCCTTATTATTAGAAATAATAAGCACAGGTCTCACCTTTTTCATTACACCGTTCCCGCAGCCGCTTACCGTCGGTACACGGCTCCAAAATATGTCTCCTCTTTTTACTGTTTGTTGCATATTAAGCAACCTCCTTTTAAAAAAAATTAATATATATAAAATAATGCAGTTAATGATTCCGTTTAAAAAATTAAAAAGAATCAAAAACTGCACTATGTAAAACAAAAATAACTTACTATAAAACTATCACTATTTATATTGTATTTCTTTTTAAAAAAGCGTCAAGTTTTATTGGGGTTTTCTTTGGGTTTTCTTCATTTAAGGGGTTTACGTTTTAATAGACACATCCATAAACACATATCCCCGTTTACCCGTCAATAAATTAACGGGTAAACGGGGGAAAGTTTTTATTTAATCTCCAGCTGATTCAGCATTATGTTGACCTCAGCCTTGCTTTCGTCCGTAACACGGCTGTTTATCTTAAGCTCGTTTACAGAGCGCTTCATTCCGCCTAAGAATATCAGCTTGCACCAGCGCCTTACCTGCATAGCGGGCATAAGCCATTTATGCTTTTTTAAAACAGGATAATGGAATTTTATTATATCATAAGGCAGGAAGATTTTATTTAAGGCGTATTTTATCTTTCCGCCCTGCTTTTGCTGCTGTACGGTTATTCTGTTTGTATTTGTTCCGTATACCCCGCCGGTCAATATATAGCTTTGCATTTTAAGAGACAGCTCATCATATTCCTCTTTATCAAACCAAGCTTTACTTAAATTCTCCGCCGCTTTTGCAAATGTTAAAAGCTCTGCTTTTTTTAACAGCTCTTCCCTTTTCGTTTTACTATGAGGGATACTGTTTAGTACCTTTATATCTATAAAAGGTCTTATACCGCAGCCGCCGTTTTCAAAATGCTTAGCCATGTGGGCTATATGATAAAGATAAAAGAACTCATCGCTCATTTCATAAAGATAAGAACAACCTTTTTTTAGTTTAACATCTTCCCAAACGGTTTTTAAAATTCTGTTTGCATTATTGGCGCGGTCTTTTTCGACAAGGTCGAAATGAAGTTCTATATGTCTTCCGCCCTCGGTAAAGAGGGAGACATCATGGGAACCTTCTCCCTCTTTTTTATATCCGCATTCATTTATAAGACTCTTTATTGCTTTTTCCTTATCCTCTTCATGGATAAGGACATCTATATCGCAGCTTGTTCTCATATAGGGATATTTATAATAATTTCTTATTACGCTTCCCTTAAGGGGAATAAAAGGTATTTTATTCTTTTCAAGAGAGTTTGAGAGATTATTCAGCTCATATTTAAGCTGTTCATATCTCATAACAGCCATAATATTAAGCTTTTTGAATTTATCCGAATAATCGTTTTTTAATTCAAAGCCGTTTGAACTTAAGGCATAGCCTATAAGGTGGGCAAGGTCATGTTTTTTGGCGAGATTATAAAAAGACGGCAGCATACTTTCTAAGAAGCCTTCCTTTGTTTCCTCGCTTATTTTTTCTTCAAACACAGCGCTGTTTATTAAATCAAAAAATATTCTAAGCTCTTTGGTTTCCATTTGCTCACCTTTTCTGAAATAAATTTCATTTACCGATTTATAATTTTTTTAACAAGCTTATTGATATGCAAAAATTTACAGATTTTAAAGCCGTATTTTTTAACATTACTCTTTAATATGACCGACGTCGGGGCTTTTGCATATTTTTTATAAAGCTTATCAAACGGCAAAACGTTTAAATCCTTATAAAATTCATTTTGTTTTGGATTTCTTTTTGCAGATTTAAAAAATGCAATATTAGAATTTGCCGCTATGTTAAAATCTGCTTTTTCATAAAGCAATTTTTCCGAAACAGCCTTAAATATTTCTTTTGCTTTTTTTGAGAATAAAAATATTAAGGACAATCCCTTATCATCATTTATTTCATCAAATTTTGAACCGGTATTCCCCCATTTATCCGCCAACAATATATCGATATTTGACGACAGTATTTTCTCTCCCTTGTACTTACATTCATAGCAAGAATCTCTTAAACATAAATTCTTTAAAAAAACCTGCAAGTAAGGGTCATATTTTAAAGATTTTGAATATTTTGTACCGTCCGAAAAAGACAATTTCATTGAAAAGCCTGTCCAGCCGCGATCCTTGTTTCTGAAAGATATATCAGTTACCTTTGACTTGCGATTATTTTCCTGCCATGAAATATATTTTTTAAAAACATAAGGAGACGGAACGCCGTGGCAGATAAACGATACCTTTAAAAGCTTATCATAATCTTTACCGAGAAACCTGTTTAAAGCGCCGATCTGACAAGGGGTGCCGGAAAAAAGAACAAAGCAATTATTTTCCAAATCGGATTTTACCGATTCAAAAATATCGGAAGATATTTTACTTTGAACATATTTTGAGCCACGCATTTTTTCAGCATCATCAAGACAAGCGGCTCTTATGTGCTTTACTTTGTTTTCTTCGTCAACTATTACACCGTAAACAACACCTTTGTTTTTAATGACCTTTTCACAAAGAGTCCAAAAGATTCCCCCCGAGGAGCTGCTTTCTCTTATTGCACCATCTTTGTTGTAAGCAACATAAGGCTCTGATATGCAGGTTTCGTTTTTTAATAAATTTTGAGCATGACAAAATCTGTCGCATTTGTTGCATTTTACACATTCGGAAAAATCAATTTCAGGATATTCAAATCCTTCTTCATCGCTTTTTAGTTCTATACAGGATTTTGGGCAAACCGTTTCACAAACACCGCATCCGGTGCATTTACCTTTTTTTAATTCTGTTACCATTAGCTTCCCCTTTTTAGTCTTTTTATTATTGAACCTTTTTCATCCTTTGACAATAATGTAAACCATAACATTACAAAATAAATCAGGCAAAAAATCGCTCCGAAAAACAGAAGCTTAAAAAACGAATCAATATTTATGAACGAAATAATCAAAGCTCCGTAAACCGAAGTTGCCAAAACGGCAGGAATAAATTTAATCATACTTTTCCAAAATTCAAACATATCCAGCCCTATAACTTTATGATAATAAATATTCATTATTATCCCGTTACAAACCACAAGAGAAACAGCTGTTCCTATTGCCACACCTACTGCCCCGTAGCTTTTACAAAGAATGATACTCATTATTAAATTCACTATTGCCATACATAAATAAGAATACGCCCTGAATTTATGCTTGTTCTGAGCTATCTGAACTGTTATGCCTATATTCTGGATATATGGTACCGTTGAAGACAGCATAAGTATTAAAGCGACATAATAAGCCTGTCCGTAGCCGTTAGGTGTCCAAAGCTTAATAAAGCTTTTGCCGAAAAAAATAAATCCTATCAAAATCGGGAATAAAATCATACCCTGCAGGCGCCCTATTTTCAAAAAAAGCGAATTAAGTCCTTTTTTGTCTTTATCCTCCGCAACTATTTTATTAACCTTGGGGATAAAAACATTGGAAACGGCAGTTGACATTTGAGTATATAAATTTTGAATTGTTGCGGCAACACTGTATACCGCAGTATATGCAGTACCCCAAAATCTTCCGAGTATAATTTTATCAATGCTCCAATTTATCTGATCTACTATCGTAGTTACAGCTATAAAACCGGAAAAAACCGTAATTTCTTTTAACTGATTTTTTGAGGGATTATGAATATTAACTTTTATTTTTAATACTCTGAAACAGTACACCATATAAAAAGTATCTGCTGATATAGTTAAAACAGCTGTTACAACCGACATTCCGATTGATTTATAGCCGTTTAAGAGAAGCAACCATGTAACAGCCGGACTTAAAACAGTTTTGATAAGATTTACAATTTTATGAAAGACAAACCTTTCGTGAGCAAGCACAATTGAAGAAAAAATACTTGTTCCGAGATTATAAGCGGTACTTACAGTCAATATCGCCATAATGATTTTTGCTTTAAAGTATTCGGAATCGGTTAAACCGGTGCCGAATATTATCTTAGTAAATCCTATTAAAACAAATCCGCTGATAAAAGCCAAAATTCCTATAAACGCAAAGACTATACAAAACAATCCGTTCGTTCTTGCCAAAGCGGTTTCATCTTTTCCGGCTTTATCTCGTGAATAAAATCTTACATAACTGCTTGAAAATCCCATGTTAAGCAAGTTTACATAAGAAATCAGTGTTGAAGCTATATTATAAAGTCCATACTCGCTTTTCCCAAGAAGCGAAAGCATGGCAGGTGTATAGACCAGCGAAATGATTACGCTTATAAATGTCTGAATATACGATAAAAGCACGCCGGCTTTTATCTGACTTACTTTAAGACTTTTCATTTATTAACTCTTTTCCCGATAACCATGCTCTTTCAATATAATCCGGCATTATATTTTTTAAAGTGTTTCTGATATCATTTTCATTTGCTGAGATATATTTAAAAGCCTCTGTAAGATTATTTTTTTCTTTTAAATCCTGTACGGGCAAAACATAGTTCTTATATGTTCCGAAAAGATCTTTTGCAATTCCTTTAGCTTTAACAGAATATCCGCAAACCAAAGTCGGAACGCAGGAAGAATATGCGGCTATCGTTGCATGAGTTCTCGCGCCGATAAAAATTCTGCATTGTGAGATTATATCTTTAAGTCTTTGGCAGTCAGTATCGGCAATTAAGCTTATTCTTTCTTCTTTGGCAAAAATATTTTTGATTTCATTTAAAGAATCAAGGTCATTGGTTGTCTTTGCCGTAACATGAGGAATAAGAGCAATATTACAATCGGTATTATTTAAAATATATTTTATTAAATTTACAAAAGAATCAAAAACAACCGATTTATTATCAGAATAACTGTATATCATAGGGCTGATATTTATGCCGATTGTATTAGTAAGTTTAATTCCCGAATCAATCGGCTCTAAAGTAAATGCAGGATCCGGATATAATACCGCGTTATCTATTCCGTTTTCTTTAAGGGCATTATATGTTAAAGATTCCCTGACTACTATTTTGTCATACAGCCTAAGATCTGATTTCATTTCTTCATCTATTGCTTTTGGCTCTACAGAACACCCGTAGAGAATTGATTTTTTCTGTTTTTTATGAACGGCTTTATTTAAGGCATAAAAGGATGCCGGTCTGCCGTAGCAGTAATTATCACCGCCGATAGATATAAATATATCATTTCTTTCAAATATTTCTCCGTCCTTTTTAATTATCTCATCCGAAAGAATTTCAACAGCCTTGTCTTGCTTTTTAAGCTTTGAAATCTGATACTTAAACCAAGAAAAAGAATATTTTTTTAATGACGGTAAAGGAAAAACAGTGATTTTATCATAAATATCATACACTTTTCCCCCTCCGCCGAATTCGGAAAGCAACGGATATTTTGTCAATAATTCCGTCCGCGAATCAGGCGCATATTTTTTTAATATGTTATATGTGCATACAGCAATAGCTTCGCACCCATGATTTTTAGAGGAAGGGTGAGGATAAAAACAATAATTCATTTTAACTCTCCATTAAATTCTTAATAATTTTCTTGGCTTCCAAAGCTTTGTTGATATATTCCGGCATTAAATCCGACAGTCTTTTTTTAACCGATTCTTTATTTTCTTCTAATTTTTTATAAAGATTGATAAACTCATTTTCCGATTTTAACTGCTGAACGGAAAGGACATAATTTTCATCGTCACCGAATAAATCCTTTGCAATTCCTCGGGCTTTTACCGAATACCCCAAAACAGCAGTCGGAACACAGGAAGAATATGCGGCAATGGTAGCGTGAGTTCTGGCACCTATGAACATATCGCATTTTGAAATTATAAACTTAGTTTCGGGGGCAGAATATTTATAATCTATCAGTTTGCATTTTTCCGGATGCTTAACCTCATTTAAAAGGTTGCTCATAATGCGGTAATCGCCTTCTCCGTTTCTTCTGTCGGAAACATGAGGAATTAAAATCACCTGTTTTCCCTGTTCTGTTATATAATCAATCAGTCTTTTTGCATTTTTGCAGACAATCCCGTTTTGTGATTCCATGCTCATAATCATCGGACTGACATTTATGCCTACACAACCGTTTTCAAAATCACCGACACTTTTAACAGGTATCGGTTCCATTGTAAAAGCAGGGTCAGGGATAACATATAACGGAGCTTTGACATCATTCGATTTTAAAGTTTCATAAGATATTGATTCTCGAAGCATTATAGCGTCAAAGCCGTTAAGATCTTTAACAAGCTTTTCGGGAATAAGACTTTCTTCGAAGCTCGTTCCCCAATGAATAAGCTTTGAACCTGTCCTTTTAAAATGAGAATGATGAACTAAAAAATGGTCTATTGAGCTTCCGTAGCAAAAATTGTCCCCGCCTACGGAAATACATAAATCAGCATTCCCTATTCTTTTATAAGCCTTATTGTTCTTTAAATCACACCACTTAGTTGTTGATTTAAAGATTTTCTTTAAACCCGCATATATGTATTTATCAAACGAATCCTCATGCGGATAATAACTGAATTCATATTTATCTATTTCCTTGATTTCAGGCATTGGCACGCGGCCGAAATCATTTGACATAACTATTGTTTCCGATTTTGGAAAAACATCTTTAACCATTTTCGTTGTAGAGCGGATTATTGCTTCGCAGCCCCTGTTGTCCGGATTTCCGAAACCGCAAAAAACTATTTTCATTTTTCTGTTTCCTTTCTTTTAAAAAGCAGTTCATAATGCGGTTTTAGAAAAGTACCGGCAATTCTGACGCATATTTTAACGGGATATTTATCATAGCCCTTTAAAGATTTAACCTTTTTCCAAGCAAGATAAGCTCCGAATGACTTGGCTGATTTGATAAAATTATTATTAAAAGCGGCTTCCGAACGAAACATTATAAGAGTTGTTACAGGATTTTTATCATGAATTTTTTCTATATTAAGTGTTAATCCGTCCGACTGATATTCCGCTTTATACAGATATTCATTTAAAACCGCAAGCTTATATTTTTTATCTATTTGGTTATAAACTACGCACTCAGACATAAATTTTTCGCCTTTTATTTCGGGAAATAAATATTTTTTTAAAACCTCGGTGCGAAAAACAAGCATGGTTTCGCCGACAAGCTGTCCTTTATTATACAAATCCATTAAAGAGCTTTCTTTGGGAGGATTTTTAAAATAAGATTTTCCTGACATGGATTTAGGCGAAACAATTCCGCATATATCAGCAGTTTTTCCGCAGTTCTGCCAAAAATCAAGAATCTTTTCAATTGCATTCGGGAACAATTCGTCATCCGAATCAACACAGACAAAAAGCTCGGTACGGCAATTTTTAACGCCTGTATTGTGCGCTATATACTTACCTGAATTTTCCTGTTCTATAACCTCAATACAAAGCGAATTTTCGCTTTGCATATCCTTTATCGTGTTTTTTGTAATTTCATCAGAGCCGTCGTCTACAATCAGCCAGTAAAAATCCTTGCAGCTTTGATTTACAAGCGATATGTAAAGCTTTGAAAGCAGTTCCGGTCTGTTAAATACCGGTGTCATTACGGTGATTGGTTTTTCTACCATTTACAGTATCCTTTCCGGAAACAAAAATTCCATAAGAAATAATCATAACGAGATAGAAATAAAATCCGACATCCCTTGTTGAGCCGCTGACAAATTTAAATGCGAACAGCATAATTGCCGGTATAAAAGCTTTAAGCTCGAATTTAACATATTTTTTATAGGCCTGAAACAAAGCTTTTATAATTTCAATCCAGTAAATCAACGCCCCCACTATTCCCAAAGAAACAAGAGAATCAAAATAAATGTTATGAGCCGTAAAATCATAAGTGTCGGGATAATAAGAACCGGCTCCGAAAACCGTTACCATAGGTCTGCTCTTTAAAAGCTCTTTGGCGCTTTCGATTAAAAGGACTCTGTCGTCGTTGCCCTTATCAAACCTGTTAATAACCCTGTCGATATTAACAAGTAGCTTATCATACGCATAAAAATAAATAAAAGCGGCTATTATAAGAAGCAAAATCAAATAAAAAATAAATTGCGAAGGCTTTTTAATATTTGCCAAAAGAATTAAAACCAAGAAAATGCCGAGTTCGACATAAAAGCCTCTTGAAATAACCATAACTCCGCAATATCCCAAAAACAGAATGCTTAAAACATAAAACAGCTTCAAATACAGCCTTTTCGCATAAGGAAAAAGGATTATACAAAAAGCTATCGCCATTGCATTGTTTAAAGAAATACCGTTTCCTCCGGCAACCGAAGAATAGGCTTTACCGAAAGCGAAGGCTTCCAGTTCTTTCGTATAAATTCCGTACATATCAGGAACTAAGGATTTTCCGAAAATTCTGTATTCGGCTAAAATATTTATAATGCAAATTGTCCACTGAGCCAAGAGAAAATAAATAACAAGCTTTTGAAAATCAATTTTTAAAACGCAGTTTTTAATTATAAAGACAGCATATAAGAGCGAGAAGACCCAGTTTATATTGTCTCCTATTTTAAAAACTCCTGCATAGGCACTGGTATAAATATCTAAGATCAGCAATAAAAAAATCAAAAGATATTCTACACTTACCGCTCTTTTGTTAATTAAAAATTTAAAGAATAAAATAGCATAAACAAATAGGATAAATCCAAATTGCGAAGAACCGAAAGATACCAAAATTGCTCTTCCTAAAAACTGCAATCCGAAAATCAAAACAAAATAGTCTTCGACCGTAGAAAAAAATGCCAAAACACATATCAGAGCCGATGCCAGAATTCCTATTATACTGCTTTCTGTTACAGAATAGAAAATTGCCGACATCAGGCATAAAACATACGAAACAAATAAATATTTTGAATTGAGTTTACCGTTTCCTGATTCTGCGTCTATTTTTTTAACAGCTGCATCCACTTTTGAATTTTCTCCCTTCCGAGATGTCTGTAAAAAAAGCTCTTAATTGCTTTTTCGCATCTTTTATTCAGTGGTAACCATGAGCCCGCAAATAAATGAACGGAATATGTATTCTCAGAGAAATTCATAGGGTTACCGAAGCCGTCGGTGGGGCAAAAGTATGTACTTGGGAGAACTGTAAATCCGTCGCAGCACTGTTCTTTATCCTCATATACAAAGCCATGTTTTTCCAGAACCTCGCTGAAGTAAATCCCGACAACCTTTTTGTTTTCTTCGCCGTTAACAATGAAATGTGTTTTCGAATAAATCTCCAACATTTCAGCGAGTATTTGATTACCGCTCTTAGCACAAAATAATACCAGTCCGGGAGCTACAGAATTAAATTCATATCCGGAAAATCCTTCATATTTTTCGGTAAGATCATTTAAGCTCTTAAGAATTTTGACATCGGTATCGAAATACAAACCGCCCTCATTAAAAAGGATTTCAAATCTGAGGACATCAGCCGCAAATGCGAATTTGCCTGCGTCATAAGCTTCCCTGCAAAAGGAATATTTGTCCAGATCAACATTTGACTCATTCCATTCTTTTATTTCCCAGTCCGGCATTTTCTTTTTCCATCCGGAAATGCATTTTTTTATTTTTCTCGGTTTCTTTTTTCCTCCGAGCCAGATATAGTGTATTGTTTTATTCATTTATTTACTCCGTCCCGATAAATTTTGCAGTATTCCTCCGCCATAGTTTTTGACGAAAACTTATTTGCATTACTTCTTGCGGTCTGTCCGTTAAGCTTTCTTAAATCTTCCGATAAATAATATTTTTCAAATGCCTCTGAGATTTTCTTCACATCAACCTGCACAAGTAACGAATTTTCCTTATTAAGCATATCCGGCACTCCCCCGACAGCTGTTGCGACAATCGGAAGTCCTGTTCCCATTGCTTCTATTAAAGTCATAGGAATTCCCTCATAATTGGACGGCAAGGTAAAAATATCCGCGTCATGCAAAAATGTATAAACATCGCTCTGCAATCCTAAAAACTTCACCTTTGAGGTCAAATTGTTGTCTTTTACATATTTTTCAAATTCCGGTTTCTTTTCGCCGTCGCCAATAAGCCAAAGTTTGCTATCGGGATATTTGCTGTTAAATTCATTAAAAGCTTTAACAAGCCCCAAATGGTTTTTTTGTTCGGAAAATCTTCCGATATGTAAAATTTTAAAATCTCCGTCGGCAGCGTAATCGGTCTTAGGCTTACATTTAGAAAGGTCTATGCCATTGTAAATTACAGGGATTTTATCCTTTTCTATGTTATATTCTTTCTCTATTGAATCTCTTATCAATTCGCTGAGCGCGACAGGAATAAGGTGACAATGCTTAAAAAAGAACTTATTTAGCCTTCTTGCAAGCCTGCCGTTTTCTTTTTCGGCAACATTGTGAACGGTATGGACTCTGTGTTTTACTCCCGCAAGTATAGCAGCAGGTATTGCATATTGAGCAGAATACAGATGAGTATGAACAACATCTGTTTCAATTTCTTTAAACAGACGCCTCATTTTATTATACATAGAAAAATCAAAGCCCAATTTTTTATCCAAATACCGAATATCGATTCCTGCCTTTTCAAGCCGCTCTGTAATAGGAGAATGATAATCATACATACTGATAACAGTCACTTTATGCCCGAGTTTTACAAGTTCATATATTAAATTTTCACACATAATTTCCGCACCGGCAAGACCGAACTCCGGCATAACCTGAACAATATTCATTTTGTTTCCTCATTAAAAAATTTTCTGCACAGCTTTTTTTACAAATGCTTTTTTGGGTTTAAAAAAGCTGTTTTGGTTATTCCCCAATTCCTTGATACATTTTTTAAATTTCATCGCCTTTTATTTTTTCAATTAAAATCTTAATAGCCTCATCGGGTTTATATTTCTCGGCTTCTTTTAAACAAAGCTTTTTCTTTTTTATTACTTCCGAAGGATTTTCCGCCGCCGATTTTAAAATATTTTCAAATTCCTTTTGATTTCCTGTTTTATACAAAAATCCTACATTTTCATTTACGATTTCCGAGTTATATTTCCAGTCGCTTGCGATAACGGGAACGCCTGCCGAAAAGGTGTCAATTAAAGTTCCGGCAAAGCCCTCGCCCTCATAAAAGGTTGGAAAAAGCAAAGCAAAATAATTTTTTATCGTTTCTACGCTTTTTTCAAAAGGCACAAGTCCCTTATAAGAAATATAATCGGGAAAGGATTTTCTTAAATTTTCAAACCATTCGGTTTGATTTTCGTCCACCTGTCCGTAAATATCTAAAGAATAAATTTTACTGCCAAAAGCTTTATTTACTGAAATCACCGCATTGACCGCATCTTCTATTCCCTTTTCTTTCATAACCCTTGAAAAGGTGCAGAGCTTCAACGGTGTGCCTTTAGGGTAAACAAGCTCATTTTCAGAAAGGACGGTTAATTTTTTGCAATTCGGCATAACGAAAATATTATTAAATCCCTGCTTTTCGAGCGCCGTTTTCATTGTTTGGGTTTCGACATAAATACCGTTAAACTTCTTTAAAGAAGCTTTTAAAAGCTTCTTTTCTGATAAAAATTCAGGCAGCCAACCGCCTATTACAACATAGTGCAGCTTTTTCTTAAAAAATTTATTCCAAAAACCAAGAACAGGAGACAAAAAGCGCAAACCGTTTTCAACAGGCATAATGATAATGTCATCACATTTTTTAAGAGCTTTCGGAACCTGCAAAAGCAAGTCCGGTATTCTTTTTAGTCCTCCTGCAAGATCAAGCGGTTTCACATTTTTTTTACCGAAATTTTTTTCAATTTCAGCAGTAATAATTTTAGTCTTAATTGTCTGTCCGTTCAAAAGGTTCTGTCCAAACCCAAAATGTCCGATTATACATATTTTATTCACAACAAACCTCACATAAAATACTTTTTAAAAGCATTAAAGCAGAAGCACGTTACATGAAAAGCGGCATTTAACCTATTGATTCCTTCATCCTGCGTTTGAATTTCCCAAACCTGCTTTATACTTTTAAATTTATTAGAAGACAGCGAACCGCTCGCAACACGGTATTTCACAAGAGCATCATTTATTCCGCATGCAACGGTACCGTTATGCAATAGTTTCAGCCAAGTAGCATAATCCTGACCGCCTCTGCGCAGCGGCATACGAAAATCTCCTAAAACATTTCTGTCTATTACTACCGAAGAAGTCGCTATAACGGTGTTATGAAGAAGATATTTGTAATCGCATTCTTCCTTTATGTTCCTTTTGCTTTTTATAAGATTTCCTTTTTCATTTATCATTTCAATCGCTGTATAAGAAAAAGGAGATTTTTTGTTCTTCATCAATGCAATTTGTTCCGAAATTTTATTGCTTTCCCAAATATCATCACTGTCAAGGAATGCAACATACTGACCGTCAGCCAATTCCAAAGCCTTATTTCTGGCTGCTCCCGCTCCCATGTTTTTTTCTTGTAAAAAATATTTTATTTCCGGATGATTTTTTTGCATTTCGGCTATAATTATTGCAGAATTATCATTTGAGCAATCATCGACAAGAACCGCTTCGATATTTTTATAGCTCTGCGAAAAAACAGAATCAAGTGCTTCCTTAAGATGTTTTTCCGAATTATATATCGGCATAATAATCGATACAAGCCCATCTGTATACTTTCTACTCATAATTTCCCCTTATAATGTTTATCCTTTTTTTGTATAAAACTAAAATATAGGTGTTATCCAATCTTTTAATTCAGATATTTCTCCCATTGCGGCATCAAGATAGAATCTATGTAAGTCTTTTGTTATTTCTCCGGATAAGCCTTTATTGATTTCATATCTGTCAACCGAAAGAACCGGTGTGATCTCCATAGCAGAACCGCAAAGAAACGCCTCATCGCAGGTATACAGCTCTGTTCTGTCAATGCTTCTTTCCTCGACCTTATAGCCTTTCATCTTTGCAAGTTTAATAATAGTATCTCTTGTAATACTTTCCAAAACACTGTCGGTAAGCTTGGGGGTGATAACCATACCGTTTTTTATCATAAAGAAACAAGACCCCGGCCCTTCCGCAACCTTACCTGCTTCATTCAAAAATATGCAGGTATCGTATCCGTTACGAATAGCCTCTCGCTGACCCATACGGCTGTTAATATAATTTGCACCGCATTTAATTCTCGGAGAAAGTGTTGTGTCGGAAATTCTCCTCCAAGAAGTAATACAGCAATTCAACCCTTTTTTGTTATACTCCGAACTTGTTTTGCCTTTCGGAATAGGAGCCACAAACATATCTACCGGCTCAGAGGAGCCCCATGATCCAAAACCGTCTACAAACAGAGTTTGTCTTACAGATAGGTTTTCATCATATTCATTTGCTTTTACAACTTCAACAAGCGCTTTTTTCATTTCCTCTTTAGTATAAGTACAGTTAATCTGAATAAGCTTTGCAGAACGAAGAAGTCTCTCATAATGATCATTAAGCCGAAATGCATACAATTGTTTTATTCTGTCATTCCAATAACATGGAATACCCTCAAAGACATTTAATCCGAATTGAGATGTCGGCGCAAGAATATTGATTTTTGCGTCATTAACATTTAATATTTTCCCTTTAAACCATATAAATCTGTTTGCAACATCAGTTTTCATAATTCTCTCCTTACTTCATCAAAACGGATTCTTTTATATATTCTTCATCCGGTATATGAGCCAAACGAATGATTTCCTGTTCTTCAGCCTTTGCGGCAGCAATATCGTCAAGTGATTCGTCTGCTTTTTCTTCATAAATATTTTTGCTTTTAAATACGCTTAAAAATGTTAAACAAAGAATTTTTAAATCAAGAAAAATACCGTATTTTTTAAATTTATCAATATAAATATTATCAAAAGTAACTTTTTCTTCCCATGAATTTTCATTTCTGCCTTTTATTTGAGCAAGACCTGTTATCCCTGCACGGACAGAAAATCTTTTTTTGTATTTACTGTTTAAGGTATCAAAATCTCCGAGTTCATATGTAACGCACGGCCGCGGCCCAACCAGCGACAAGTCTCCCCTTAAAACATTAAACAGCTGCGGAAGTTCATCGAGGCTTGTATTTCTCAAAAACCTACCAACCGTTGTAACTCTCGGATCATTTCTGAAATTAAAAATACCCGAGCCGGTTTTTTCTGCATTTACTATCATTGTGCGGAATTTATACATTTTAAATATTTTTCCGTTTATTGTTCTTCTTTCCTGTTTAAAAAAAACAGGACCGTTAGAATCAAGTTTTATTGCCAAAGAGATTATTAAAAACAGAGGAACTAACAATATTAAACCTAAAACGGAAAAAAGAATATCAAAAAATCTTTTTAAAAAATTGTTCATTATTCTTCCTCAAAAACTAAAAGTATGAAATAAATCGTCAAAATTTTCTTTACGCTTAACAACTTTTTGATGATTTCCGCAAATATCAAGAACCGGAAAATTCGGCAAAATAAAAGGAGGTTTTAAAACAACTGAATATGAGCCGACATTTCCGAAGACAACTATATCATTCACTGCAAGATTACCGCTGAAGTGCCGATACAAATAATCAGACTCAATACAAGTAAAACCACCGAAATCCAAATCGTCATATCTTTTTGTTTTTTCTCCGCAATGAAGTATATCTATCGGAGGATTTTTTTTATTTAAGGTCGGGTTGATATTATAAATACTTCCGAGGACTGTGGCGATTGTTTTATTCCTTACGGTTTTGATGTTTATAACCCTTGTCGCAAATTTCATGCAATCGCCGACAAGTGCGCTTCCGGGTTCGACTAATAACAAAGGCGGATTTTCCGTTTTTGAAAATTTTTCAGCAAATAAAGGAGCGACTTCATGCGCGTATTCATTATAATCCGGAATATAGGAATCAAACTGTGCTTTTAAGGTATCATTCATTTTGCCGAAAAGACCACCGCCTAAATCAATATGCTCCGGAATGATTCCGAGGGTATCAATTAAATCAAGCATTCCCTTTGCGCGAGGCTTCCAAGTATTTAAATTTCTTGAGGCAAAATGACATTGCAAGCCAACAAAGCGGATGTTACTTTTATTTGAAACAAATTCCATTGCACGCACGAATTCATTTGAATCTGTATCAAATCCAAAACGCGAAACAACCCCATCGTTAATATCAAAATTACACCTAATACCGATTTTTAATATCTTTTCGGGATATTTTTCAGCTAATTTTTTTAAAAAATCCACTTCATAAGATGAGTCCAAATTAACGGTACCGCCAAGGAATAACAGCTCCTTAACCTTTTTAAGGTTTTTATAAGGACCGTTCCAAATTATTTTTTTCGGCGAAACGCCGATTCTTAACGCAATTTCCATCTCCATGTCCGAAACAACTTCTGCATAGCCCCCGAGTTCATCAACAATCTTGCAGAGTTCCGGCGTATAATTGGTTTTATAGGAGTAAGCTATATTAAAATTTGGATAAATATCAGAAAAGGCTTTCTTTAACTGTAAAAAATTTTCTTTAAACTGATATGAATCAAGCAGATAAAAAGCGTCTCCGTAATTTTCCATACAATTATTTATCTTTTGATAATCAAAATTCATTTATTAACACACTTCATTTCTTTAACAATTCCATTAACGATAAGCTTTATTTCATCAAAATTTCTATCAAAATCATCTGTATCAAATTCAGATATTTTATTTTCTAAGCTTCTTAAAAGTTTCATATTAGTTTTAAAAATATTCTCTATCTTTTCAAGATTCTTTTCCTTTGCAGTATCACAAAAGCTTCTTGATAAGATAGCTCTTGTAGATCCGACCCGATAATGCTCGACAATTATTTTTTCAGCAGGCAACAAGCCGTCTCCCAATTTTGATATACCGCCGAATCCAAAAGGCACGTTGGCTTTTTTCAGCTTAAAGCTGATATTTTCAACTGTTTTATTTGATATCAATTCAAACATAAAATTCAAACCGTAGCTCAAATGCAAATCATTTAACCCTATATGTACCTCGTCAAATCCGCCCGACTTTAAAACATCATCAAGACAGTCAACAGCTTCTTTGGTTTCTAACAGCAGTGTGGTTTTCACCCTCCCTTTGACTATTTCGATGAATTCTTTTACTTCTTCTGATTTTTTCCACATCGGAAGCATAATGATATCCGCTCCGGCATCGATTACTTGATTTATTTCTTTTTCCGAAGAATCGTTGATCGGATTGATTCGGACAAGCATTTCCGACCTTGTAAGTAAATTTGAAATATTAAAAATATCTTGAATACCGTGCTTGGATTTTACAGTGTTCATATTGTGCTGGCGTTTTTCTTTTCCGAGAGTTTCCAAATCAACCCAAATTCTGTCTACCCCGTATTTCTCGGCTATAAGCGCAACGGCAGGATCATTCGTAATATACATCAACTTTAACGGCAATTTATTGAACCCCTTTATATGCTTAATCCCTGAAATAAAGATCCCTTGTATAGACCTTATCTAAAACATCTTTTATTTCATCGTTATATCTGTTTGCGACGATAACATCGCTTATCCTTTTAAATTCGGAGATATCCTTGATTACTCGGCTGTTATAAAAGCTTTCTTCTTTAAGAGCAGGCTCAAAAACAACGACTTCTGTTCCCTTAGCTTTTATTCTTTTCATAACTCCCTGAATTGAGCTTTGGCGGAAATTGTCGCTGCCTGATTTCATTGTCAGTCTGTAAATTCCGACAACCTTAGGATTTTTAAGAAGAATTTGTTCGGAAATAAAGTCCTTTCTTGTCCTGTTTGCCTCAACAATGGCGGAAATGATATTCTGAGGAACATCATTATAATTAGCAAGAAGCTGTTTTGTATCCTTAGGCAGACAGTATCCGCCGTAACCGAAGGAGGGATTATTATAGTGATTTCCTATTCTCGGGTCCAGACCAACGCCTTCTATAATTGATTTTGTATCAAGATGTCTCAGCTGAGCATAGGTATCGAGTTCATTAAAATAAGCTACTCTGAGCGCAAGATATGTATTTGCAAAAAGCTTTACAGCCTCTGCCTCGGTCGGATGCATAAAGCGCACTTCGATATTTTCTTTTTTTGCCCCGTTTTTTAAAAGCTCAACGAATTTTTCGGCGGCTTTTTTCACCTCAGGATTTTCATCTTTTACTCCGACTATAATTCTGGAAGGATACAGATTATCATAAAGCGCTTTACCCTCTCTTAAAAATTCGGGGCTGAAAATAATATTTTCGCATGAGAATTTTTTCTGCATTTCCTCCGTAAAGCCGACAGGAACGGTAGACTTAATTACCATTACGGCTTTTTTATTAACATTTAATACTTGCTTGATAACGCTTTCGACAGAGCTTGTGTCAAAATAATTCTTTTCAGGGTCATAATTGGTAGGCGTTGCAATAATAACGATTTCGGCATCCTTATAAGCACTCTCACCGTCGGCAGTTGCCATTAAAGACAGCTTACGGTCTGTCAGATACTCTTCTATTTCCTTATCCGCAATCGGCGAACGCCTGTTATTTATCAAATCCACCTTTTCCTTGATAATATCAACCGCGGTTACATCGTCATTCTGCGACAACAGAACCGACAAAGACAGCCCGACATATCCTGTTCCTGCTACTGCTATTTTCATATATCTTTCCCCATTAAAAATTTTGTTCCGTATCATTCCGATTTTATTAAGCTGATTCACTCGGTTTTTATCTAAAATTCCCTTTTTCTTATATGACCGCTGATTTAAAATCTTAGCGCCAAGGTGTTTTTTCCCCAGACCTTGTAAAGATATCTACCCGCATAACAAACTCGGACTAACCGAAAATATCGCAATTTTGACTATTAAGAATATTATTATTTATTATAATACAATTTACTATTTCCGTCAATAATTACATTTTAAAAAATAAAATGTCGGTGAATGTCGCAAAATGATTTTTTATTTTTTAAATCGGAAACAGTACTGAACCAAAACGAAAAGGAGATAAAAAATGATTAAAATTGAAGTTAACGGGCAGGATATTTTTGAAAAACATTCGCTGATTGCGACCGATTCGATAAACTATCCCGAAATTGAGTTTAAGTTTTCAAACGAATGGGACGGGCTTGCAAAAACGGTTATTTTTAAGAATCCGTCGGGCGAAACCGCCGTTAGTGTGGTATTAAATTCCGACACTTGCACAGTACCATACGAAGTGCTTAAGGAAAATGAGTTTTCGGTTTCGGTTTACGGAGTAAAGGAGAATTTAAGAATAACTACATCCGAATGCAGAATACCCGTAATAAAAAGCGGATTTAAAGCCGAAACCGACGAACCGTCTTCCCCCACCCCTTCCGAATACGAGCAAATTTTAAGCATAATGCAGGAAAACAAGCAGATTTCCGAAAATTTGCGAAAGGATGCCGAGGACGGAAAATTCAAGGGTGAAAAAGGAGACAAAGGCGATACAGGAACGCAGGGTATTCAAGGAATAAAAGGTGAAAAGGGTGATACCGGCGATAAAGGCGACAAGGGAGACAAGGGCGAACGCGGAGAGAAAGGCGAAAAAGGAAACGCATTTGTCTACACCGATTTTACCGACGAGCAATTAGAAAATCTTAAAGGCGAAAAAGGAGATAAGGGTGATAAAGGAGAAAAAGGCGATACAGGAGTGCAAGGTTTAAAGGGAGATAAGGGCGATAAGGGTGACAAAGGAGATTTGACAGAACTTCAGATGAACACCTCCTGCAGCAATCCTTTAAAAGGGAATGCAGCCGGAAATCCGATAACAATTACCGACGCATCTCCTAACGAGCATGAATTAAAGGTCACGGTTAAAAATAAAAACCTTATCCCCTATCCTTATTATGACACTACAAAAACAGTTAACGGAATAACATTTACCGATAACGGCGACGGTAGTGTAACGGTAAACGGAACAGCTGCCGAAACCGCTTTCTTTTATTTAATACACTTTAAATCGGAAGAATACATAAATTCGGGAATTTATGCCTTTTCCGGCTGCCCTTCAAACGGCGGAAACGACAAATATCAATTGCTTTTTGCCCACGATGATGACGGTAAAGGACTAAACAGAAAATTCATATATGATAACGGTTCAGATTGCGTTTTCAGCTTAAGTGAAAACCAATATATCTATTTGGCCATTATTATAAGAAAAGGAACTACTGTGAACTCTTTAGTGTTTAAACCGCAATTAGAAGAAGGTTCAGCTGTAACAGAATACAAAAAATATCTGAACAATTTTTCTGATATTACCTTATCCGTAGCCAATAACCTCTCAAGTGAAACACAGGTCTTTGAAATAAAAGATAACGGCTCAGTGAACGGAATTCAATGTAAAAATGAAATACAGCTTTCCGTTAACAGTGACAGATTAAAAATTTTTGCGGAATATAATAAAGATATAAACAAAGCATTTTCCGAGCTTCAGGCTCTGATACTTGATTCAAAAAATTAAATAAACATTTTTTTGATTTACCATATCTCATCCCTCTTAAAAAATTTGCAAATACACAGCATAGTATCTGCTCTTTTATTAACTTTCAGGAGATATTCAATTAGAGATTTACTTTCATACAATTATGTGCTTGTAAGGTTATACAATCCGACTCATAACCTGAATGGCTCGGCGGCATTTTCTTCATAAATAAAATGCCATATCGTGCAATTCGAGTCAAACCCTCGCAAGCAAAAAAAGATGGCCTGCACTTTTTGTGCCTGCCATCTTTTTTTCGCCTATTTTACATTATATGCTCACTCCTAAGAAAGAATCCCGAAAACATCATAGCCCTGTTCTCTGCCCTTTCCTTGGCTTTAAGCACATCTTCGTTTAAAGGAATACTTTCATACATTGATGTCCCTGTACCGGTGCTTAAAAGTCTGTCATTAACAAACAGTTCTGACCGTGCGACTATCATCTTAGGATTGCTTAGAACATAGATAATATTTGTTTTAAGCTGAGAGTTCGGGTATTTTAGCTTTAACCACTCTTTTCTTTCATTCAGTGTGAGTTTACCGTTTTCGGTTTCCATTATGGGTGAATACTTCCCTGCTGTATTAAGAGTATCTACCGGATTTAAAATGTTTTTCATAATTTAATTTCTCCTTAGTTTTAAAAAATAATTTGTAATAAAAAATCATTACATACAAATTAAATTCCTTTTTTTAAAAACGTCAAGGAAATTAAGAAAATATTTTTAATTTATTTAAAGATATTCTTTATAGAACTCATCCTCTGTTAAACGCTGGAACTCCTTCGAAACAGAATTCTTCTTATTATGGAAGTTCCTGTTTATGAAGTCCTCTACCGTTACAACACCCTTCTGCCTATTACTTGCAAACAGTTTTTTGCACTCACAGTCCTTACAGTTCCCGATTTCGCACAGTGCGTCGCATCTGTTATACCCTATTCCGTACTTTTGAATAAGCGCCGTTGTATTTTCAACCTCACTTTTAGTATTGCAGTAAAAAATTTTGTTTTTGGGATTTCCGTTTTTGTTTACACCCACTCTTATAAGGCCTCGGTATTTATATCTTCCGGTTGACATTTGTGTAATACAGCCTGTACCTTTTGTTCTTCACATAAAAACACTCCTAATTAAAAAGTCAATTAAAAGTCAACTATTAATTCTATTTTAAAGTTTTTTCATTATTGTCAATAGCCAGTTAAATAAAATTAAGACCGCCGAATCCTTTAAACAAAAGGAATTCAGCGGTCTTTAACTGGCGCGCTGAAAGGGACTCGAACCCCCGACCCTCTGCTTAGAAGGCAGATGCTCTATCCAGCTGAGCTATCAGCGCATATGCTGTTTTCACAACGTTTGCTATTATAACATAAGTTGATTAAATAATCAAGTAATTTATTAAAATTTCTTATTTTTTTATTTCGGCAGCCGAAACAGATTCGGCTGCCGAAATATTTAAACTATTTGAAGATTTCTTTTCTTTGAACAAATACAACTACTCCGACTGCTGTCCAGACCGCAATCAGAATAAACAGCCATAAAGCGTTATCCTTAACAAATCCGGTTTTAGGAGAAAGCGTACTGTTTTCCGAAGATTTGGCTTCTATTGTAAAAGTCGTAGAAGCAGTTCCCGAAAGGGAAATTATGTCAAGTGTATGGCTTCCGTCCGAAAGTGTTTTTAAATATTCCTCTGAAAGTCTTACAATTGTGCTTCCCTCAGCGGTTGTATAATATTTTGAATCTATTACTTTTCCGTCAACGGCAACGTTAAGGAAATCCGCAAGAGCTGCATCGGATCTGAAAGAAAGAATTTCAGATTTATTTCTGACAAACTTACCGTTCATACCCTCTATAATTACGGGCTTGGTTTTAGCTACAGGCTCTGTATAGCTATCCTTACAATGAACGCATGTAAAGGTTTTAACACCCTCTTTTGCCGCTGTGGGCTCTGTTGTGATCTTGCCTTCATCATAAACGTGGCCGTCATTGACTGTGAATTCGAGCTCTGTAACATTACCCGATTTATCCTGAGCCTTAAGAGTCTGCTTGCCTGATTTCGGCGAAACGGTTATTTTGCCGTTTACAGGAGTAACAGGCTTTTTGTTAAGCTCGATTAAATCAATATTTTCATCAGAAACGGTTACTTCAAACGCTGAGCAGTAGGTCTTACCGTTCGTGATATTTGTCTGTGGTGCAAGGCTGTCGATAACAAGACCGTCCGAGCTGATTATCTTGCTGTTTCCAACCTTATCTTCGACCTTGACATAAACGATATATTTACCGTCGGGGTTAATCGCAAATGAGACTTTGTATTCAGACCATTTAATATCTTCAAAATCAGTTATTTCCTTGTCGGAAACAAAGTATTTAACAGATTTAAGTCCGCTCTCCTTATCTTCCGCTTTTACGGAAACAGTATCGGTATTCTTAAAGAACAACCCGAAGGTAATATTATTAAGAAGAGAGGTAAACTTATTATCTTTAATGCTGATTTCGGTTGTAGGAGAATTAGAGTCTATAAGCTTAGTTCCCGAAGCAGTTTTTGTATCGGTTTCTTTACAGCCGCTGTTTTCGCATTTTGCGGTTTCGGTTCCGTCTGCAAAATAGGTCGCGTTATTATTGTAAACATAATTCTCAAACTTATGACCTAACGGATTGCCGTATTTATAAGTAAGCGACTTATCGCATGCGTCGCACCTTTCGCACTTAAAGCAATATACCGCCTCTTTAGTACAGGTTGCCGCTTTGATAAGATACTTAACATCATTAGACCTTGCAGTGAATTTATGACCTAATGCTTTTTTAATAAATTCACTGTTTGTTTTCTTTGAAGAGCTCTTATTAAGCGAATTATTGTTATCAGCGAAATACAATTTACAATCGGGGCAATACCAATATGCAAGATTTCCGATTTCGGTGCAGGTTTCGGGTTTTGCCTCGGTCTTTACCGCATTTTTATGGTCAATTTTCGGAATTGCAATATCAGTCACTTTATTCTTGCAGTTAATATCAGTGAATTTTTCATTGCAGCCCGTGCAGGTATAATATTCGATATTACCGTCTTTAAGGCAGGTAGCCTCTACCCTGTTATGATGAACTGCAATATGCCGGTGCGTGGTGTCAATAATCTTGATATTGCAGGTATCTTCTATGGAAACTTTGTCGGTTATAATACCCTGCGGATTGAACGCAACGGTGAAGGTCTGAATTTTACCGGCCTCAAATTTGTTTAAGTAATCCTTTTTGAAAGTAATTCCGGTGTCCGATACGGTGTAATCCCTGTCGAGCGTCAGCAATTTCTCGCCGTTTTTCACAGATTTAATCGTATTGCCTTTGAGCGCAACGGTAAGCTCGGTGTCGGCCGCAACTTCCACATTTTTATCAAAGGAAGCGGTCCTCTTTTTAAAATAGCTGTCGTCGTAGATTACTGCGCCGTCGGAATTGATAATGCTGACATTGCCTGCCTTATCCACAACCTTGGCATAGACAATAAAGGTCATTTTGTCGCGCAGATACAGCTTATTGCCGCGCGTCCAGGTGCCGTTTTCATCGTATTCGTCCTGAGTCTTTACCAGCTGATAGTAATATTTGTCTGTACCGCTGATAGAATCTGTAGCAGAGATCGTTACATCCACCTGCTCATTTTTATAGAACAGTCCAAAGCTGATCTTATTAAGGAAGGTTTTGAACATGTTCTGCTTAAAGGAAATCGTAACATCCGGCTTCGTCTTATCAATGCCACAGCTGCCCCGATAGACATCGCCGTTTGCGGCTTTCACATAGAAATAACCGCGGTAGGCAGCGATTTCCTCTGTAAATGTAACGCTGTTTGAGAAAGTATGATCGTCTGCGCCAATCTCATAGCCCTCGGCTGCATACAGCGTAACATCGTCATTGTAGTAGTAATTCTTACTCTCCAAAGAGGCGGAATACATGGCATCGGTTACGCTGCCGTAACGAATATAGAAGGAAGTGCTGCCGGTGCCTGCATAGTTGCCGATCAGCTGATACTTGACCGTTGCATAGCCCTCTTTTTTGTTGTTTTCATAGCTGAGCGTGTAATCTTTACCCTTTATAAGCTTTTCACCGGTGGATTTAACAGTGAGAGGAAGATCAGGTGTTGCACCGTTTACATTAAAAATGCAGTTGTCGATCTTGCCGAAGGTCAAATCGTAAGCCGCAAGACTCCGTCTTTTAATAGTGAACTTCCAGTTGAAAGAAGAAAGCTCCGCTTCGTTATAGACGCTGTTCGCATTTGCCTTCACCTTAAAGGTGTAGTCGCCGGCATCACTCGGAGAGCTATCCAAAAGCTCGCCTTTATCATTGTAATATTCCACATAGAGGGAACCGCAATCCACGCCGGCATTCGCCGCAACCGTAACGGTTTTTGCATAGCCGTCGTAAGTAAGATCGGAAGGCAGGGTTACGGAAATATCCGAAGCCGTGAGATTCTTCAGCTTGGTTTTCATGGTGATCTCATTGTCCTTGAGCACCAGTTCGTAGTTATCTACATCGCTTCTGAAGTTATTCAGATCGTCTTCGGTGATCGTGTAGTAATTGCCGGTGACCACCACGCGCGGCACCTTTACAGAAGTAATACCGCTCTTATATAGGCCTGTGAGCGGTCCTGTCAGTTGAATCGCGGGAGCGTAAGTGTTAATATAAATATTATCTGTATAACTTTTGCTTGAGTCCTGATGTCCGGAATGGTTGCCCGCAACGTAGGTGTCACCGGACAGCTTCACCGGTGAAGAGGAGTAAATACCGCCGCCGTAGTATTTTGCATAGTTGCCGAGCATCGTGGTATCCTTTAAGGAAACATCGCAATTATTGGCCACAACACTGATACCGCCGCCGTTATAGGTTGATTTATTGCTACCAATTTCGGTGTTTTCAATTCTCAGTTTACTGTTGTTTCCAAGCTCAATACCGCCGCCAAAGCTATCGGCCGTATTCTCGCTGATTTCGGAATTGTAAATGTTAATTGTAGCTTGTTGAGCACCGGAGATACCGCCGCCGTAATGATAAGCAGAGTTCTTGGTAATTCTGCAGTTATAAAGGCTTACCTTGGCGTTCGAAACATAGATACCGCCGCCGCCAGAGCTTTGATCCTTGGTTTTGTTATCGGTAACCCAGATGTTATAAAAGCTTACATTTGCGCTAGCGTCCACCTGAACGCCGCGGCCCACATCTTCCACCGTTACACCCTTGTGCCTGATGACGCTGCTGCTTGAGCTGCAGTTAGTCACAACACCTTCCTGATCCCACGGATAGAGCTTATACTTGTCGTCCCCTTCATTTTTTATCCAGTTGCCTATGGTAGACAATACCTCGCGGGCGTTGTAGGTTGCATAAATATCGTGGCCGTTCATGCAGATGTTCACACCGTTGTAAAGATAGGCATGATGATCCGAATCCTTTAGAACAATGTCGTTTTTCAAATAATAGTTGCCGGGCTCTTTGGGAAGAGAATCCGTTTGATCCCATCCTTCAAACCAGCGAATGTCCTCGTTCTTATGGTCGCCGATCTCCTTATGTTCCATGCCGCAAACACAGTGCGGATGGGTCACCGCCATGTGGATTTCTTTCGCATAACTCTTGAACACCGGCTCAACACCGTGAATATCCGAAGCAAAGCTGCCCATAGAATAATTGCTGCTGGCTGAAATCACCGGCATACTTTGTGTTAAGGTGGGGTCGGCACAAGGCGTGATATAAATTTTTCTTCTGGTGAGGACCTTGTCGTCCGTTTTAATGCGATTCCAGTTTGCGAGCTTTAAATTGTTGCGCGTGCCGTCGGTCGTTGTGTTGTAAGCTACGTCAACATAGCCCGTGTTTCCGACAAGGGAGATCTGGCCGAAATTGCAGCTGTAAATACCGCCGCCGTCGGCTGCTTTATTGGATATGATCCTGGCACTTTTTATGTTTAAAGTACCCTCGTTGTAAATTGCGCCGCCAAGACCGGTGGTTTCGTTTCTGAAAAACCAGATATAACGGCCGTTTAAATTCAGTGTGGCACCGGATTTTACATTTATAGCCGCACCGTTAGCGCTTCCTGCATTAAAATATTCAAGCGAGTTCGAACCCTTTAAGGTAAGACTGCCGCTCTCCACGATAATTGCGGAGTCGTTGCCTACAACCGTATCATTACTCTTCACGCCATAGCCATAAAGTGAAAGGCCCATAAAAGTTACATTCGGTTTGGAACCGTCGTCGCCGATCTTAAAAAATGCGCCCTTGTAGCTGTCCTCTCTTCTGATCCAGCTGCCAAGCGAAACAAGCTTTACATCGTGATTGAAGGATATCACATCGGAGATGCCAATGGCATATTTTGGCTCGTGGTCATAGCTGTCAAGAGCAAGAAAGTTTATTACCTTGCAGTTTTTGTCCGCAGCCGCCTCTTTTAAGGACGCAGTGTCATAAGCGTCGCGGTATCCGTCCGGAATCATTCGCAAATATTTATAGTCCTTAGTCAGTTTGCTGTCGTCAATATTATCGGTGGGGTCTTTGCCCATATTGTCTGTGCTGACGGTGATCTTGCCGCCCAAAATACTGGGCAACTTGTTGAAAAGACTGTAATCCCATGCGGAATAAAGCGTCAGATTTACATAAGAAACATTGATGCTGCCGCCGGCTTTCACGGTATAATCACCATTACCGACAGCCACAATGGTGGGCTGAGAGCCGCCGTAGTTGCCGCGAAGCTCAATATTGCCGCCGGCGCAAATTGCCGAAGCTCTGCCGTTTCTTCTCTCGCAACCGATAAACAGCGCGCCGTCACCGTAAATTTTCAGGTTGCCGTCCGCCTTAACGCCGAATTTTGCGCATCCGACAATGGTGTTGCTGCCGACAAGTCTGAGGTTTAAGTCGCCGTTTGCGTACACGCCACCTTCGTTACCGTTAAGACCATAGTCTAAATCCTGAATGGTCAGGGTGTTGGAGGATGGCTCATATTTGGCTAAGTAGTTATTGTCGCTGGTGGTTTTCACACCTTCGATTATGTAGCTATAGTCGTCATTCGCGACTAAATAAGTAGTGCTATTGCCGTTCACCATTTCGTACTTATTGAACAGCTTAACGCTGGTACTGCCGGTTGTGCCTGCAAAGACAGATAAAGACAGTGCAGGAATGGCTGTAAGAACTATTGCCACCGACAAAGCGCTTGCAACAAGCTGTCTCTTTCTGTCCGCAAAAAACTTAAAGCTTTTGCCGAGACGGCTGAATATAAGAAAAAACGGGTACAAAATCAAGATTGATATGTATTCCGCTTTTTCTTTTCTTGTAAGGTTTTTGAAATTACGCATACTTACTCTCCGTTCTGCCGAAAAATTTCAGTGTCGGTTTAAAATTACCGCACCTTATTTACCGACTGCAATTTATAATTATATTATCATAAAAATATTTTAAAATTTTGCGGTTTTCGTGAAATGACAAATTTAAGGAGCGAATTGCAAATTTATCTAATTGAAAGTTTGCTGAATTTATAGTAAAATATAGTTTGGAAAAAAGTCAAAAGAGGTGTGGAAGTGGATAAAAAAATAAAAATCGCCGTCTGTGACGACAATGAAGACATTTTAAAGCAAACAACCGAACAGATTAAAAAATGGTCCGAAGAATTAAGAATTCCGATACAGATTTTTTCTTTTTCAAACGGCGACGAGCTTATAAAAGCTGATTTTTCGAATAAGCTTGACATTATTTTTCTTGATATAATAATGCCGCTTTTAAGCGGAATGGAAACCGCGCGCGAGCTTAGACTGACCGATTCGGCGGTTAAAATAATTTTTCTTACCTCCTCGCCGGAATTTGCATTGGAATCATACGATGTTAAGGCAGAAGGATATTTGCTAAAACCCGTAAGAGAAGAAAAAATAAAAAAGACTTTGGACGATTGCTGCAAAGAGCTTATAAAAGAAGCCGAAAACATAGTTATCAGAACGGATTTCGGATATCTGAAAATATATTATCATGATATTGAATTTATCGAAGCTATGAACAAAAAAGTAGCCGTTCATTTGTCTGACGGGAAAATCTATGAAACCAACGAACCGCTATATTATTTTGAGGCGGCGCTTCCGCTTGAAAAAGGATTTTTCAAATGTCACAGGAGCTACCTTGTTTATATGCCGAATGTTCATCTTTTCAACACTACGGAAATCACCTTTAAATCAGGCAAATCCGTTCCGATAGCCAGAGGATATTCAAAGGAATTCAAAGAAGCCTATTTTGCTTTAATGTTTAGTGCGACAGGAAACTAACCTGTCACGCCTGTGAAACAAAATTTCGCATAATACTTTGCCTCAAAAAAGGAATGAAAAAATATGCTTGAAACTGTATTCGGGTTACTGCATAACGCAACAACTCTTCTATTCGGAGTTTATATTTCAGCGGCGTTTTTGGGAATAAAAATGTCAAAGAAAAATATTCTTAATTTACTGATGTTTTCTTTTGCCGTTGGCTTGGTTTATATTTCTTCTTATATGCTGTTCGGAACAGAAGGTACGGAAAAGATTTATCCTTTTATTATCCATTTGCCGCTGACGCTTTATCTGACCTTTAAATTCAAATATAAATTCCCTGTTTCGCTTTTATCGGTGCTTACCGCCTACCTTTGCTGTCAGATAAGCAACTGGGTAGGAATAGTCGCTCTTAATATTACATCTAAACTATGGGTTTATTACTGCGTACGGACAGTTATTACCGTTGCCGTATTTATTCTTTTAATTCAATATGTTTCCGATGCCACGGCGCAATTGATTTCAAAACCCGCAAAGTCAATTCTTATTTTCGGAATTTTACCGCTTGTTTATTATCTTTTTGACTACATTGCAGGAGTTTATACTTCGCTGCTTTATTCAGGCAGAGAAATAATAGTCGAATTTTTAGGATTTATGCTTTGCATAAGCTACATAATATTCATATTTCTTTATTTTAAACAATATGAAGAAAAAAGAGAAGCAGAGCAGCTTAACACTCTTATTGAAATGAAGAGAAAACAATCCGAAAAAGATATCGAAATCATCAGACGTTCTGAAAATACAATAAGAATTTTAAGGCATGATATGAGGCATTTTCTTATGAATATATCCTCACTTATAGAAAACGGAGAAAATGATAAAGCGATTAAATACATCGGTGAAGTTGTAAGCTATGCCGATAATACTGCTGTCAAAAAATATTGTGGAAATGAGCTTGTAAACCTGATAATTTCTTCCTTTAAAGAAGAAATAAAAAAGAACGGTATTGAATTTAAATACCGTTTTGAAATTCCCGAATTGCTTCCGATATCCGAAATCGACCTTTCTTCAATTCTTTCAAACGCAATTGAAAATGCTGTAAACGCCGCAAAGGATGCGGACGAAAAGCTGATTGATATTTACATGTCAAAAACAAACGGGAAGCTTTTGATTTCCGTTAAAAATACATTTTCAAAAGCACCTGAAATGGTGAACGGAATTCCGACAGCCTCTAAGGAGGGTCACGGTTACGGAACGCAAAGCATAAGATATACGACAGAAAAGCTTAAAGGCAACTGCCATTTTACAGTCAGCGGAAACTTATTTGTGTTACAAATAATAATATAAACAAAAAGCTTTTATATTTCCCCTTTTCTTATTTTTCTTCTTATCCTGTTTAAATTTCTTTCAAAACTTCCGTCATTTAAAAGAGTTGTAAGCACAAGCTGTTCAAGAGTAGGAACGGAACACGAAATTTTTTCCTCATTTTTTTTAATCAGCTCCTTAAGCGTTTCGGGCAAAACAAGATATCCTGTTTTAACAGCCGGTGAAACGGTTTTTGAAAATGTATTCAGATAAATAACATTTTGATTTCCGAGCGAAAAAAGAGTATCAAAGGGTTTACGATATTTATAAAACTCAGAGCCGTAATCATCCTCAATTATAATTCCGCTTCTTTTCTTTGCCCAATCAATATATTCGGCTCTCTTAGCCGCTGATGCCGTTATTCCGCTGGGATATGATCTGTAAGTCGTGACATGTAAAACCTCCGCCGAAGAGAATTTAAGCGCCTCGGAATTCAGTCCGCCTGTTTCAAGCCTTAATTTTTCAAAACGGATTTTATGGAGCTTATATGTATTTTCAATTTTTTTATAGGACGGGTCTTCTATCGCGAATATTTTTTCACCGCCTAAAAGCGATATAATAATTCCGTAAAGCGCAGAGGCATCTGACCCGATAATAATTCTGTCAGGTGCGGTCTTAATTCCTCTGCATCTGAAAAGATAATCGGAAATTGCCGCTTTAAAAACAGAAAGCCCTGTATTTTCAGACTCGGAAAGAACCTCCGCTGTATATTCTGTAAGAACCTTTCTTACGGCCTTTATATAAACCGATTCGGGGAAAATCTCATTAAAATCCTTCATAGGCAATGTACTTGCATTATGATTGTTAATTCCGTTATCAATAAAATCCTTTGAATTATATACTACGAAATAACCTCTTCTTTGAGTTCCCGAAATATAGCCCTCGTCCTCAAGCAAAGCATAAGCATGCTCTACGGTTACAACGCTTACGCCCCATCTTTCAGCGCATACCCTTTTTGACGGCAGTTTTGACCCCGATTTATACACGCCGTCTATTATTTCTTTTTTTATTCTGTTATAAATAGTTATATAAAGCTTATCCATAACTGATATTATTAAATCCTTTCGATTATCATATTTCTATAATATCAATTATAATCATTTCCAATAGAAAATCAAGAAAAACCGCTGTCGGTTAATCGACAGCGGTTTTAAAACACTTAAAATGCTTAATTACATTTTTTCAAGATTGCTCTTAAGAGTATTGAGCTGTTTGCGAAGCTCTTCGGGAAGCTTGTCTCCGAACTTCTTATAATGCTCTTCAATCTCAGCGGCCTCTTTGGTCCAAACATCCTTGTCAACCTTAAGAATACTCTTTAAGGTATCCATATCCATATCAAGATCGGTAAGGTCTATATCCTCAGGCTTCGGAACATAACCGATAGCGGTTTCTGTTGCGTCCGCCTTGCCCTCGCAGCGGTCAACGATCCAGTTAAGGACACGCATATTGTCGCCGAATCCCGGCCATATGAAGTTGCCCTCATCATCAGTTCTGAACCAGTTAACATTAAATATCTTAGGAGCCTTATCGCCGAGCTTCTTGCCCATTTCAAGCCAGTGAGCAAAATAATCGCCCATATTATATCCGCAGAACGGAAGCATAGCCATAGGATCGCGGCGGACAACTCCGACAGCGCCTGCTGCAGCGGCAGTTGTTTCGGAGGCCATTGCAGAGCCTACGAATACACCGTTTTCCCAACTCTTTGACTGATATACAAGCGGAGCGCACTTAGCGCGGCGGCCGCCGAAGACAATTGCGGAAATCGGAACGCCCTCGCCCTTATCGAACTCATCTGAAATGCAGGGGCAGTTTTTGGCGGGAGCGGTAAATCTTGAATTCGGATGAGCGGCATATGTGCTCTTATCATGCTTATCAAATTTAGAGGCATCCCACTTATTGCCTTTCCAGTCGATACAGTTGGTCGGGAGATCCTTATTAAGACCCTCCCACCAAACAGTGTTATCGTCAAGATTAAGCGCAACATTTGTGAAAATTGTATTTTTCTTTGTGCTTTCAAGCGCATTAAAGTTAGAATGAGCGTTTGTTCCGGGAGCTACGCCGAAGAAACCGTTTTCAGGATTGATAGCATAAAGTCTTCCGTCGGAACCTATCTTCATCCAAGAAATATCGTCGCCGACAGTCCAGATTTTGTAGCCCTTCTTGCGGAGATATTCAGGCGGAATAAGCATTGCAAGGTTTGTCTTTCCGCATGCGGACGGGAAAGCCGCAGCAATATACTTAATTTCGCCCTTAGGATTCTGAAGACCTAAAATAAGCATGTGTTCAGCCATCCAGCCTTCTTTCCAGCCCTGATACGAAGCAATACGAAGAGCAAAACACTTCTTGCCGAGAAGAACATTTCCGCCGTAAGCCGAGTTAACGGAAATAATTGTGTTATCCTCAGGGAACTGGCAGATATAACGCTTTTCGGGGTCAATATCACAGGAAGCATGGAGTCCTCTTACCCAGTCATTTGAATCGCCGAGAACATCGAGAACCTTCTGTCCGACTCTTGTCATAATAGCCATATTAAGAACAACATACTTAGAATCGGTAACCTCAATGCCTACCTTGGCAAGCGGAGAACCTACAGGTCCCATTGAGAACGGGATAATATACATTGTTCTGCCTTTATATGAACCGCGGGCAATATCATAAAGTCTCTTATACATTTCCTGCGGATCGCACCAGTTGTTTGTAGGACCGGCATTTTCTTCTTTTCTTGAACAGATAAAAGTTCTGTCCTCAACACGCGCAACGTCGTTCTGGTGCGTTCTGTGAAGATAGCATCCGGGGAGCTTTTCTTCATTAAGCTTAATCATTTCGCCGGACTCAACAGCTTCCTTGCGGATAGCTTCAAGCTGTTCCTCGCTGCCGTCAATCCAAACGACCTTGTCCGGAGTTACGAGCTCTTTAACTTCGTCCAACCATTTTAAAACAGTTTTGTTTTCAGTCATAACTATTTCTCCTTATATGAATTACAAAATCCAAACTTTTGCCGTATACATTATATCCTTTTGCCCTATTAAAGTCAAGCGCAGAGAAAAATACTTAATAAAAAATTAACAAAATAATTTATTTGTTGACAAAAAGCAAAACAGACATTAAAATATTATATATAGTATGTGTTAAGGGATGAAAATTATGTCAGTCGGTTTCAGAAAATCTTTTTTCGGTTTCAACTGTGAAGATGTTCTTGGGTTCATCGAAAATTCACACAAAGAATTTGCCGCTAAGGAAAAGAACTTCAACAAAACAATTTCTCAGCTTAATTCCGAAATTTCCGATTTAAAGAATAAAATAACTGAGCTTGAACAGGTTAAAAGCGATATTCAGGACAAGCTTGACGCTTACAATGCGCAAAAAGAAGAAATCGACAGAGTGTCTAAGAATATCGGAAAGCTTTATCTTGTTGCTCAGTCAAACGCAAGGTCGATAATTAAATCCAATGAAGAAAGCTTAGCCGCCGCCCGTGAAGAGGCGCAAAGGAATATTTCTTCTATCGAAAGCGCTCACAATGTTCTTTCCGAAATTAAATCGGACCTGCTTGAAAAAACAGCTAAATTCAATGACAGCCTGGAAGGTCTTTCAACCGAGTTAGACAGAGCAAAGTCTGTTATTAAAGAAAATGAGGCTGAATCCGAAGCAAAGATTGAAGAAGTAAATAAGTTTGTAAGTTCTCTTTGAATACTTTTTTAAAATAAAAGAGTCTGCTGTTTATGCAGGCTCTTTTTCTGTTTTTGCTGATTTGACATTTTTAAAAATAATTTTTAAATTCTTATCCGGAATATCGAGCGAAATCGGAAGACCCAAAGGCGAATAAGTGTATTTATAATCAATGTTTCCTTCACTGCCGTTTAAATAATAGTTTCCGTCTTCTTTGATTTTTCCGTTATCCAAATCCGAAATGCAGGCAAACATAAGATTTGCTATCGAATTCAAAGGAACATCGGTTTCAGGCTCATAGGAAATTCCGAGATATTCGCATTTTACTTTTTTGTTTTCATAAGTTACTGTAAAACCGTTTAAACTATCGGGTTTTTTAACCTCGGCTTTGATATTCTGAGGATCTGTAATCATAACTTTTAAAAGATATTCCTTAGAATTATATTCAGCCTCGGCCTCGAATTCCAAGCCCGAAGTAACCGGTTTTTTTTCATCCGTGCTTTTGCATCCGCTTAAAAAAATTATAAGAATAAGCGGAATCAATAATAATTTTTTCACTGAAATTAACTCCCCTGTTTTTTAATACGGGATAAATTTCAGCTCCTCAATTATATCGCTTGCAATCATAGACCTTTTAGTAAGCCTTTTTGCGGCAAAGTCTCCTGCGAGCCCATGAATATAAACGGCGGTAACGGCGGCATCCTTTTCGCTGTAGCCCTGAGCCAGTAAAGAGACGATTATACCCGAAAGGACATCTCCGCTGCCGCCGGACGCCATTCCGGAATTTCCGGTTGTATTTATAAAAATTTCGCCGTCACTGCATGCAACAACAGTATTAGCGCCCTTTAATATCACCGTAGCTTTATAATTTTCGGCAAAATCCGCCGCCGCTTTTATCCTGTTGTTTTCAATTTCTGATACGCTAAGTCCCGTAAGTCTTGACATTTCTTTCGGATGAGGTGAAATAATAAGAGGAGCTTTTCTTTCCCTTATTATATTTATATCCTGTGATAGGATATTTATTCCGTCAGCATCCAAAACCATTGGGATTTCCGAATTTTTTATAATTGCTTTCAAGGCTTTCACAGCTTTATCGGAACGCCCCGTTCCGCAACCGAACAAAACCGCATCTGCACTATTTAAAAGAGAGACCGTTCTTTCTTCGGGAATATCGGCAAATCCGTCCGAATCCGTTTTAAAAAGGCTTACAACCGCTTCCGGAACACAAGATGTAAAGGCGGAATAATTTTTATCGCAAACAGCTGCTTTTAAAATACCGACACCGCTTCTTAAAGCTGATTTCGCGCTTAAAACCGATGCTCCGCACATTCCGTAGCTCCCGCAAAATGTGAGTGCTGTTCCGAATGTTCCCTTGTGGGCGTTTTTCGGTCTTTTTTTATAAACCGCATGGGTTGTTTTATAAAGATAATCTGTTGGTTTTATTCCTATATCAGCGACCTTTGTTAAAGCTGAATATTCATTAAAAGGCGGAAAAACAAAGCAGGGCTTCAGGGCTATAAAAGTAACTGTGAAATCCGCTTTAAATGCATATGTCTGCCCAGCCTCAGCGTCGCAGTCAATTCCCGACGGAATATCAACCGAAATTTTAATTCCCGACAAGTCATTGAGCTTTTTTATAACCTCTTGCGTTTTTAAATCCAAGGGTCGGTTTAATCCGATACCGAAAAGCGCGTCAATAACATAATCGTATTTATCGCTTAAAGTTTCGGTTTTTTTAATATCGGAAATGCTTTTTTCAAATTTTTTTGCAGGATAAGAATTAAAATTTCCGAAAGGTCTGTAAATCTCGGTCTCACAAATCTTTGAAAGCTTTTCTGCTATTACTGCTCCGTCGCCGCCGTTATTCCCGTTTCCCAAAGCTACGAGAACTTTTTTACCCTCAAAATCATAGTTATCCGCAAGAATACCGAAAGCCGTACAACCTGCGTTTTCCATCATTTCCTCATAAGAAAAAATGCCGCTTTCGGCAGCATTCTTTTCAAGAGACCTTATCATGCTTCTGTTAAGTATTTTCAAAATAAGGCACTTCCTTTTTAATTTTAAAGAGTTCCGTTATAAACAATTCTCGGAATATATTTAATCAAAGCCGCGTTCGTGCGTTCATTAGGAGAAATAACAATCAAAAATTTATTTGAGTCCTTTCTTACGGTTAAAGCAATAGCATTTTTATCGTCAAGATTTGCGGCAAAGATTTTTTTAGAGTAATTCTCACCGTAATTTTTATTGGGATTGAATTTTTCTACAACCTCAACAGCCGAAAGCTCAAAGGTTATAATGCGCTTTCTTGAGCTTTTGCCGAGTATTCTGTCTATATCAAAAGCGCCGTTGGTTATAATATATTCATACTCTGTATAAAGCCTTTTGGTCAGATAATAAGCGCCGAATAGAGCGCCTGCCGTGCCAAAGGTTGCAATGAAAGGAATAAACATAAACAAAGCCGCGCTGACTATAATTGCCGCAAGCCATAATCCTATGGCGCTGAGCCAATATTTTGCTCCGCGTTTAATCAAAACAAGCTGTTCAAGAAATGTATCCATTTTTTTCTCCTTAATATATCTTGAAATATATTCTATTTTAGTATATAATTTATAAAAATGCAAGTGTTTTTATCAAGTGCATTAAAAACAGCATATTTTTAACCCCAAAACTGCATAGTATAATAATATATTATTTTTTACGGAGGACAAAGCCTTGAAAATTAAAGACAGTTTTGATATTAAAAATATTTCAGGAGAAAACATAGTTATATGCTCCGACAGGAGCTTAGGATTTAACAAGCTTATCAAGCTTAATTCTACCGCCGCTTTTTTATGGAGAGAGCTTAAAGAAGGAGACAAAACCGCCGAACAGCTCTTTAATTCTTTAACCGATAATTTTACAATATCTTCGGTTTTGGCGCTTAACGAAATAGATATTTTTTTAAAAATCCTAAAAGAGAACGGAATACTTACCGAATGAAAAAACAAAAAAGCGAATTAAAATGGATTATAAACAGCACAAAAAGTTTTTTTCCGCATATAGCGGCTATATCAGTGCTGAACATTGCTCTTTCCCTGCTGCTTATTCTGCTTGCATATATCGGCAGTAATATTATTGACTCAAAAAGCGGTTTTATTTCAAAATCTTTAATTGTAGCAGGAATTATCGTTTTGCAGATTATTTTGCAGTTTTCGGTGTCTTATCTTTCGGCTTATTCATCCGGAAAAATAACCATAGCCCTGCGCGAGCATATTTTCTCTGAGCTTTTAAAAAAAGAATATGAGCAGATAGAAAAAAATCATTCGGGTGATATTTTAAACCGAATGACAAACGATGTCGCGCAAACAGCGCGAGGTGCTGTTGAGCTTATTCCGGAAATCTGCACGGTTCTTACAAAAATTGCCGCAGGACTTTATGCTATTATAAAGCAGAATTATTTGCTTGCGGTAATAGTTATTACAGTCGGCTTTTTAATTCCTCTTGCAGGGCGATTCTTCAGCAAAAAATACAAGTTTCTTCATAAAGAGGTTTTGAGAACTGAGGGAAAAACAAGGTCCTTTTATCAGGAATGTCTTGAAAATATAACCGTTATAAAATCTTTTTCCGGCAGAAAAACCATATCGGAAAAGGCTAACGGACTTATGACTGACAACCTTAAGCTCAGAATAAAACAGCGCATTTATTCTTCAGCAATAAATCTAAGTCTTTTCGCAAGCTTTTCTTTAGGTTACTATGCTGTTATAATCTGGGCTGTAAGCACAGGTCTTTCTTACGGAACGATTTACTATCTGCTTGAAATTATAACGATTTTAAGGTCTCCGCTGCAAAGCGTTTCGGGAATTCTTCCGAAATATTATTCTATGACTGCTTCAGCTGAAAGAATAATGGAAATTGATAAAAAAAGGGACGAGCCTGCGGCGCTTCCTAATGCGGAAACAGAAAAGCTTAAAAACGAATTTAATTACATAATCTGTTCTCACCTAAGCTTTTCATACGGTGAAAAAAAGGTCTTATCCGATTGCTCATTTAAAATAAAAAAAGGAACTCTCACGCTTTTCAGCGGCGAATCGGGCTGCGGAAAATCCACTATGTTTAAACTCCTTTTAGGACTTTATTCTCCCGATTCGGGAGAACTGTTCTTTGATAATTCTCAGCAGATTGACGCGTCGGTACGACCGATGTTTTCATACGTTCCTCAAGGGAATATGATAGTTTCGGGGACCATAAAGGAAAACCTCACACTTTTTAACAGTGAAATTGAAGAAGAAAAAATAATAAAAGCGGCAAAAATTGCAGAGATTTATGATTTGATTTCTTCACTGCCCGACGGATTTGAAACAGTCCTTACGGAGCGCGGCGGCGGACTGTCAGAGGGACAAATTCAAAGGCTTGCCGTTGCGAGAGCGCTTCTGTTTGACGCTCCTATTCTGCTCTTGGACGAATCGACCTCCGCTCTCGACAGAGATACCGAAATCAGAATACTCAACAATATAAAAAGTCTCACGGATAAAACCGTGCTTTTTATAACACACCGCAAAACCGATAATATCAATCCGGATAAAATCTTAAGATTTGAAAACGGTAAAATTACAGAAGAAAAAGGAGAAAAATAAATGAACATTTGGCATGACATCAATCCTAAAAGAATAACAAGTGATGACTTTATGGCGGTTATTGAAATCGGAAAAGGCAGCAAATGCAAATACGAGCTTGACAAGGAAACGGGAGTTTTAAGACTCGACCGTATTCTTTACACCTCAACAAGATATCCTGCAAACTACGGATTTATTCCGAGAACTTATGCCGATGATCTTGATCCGCTTGATGTTTTGGTTCTCTGCTCCGAAACCCTCTATCCGATGACCACAGTCAGATGCTATCCGATAGGCGTTATTTCTATGATTGACAACGGAAGAAACGACGAAAAGATAATCGCAATTCCTTTTAATGACCCTACGTATAATTCCTATACCGATATTTCTCAAATTCCTAAACACATTTTTGAAGAAATGTCACATTTTTTCAGAGTCTATAAGGAGCTTGAAAACAAAGAAACCGCAGTAAATGAGGTTATGGACGCAAATGCCGCAAAGGAAGTTATTCAAAAAGCCATTGACGGATATATTGAAAACTACTGTAAATAATTTATTTTTTTAAGGATAAAAAAATCGGTTGCCTAAAAGACAACCGATTTAATTTATTTATCTTATTAAGCCTTATCAACAGATCCGAAAAGCTCCATTTTTTCTTTAACGGTAGCTTTAATCGCCTCAAATCCCGGGGCTAATACCTTACGGGGATCAAAGCCCTTGCCTACAAGGTCCTTACCCTCTTCAAAATACTTACGCGTAGCCTCTGTAAAGCTTATCTGGCACTCGGTATTAACATTGATCTTTGATACGCCGAGAGAAATCGCCTTTTTAATCATATCCGCAGGAATTCCGGTGCCGCCGTGAAGAACCAATGGCATAGTGCCTGTAAGCTCCTGAATTGCAGCAAGAGTATCAAAACGAAGTCCCGTCCAGTTTGCGGGGTATTTACCGTGAATGTTACCGATACCTGCGGCAAGCATTGTAACTCCGAGGTCGGCAATCATTTTACATTCCTTAGGATCGGCAACCTCTCCTCCGCCGATTACACCGTCTTCTTCTCCGCCGATTGCTCCTACCTCAGCTTCAAGAGAAAGACCTAAATCATTACAAATTCCGACTAATTCCTTAGTCTTTTCGATATTCTCTTCTATGGGATAATGCGAGCCGTCAAACATGATTGAAGAAAAACCTGCTTCAATACACTTTTTAGCGCCTTCATAGCTGCCGTGGTCAAGATGAAGAGCAACAGGAACCGTAATATTAAGCTCCTCAAGCATTCCGTTTACCATTCCGACAACAGTTTTATATCCTGCCATATATTTTCCCGCTCCCTCGGAAACACCGAGAATTACAGGAGAATTAAGCTCCTGAGCAGTTAAAAGAATAGCCTTTGTCCATTCAAGATTGTTAATGTTGAACTGACCTACGGCGTATTTGCCGGCTTTTGCCTTTGTCAACATTTCTTTTGCTGAAACCAACATAATTTAAACCTCCGTTTATATTTTATAGCTTTATTTTATACCATTCTTTATGTAAAATCAAGATTAAACTAAAATTTTATTTAAATCCGGATCGGGTTCAATATGCTCGGGCTTGACCTCAAGCAATTTAGGGTCAGCCATATATTTTTTAAGCTTACGAAAAGCAAGCGCAAAATAGCTTCCCGAACAAATTCTTTCGTCCATAACAATTCCGTAGGGCATACATTTTTCAAAAACAATTTCCCCGCGCTTTTTCTTCGGGACTTCCCTTGTGTTTCCCATTGTTATACCGATACTCGTTGTTCCGAACTCATAGACATGATGATAAATATGATTTGTCCTTATAGATGCAAGATTTGAAATCAAAAGACTCGCATGGAAAGGCGACATATCAATAATTTTTTTAGGCAAAAGCCCATGCTTATCCAAAAATTTGAAAAAACCGACACCTAACGGCAGCACTCCGGGGATTCCCAAAAGAATTTTAATCATTTTTTCGGTTCCGTTATTATCGGGAGCATTTCTGTTTTCATCAACATAGCTGTTTATAATATTGTTAACGTCAAGAACGGTATTGTCAAGCTTAAAATACATTTTTGACATCGTACCGTGGTCCATCTGTCCCGCTTTTAAAACCACCATTGAAACCGTAAGCTCATTTCTCGCATACGGTTTTCTGTTAACAATAAATCTGTTAAGAAGCGGAAATTCCGCGACTGTTCTCACATAAGCCGCAAGAAAAACCGCCATGTGGCTTATACTTATCCCCTGTTTACGCTTTTCGTTAATATATTCCTGAACCGGTTCAATCGGAATATCAATTGTGACCATATTCATGGAATCGATTCTTTTATCCATTATATATGCCGCAACAGTATACATTGGATCGGTTTTCTTGACTCTTACTCCGTCTTTTCTCATATTGCACCCCCGTGGAATAATCTAAGGTTTATTCTATCATAATTTTTTAAACTATACAACAGTTTTATTTTTATTCCAGTTCTCCCTTTGAGGCTGCCTTTAAATAAGCATTGATAAATCCGTCGAGATCTCCGTCCATTACACCGTTTATATTACCGGATTCGAAGCTCGTTCTGTGGTCCTTTACCATGGTATATGGCATAAATACATACGACCTTATCTGCGAACCCCAAGCTATCTCTTTCTGTACCCCTTTTATATCTTCGATTTTTTCAAGATGCTCTTTTTCTTTTATTTCAAGAAGCTTTGATTTAAGCATTTTAAGAGCCTGATCCTTGTTCTGAAACTGACTGCGCTCATTCTGACAGGCAACAACTATTCCGGTCGGAATATGCGTCAGTCTTACTGCGGAAGAGGTTTTATTGATATGCTGACCTCCTGCGCCCGAGGAACGGAAAACATCCATTTTAATGTCCTCGTCCTTTATTTCTATATCAACGTCATCTGAAATCTCCGGCATAACCTCAATCGAAGCAAAAGAAGTGTGCCTTCTTCCCGAAGCGTCAAACGGTGAGACGCGCACAAGACGGTGTACTCCTGATTCGCTCTTTAAATAGCCGTAAGCGTTTTCGCCCTCGATAAGCACCGTAGCGCTTTTAAGCCCCGCCTCGTCTCCGTCAAGAAAATCAAGTACTTTAACATTAAATCCGTGGCGTTCTCCCCATCTTGTATACATTCTGACAAGCATCTGCACCCAGTCCATAGCCTCTGTACCGCCGGCACCGGCATGGAAGGTAAGAATAGCATTATTTGCGTCATATTCACCTGTAAGCAGCGTTTGCAGACGAAGAGCTGCAAGCGATTTTTCAAGCTCGTCAATAGAAGATGTAATTTCGTCAACCAAGGATAAATCTCCTTCTTCGTCGCCCATATCAATAAGCACCGACAAATCTTCATACTGAGAAACAATTGCGTCATAGGATTCAACCTTGTTTTTAAGCTTTCCCGTTCGCTGTAAAACCGCCTGCGAATTTTCGATATCGTCCCAAAATCCGTCCGCCGCAGCCTTTAGTTCAAGCTCCTCTATTTCTCTTTTAAGCCTGTCATAGCCTATGGCGTCCTTCAAATCCCTGACCTCCTGCTCATTCGCGGTAAGTCTCGCTTTCAACTGCTCAAACTCAAGCATAAATTTCCTCCGTATAATTTATTAAACAGTAAGTATAAAAGCGTGCCATTCGTCACGCGTCATTTTTTCAACAATTTTAAATCCGAACTTTTCAATGGCATTCTCAATATCATAAGCTCTCATATCTATAATTCCCGAAATTATAAATTTCGTGTTTTCGTGCATATATTTCTTAACATTTTCAAAGAGTCTTATTATAACATCGGCAACGATATTTGCGCAGATAATATCATATTTGCCTGAAATTTTATCCGCAAGGTCGCCGACCGTGAATTTGCATTTATCGCCTACATTGTTCCTTTTTGCGTTAACCGTCGCAGTTTTAACGGAAAGCTTGTCAATATCAACGCCTTCGGCGCTTTTTGCTCCCAAAAGAACAGCCGCAATCGAAAGAATTCCGCTGCCCGTACCGATATCGAGTACTGTTTCTCCGCCCTTTACTATGCTTTCCAATGCCTCCATACAAAGAGATGTGGTTGCATGAGTGCCTGTTCCGAAAGCAGATCCCGGGTCAAGACTTATAACTCTTCTGTCCCCAAACCCGTCGGCGCTTTCCCAACTCGGGCAAACCGCAAGCTTATTTCCGACCTTAAATGCCTTAAAATACTTTTTCCAGTTTTCATTCCAATCGGTATCGTCAACAATTTCGCTGTCTATTTCAAACGAAATACCTGCCGCATTCATTCTTTCCTTTAAAAAGGCTATTGCTTCAAGTGCGTTTTCCTCTTTTGAAATATAAAGATGAATGACCGAGTGTGTTCTGTCCTTTTTGACAAGCTCTTCGTCAATCAAATCAATGTGAGCGATTTCAAGAGCGTCCGCCTCAAGATTAGAATAATCCTCGATATAAATTCCGTAAGGAACGGTCATATTTGCTATAGCGGCGGCTTCATCGGTTTTGTCCGACGGAACGGTCGCTTTTATTTCAGTCCAATCCATAAATGCTTTTAATAACCTCTTCTGTTTTTTCTCTTGATTCATTTGCGGTGCCTTGTCTGATCCCGTTTCTTCCTCCGCCTCTTATGTTAAGCCGAGCAGAAATGTTTTTAAAGTCCTCTGCAAGACTGTTTTCTTCACCGCAAACAGCAAATGAATATGAATTTTCCGATTTTGAAAAAATCCATACCGAATGCTTTAAGCTTTTATAAGCAAAATCAGCCATAAGCTGTAAAGCTTTCATATCCGCGCTTTCTTCAAAATATACCCTGCAATTTTTATCAAGATTTTTGATTTTTTCAAAACTTAATTCGGATTTGAGATTTTTGATTTTTAAGTCGGCAAGATTTAACTTATCCGATAAGGAGATAACGGATTTTGCGGCATCTTCCTGCTTTGAAGAAAGTAAATTGGAAATACTTTTTATGTTCTCATATTTATCACGGTAATCATTAAGAGCAAATTCTCCGCATTTCATATAGATCCGTGTGCCGCCTCTCAGCTTTTCAAAATCAAGCAGCTTTATGATCCCGATTTCACCGGTATTGCTGACATGCGGCGCACAGCAGGCACAGCGGTCGGTATTCTCAATTTCAACTATTCTTATATCCCCTGCTATTTCTTTTTTGCTTCTGTATTCAAGAGCTTCGAGCTCTTTTTTGTCGGGAAAATAAGCTTTAACCTTTAAATCGCTCCAAACCGCTTTGTTAGCCTCATATTCGATAAAGTTTATGGTTTTTCTGTCAACTATACCGTTAATGTCAAGCGTCGCAAAATCTTCCGCAAGGTGAAAGCCGACATTGTCAAATCCGTATTCCTTATGAAAAATCCCCGATACAATATGCTCGCCGGAATGATTTTGCATAAACGCAAAGCGTCTCTTAAAATCAAGCGAACAAAAAAAGCTTTTGTTCGTTTCAAGCGGTCTGTCGGTAAAATGAATGATTTCTCCGTTTTCAATAACGGTGTCTAAAACTTTAGCCTCGCCTATTTTTCCCCCGTCGCCGTGCTGTCCGCCGCCCTCGGGGAAAAACGCCGTCTTATCTAAAATAATTTTATATCTTTCGTCCGATTTTTCACAGGATAAAACATAAGCATTAAACTGCGATAAATGTGAATCGGCCTCATATAGCTTTTCAGTTCTCATTTAAACCTCGCCTGTATAATATGCGCCGCCTTGTAAATATCTCCGCCGCCCATAGTGATTACAAGATCGCCTTTTTTTGCGGTCTTTAGAATCGTATCCGCGATATTTTCGAACCCGTCAACAACAACCGCGTCGCTTAGCTTATTTGCGATATCCTCGGATTTAATACCGAATGTATTTTTTTCGCGCGATCCCATAATCGGAGTCATAATAACCTTGTCGGCAATCGACAGTGCTTTGATAAAATCGTCCTTCAAAAGCGCGGTGCGTGAGAATGTAAAGGGTTGAAAAACAGCAATTACACGGTTATAATCAAGCTCTTTCGCGGCAGAAAGCGTGGCTTTGATTTCAGTCGGGTGATGAGCATAATCGTCCGCTAAAGTAAACCCGTTATAAATGCCCAAAAACTCAAATCTTCTTCCTGCACCCGTAAACTTGCTTACAGCATCGGCAATGCCCTCTGCACTCACACCCTCATTATAGCAAACAGCGAAAGCCGCAAGTCCGTTTAAAATATTATGACGCCCCGGAATGTGCATCTGCATTCTTACAAGATTATTTCCTTTATGAATTACGTCAAAGCAAAATCCGAACTTTCCGCTTTCAATATTATCGGCATAGAAATCATCGTTATTTTCAAAGCCGAATGTGATTTTTTCAGCATCAATATTTTCAGCCGCCTTAACGCAAAGCTTATCATCGCCGTTATAATAACAGGTTTTAGACATTGCGATAAATTTATGAAAAGAAAGGACTAAATTGTCCATGGTCTTAAAATAATCAAGGTGATCGTTATCAATATTTAAAAGAACCGAAACATCGGGAGACATCTGCAAAAATGTGTCAACAAATTCGCAGGACTCGCAAACCAAGGTCTGCGAATTACCCACCGTTCCGTTGGAATTTATAAGCGGAAGCTTTCCGCCGATAACCGCGCTCGGTTCTCTCTTGTTTAAAATAAGAATTTGTGTTATCATAGAGGTAACGGTAGTCTTTCCGTGCGTTCCGCAGACACCGATAACGTTATCATAATGCCTTGTAAGCGCTCCTAAAAGGTGCGAACGCTCCATAAGAGGAATTCCCCGCTCCTTTGCGGCAACAATTTCGGGATTATCCTGAGATATTGCGGCAGAATATACAACAAGCTGAGCGTCCTTTATATTATCCGCATTATGGCCCATAAATACTTTTATTCCGAGGCTTTTAACCCGTTCGAGAGGATCGCTCTCATTGTTATCGGAGCCTGTAAGCTCATATCCTTTTGAATGAAGAATTTCCGCAAGCGGACACATTCCGCTTCCGCCTATGCCTATCATGTGGACTCTTTTAATACAGGTAAGAATTTTATCCTCTTCACGAAGCTTTTTCATTATAGAAACCTCTTTATAATTTTTTTACACACATAATATATTATACAACATTTGATTGGAAAAATAAACCCTTTTATTTAATGCAGGAGTAGAAAATGATTATTATTTTACCTGAAGAAGTTAAAAAAATTCTGTCAGTTCTCGAATACAAAGGCTTTAAAGCCTATATTGTCGGTGGCTGCGTACGCGATATCCTGATGAAAAAGGCTCCTCATGACTATGACATAGCAACCTCTGCATCACCTGAACAAATCAAGTCCCTGTTTAATAAAACCGCTGATACGGGAATTAAGCACGGAACGGTGACAGTCATAGAAAACGGCATTCCTTTTGAGGTAACTACTTTCAGGACCGAATCGGGATACTCTGACCTAAGAAGACCCGACAAGGTTTATTTTGTAAAGGATATTAAAGAAGATTTATCGCGCCGCGATTTTACCATGAATGCCATAGCCTGTTCTTTAAACGGGGAAATTGCCGATCCGTTCGGAGGTCAAAACGATATAAAGAATAAAATTATTAAAACCGTCGGGAATCCCAATAAACGGTTTTCCGAAGACGCTTTAAGAATTTTAAGGCTTTTCAGGTTTTCCTCGGCTCTTAATTTTTTGCCCGAAAAGAACACCTTAAATGCGGCGCTTGAGCTATCAAATGAGCTTAAAAAAATCAGTACCGAAAGAATTGTAAGCGAACTCAAAAAAACGGTTTGCTCGGATTTCCCCGAAAATTCAGAACCGCTTCTAAACATTAAAGCACTTTCATTTTTAGGAATAGAAAACTGTCCGAGACTTAATAAGCTTAAGCTTTTAAAAAATAATCCTGAACTTAGAATGTTTGCGTTTTTAAAAGAAAGCTCTCAAAATGCAGCGCAAACCGCAAAAAATCTCAAGCTCAGCCGAAAGGAAAGCGACAAAATCAACGACCTTTTATATATCGAAAAAAAACTCAAATCTGAGAATAAAATAAATATAAAAGAAATAATGTCAAAATTAAAAAATCCCGAAATCTTTGACGATTATGCAGATTACGCAAAAATTTTTAAAGATTTTAACGGCGAAAAATTAAAAGCAGATTACCGTGAGATTGTAATAAACAAAGAGCCTTATAAAATCAGCGACCTTGCAGTAGACGGCAGCGCTATCTCTGCTTTCGGAATAAGCGGGAAAGAAGTCGGCGCCGAGCTTGAAAGGCTGCTTAAAATTGTTATCGTAAATCCGGAACAAAACAAAAAAGAATTACTGCTTAAAATGATAAATAAGCGTAACTAAAAATAAATATGCGCCATAGAATGTATTGAAACCTTCTTACGGCGCATATTTTTTTATTTGGGTGGTAGTTTAAAATGAAAGTTTTACTTATAGGAGGAGACAAACGCTCCGAGTTCGCAGAAAAAGAATTCAGAAAAGCGGGCTTTGAGACGGAGACCTTGGGACTTTACGAGAATGATAACGGAAATTTAAGCAAAGCAGATATTATAGTTCTGCCGGTCCCCACCACAAGAGACGGTGAAAATGTTTTTTGCCCGCTCACAAAAAGAGTAATTCCGCTTGAAAGCTTAAACGGAGTATGTAAAAAAACACTTATATTTTCTTCGCTTTACGGCTCTGAAAAAGAAAATTTCACCGATATCTGCGCTCTAGAGGAATTTGCTCAGATGAATGCAGTTCCCACAGCCGAGGGCGCAATAGCATACGCTGTTTTAAATACGGGCTTTACACTTCTTAATTCAAAAATCTTGATTATCGGAAACGGCAGGATAGGTAAAGCCTTAAGAGAAAGACTTAAAGCATTCGGTGCCGATATAACCGTCAGTGCAAGAAAGCTTAGGGACTTTGCGGAAATAAATGCCGGCGGCTGTAAATATACAGAAACAAAAAAAGTTCCTGATTTAATTGATAACTACGATTTGATTTTCAATACCGCCGATACTAAACTCTTTAAATATGAAGAATTATGCAAGTCGGATATAACTTTGATTGACCTTTCAACACTCGGCTGCTGTGACAGTTACGGCGGCAGAATTCAAAAGCTCCCCGGACTTCCCGGGAAAACCGCGCCCGAAACGGCAGGAAAAATTATAGCTAATACCGTTATCGGACAATTAAAATTACGGAGGGAAAGAAATTGAATAAAATAAATATCGGATACGCTTTCTGCGGTTCCTTCTGTACAATAAAAAAATCGCTCGAAGCACTCGAAAAGCTCGCACAAAACAATGTAAATATAATACCGATCATGTCGCAGATAGTTTATTCTACGGACACAAGATTTATTAAGGCCGATGAATTAAAGGAAAAAGTTGAAGCGATATGCGGAAATAAAATCATTCATGATATCGCGTCCGCCGAGCCGATAGGTCCTAAGGATTTGCTCGATATCATTATAGTTTCACCCTGTACGGGAAATACCGCTGCAAAAATTGCAATGGGAATAACCGATACGCCCGTCACAATGGCAGTCAAAGCAAGTCTCAGGAACAACAGACCTGTCGTTCTCGCCATAGCTACAAATGACGCACTCGGCGCTTCATATAAGAATATCGGAATTCTTCAGAATACCAAAAATATTTTCTTTGTTCCCTACCGACAGGATGATCCTCTTGGCAAAAATAATTCGCTTGTATGCGATTTTTCGCTTTTAAGCGAAACAGTGGAATCAGCGCTTATCGGAAAGCAAATCGAACCTTGTGTGATAATTAAATAAAACAAAGGCTCCCCTCTGTATTGACATTCGTCAATAAGAAGGGAGCCTGCGCGCTTTGTGCGCAACTGATTATATGGTCTCTATTCTAATGGTATTAGTATTTCCCGACTGACCGTTTGTCGCGCCGCCGGTAATAATTATTTTATCGCCGTTTTTAAGTCCGAGCTCCTTTTGAGCCGTTTTCTTTGCGTTATAGAATAAAACCTCAACGGATGGATAAACCTCGCTCATTACAGGCAAAACACCCCAAGAAAGAGAAAGCTGCCGCCATGTTTTCTCATTTACGCAAAGACCTATAATGTCAACAGGCGAACGAAATCTTGATACCATTCTTGCTGTCATTCCCGAAAGCGAGCAGACAACAATAGCTTTTACATCAAGGTCGATAGACATTCCGCAAATGGAATGGGAAATTGCGTCCATATCGTTTTTAATCTGAAATTCAGACCTGTAAAAGCGCTTTTTATAGTGAATACCCTTTTCGGTGCTTTCGGCAATTTTTGCCATTGTTTTTACCGCTTCAACAGGGTATTTTCCTGCCGCAGTCTCGCCGGAAAGCATTATTGCGCTTGTTCCGTCATAAACCGCGTTAGCAACATCGGAAACCTCGGCTCTTGTAGGACGGGGATTGAATATCATAGACTCAAGCATTTCGGTGGCTGTTATAACACGCTTACCTAAAAGTCTGCATTTTGTAATAAGCCTTTTTTGAATTGCGGGAAGCTGTTCAAACGGGATTTCAACACCCATATCTCCCCTGCCTATCATAATCCCGTCGCACTCGGAGCAGATTTCCTCTATATTGTCAATTCCCGACTGATTTTCAATTTTCGCTATTATTCCGATCCTATCATCGGTATTGGCGGCAATGAAATTCTTTACATCTCTTATGTCGCTTACCTGTGACACAAAGGAACATGCCACATAGTCTATTCCGTGCTTAATTCCGAATAAAATATCTTCCTTGTCCTGCTCGCTTAAATAAACCTGTTTTAAGACTTTATTCGGAAAACTCATGCTTTTTCTGTCGGAAATAATTCCGCCTGATACCACCCTGCAGATTATATCGTTACCGTCAATTTTAACTATGTCAAAATTAAGAAGTCCGTTATTAACAAGAATATTGTTTCCTACACTCAGTTCCTTTGCAAGGCTTTTGTAGCTTACGGATACTTTCGTTTTATCACCCTCAATCTCATCAGTAGTGAAAGTGAAAGTATCACCCTCTTTGATTTCCTCCTTGCCGTTTTTAAAAACGCCTATTCTGTATTCGGGACCTTTTGTATCAAGCATTATCGCAACCGGAAGATTAAGGGTGTCACGGACATTCTTAACCGCCGTTATCCTTTTAAGATGCTCCGCATAGGTTCCGTGCGAAAAATTAAGCCTTGCGACATCCATTCCCGCTTTGCACATTTTTGTTAAGGTTTCCTCATCCGAACAGGACGGACCTATCGTGCAAACAATTTTCGTTTTTCTCATAGCTTTTCTCCTAAAATTATTTAAAAAGGCAGAGCCTGATGACGGTTCTGCCTTTGCTGTTCTGAATTATGAACAACGGTATAAATAGAGCATTTGCTCTATGCCAGACTCCACCACTTATACCTTATTATTTACTTGACTTAATAAATTTATAAATATATCATCTTTCGGCAGCAAACTGAACTTCATTTCTTTGCCGGTTGCGGGATGTAAGAAATTAAGTGCATAAGACCAAAGAGCAATATTTTTGCTTTTTATGTCCGACCCGTATCTTCTGTCGCCGATAAGCGGGGCTCCGCGCGAAGCAAACTGCACCCTTATCTGATGCGTTCTTCCCGTTTTTAGCTCAATTTTAAAAAGCGCCGTTTTTTCCTTTCCGAAATTCCCCTCGCTTAATTTTTCATAAGAAAGCTCGGCGGATTTTGCGCCTTTACGCTCTTTTTTCACAACAAAGCTTTTGTTTTTTATTCTGTCAAAGAATAAAATGTCACGCATTTCGCCCTTTTCGGGATTGATTTTATCGGGACAGACCGCTAAATAAGTCTTTTTAAACCGTTTATTCAGTATCTGCTCCGAAAGCTTTGCGGCAGACCTCTTATTTTTCGCAAAAACCATAAGTCCGCCGGTAGTCCTGTCAAGACGGTGGACCGGCAAAACCGTTTCACCATTTTCGGCTTTGAGCAGAGAAATAATATCATCTCCGCCGCTTTGCGAGCCTTGCGAAAGCAATCCGTAAGGCTTATTAACTATCAGAATATCGCTGTCGCTGAAAATAACATTCATATCTTAACTATCAGCACAGCCGCCATTCCGAAATAAATCATAAGCGAGATTGCGTCAACAATAGTTGTTATAAACGGACTTGCCATTACGGCAGGGTCAAACCCTATCTTTTTAGCAAGAATAGGCAACGTACACCCTACAAGCATTGCAACGATAACAGTTAAGAAAAGGGTCAGACAAACAACCGAAATAAGAATTATAACCGTTGAAAGCCTTGCATTATTGAATGTGTTGAGTACAAGATAATCTACTAAAAACAGCTTCGCGGCATTTACAACCGCAAGTGCGGCGCTGCATATTACGGAAACTCTTAATTCTTTCCATATAACCTTTACAAGATCCCTGAACTCTACATCTCCGAGCGAAATCGCACGGATAATAGTTACGGAGGACTGGCTTCCGCTGTTTCCGCCTGTATCCATAAGCATTGGTATAAAAGCTATAAGAGCAGGAATTGTCGCAAGCTTGTTTTCAAAATTTGAAATAATCGCGCCCGTAAATGTTGCCGAAATCATAAGCAGCATAAGCCACGGAATACGCGCCTTAAAGGTCTCAAAAACACTGGTTTTAAAATAACTGTGCTCACTCGGAAGAATGGCCGCCATCTTTTCGATATCCTCGGTTGTTTCTTCCTCCATAACGTCAATAGCGTCGTCAACCGTTACGATACCGACAAGCCTGTTTTCCTTATCAACAACAGGAATTGCGAGCAGGTCGTATTTGTTTATCTGTAAGGCAACTTCCTCTTTATCGTCAAGAGTGTTGGCGAAGATTATGTTTTCATCCATAATATCGCCGATAATGCAGTCCTTGCTGTTTAAAAGAAGATCCTTAATGGAAACAATTCCCAAAAGCTTTCTGCTCTTGCTGATAACATAGGCGCTGTAGATGGTTTCGCTGTCAAAGCCTATCTTGCGTATTCGCTCTAAAGCCTCTTCTATCGTCATATCCTTTTTAAGGTCGATATATTCGGTAGTCATTATGCTGCCGGCACTGTCGTCCGGATATGCGAGAAGTCTGTTTATCATTCTGCGCTTAGCGGAATCGGTCTGCTTTAAAATACGCTTTGCAACCGTTGCGGGCATTTCGTCGATAATATCAACGGTATCGTCCATAAAAAGCTCGTCCATAACCTCTTTAAGCTCTTTATCGCTGAATGCTTCAATTAAAAGCTGCTGCATATCGGTATCCATTTCAACAAATACCTCTGCCGCAAGCTCTTTTGGAAGAATACGGAAAACAACAGGCAGGTCCCTGCTCGGGATTTCTTCAAAAACAATAGCAAGGTCAGCCGGATTCATTTCCGAAAGGAGGGCTTTAAGCTCGCCGAACTTTTTTTCGTTGAAAAGCTCAAGTATTTTTTCTTCCATAATTATGCCTCCTTTTATTCATTTTAACAATTTAACATATAATAAACCCCTGCTGTTTGCAGGGATCTGAGCGTGTCTGAAACGCTCTTGGACGGGAATGCCGTTCGCTCGAAAATCTTTGATTTTCGGACTGCACTCTATCCCAGTTAGCACCACCCCTGTGTCCTTGAAAAACCGCTAAATTATGCGGTTTTTCGCTTGTAAGGTGTTTTTTTGCCGCACCTGTCGCCGAAAAAACAAAACGCGGCGTAAATGCCGCAACATAATATGCTTTACGGTTTATCGACAGACTGAAGCTCCATGCTGTTTGCAGGGATTTAGTTTACCTTTCTATTATACTTTTTATACGAAAAAATGTCAATATTTTTGAGTTAAATCATTGTTAAATCTTTTTTCTTGATTAGACTCAAAACCGTCATGTTATGAAAGAATAATTATTTGCTTTTTCTGATTAAATGCATAATTAAGGGCGGTTTTAGTTCCGCTTTTATGGGATTTTGAATTTTCTTCATTTTTAAAATAAAAAACACAGTATTTGCTTTTTCTTATCATTTCATAGTTTCGTTCAACATAAACCGCACTTCCGGCACCCCGTATTTTATCGGGATAATAAGTTTCCTCATAGTCTTTTAAAAGATACCTCTTATAATTCTCGTCAATTACAGGGTATTCCGCCCTGACATATACCCTTTTTATAAAAGGATAATTCCTCATTAAAGCACTTACAGTCTCATAGCATAAATCATTAAATCTGCTCCTGCTTCCGAAAAGAAAGGTTTTTACATGATTTTTTACAATAAGCATTTCTATTATACTGTTCAGCTGAAATTTAAGCTTTTCGGTCTCGTCAATCGTCCTATGCCCTATAAAGCAACATGTATTACATTCCATTATCTCATCCTATCCTTTATTTAATAATTATATACCTATTATAAAATATCTTTCACTTGAAATAAAGATATTTGCATTTCTACTTGATAATAAAATCTTCGTATTTTCGGTAAAATATAAATAAAATAGTAAAGGAGCGATAAAATGAAAACAGAGTTTCCTGAGAAATATATTACACTTGGCTTAAAAATCGCATACTACAGAAGAAAAGTTGGCTATACACAAGAATACTTTGCAGAACTTATTGAAAAAAGCGTTAGCTTTGTCGGTCAAATAGAGGGTACAGGCACTGTTTGCGGAATTTCGCTTGAAACTTTGTTTAAAATCGCACAGGTGCTTAACATCCCGCCGTCAAAGCTGTTGGAAGACGATTAAATAAATGTGTACCTGCAGTACTTATATAACCAAACCCTATCGTCTTTGCCTTCGGCAAATCCACTTCCCCTGTAGTCTTTAGGGGAAGCTTGGGTTTCTGCTTAAACTATAGTAAGGCTCCCTTCTTTTCGCGTAAGCGAAACAGAGGGGAGCTGTCAGCATCAGCTGACTGAGGGGTATTTTCTAACATCTACTATCTAGCATCTAATGTCTAATTCAGGGCAATGGGGACTTTTTTACATCCTGATATTAACAAGATGTGCTATTGAGGGAATGCTTTCGCCCTGCATTGCAGATGTAGGTGAAAGCAGCGCGCCTGTTGACATAAAGAGGATATTTTTGAATGTTCCGTTTTCCATTCTGTGAAAAACATAGGAATTAAGCACCGCCGCCGAACAGCCGCAGCCGGACGCTCCGGCATGAACATCCTGCTTTTCCCTGTCAAAAAGTATAAGTCCGCAGTCGCTGTGCCTGCACCTTAAATCTATTCCCTCGCGCTTTGTAAGCTCATAAAACAAATCGGTGCCTGCCTTGCCTAAGTCGCCCGTGAAAATCATATCATAATCCTCAGGCGCTGTATTAGTATCCTTAAAAAAGGAAATAAGAGTATCAGCCGCGGCAGGCGCCATAGCGGCGCCCATATTGTTTGCGTCCTTTACGCCGAGGTCAACAATTTTCCCGACGGTTGCGTATTCAATATAAGGTTTATTTTCTCCCAGCCCTATTATATCCGCTCCTGCGGCGGTTGCAGTCCACTGAGAAGTGGGTGGTCTCTGCGAGCCGTATTCAAGAGGAAATCTATATTGGCGTTCCGCCGTACAAAAATGCGAAGAGGTTACGGCGGCGGCATATTTTGCCGCACCGCTTTCAACAAAAACAGCTGCATTTATAAGAGAAAGAGTCATTGTAGAGCATGCTCCGTACATTCCTATAAAAGGAATTTGTTTTTCTCTCAGCGAAAAAGACGAGCCTATGCACTGATTTAAAAGGTCGCCCGCAAAAACAACATCTATATCGTTTTCGCAAAGTCCGCTCTTATTAAAAGCTGTTTCAAGCACAATTTTCTGCATTCTGCTTTCTGCCTTTTCAAAGGTTTTTTCCGCAAATCGGCTGTCAAAATAGAATGCGTCAAACTCATTTGACAGAGGTCCCTCATGCTCCTTTTTGCCGACTACGGAGCCGTAAGCCAGAATTGACGGCTTTTTTGAAAATTTAATTGTTCTGCTTCCGATTTTTTCTATCATATAAACAAATCACCGTGTTTATTATTTCTGATAAACACGGTGATTATTCTTATTTTATTTCCTTTACCTTATAGCCCTCAGCTTCCACACAATTTTTGATTGCGCTGTCACTGAGCGTGCTATCGCAGGTTATAACGGCTGTTCCCTTTTCATGGTCAACCTCGGCGGATTTTACTCCTCCGAGCTTTTCAAGCGCGGATTTAACCCTTGCCGAGCAATGGCCGCACATCATACCTGTTATTAAAACTGTCTTTTTCACTGTTTTCACTTCCTTTAGTGTGAGAGGTTTAAATGTGTTTAGTCTTAACGCGTTAGTTACAACGCTTACGCTTGATAATGACATAGCCGCCGCGGCAAACATCGGATTTAAATTAAACCCGAAAAGACCCGCCGCCATAGGAATTCCTATGACATTATAGATAAACGCCCAGAAAAGGTTTTCCTTAATATTCAAAAGCGCCTTTCTGCCGAGCGATATGCAGTTTACCGCATCAAGCATACTGTTTTTTATAAGCACCGCGTCGGCAACATCAATTGCGATATCTTTGCCTGCGCCTATTGCTATTCCGAGGTCGGCGGTGGCGAGAGCAGGAGCGTCGTTAATTCCGTCGCCTATCATGGCGGTTCTGCTTTCATTCTTATATTTTGCAACGACATCAGCCTTTTCATTCGGCAAAACCTCGGAAACAACCTTTTCAATTCCGACCTTTTTCGCAATAGCAGAGGCTGTACGGGCATTATCACCCGTGAGCATTACGGTAGTAATACCCATTCCCTTAAACTTCTTTACCGCAAGCGCGCTGTCGTGTTTGACGGTATCGGCAACCGCCGCAAAACCCAAAAGCCTACTGTCGCAAACAAAGAAAACGGGTGTTGCGCCTATATCGGATTGTGACGCCGCGTCGCTTTCAATAATTTGTGAAATTTCGCAAAGCTCTTTTGCTGTTTTTAAATTACCTGCAAACAGCTTTTTACCGCAGCTTTCGGCAAATACTCCTTTCCCCGCTACTTCTTCAAAACCGGAAATTTCGATTTCTTTTGCGTTAAGCTCCGAAAAATATTCGGTTACCGCAACCGCAAGCGGATGGGAGCTGTTTTTTTCAAGAGAAAAAGCGATGTTCTTAAATTCCTCAAAATCGGTATTTTCGGCGGCTAAAGCCTTAATTACAGAGGGCTTGCCCGTTGTGACAGTACCGGTTTTATCCATAATAACTGTTTTTATTTTGCCCGACATTTCTATTGCGGCGGCGTTTTTATAAAGAATACCGCCTTTAGCGCCGACACCGCTTGAAACCATTATTGCAACGGGAGTTGCGAGTCCCAATGCGCACGGACAGCTTATTACTATTACCGCAATCGAATGGGAAAGCGCCGTAGAAACATCGGCGCCTGTTATCAGCCATACCGCCAAGGTTATAACAGCAATAAGCAGAACTGACGGAACAAATACGCCCGAAACCCTATCCGCAATTCTCGCAATCGGAGCTTTCGATGACGCAGCGTCATTCACGGTTTTTATAATTTTAGAAAATACCGTATCTTCCCCTATCGCCTCAGCTTTTATTTTAACAGCTCCCGAAAGATTTATAGTAGCGCCCGTTACCCTATCCCCGACGGATTTATCAACAGGCATACTTTCGCCCGTAATCGCGGATTCATCAGCCGAGCAGGCTCCCTCGGTTATCATTCCGTCAACCGCAAAGCTTTCCCCCGCTCTTGTAAGAATAATATCTCCGATTTTAATTTCGGAGGCAGGAACGGTTTTTTCCTCGCCGTCAATTAAAAGGGTTGCGGTTTTCGGAGCAAAGCTCATAAGGCGGTTTAATTCCGCGGTGGTTTTACCCTTTGAATAAGCTTCAAGCATTTTACCGACTGTAATAAGCGTTAAAATCATTGCGGCGGATTCAAAATAAAGCCCATGCAAATCGTGGTGGATTATATTGCCGTTTATAAGCATTTTAACGGTTATGACCGTACTGTAAACAAACGCCGTTCCAGAGCCTATCGCAACCAATGAATCCATATTCGGCGAAAGTTTAAAAAGGTTTTTAAAGCCGCTGATGAAAAAGCTTCGGTTTATTATCATAATAACAACTGTTAAAACAAATTCAATTAAAGCTACCGTTATCAGATTTTCGGAAAGAAATGACGGCAACGGAAAATGCCACATAACAAATCCCATTGAAACATACATTAAAACAATTAAAACGCCAACGGAATAAACAAGCCTTTTTTTTAGCTTTGAAAACGGGCTTTCTTTCCCGTCCGTATCGTTTTCATTATAAACCTTAGCCCCATAGCCTGCATTTTTAACTGCCTCAATAATTTCTTTATCGGAAGCGGTACCGTCACAGACCATTGTATTAGTAAGAAGGTTTACCTCGCAGGTTTCGATATTTTCAAGCTTAGAAACCGCTTTTTGCACCCTTGCGCTGCATGCCGCACAGCTCATACCCGAAACTCTGAATTTTTTCATTAAACACCACAATCTTTAAAAAATTAAAATATAAAATTGACAATTTAAAAATATTTATTCCCCAGAAGACGGCTCTGACTGAGATGAAGAAGAGGACTCATTCGACGACGTGCCTGAGGAGCTCGGCGAAGAAGATGAAGATGAGCTTGAGGAGGACGAAGAAGCGCCGGAAGAAGATGATGAAGATGAACCCGAAGAAGAGGAAGAAGATACCTGCGAGGATGAAGAGGTTTGAGACTGAGATTCGGAGGACTGCGAAGAAGACTCTTCGTCTTTGTCCTTTTTAACCCAATGCTGACCGTCACATCTGCCGGTAGGAACAAATCCGGGGACATAGTATCCTACAACTCTTTGGCAGTTTGAGCCGCTTAAAAGTCCCGAATAAGGACAGTATGATTCTTCTACAACTTCCTCATCATATTCAAAATCTTTTTCTTCAAGGTTTTTATGAACCTTAGTCATAATCTCTTTCCAGATCATGGCGGCGGAATTGGAATTGTTAACATATTCCTTTTTATCGAATCCGTACCAAACCGAGCCGATGTAATAAGGAGAACCCGCAACCATCCAGAGGTCATTCTGTTCGCTTGTAGTACCTGTTTTTGCAAAGGTTTTAAGCTTACTGTAATTTGCGATATAGGTACCTGTTCCGCGCCTGCCGTAAACAACATTCTGCAAGAGTTTATTCATAACCGTGGCTGAAGTGGATTTAATAATCTGCGTGCCTTCCTTATCGTCTTTTAAAACCACCTCGTCATTGCTTGATTTTACAACCTTAAAATAGGTTTTCGGATTATGGTATTTTCCTCCGCTTCCGAAAACGGCATAAGCCGCCGCGGACTGAACGGTTGAAATTCCCTTTGTACACCCGCCGAGTGCAAGCGAAGACAGGTTTTTATCATCTTTATTAAGATAAGAAAGCTTAAATTTATCTCTAAGGAAGTTAAACGAATTATCAACTCCGAGCTCATCTTTTAAGAGCCAGCACGGAATTGTATTTACGGAATGCTCCAAAGCGTCCTTCACTGTCATTTTGCCCGCATAATAGCCGTACCATTCCTTAGGACCTTTTTTTCCGTTTGCGTAATAGTTATCAAGCGGTTTGTCATCATAGATTGAGGACCAGTTTATCTTTCCGTTATCAATAAGCTGAGAATAAACGCCAAGCGGTTTCATTGTAGAACCCGGCTGACGCGGCGAAGTCGCAAAGTTAACTCCTCTGTTGACGGTTTTTTCACCCGTTCCGCCTACCAAGCCTACGATATGACCGCTATAATCCATAATTGTCATGGCGCATTCAACATGCTTATTCTTATCAAGCTTGGAGCGCTGAGAAAAATACCTGTTCACATTTTTAAATACACTTTCCATAGTATCCTGAATTTTGGGATCAACAGAGGCATAAATTTTATACCCGCCGTTATAAAGCATGGAAGACGCGGTATTTTTACTGCAATTATACTTTTCGCTCAAATCGTCAATAATCTGATCTATAAGGGTATCAACAAAGTAATTATTTATCGGAATTTCGAAATCACTCTGCTGTGATTTATCTATGGTCAAATCCTCAAGGCAGCTTTGAGCATACTCGTCCATTGTGATTTTATCAAGCTCAAGCATTTTTTTAAGGACATTGATTCTGCGTTTTTTATTCTGCTCGGGGAATCTGTCAGGATTATAGAGCGACGGATTTTTGGTAATTCCCGCAAGAGCGGCGCATTCCGTTAAGGAAAGCTCGCTTACATCCTTATTGAAATAATAGTTAGCCGCAACCTGAACTCCGCAAATTCCGCTGCCGAGAGAAATCGTATTTAAGTAAGCCTCTAAAATTTCATCCTTGCTGAGCATTTTTTCAATGCTGAGCGCTCGGGTTATTTCGCGAAGCTTTCTTGTAGCTTTTCTCGAATTATCGCCCGTTATATTCTTTATAAGCTGTTGGGTGATGGTAGATCCGCCCTGCTTGGTAGAATAAATATGAATTCCGGGGATAGAGTTTACAAAAGCGCCTAAGGTTCTTTTCCAGTCTACTCCGCCGTGGGTATAAAATCTCTCGTCCTCTATGGAAACGAAGGCGTCGACAAGCTGTTTCGGAACCTTTTCAAGCGGAACCCAAATTCGGTTTTCCTCGCCGTGCAGGCGCTGATACTCCTGCCAATCGCCGTTTTCGTTTTTAACATAAATTATAGAAGTCATGTTAATTTCGAGGTTACGGATATTTTCAACTATATCTCCGCTGTTAAAGGGGTCAACCTTTGAAGAGTTCTTTTTATTGCCTGCAACCGCAAAAACCATTCCTATTGAAGAAACGAAAAGGATTGCCGACATCAGAACGCACGAAAACTTAAATAATCGCTTCAAAACTTCTCCTCCGATATGTTTAAATAATTTTTTCCACCGTGCCCATTATAACACCTTTTTTCGAATTTATCAATTTTTTTACAAAAATTCACAATTTTGTTATATTTAAAGAGTATAATTCTTTTATAAACTTATGAAACGGAGAAAGCCATGCTGAAGCTTAAAAATATCGTTAAAGAATACGATATCGGTGATTCAAAGGTTACCGCTCTTAAGGGCATCGACATTGAATTCAGAAAAAATGAATTTGTTTCGATTTTAGGACCATCCGGCTGCGGAAAAACAACCATGCTTAACATTATAGGCGGACTTGACAGGTATTCAAGCGGAGACCTTATTATAAGCGGAAAATCCACAAAACAGTATAAGGATTCCGACTGGGATACCTACCGCAATCATACGATAGGCTTCGTTTTCCAAAGCTATAATCTTATTCCCCACCAAAGCGTTTTATCAAATGTTGAGCTTGCGCTGACATTATCGGGTGTAACTAAGGCGGAACGCAAAAAACGCGCAGCGGACGCGCTTATAAAAGTAGGCTTGGGCGACCAGCTCGATAAAAAGCCAAATCAGATGTCCGGCGGCCAGATGCAGAGGGTTGCTATCGCAAGAGCGCTTGTGAACAACCCTGAAATTCTTCTTGCCGATGAGCCGACAGGCGCGCTTGACAGCGAAACAAGCGTGCAGGTAATGGATATTTTAAAAGAGGTAGCAAAAGACAGGCTTGTTATAATGGTTACTCACAACCCCGATCTTGCCGAAAAATATTCTACAAGAATCATCAGGCTGTTTGACGGAAAGATTGTCGGCGATTCCGACCCTATTAAAGAAGAAATCGCAGAAAAAACGGACGAAAAAAAGCAAAAGAAGCCGTCTATGTCGATTTTCACCGCACTTTCACTTTCACTCAACAATCTGTTTACTAAAAAAGCACGGACGATTCTCACATCTTTTGCGGGGTCGATAGGAATTATCGGAATTGCGCTTATTTTATCTCTTTCAAGCGGTGTTCAGATTTATATAAACCGCGTCGAAGAGGACACGCTTTCAAGCTATCCTATCGCAATCGAGCAGACAGGCACCGATATAAGCGAGCTTGCGCAATCGCTTATGGGCAACAATAAATCGGATATCAAAAAGCAGGACGGAAAAATCTATTCCAACGATATTATGAGCGATATGATCACCTCTATGGTCAACGGAACAAGCAACAACGATCTTGCCGCCTTTAAAAAATTTGCCGAAAGCGGCAAAAGCGATTTAAAACAGTATACCTCGGATATTAAATACGGTTATTCAACCGTTATGAATATTTACACAGAGAGCGGTTACAAGGTAAATCCCTCCTCTGTTTTTGAGGACCTCGGCTTTAAGCCGGAAAGTATGCAGTCCTCTTATTCCTCTATGAACGGGTTTTATAACTCAAATGTCTGGAAAGAGCTAATAGATAACGACGAGCTTATCGACAGGCAGTATGAAGTGGTAACAGGAAGAAAACCGAAAAACTATGACGAAGCGGTGGTAATAGTCGATGAAAACGATCAGATAAGCGATTACACGCTTTACACACTGGGCTTAAAGGACTCCTCCGAGCTTAAGAAAATCCTTAAAAATGCTATGGAAGGCAAAAAACAAAATGTGGAAAAGCAAAAAACCACCTCATACACTTATGATGAAATTCTGTCCCTTAAATTCAAGCTTCTTTTAAACACCGATTATTATTCAAAAAATGCCGACGGCACTTATACCGACAATTCTTCCGATGAACTTTATATTTTAGATAAGTTAAAAAGCTCTAAGGAAATAAAAATAGTCGGAATTCTTCGTTCAAAAAGCAAATCGGCCGCTCAGTCGGGCGGAAGCACCGTAGGATATTTAAGCTCGCTTACAGAGCATCTTATAAAAGAAATTAACGATACCGAAATCGTCAAAGCACAAAAGGAAAACGAACAGACCGATATTTTCACGGGTATGCAATTTCCTAAGTCGGACGGTTATACAATGGAAGAATTAAATGCCTATATTGCAAATCTTCCTGCCGATCAGCAGGCGCAGTTTACAGGTTATATTGCGCAATTAAAGGCACAGGGTCAGACTGACGCTCAGATCGTAAATAAATTTTCCTCATATCTTACTCAGGCGTTCAGCGGTTCATCCTATGATGAAAATATGTCAAAGCTCGACGTTTCGGATATTGACTCCCCCTCAACGATAAATATTTATCCTAAGGACTTTGAGTCAAAAGAAAAAATAAGCGATATTATTAAGGATTACAATAAATCGGTAAAGGAATCCGAGCAGATAACATATACCGATTATATCGGACTTCTTCTTTCCTCGGTAACAAAGATTATAAACGCCATAAGCTATGTTTTAATCGCTTTTGTAAGTATTTCGCTTGTTGTTTCTTCAATAATGATAGGAATTATAACCTATATTTCCGTGCTTGAAAGAACAAAGGAGATCGGAATTCTGCGGGCAATGGGCGCCTCAAAGCATGATGTTTCAAGAGTTTTCAATGCCGAAACCCTAATAGAGGGCTTCACCTCGGGAATTTTAGGAATCGGAATAACCTTGCTTTTGTTAATTCCGATAAATGCGGTAATAAGACATCTTACAAACATTGAAGAGCTTGCGGCAATCCTTCCTGTTCAGGGCGCAATAATTTTAATTTTAATAAGTATGTTCTTAACCTTTATTGCAGGCCTTATCCCGTCAAGAATGGCGGCTAAGCGCGACCCTGTGGCAGCTTTAAGAAGCGAATAAAATTTAAAATAACTTAACATTCATAGACGACTGATCAAGGTATGACTTTGTTCTTTCGTTTGAATAATATAATGATTAAAAGGGGTTATCACATGGAACTTATACTGTCACCGAAGCCTATGAGCCTGAGGATTAAAAAAGGCGCATATATTCTCAATCCGTCCTGTAATATTTCGGCTGCAAATTACGGATTTATGAAGGCCGTAATGACGGCTAAAAAATCTTTTTTAAAAAACGCATCGGTTTATATAGGCGATATAAATGCTAAGACAGCAGTCAGAGTTTATGAGGAAAAGAATTTTGAAAAGGAAGAATACAGCCTTTTTATATCCGAAAAAGGAATTGAAATTCATGCTTCTTCCCCTCAGGCTGTATTTTATGCATTCATGACTCTTAAGCAAATTATAATGCAGACCGGAAACGAACTGCCGTATCTTGAAATAAATGATAAGCCGCACTTTAAAATAAGGGGATATATGTTTGATATTTCCCGCAACAAAGTACCGACCCTAAAAACCCTTAAAGAAAAGGCGGATTTGCTTGCTTTCTTTAAAATAAATCATTTAGAGCTTTATATAGAGGGTACTCCGTATAAATCCGCAACCTTTACGGATATGTGGACGGGCTATGACGCTTTAAGCTGTGAGGATATCATTGAATTTGATCAATACTGCAAGGAAAGATATATAGAGTTAGTTCCCAATCAGAATATGTTCGGGCATATGGGAGAATGGATTTTTAACGGCTACCGCAGCTTGGCGGAATATCCCGAAAGCGCCTGTCCGACCTGTCTTGATCCGTTTAATCCCGATAGTCTTAAGCTTGCGGAAAGTATTTCGGATGATCTGATTAAATACTTCACTTCGGACAAGTATAATGTCGGACTTGATGAAACATGGGATTTAGGAAAAGGTAAATCGAAAGAAATATGTGAAAAGACTGGAATAGGAAAAGTTTATTTCGATTATCTGATGAAAATTTACGAATATTGTAAAGAAAACGGAAAAACAATGATGTTCTGGGCGGATATGTTAAACAAATATCCGCAGTTTATAAAAGATTTGCCTAAAGATGTAATTGTAATGAACTGGGGCTATTATAACGATCTGCCTACCGAACAAAGCTGTATTGATTACGAAGAAAACAACCTTTCTTTTTGCGTCTGTCCGGGGACCGCAGCATGGAATACAGTAATAGGAAATGTTACGCAAATGCTCGAAAACACCAAATCAACCATTTTAAAAGGCTATAAGCATAATGCCGTAGGAGTAGTTAATACAGAATGGGGAGACAACGGACATTTGCAGGGCAGCACTACTGCATATCCCGGTCTGATTTACGCCGCGTCCATGAGCTGGCAGCCCGAAGAAAACAAGGATATTTGCCTGGAAGATATTATGGATACTCTTGTGTTTGAGGATAAAAAGAAAGTAATCGGAAACTTTATAATGAAAGCCGGAAAATTTTCGGATTATGAAACAAAAAAGCAAGAAAATACAAGCTATTCCTTTGTAATTTTCAAAAGCGATATTAAAGACCATGAAAAATTTGCGGAGCTTAAACACGAAGAACTCGAAAAAGTTACGGATTATCTTAACAGTATAAAAGATATTGCCTTTACGGCGGAATTAAAATGCTCTGACGCCCAAATGATAACAACAGAATATCTGCTTGATATAAATATACTTTTAACCGCTCAGAAAATGGGTCATTACCATCTTTATTGCCTTGAAGGAAACAAGGAAAAAGAAGAACGGCTTGCAAAGGAAATATATTTCGAGCTTCTTGATGAGAGAAAGACTTTAAGAGATATGTGGCTTATTAAAAACACATATTCAAAGCTTGATATTGCCCTTAAACCCATTGACGCGAATATCGATTTTCTTCACAAATATATTGACATAGTTTAAGACAATATAAAAAGCCTTATTAAAATCTAAAAAAGCAAGCCTGAAGGTTCAAATGTGTAAGACCGGTTTAGCCAAATTATAAAAAGGAAAAATATTTTAGAATTCCTCAGGATCCGCGCACCGGTCCTGCACATTGCATAATTCAGGGGCTGTCACAAGTGAAAAAGATCACTTGTGACAGCCCCTGTTCATTTTTTCGCCGTATTGCTTTTACGGTTCAGCCTGTTCGTTGTCCCATTCATTATTCCAAAGACCGTCGGCATCGGGCGAGCTTTTAAAATCGGCACAGTAAACCTCTGCACTGCGTATAGTGCAGAATTTCATCATAGGAATAATATATTCTTTTTTCATTTTAATTACCCCCTGTTTAACCGTTCTGATTAGCATTTACATACGCCTTTATAATATCGACATTAGCCGTTATAAAGCTAAGTATGTCCTTACCGTCTATATTGTCTATATCCGCCGGTGTAGAAGTGCTTGTGACAACATCATTATAAGTAACATTTCCGTATTCGGTTGTACCTACAATTGCCTTTGCCATTGATCTTGCTACTCCGTATACCGAACGGACAGCAGTACCGCCGGAAATATTGTTTCCGCTGTTATTACTGTAATATATATACTCATCGGTCCCGTTTGTGTAAATTGAATATACGCGTGCGGCTATATCTCTTGCGCAGCGGTTTTCATTAAGCGCACTGCCCGAAAGCTGAGCCAAGAAGTTTGCCGGAGCTTTCTTTTCTGCGGTGTATTCAGTTTTGGCTGTTACAGATTTAGCGGTTTCGATTGTAAGCTCGCCTGTCAGTAAATCCTGAGGAAGCATTACAACTCCGACCTCTTTAACATACCAGCCGTCTGCCGCCTCTTTAACGGTTGCGCTGAATCTTAAATTCTGCTCTGAAGGCTCAGATGTTGTCTTAATGGTAGCGCCGTCAATAGTCGGACGTAATGCGGTGTCAACCGCGCTATACTGAGCCGCAAGGGCGCCTGCTATATTTGAGTTATTATAACCTGTTGCGGCAGCCTCAAGCGTTTCAAGCCTTGTTAAAGCGTCGGGAATTGATGTTGAAACAGCGTTTATGTCCTCAATCATCCTTATAACCGCGCTCAAAGCCAGAAGGTTTTCATAGCTGCTTTGATATTTTGCCTTCTGTTCATCGGTAAGTGTCTCATAAACCGCAAGTGCGGCGTTAATATTGTCCTTATCGGAAAGAGCAACATCAGATACCGTCTTTGTGTATGTATCCTTATAAATCTCAAATTGTTCGGAAGCCGTTTCGCTGACATACTCTATTTCAAGCGATTTAAGCGATGAGCCGCTTGGTAGGCTTGAAGTATTAAATCCTACGCTGAATACGTCCGTAAGAGTTTCGCCCTGATTCGGAATTATTGCAAACATATTTTTGTTTATCTTATAAACTTTGCCTGGTATCTCATCAAATGAGTATTGCATATCAACCGAAATGTAGTTTGAGGCATACGGAACATAAGTATCGCTGTAAAAATGCTCTGCCTCTCCGTCAAACACCGTGTAATCATACGAGTATTTTACACGCATTGTCAGGGTCGGATATTCTTCGCTGTCTATAACATCCGATGTGCAATGCGCTCCGGCGTAACCCTTCGGGTTGAGATTAGAAACCGCTCTGCTGTTAAAAAACACCTTATTAGCCCAAGAATCGGCTTTGTATGTTGAAAATGTAAAGTTGAAACTCTGATCTTTTTCCACGCTGTCATAGCAGAAAAATGGATTTTTATCGAAATTGCTTGCCAGTGCGGATGTATCGAATTTCATTACATATTCCGCACTCTTAATACGCTTATCGCCGCGTTTTGCTATTGTCCTGTAATCGGTTTCTCCCCAAGCGCCGTCAGTCTTGGTATAACCGGTGAAATCCTCATAAACGAGCGCACCGTCCGCATTGTAATAAACTCTGTTGCAAATTTCTTTTAAGAAATCCGTCAGCGAAGCATATCCTGTTCCCTTATCCGCATTGAACTTTTCGGTAACTTTTACCTGAGAATTATTATCAAGCGCATTGAAGCCGTTCAAAGCGTTAACCGCAAGCGCAACATTGTCCTTGTTTACCGTTTCGGAAGTAAGCGCAAGCGCGTCGGAATTTGCCGTTATATAAGCGTCGACTATATTGTTTGTCAATTTTTCGCTTATCGCATCAAGTTTAGCTTTTTCATCAGCCAGCAATGCCTTTGCCGAGTCGGAAAGAGCATTATAATCACTTAAAGCGGCATTGTATGCAACTGTGTCCTCAGATGTAATATCATCTATACTCTTATTAAGTATGTCCGCATGTGCTGCCTTGAAGTCATTCGCCAACTGTTCATTTGACTTTTCATATATATATCTTAGACTTAAATCGTCAACATATATTGCGTTGCTTGTATAGGCTATAAATCCAACCTGTGTTGCTTTTGAAGCAGTATTTTTGCCGAAAGACTCAACAGTTCTCTCAGAAGTTCCGTCATACTCTCTGATAATGCTGGATACCGTTCTTGCCTGATTTTCAGAATCGTTTATGGTAAGTGAAATAGAATTTGCAGCGTCGATGAAAGTTACGGTAACCCTGTCTTCCCCGTAAACCACCTTAAAATCAAGATATTTAAGAGATACACCGTTTACCGTGGCATCGACCGGTGTTAAAGATTCTGTACCGCGCTGGTCTAAGTTGCTTTCATATATAACTTTATATGTTCCTGCCGAAGAATTAACCGTTTCTGTTCTTATTGAGAAAAATCTGAAATAAACTATTTGGTTTTCTATGTAAGGATAAACCATATCAACATTACCGTTATCAATATAATTGAAAGCAATAAACGGAGCATTGTTATCCTTGCCGAAATTCTCGGAAAAAATTCTTCCCGAAAACTCTTTGATACTTACAATATTATCAGTTGACGCAGTAAACTTATACGGCGCTCTGAATACTCCTTGAACTTTTTTTCTGTAAACAAGCTTGTCTTTTTCGGAATCATAGGTCCACATAGGCTTCCAGCCTTGATTTTGACCCGACATAGCTAACTTATAAGCTCCGTCAAAAACACCTTTTTCATCGTCTTTTACAAAAACAGTTTCTCTTGTGCCGTCACCCAAATCGGCACCGCTTTCTTGAAATCCTTCCATACCTGTTGTGAAGTCGGATCGCTCATAGACAAGATTTGAGGTGGTGCTGAAATCCTCTGTTACGACTTTCTCAACCGCTGTCTCAATTACCGCATTTGCAGGCAAAACCGCAACAGAGCAAAGCAAAAGCGCCACCGAAATAATAAGAGACAGTGCCTTTGAAAATTTTGAACTTTTAATTTTCATAGTTATTATCCGCCTTTCTGAATTTTTCAGTCTGCCTGCGGACGGCGGGTCAGACGGCAGGTTATAATCCCGCACCATGTCCGCAGGTAAACTTTTATGGTTTAATTATACTGTCAATTCTGCCTAAAATAAATCATAAGGATTTGACATTCACGCATAAAATTGACCTCTTTACCAAACACCGGGTATCCAAGTATTCGCCTTAGTGTAATTTTCGCCTGTTAATATGAATTTTCGAATCTGGTTAGCGTCTTTAAGATCCACCTTGCCGTCCTCGTTGACATCTCCGTGAGACAGCTGTTCGTCGGTAAGCTGTACTTGTCCCATAACATACATTTTAATTAAAGTTATGTCTTTCAGGCTCAATCTTCCGTCAAGGTTAATATCTCCGAGGGCCGGAGCCGCGGCTGTCTGTCCGACATACAGCTTTGGACTGCCGTGCTTATTAAGCTTGCCTTCAAGGTATTTTGCGGAATATCCCTTGTCACATTCGAAATCGTTATTTCGAATCATAATGTTGTTTCCGTTATTCTCACCTAAGGCAATATTAAGTCCTACCTTATCGGTAACATCTGTCACGGTATTGTTCTCATATATAATTCCCTCAACGGCATTTATCGATGTGCAGTTCCACAGACCGAAAGAATATCCGTCAAGATAGTTATCCTTAAAAGCGATAGCCAAATTGCCGTATGTCTCACTTCCGCCTGTAATATACTCTATCATATACAGCTTATCATAATCCATCTCATAAAATCCGCCGACGACTTCGCCGTGAATATAGGTTTTCTGTTCGTATCTTCCGTTTATGTTTGAAACATACCAAACAGGGCCCTCATGGTTATTGAATATCTGTCCCTGATGCTCAATATGCTTATTGCCGTCAAACACAGAATCAACCATAGCGCCGTATGTTCCGCATGCCGCGCCGGAACGCCATGTGCATTGAATAAAATACATTCCTATTCGTGTTCTGCCGAAATTTATTTCACTGTTGCGGTTGGGATTTACTTCAAACGGTTTGTCAACCTTAAACAGACTGCCTTTCTGCCAGACAATAGTCCTTGCCTGACCGACACCCTGACCGTTGGTTACAAACACCGAGTATCCGACATATGTGCCGTCATCAGGACTCATATCCGTGAGTTTAAAGGTTGTATCACCCGCATTTTCCGCACCGCATATTTCGGGTTTATCACCGACAAACTGTATTGATTTCTTCATAGCCCAAGGTCCGCCGTCGGTAGTCATAATTTCACGGTTATTATTGTACTGCGGCCCGTAGGTGTTTCTCGCAAAATACAAGTGATTTGCGCTCGGACCCACGCAGGTATTAGCCATCTCGGAGTTTTCAAATATAACATCTGTTCCGCGGAAATCTGACATTCCTCCGCCGTTGCCCATATTGAAGCTGTCGTACTGAGCATATGAATAATTGGTTGAGAAAAATGTGTCGCAGTTGCGGTTATATACATCTGTTGTGACATTTGTAATTTGAATGTTTGTTCCGTTATCTTCTGTTCTTTTGCCGTTATTGAAATTATAGAAAACCTTTTTTGATGTTTCCGCAAGATTCAGCGCATAGGCTTCTGAGGGGGTTATGCCGATAAGACCGCCGCCCGCGCCTGATGCCGAACCGATAGCAAAGGATGAAAAAAACTGAACATCGCTTATATAAATGTTTGAGTTCTTTTCTCTTGACGCATTTTCTACTCTTATTGCCGACGCCATTCTTGAACCCGCAAAGTAAATACCTTTAATTTCGGTATTGCCGAGAATGTTAATATTTCCTTCGGGCAGACAGTATGTATCCCAGCGTCTTGCCGTCCACAGTATGACGGTTTTATCGGAGCCGTCGCCTATCAAACGGACGTTTGACGGTATTGCAAGTTCGGCTATCATTCGATAATCTCCCGTAGGTACATATACCGTACCGCCGCCGTTTTCCGCAGCCGCATTAAGTGCCGCCAAAAACGCAGGAGTATCGTTTGTATATCCGTTGCCGGCAGCGCCGAAAGCCTTAACATTAAACACATCTTGCGGCCAAGAATCGCGTATCGGCTTTATAACCTCAATTTCATAAGGCGTTGAATAAGCAGACGAATCACCGTATCCGTTGTGAACATAAACATCATATTTTCCGAGGTCAAGCTCGGGAATATGTGCCTTTATAGAATAATCGTCCTGAATTTCGATATCGTAACTCTCAACTGTTATTATGCTGCCCGTCGTCTTATTTTTAAGCTTGACGACAGGAGTTTTTACTCCGAGATTGTTACCTATAATTCTAAGATATCCGCCCGAAACGGTATATTTACCCTCGTCGCCCTGAATTGACCTGACCCGCGGCAGGTTAAGGTAGATAACCTTATCCTCACAGCCGTGAATCTTATTTATGAGCTTAACGGCATATATACCTTTTGATATATCCTTCGGAACTGTAACATTTATTGACAAATCCGATTTTTGCAGTATCGGCAGATTTTTTGCCGCCGCATCGTCAAATGTCGGTTCCTTTACAGCCGCCCCGTCATAATTCTGAGCTGCGGGATTATTATAGTTTTCCTGCAATATATATCCGAGTCCGCTGTTGTCATCGCTGAGCCGGTATATTTTTGCGCTGTCAACTGTTTTTGCCAGCTTTTCACCGCTTATTGTTACACTGTCGTCAGGCTCTAAGAAGGTATTTCCCTCATAGTAGACCGAAATTTTTCCGATTTCATTATTAACATCAAAGTCGCCGTCGGTAAATTCAACGCGGAAATTGTCGACATAAGCGTCCTTCGTAAAGTTACCGTATGAGGTTTTACCCTCAAAGCCTGATTTACCGCCGAGATTGTAATTTATCTTGCCGCTTACGGCAGTATCATTTTTATCTGTGACCGTTACAATGGCATCGCCGCCGGCCGAATAGGCCACAGAAAAATGAAGCCAACCCGAATAGTCAATATTAGCTCCCTGCCATATAGCGTTACCCTGTGAAATGCCGTCGGTAAATTTTTTAAAATGGCACACGTCTTTGTCGAGATAAACCACGGTATAATTTTCTTCATCTATATAAGACGCTATAAAAGCAAACGGTGTGAATATATTGTTACTGTCAGGCAAGTAAATATCAAATGTAACTGTTGTGGGCTGACAGTATTTCGGCCACTGGGCATCGGTAATCAGAAATACCGAGTTTTTCAGCTCGCTTGTGTGCCAAACATGATTATCTCCGCCGTTTATAGGGTCGGTTATAATCTCTTCATAACCGTAGTTTTCATCGTGAACATTAGCAAAACCTTTGCCGTCCTCAAAGTTATAAATTATCGGCGACTTATCATAATCATTTCTCGGTATTTCGTAGGCGTTTGCAGCTTTTAGACATTCCGAAAGCACGGCAAACTGCCTGTTAAGCACCATTTTCTGTGCAAAGGCAAGCTGCTCGTACTCGCCGATGATATTTGTATAGGCTGCAATATCATTGTTTGTAATGTCTGCGATATTCTTTGTCAGTTCGGCGGAATACTTCGTTTTAAAACCATCTGTCACGCTGTCAGCCGAAAATCCGAAAAATGATACGGCTTTATCAAAATATCCGATATCTGCAAGAACTTGTCTTGAGTCCGCCGAAAGAGCATTATACGAAGCTTCATATTCCGATAGCTCATAATTTGTAAATGTACTTCCCGATAAAAGCAGGCTATGCTCATTTTCAAAGCACTTAGCTTCGGTAATATTATTTGAAAGCAATGTCATTTTGAAATTATCAATCGTAATCTCGCTGTTACCGCTGACGCTGCCGAACGCAAACTGTTTTGTAGTTATACTGTCATTTTCATAGTTCTTCAGCTGATAAACAGTCTTTATAACTTCCGTTTTTCCGCTTACCGTAAATTCCCCGATGACAATGATTATACGGCTTTTCTCATAATGGCTGTAATCATACCTGAGAGATACATTCATTTTTCCGTCTTCTGGCATAGCACAGCTGTAAGACGGACCGCCGGGATCGTTATCCTCTACCCCGTTTCCTCGATCCGTTATTCTGAATATATAAAGCCTGCCGTTGTAATTAATGTACCTGAATCCGAGCTTTGTGGCAGGCACACTTCCGTACTGTTTTGAATAAATTGCGTATATGTGCGGATTATCCGTCACCGAATCCACAGCCTTATCAACATTCATTGTAAATGAGACAGCTTTCGGTAATTTACTGTTTGTGATGCCGTCTCTGAGAGTTATGACGGCGGGCGGAGTACCGTTTTTAACCCTTGCGGGTGTCATTACTCCGTTTTTATAACTGTTCTCATGCGTGATAGTTGTTTTTGAGTCAACAGTTTCCGATTTCCAAAGCGTTTTGCTTTTATTTTGGTCGGAAAAGTCGTCATACACCTCCTCAGAAGCATATTTTTCTTTGAACAGCTTATAAAGTTTTCCGTAAATCTTTCTTGCAATAACCTTTGTGTTTGTATTAAAACCGTCAAACTCGTCCATTGCGGCTGTAAGCGATTTTATATCTTCCTCACTCAGGGCATCGGCGGATTTTTCGGAAATATCGGCATATTTATTTATATATTCCTCTGCCGTTTCATCGTCGGACAGACGGAAAGTAAATTTTATATTATCCGCTGTCGCTATACCGTCCTTGTTGGCGCTGCCTATACCGGCCTTAAAGTTTTCTTTAAGACTGTATCCGTCTTTCGGTATTATTGCAATGTAAGTATCAAGCACATTCGGAGCCGACATTTTATTCGAGTTTACAACAAGGGTCAAATCAATATACGGCGACTCGGAGCTTAACTTCGAGTAATCGTATTCCGCCTTAAAGTGAAACGTTCCCTTTGTGTCAGAGCCGTATTCAAGCTGTTTGTTAGGTCCGTAACGCCAGCTTTTGTCATTGTCGATATTGCCTGTTGCAAAGCCTCTTAAATACATTGCGTTTTCCCAGCAGTAAAGCTGAATGCCGAACGAAGAACCGTTTTCATCGCTGTAAAGAGTAACGCTCGCGGTATTTGAATTTGAATAGTTAAAGGTTACATCTGTTTCAAAGGTCTTAACACCGCTTTGTTTCCACCAATTATCCTTTACAACAGTAGAAGAATTTCCTGCCGTTACGGTAACTGCGGGAGCAAGCTCGCCGTTTTTTACATAGGAATCAGAGGCAGTACCGGAACTGCTTGTAACATCGGTCCACTTTGCAAAATGGCCGTACTTTTCGGAATAAGAAAAATCCTCTGTTTCAAGCCATGTTTTATCCGCCGACATTGCGGGTATAAATACAGAGAAAACCATACATAAGCACAAAGCCGACACTATAAGTCTCTTAATGATTTTCATATATAATCTTCTCCTTTCTAATAAGTCAGTTTATCGAATTCGTCAAGATACTTCGGACGCTCGGTATCCCAGCCGCCGCCGATTATATTATCGTAATCGCCGCCTAACAGGTCCTCCAATTTAATAACCTTAATATCATCTATTTCAACACAGCAGTTATCGCCCGAAAATCCTATACCGCCCGTACCTTTGAATATTTCGGTATCGTCTGTATAAGAGGCAATTTCCGCGCCGTCCCAATAAACTGTTATGCAATTATCAAAAGCCCTTACGGTAACCGTATGCTCTGTTCCCAAATCGGCAAGATAATCAAACGGTTTTGAAACCTTTAACTTGAAATTGCCCGTTTCCGGAGTATTCTCATCGCCCACGCTGTTGCGCTGACCTATAACAACCCTCGGATTTACCGCCTTGCTGACAGCATTATTGGCAGCGTCGCTTACAAAGCCTATATAATAATCCTCGTTACCGTAGATTGCAAAATCTGTATGTCTTACATAGAAGTAAAGTCCGTTCACAAGGTTAAACGAAGTATCTTTTGTAAACCGCACCTTTGCGGACATCTCATAATCCGTCCAGTCCTTGCTGCCTGCGTAAAAATAATCAAGACCGGATGCAAAATCGAGTTTCATATATCTGTTCAGAGCAGCCTCGTCGGTATATATCTCATAGTTTTTACCCGTAGTTCGCCAAATCGGGTTAGTGACCGATTCTTCACCCTCGGTAATTGAATTGTCAGTAAATGTTTCGCTTAAAAGCACATCATTTCCGACAGGCGGATCTTCAGGCAGAACCAATACAGGCTCATCAGAACCTGACGAGGAGGGCGAATCATCTTCATCGGGGTTTGTTACGAGCTTTGTACCCTCCGGCGCCCACAGCTCATAATTAACATTTTGAAATTTTGCCGTATACTCGGTGCCCTTAACGGTGGAATAAACCGAAGCTCCGAAATATATAAACTTATACTCTGCCACAAACGGAGCGGTTGCATAAAGTGTATAGGATTTATCTCCGTTTTTCATATAATAACAGCTGATTTTATTCTTTTCGAGAACCAGCTTGAACTTAGCGGGATAAAACGACGCGGTAGATATTTCTGTCGCCTTGGTAAGAGAAGAATCGGCACCTTTTACCGCCCTGTGCGTAGCACAGATATATCCGGGTCTGAAATGCATGCTTACATTTGCCGCAGCAGGATCCAGACTTGAACGAATCATCAAACCTGCGCCTGCATTAAGAGCCGAACCGTCAAAGGAAAGCATATCCATTTCACAGGTAAATGATGCTTTTTTACCGTAATTAAAATAATATTTTTTATATGCAAACGAGAAAGAGTCCTTGCCGTACCAAGTTGCCCAGCCGCCCGATTTAAGAGTATATACACCGCCGTCATTTGACATACTTCCCGTATTGCCCCATATTTCCGTTCCGGCAAAATCCTTATCGGTACCTATTGAGGCATACTTCAAATCGGAAATATTCGCACCCGAATCTATTCTTTCGTTTTCGGCGCTTACCGACAGCAAAAAAACAGTTGAACCTATTACCAAAGCCAAAGCAAGCAAAACTGCAAAAAGCGATTTAGTTCTTTTCTTCAATTATATCTGCTCCTTTCTCCGATTGATTTAAAGCAAGTGTTTTGCGTTTTCTTGTCTTTATAATAACAAAGACGGTAAAACCGAATGCGCCGAATGAAATTGCCGCCAAAATAATCATTCCTATCAGTATAAAGGTATTCTCTTTGGCAAGATAAACCAATCGGCTGACCGTTTTTGTTTTAGCATTCTCTGTATCAGAGGAGTCTGACGAGGGGTTTTGTGCAGCGTTCTGATTATTGTTCGGGAGAGTTGTATTACCCGTATTTGAAACATTGTTTTTGCCTCCCGCCGCATTTGTACTCATATTTTTTATGAGCGGAAGAAGCTGCCTTACCGATTCAACCTTTGAAGCCAGCAAAGCCTGTTCCTTTTGACCGAGCTTTGAGTATGATTGCAGCATAATATTTATTGCAAGCTCATCATTGACTTTAACGGTAGAACTTGTAAGCATAAGCACCTGCAGCCATTGGTTTTGGAAGGCAAGCACATTGTTGCGTACATTAAGACTTTCCTTGTTTTCGGAAATATATTTCAGACACTTCTCCTGAACGGTTTTGAGCTGTTCATAGAAAGTTTTTAACTGCTCCCGCGCAGATTCGGACAGAGTATCAAATACAAGCATTGCCTCGTCAAGAATTACCATATAATCCTCGCAGTTCGTTTTCAGCCCGCTTTCCGACTCGGTAAGGCAATCCTTGTATTTTTCTTTATAATCATTTACCTCTGTTTCGATACTGCGGCGTTCCTCATCCTCATCAAGAAGCTCCTGCATTCGTTTAACTATTTTTTCATACGCTGCTTTTTTATCCGACGGAACATATTGCCATTCCTTATCGCTAAGTGTCTTACGGTCTGTTTTCATTGACTTGACCGCCTCATTATCGGAAAGGGTCATTTTTTCGGTATCAAGCGCAAGGGTATTCTTATTGCGTTCAACAAATTCCGCCGCTTTCTTTTTGAGCTGAGCCACGGTTTCATTTTCGGCAAGACGGTTATACCTTGTCTGTGCGGTGGACAGCCAATTATAATGATCGGGATATTCGTTTTTAAACTGTAATTTACGACTCGGATTTAAAGCGTCGTATAAAAGCTTTGCCGCTTTTATATCGCCCTGTGAATCAAGTGTGATGTTTTTCAGCTTTGCCGCGGCTTTTATAAGCTCTTCGGGAACAGCTGATTTTGTAAGTGTATAGCTTACGGTTGCGTTTTCCGCCGCAAAGGTTATATCATTCTGTGATTTAGACGTGTCAAAAAACGAATTCACACTAAGCGTAAACGTACCCGCGGAGCTTTCTGCGGTGCCTTCCTTGGCTTCAAAAACCAAATAGTATATTTCGCCGTTCATTTTTGAAACCGGTTCGGTAGTATCCATAGCGAGAAATACAAACGTGCCGCTGTCATAAATATTGACATCCATATCGCCGCTTAAAAGAGAAAACGACGCGTTTTTTGAAAAACTCAGCAATGCCGAATTATAGGAAACCTTTAAAAGCAAGCCGCCAACATTTTTATCGGTTTTCACCGTTATCGGAACATACAGCTTTTTTTCGCTGTTTTCCGCAATGTTAAACGTTGTTGTGTTTACATAGGTCTTTGCTAAGGCATCCCACTTTTTAAGTCCCAGACTTAAAGTTGCTTCCGGTGTTTCTGCGCTTACGCAGAAAACAGATGTAACCGCAATTGCTATTGCCGCAAACAGTGATATAAATTTACAGCACATCGGCTTTTTCATTCGCAGCCCCCTCCGTTTCCTTGTTCTTCTTTAAATACAGCACTGCCAACAGCACATTCGCCGCCGCATTAAGCAATATTACAAAAGCCAAAATGCTCATAACTATAATTTCCTTTGCTGTAAAAGCGGAAGATGACGCAGTTCCTGACGCGGCGCTTTCAACAATTTCAAGGCATTTTTTCAGCTTTTCGGTAAGCTCCTCCGATATATATGCTTTCATATCATCTTCAAGGAAATCGTAGTCTTCTTTAATGGCTTTGACGGAATTAAAATTCTTTTTCGTCAGCTTTTTAGGTGACGGAAGTCTGTCTATACGGTCGCTTATATCGGCAATCATAAGTGTTTCAAGTGCCTTATAGCACTGATTGTATTTTACCTGCACATTAGGATCTAACTCCTCCTGCTGTGAATCGGTCATTTTATCATATATTATTTTTGCTTTTTTCATATCAGCCTTGTTATCAAGCGTTATGAGATCGGAAGCGGGCAATTTTTCAATGATTTCTGAAAACTCTTTCATTTCCTCATCGCTTGCACCCGCAGGCAACTGTTGTTCCTGCCCCGATACGCCGGTTGAGTTTTGTGAGCCGTTCTGTGACCGGTCAGGTGTCACCGAGGGCTGTACCGACGACGGTGTACCGTTCATAGAGCCTACCGCGTAATTACCGAGTGCGGGGCATTTTTTGACCGCCGCCAATACAGGTAAATTGCCTGAACAATCCCAATCGGAAAGCGAAGAAAAAGCCGATTTTACATCTGCCGCCGATCCTGATTTAAATCCAAAGCCGGCGGAGCCTCCTATTGTATAACAGTTAATTGCGGTGTCTCCTGCCGCAGAAGCCTTTATGCCTCCTGTTCCTCCGTTACCGTAACAATTTGATATACTCGCATTTTCACTCTTACCTATAAATGCCATATCGGCAGGCACATTTGAATAACAGTTTGTTACTACCGACTGCGTTACAGATGCTATAAAGCCGCCGTTTGTAAAGGTTGCACCGCTGACGCTTCCCTCGCTGAAACAGCCGCTTACCGTTGTGTTATCCGTTATATATCCGATAAATCCGCCTGCATTCCATTTGCCTTCCGTACTCACATTGCAAAGTGAGTAACAGTTGGAGATCGTACTGCCGTAGCTTTCTGCAACGAGTCCGGAAACAGCATTGCTTCTTGCGGTTACTGTCCCTGTTGATGCACAGCCGCTGATTGACGAATTTGTGGCTCTGCCTACTAAAGCGGCGGTGGGCTGCTCATCCATTCCGGGCTTATAATCGCCGTATTGAACGGCGCCCCTGTGGTCACCGAAATTGTTGTTGCCTATTTTTACATCCAAAACATATATATTGCTGATCTGAGCCGAGTCGGTAGCGCCGAACAACGCTGCTTCCCATTTACTCTGCCCCTCGCCGATATACGGAGTTTCGGCGGTGTGGATACTGAGGTTTTTAATTGCGTACAAGGGATAGCCCGCTGTATTCAAATCACAAACAAAGCTTCCCTTAAACGGTTTCGCTATCGTTCCTATCGGTTTTATATTTCCGAGCGACGACATATCTATCGTCGCATTCAGTTTATAGTGAGCCGACAGATTATCTCGCATTGCGGCTACCTGCTCGGCAGTCGCAACAAGATACGGATCCGCGGCAGTACCGCTGCCGCCTTGAAAAGAAGCGGCGGCGGACGGAATAACGCCTATTATTCCTGCCGTTAAAACCGCTGCTGAAAGAACGGAAATAATTTTTCTTAAGTACAAGCGTCATACACCCCTTTTATTTAACATAATCATCTGCCTGTTTCTGCATAGCCTTGACAGCGTCTGCCATTCCGGCAGAATTAAGGTTGTCTGTAAGTTTCTTTATCGTTGCGTCAACATTGCTTACCACTCCGAGACCCAGCTGTTTTTCAAACTCGTCATTTGCGGCTTTCATATTAGTAAACTGAATCTTATAATCCGTTGTATCAAATGTCAAACCGTAAAGTGATGTTTTTTTGATGTTGGGCAGAATATTTTGATAATAATTTTTTGCGTACTCTCTATTTGCGTTTGTGAAAGGTGCAACCGCATACATACCGTTGAGCATATTACCCATCATCCAGCCTGGGATACCGTATTTTGAAGATGCGGAGCCCTGCCCCGAATAATCTTTAGCCTTGATTTCGGTGTCTGAAATCTTATCATAGTGCATACCTTCTATACCGAATGTCATAAGATTAAGCAGTTCTGCACCCTTTTCGGTACGGAGAATTTCTAAAAGCTTCATAGCTCTAACGGGATTTTTAGATGTTGCGGGGATTGAAAAATAGGTCATAAGATCGCCGATTTCGTAGCTTGCCTTTATCTGTGTTTCCTCAAAGGTTATTCTTATGCTTGTTTCTCCTGCAGCTTCTTCGTATATATCGCTGTCTTTGAAGTTTATACCGTTAATATTTGAAGCCATCCAAATTGTCGCACCGTCCTTCGGCACTGCTCCCGCAAGAACATCCTTGTTAATAAAGCCTTCCTTATACCATTTCTGCATGTATTTGCAGTATGTTTTAAACTCCTCTGTTTCGTGCCAGTCAATTATTTTCACTTTTGTTTCATATGGGTCATAGCAGAGGTTTGAGCCTGTTCCTCCGACAAATACATAGCCTATCTTAGCGGGGCAGTTTTCCCACATATAGGTTGCGTATACTTCGGCATAACCGGTAGCCGCTTTTGCTTTTTTAAGTGCCTCGTCCATAAGCTGATATATCTTTTCCGTTACATGCGTTTTGCCTTTCATTTCGGCAACGGCGGCTTCAGCGTCAAAATAAGGCTTCATAGACTTGCTGACATTTATCGCTTTGAACTTATTACAATGAGTCTGAACAGCAGGAATAGCATAAAGCTTTCCGTTCTGTGAACCCGAAAGATACAGGTCGGTATAAAGCTTATCCCTTTCCTCTTTTATCGTAGGAGCGTATTCATCTATAAGAGCATCAAGTTCAATATAATTTCCGTTTCTTATCTCGGTTGATAGGTTTGTCGCAAATCCCGAATGGGCAATATCATAAACATTTTTTCCCGACATATAAAGCGCCCATTTGTCACTCATGGCACCGTCGCATATCAATTCAAGTTTTGTGTTTTCAAGATATTTCGGGAGTATTTCGTTAATTTTATCGTTTACAACGCTTAAATCGGACTGTGTTTCCCAAGGGACTATGAATTTTAGCGTTACCGAGTCGCCGTTATCTTCGTAGCTTTTACCCTTGCCTCCGCATGCGGCAAACATTGCGGCCGTTAACACCGCAAGAGCGAGTGATGCAATTTTTTTAAAATGATTCATAATTAGACCTCCGTAAAAAATATTTTTTCAGTTGATAAAAAACTATCCTTTTACCGCACCGATCATTACGCCCTTTGAGAAGAACTTTTGGAACAGCGGGAAAATTATCATCATTGGCACCGCGCCTATAACACATACTGCAAATTTAAGCGTCTCTGTGGGCGGTTTTGCCGCGTCTATACCCATTTGCAGGATTATTTTTTTAATCATCTCTGCCTCCTGCAAATATTTTTGCAAAAGATACTGCACGGTATAAAGCTTATCATCCGTGATATAATAAAGCGAAGCTAAATAATCATTCCATGCGTCAAGCATACCGAACAGGAAATATGTAGCGATTATCGCCTTTGACAGAGGAATAACTATTGAAGTTATTATTCTGAATTCAGAAGCCCCGTCCAGCCTTGCTGACTCAAACAGTTCAAGCGGAAGCTGTGAGAAGAACGTTCTGAATATAAATACCGTCATTCCCGAAATTGTCCAAGAAAAGAAATAAACCCAAATATTGTTTTGAAGTCCCAGATACTGAGTGCGCAATATGTAGGTCGGAACTATACCTCCGCCGAAAAACATAGTGATAAGTACATATATCTTTATAATTCCCCTAAGCTTAAAATCTTTCTGCGAAAGCGCATATCCGCAGCAGGCTGTGCAAAAAATACCTATTGCGACAGGAACCGTAGAATAAAATACAGTCACGCCGAAAGCTCGTAACAGCTGAACGGGATTTTTAAACAGTGTGCTGTATGCCGTAACCGTAAATGTTCTCGGAATAATGCGGAAACCGTAGTTTATAAGATCGCTTTCCTTTGAAAACGATATTCCGAGTAACAGTAAAAACGGCAATATGTATGTAAGCGATATTATGAAGAAAACGGTAAATATTATGGCTTTTGATACCTTGTTTTTTTTCATTGCGGCACTTCCTTAAAGCATTGAGTTTTCGGGACTTATCTTCTTTATTACCCCGTTTGTTGTCAGAAGCAATATCAATCCCACTATGTTCTGGAAAAGTCCTACTGCGGCAGTTATCGCAAAATTACCGTCAAGCACACCGCGCTGAACATATGTTGAAAGAACATCTGTGGTCGGATAAAGCAATGAAGAATCCTTGGGAACCTGATAGAAAAGTCCCTGATCTCCGCCGAGCGCGCCTGCAACACCGGTTATCAGCATTATTGAAATAATCGGCAGTAAATGCGGTATCGACACATAACGGGTCTGCTGCAGTCTGTTGGCGCCGTCAAGCGCCGCCGCTTCATAAAGCCCTGAATCTATACCGGTAAGAGTGGCATAATAGAGAATGGAACCAACGCCGACACTTTTCCAGCAGGATGTTACCGTTAATATAAAAGGCCAATATTTAGGCTCGTTATACCACAGTACAGGCTTGCCGCCGAAAAATTCTATTATGTGATTTACAATACCGTTGTCATACGAAAGAAGCGCATATACTATGTAAGCTATAATTACGTAAGATATTGTTCTCGGCAAAGACATTGCGGTCTGAAAGTATGCCACTGATTTCTTACTGTCAAGTTCAAACATAAACAAAGCTACCAGCACGCCTAAAAAAATCCCCAGAAACAGAAAACCGAGATTGTATGCTATAGTTTTGCCTATTATTGATCCGGCGCTTGTTTTAAAGAAGTATTCAAAGTTTTTAAATCCTATCCATTCACTTCCGAGTATTCCTTTCATAGGCGTATAGTCTTTAAAAGCAATTACAATTCCGAACATAGGCAGATAATTAAATACAAACATATAAAGTATCAGCGGTATACACAGCGCAAGCAGCGGCAGTGTACGGGAACGGGTCTTTGCCGAAAGTACATACCCTTTCTTTTTTAATTTCAAATTACATCACCCTTACATTTCTTTAATTTAATTATAATTTGATTTTTTCAATCTATCAATCAAAAAAATTTGACATTCTCGGCAGAAATTGACCACTTTACAAATCAACTTTGTGTATCTTGTTTACATACGAATTATTATGTGATATATTTATAATGTCAAAACAAAACTATATAAGGCTGGCGGAGGATAAAAAATGGAAAAGATAACGGTTGCGGTGTGCGATGATGCACCGTTTATCAGTAATCATATATCAAAATTCATCAAAAGCAATTTTGATGAATGTATTGTAGTCGGCGTTTTTTCCGATGGAAGCGAGGCTTTGGAATATATGAAGTCAAAGCCTGTCGACCTGATAATAACCGATATACGAATGTCAAAAGTAAGCGGTCTTGACTTGGCTAAATATGTATTTGAAAATATGCTTCCCACTCGTGTAATAATCATTACAGCGTTTCAGGAATTCGAATATGCCAGAAAAGCAATCAATTACAATGTCAGTGATTTTTTATGCAAACCAATCAATCCTAACGAGCTTAAACAATCTGTTCAGTCAAATATTAAAACTATCAAAAAGCTTAAAGAAAAAGCTATTGAAAAATGCTATCAAACCGTTGAAAACTATATCCGAAACTCTGTGTATTTGAAAAACCTGTTTTTTGACAGCAAGTTTGATAAAAAATCAAGCCGCGAAAGCTCAGAATTTCATTCTTTGGCAACAAAGGAGAATTCCTCATTGCTGTTCTTTTTCTATTCAAACACAACCAATAATGTAACCGAAAGCAACCTTAACGACATTGCCGCCTTTTCCTCCGATAATCTTGATGCATATCCGCTTTATGCCCAACCGCACGAATCTGCCGTAATACTTTTTTATAACAGCGAAGCGGATATTGAAAAATATATTGACACTATAATCAAGGGTTTTTCTCTGCTTTATAACACGGAATCTGATTATATTCGTGTAAATCCGGGTTCCTTCCGTAATATATTCGACGTGATTTGCCAATACGATATTCCCGCGTGTTTTGATATTCTTATTGATAAAAAATCGGAGCAATGGACAAGAAAACTAAAAGAGATTGAAAAAAACGGCAGCTTTGAAAGCTACCGATTGTTTCTGGTTATTATGGTTTTATTGTTTGATTTCCGCGCAAGAGGGATAGACACACCTTTTTATATACCCGCGCTTACGGATGCGGATTCCAAACAGTTTTTAAGCGATATTGCAAAACAGATCTCCGATGTCATTTTGCAAAAAGACCTTCGTGAGGAAAGTATAAAATCGAAAATAGAGGCGTATGTTTTTTCTCATCTGTCAGACTGTGAATTGGGGCTTGTTATGATAGCAACCGAATTTCACTACTCTCCCGAATATTTTTCAAGATGGTTTAAAAAGAACTTCGGAGTGAACTTTCATCAGTACATCACGGACCTTAGAATAGATTACGCCAAAAAACTGTTAAAGAGCGGCAAGGATTCAAAAGATGTGCCTGCACTCGTTGGTTTTAAAACAAGAGATCACTTTACAAAAACATTCAAAAAAGCGGTAAATCTTACCCCTAAAGAATATTCAATGATTGAAAAAGGCAGAGAAACATGAAAACTTCATTTTTTGAAAAAGCAAATTTTCAATACCGCAAAAATATTAAAATAGCAGGTATTCTGTGCGCTGCTTTTTCCGTGCTTTTGATTTCCGTTTCATTCTTGATTCTGAAAAACAGACTAAACAAAAAGATTGATGAAAAAGAACAGCAGTGCTTTGCCGAAGTAAACGGTAATCTTTTACAGAAATTTCATCAGGTTATGCAAATAAGCTCGTCCTATGCAATTTCGAATACCGAATTCGGCGCAAATTGGAACGAAAAAGATATTGACGCTTACAGTTCATTAAAGTTTCAAACCAATTTGAATCTTGCCATGTATAATTTTATTGAGGGAATATGCATAAAAAACAGTAATTTGGATATTGTCTGCGGAAGAAATACAAACAGAAGTACGGAAAATGCCGTTCCGATTTATAATTTCGGCCCCTCAGAGCTTTATTTGTCTGATGAAAACAAGCTGTTTATGCTGTCAAAATATACCCAATCAAACGGCGAAGAAAATACTGTTTCAATTTTTTTCAGTTCCTATGACTTAGGAAAAGAAGTCCTGTCTTTATACAGCGAAAACGACAAGGAATTCATCGTTTCCAATCAAGGGGATATAGTTATATCAAACCGAACCGAAATGATAGGAAAAAATCTGTTCGGAACTTTTAAAATTAAAGAATTTCCGCTGATAAATTCAAGTATTAAATCCACGGAACTTTCACGAAATATAAGTGTAAATCAGATAAGTGACTGCCCGTCGCTTTATTTGGTAAGAATATATTCGCCGTCTATATACAGCAGCGAATACAGCAGTCTTATGCTGATATTTATTATTTTGAATGCGGTCGCACTTATTTTATTTGCGTGTTCAAGTATTTTGATCGCAAAATACACCTACAAGCCCGTGCGCCAGCTTATGGAGCTTGTCAGCGAATACTCGTCTTCATCTCTTGAAAATATAGATGAAATAACTTACATCAAAGAAAGCATTTCAAACATATATTCCGATAACTCCGAATTAAAAGATACGGTAAACGAGCAGATTAAGGCATTGCAGCAGCAACAGCTTATTGCCCTTCAAACACAAATATCCCCCCATTTCCTGCTTAATTCGCTTGACGCGATAAGTTGGCTTTCAATAGACAAATACGGTGAAGATAACACTGTTTTTGAAAGTATACAGTACATACGCAGCATATTAAAGCAATGTATTAACATAACAAATGTTTTTTCCGGCATATCCGAAGAGCTCAATCTGACAAAGAACTGCATAGCTTTGTTGCAATTGAAATATAATTGCAAAGTTGCCTGTGAAATAAATATACCACCGGAGCTTTTAAACGTACAGATTATGCGTTTCAGCCTGCAGCCTATAATTGAAAATTCCGTCAAGCACGGTTTAAGCAACTCGCGTGACGGAAAAATAACAATTGATATTTCGGAAAAAAATAAAAATCTCATTGTCTGCGTTACAGACAACGGGTGCGGAATGGATTTGGAAACCCTGACCGAACTGAGAGAAAATATGACCGATTTTACCGCTCATAACAAAAATCACATAGGACTTAAAAACATCAACCAACGCTTTAATATACTTTACGGTGATAATTACCGATTTGAAATAACCGCTTCTGATAGCGGCACACAGGTAACGCTTGAATTTCCAATGTTCAATATTTAGATATACAGTCACTCTTATTCCGCAAAAAGATCGGCTTTTTCAGTTTCTAATATTATTGCCTTTTTCGGCTGATTTGACAGACTTTAGACATCGGTCGCCGGATATAAAATGTCAGATATAAAAAAATTGTATTTAATTTTTTGTACCGTAAGGCACACCTTGGTCTAATATCTAAATTCTAATGTCTAAAATCTAGAACAATACCCCTCAGTCTCGTTACACTCGACAGCTCCCCTCTTAAAAAGAAGGGAGCCTCATTTTATCTTTGCTATACCTTTATTGAATTTATCTTTTTGAAAGCGCTGTAGCTATTGCTATTCTTACAGAATCGTCTTTATAGCAATACCAGAGTATATTATCTATTTCTTCAAAAGATAAATTTTCTTTTAGCTTATTTTTTATTTTATCTATGTAACCGATAAATTCCTTATAGGAGCAATTTTCAAGCTTTTTAGAAGTTACTTTTGCAATTCCAAAATAATTCAGATAATACGGTAGCATAGTTCTGACAACCGAATCATTAACAGCAAAATTACTTTTTTTAAATTCCAACTCGCAAAGATAAGAGCACACTTTGCTCGCAAAGCTTTTTTCTCTGCGGATGAATCCGCCAATAAAAGATATTTCATCGACAAGCTCTGCACTACCGATTTCAAGTTTGAATAAAAAATCCTTTTTATTATTAAAAATATAATCGCTTAAAATATCAATGTTTATATTAGATGTATGAGTTGAATTTGAAGAAGCAATTTTTCTTAGAATTGTTTTTATTTCTTCTTTTGTATATTCTTCAAGTTTTTTATCTAAATACTCATAATATTCTTTATAAGATGATTCCCCGTATTTGCTATCGCTTTCAATTAGATTACGCGATTTCTTTGCGTTTTCTTTTGTCAGTGCATACATATAATTTTCATCAGATTGCAAATTAGCTGTTTTTATTGATTTCAATGTTGTTAGTCCAAAGATTTCCTCGATTAAATTTACATCTTTAAAATTCATAATTATCTCCCTATTACTGTTTTTTTAATTCATAACCTGCCGGACTGGATGTACAGGAATACTTATAAAAATCGGTAACATATTCTGTTATAGATTTTCTGCCTTTTAAATACAAAGCATTTGTTTCGGCATTTGTAAATTTCAAAGTAAAAGTAACATTTTTAAAGGTTTTAGTTCTATGTGAATCATCGTTAATTGCCGTACCTGTTACACTGTCAACTGTATATTTCCACGTACCGTCAATTTGAGCTGTTGAAAGTCCGCTGTATAAAAATGCCTCTTTACCAATTGTTGTAACATTTTCAGGTATTGAAATTGTAGTTAAATTTGTACAAGAACGAAATGCACTTTGAGGAATTGAGGTTAATTGCGAAGGTAAAGTTATATTGCAAAGGTTTGAACAATTACTAAAAGCTCCTATACCGATTGAAATTATGGTTTCGGGAATAGCAATAGATTCTAAACTTTTACAACTATAAAATGCATTACTTTCAATAACGGTTACCTTTCGTCCTTTATAATACTCTGGAATTTCAATATTCTTATAAAAAGCTATGTCTTTTCCTTGTTTTACACTATAAGTACCATTTTCTAATGCTGTAAATGTTAATATCTCGTCTTGATTTGCCGTAATTCCTGTTAAATTATGAATGTCCTTAGTTCCGTCAGTATAAGTAATAATAAGCTCACCGTTAATAATTTCAGTCTTTTCTATTCCTCTGCCTGTAAGAGAAGCAAGCCATTGTTCCTGCGTACCTGTATATTCGGGGTGTGCGGCTTTATACAACTCATAGGCGTCTTTTCCGTCAACCCCGTCCTTGCCTTTTACAACTCCGAGAGATACAGGTGTTTCGGATTCGGAATATTTTACAAGCAATTCTCCTGTGGCAGAATTGTAAGACAAAATCGGACTGTCGCCCTTTTCGCCCTTATCTCCCTTTTGCAGTGTGAAATAATCGTCTGCCTTTGAAGTATCGGTATAGCTTATCTTTAATTTATAATCGCTTGTAAGCTCTATTGTCTTTATTCCGTTTCCTGTCTCGCCCTTTGCTCCTCTTAAGGATTTTGTTATCGTTATTATATTTCCGTCGGAAAGAGTTACTACAAGATAATCGTTTTCGTCTACGGTTACATTTTCAACAGAAGCTCCCTTTTCGCCTTGGGCTCCTGTTGCACCGGTATCGCCTTTATCTCCTTTGTCGCCTTTTTCACCTTGGGCTCCTGTAGCTCCGGTATCACCCTTATCACCTTTGTCGCCCTTTTCACCTTGGGCACCTGTGGCTCCGGTGTCACCCTTATCACCTTTGTCGCCCTTTTCACCTTGGGCACCTGTGGCTCCGGTATCACCCTTATCTCCTTTGTCGCCCTTTTCACCTTGCGCGCCGGTTGCACCGGTATCGCCTTTATCTCCTTTGTCTCCCTTTTCACCTTGAACGCCTGTGGCTCCGGTATCACCTTTATCGCCCTTATCGCCTTTTTCTCCTTTAGGTCCTTTCACATTAAAAACATACTGTTTTGTTGTATCGGTGAGGGTTATTGTCATTTTCCCAGTTGTATCGTCTATTGTAATATCCTTTATTCCTACACCGTCATTTCCTTTTGCGCCGTTTGATCCCTTTAAGGAATTAAGCCATTCGATTTCGGAAACGGAAGTATCTATTATTCCGTTTTTAACCGCAAGCTGATATGCCGACTCGCCGTCGGCACCTTGGGCTCCTGCTGCTCCTGTATCGCCCTTATCTCCTTTATCACCTTGTGCTCCTGTAGCACCGGTGTCTCCTTTATCTCCTTTGTCACCTTTTTCACCTTGAGCACCTGTATCACCCTTAGCGCCCTTTAATGAGTTTAACCATTCTTCCTCGGTACCGGTAAAGCCGTTATCTTTTGCTATTTCGAAAGCCGACTTTCCGTTGTCTCCTTTAGCTCCGGTATCACCTTTTAAGCCTTGTTCTCCCTTTTCGCCTTGCGCTCCTGTATCGCCGCTATCTCCCTTATCTCCCTTGTCACCTTTTTCACCTTGCGCGCCGGTTGCACCTGTAGCTCCGGTGTCGCCTTTATCTCCTTTAGCGCCTTTAAGGCTTGCTATCCATTCGGATTCTGACGAAGCAGAAGTAAGTCCGGCAAGCTTCGCTATTTCAAAAGCGGATTTACCGTTTGAGCCGTCAAGACCCTTTAAGGAATCAAGCCATTCCGATTTTGAACCTGTAAATCCGTTATCCTTAGCTATTTCATAAGCTGATTTTCCGTCCGCACCTTTTTCTCCTGTATCGCCTTTAGCTCCTGTTGCACCTGTTAAACCCGTATCTCCCTTATCTCCCTTGTCTCCTTTTTCACCTTTAGCTCCTGTAGCACCTGTGTCACCTTTTTCTCCCTTTGCACCGGTCGCACCTGTATCTCCTTTTAAGCCTTGTTCGCCTTTATCGCCCTTTTCACCTTTAGCACCTTTGTCACCTTTAGCTCCTGTTGCTCCTGTAGCTCCTACCGCTCCGGTGTCTCCTTTTTCGCCCTTAAGGCTTGCTATCCATTCCGTTTCTGTTGCAGCGGTTGTACTTCCTGTCATCAGGGCGATTTCATAAGCTGAGTAGCCCTTTTCTCCGCGCATACCTGTAATTCCGCCTAAGTTTACGGTTTCGCCGTTTGTAAATTTAAGAATAAATTCTCCGTTTTCTATTTTTGCGTCTGAGATACCTATTCCGTCCTTACCGTCTTTACCGTCTTTACCGTTAACACCGTCTTTTCCGTTTGTACCGTTTTTACCGTCGGATCCGTTTAATCCTACGGCTCTGCCCAAATTAAGAACAGTATTATCTGACATTGTAAGCAACAGCTGTCCTTCGTCATTAAAGGAAGCTGTTTTAATATTTACCTTATTTTGCGCCATATTTTTAACGGCTTCGTTATATTCATTTTCCGTGCCTTCAAAGCCTGCTTCTTTTGCGGTTTCATAAGCAGATTTACCCTTTAATGATACGAGCCATTCGCTCATATTGCCTTTGTATCCGCTTTTTACCGCCAATTCATAGGCTGACATTCCGTTCTTTATTTTTGTTGCCGCGGTCACATTTCTCTTCTTGCTTACTATTACTGCCGTTGCCGCAGACACGCTTATTACCAGCACTGCCGATATTATTATACTTAGCGTGCGCTTTAAAATTGGTGGTTTCATATAGATTGCCCCTTTTACCATTTATTTTTGGTGAATACTATTCACCACTATTTTCTTGATTATAACATATAATAAAATAAATATCAAGTTAAAAAACAAATGAGGAATTTTTATGTTTAAGATAAAAGCCTCTGACGGAAGGAATAACATTACCGGCAAAAAAATCGCTGAAATCAGGTTAAGTAAGGGCATTTCTCAAAGAAAGCTTGCAACAAAAATGCAGCTGCTCGGTTATGATGTCGATCATTATTTTATCCGTCGGGTTGAAAACGGCGAAAGATTTGTTACGGATATAGATTTAGTGATTTTCGCGCGTGCTTTAAAGGTTGAAATACCTGACTTAATAAACAAAGATACTGATAAAATATAACACGGATATGAGGTTTACTCACGTCCGTGTTATATTTTTAATAATGGTTTAAATTAGTTTAATGCAAATAAACATAATCTCTCCCTCAATCTTTTGCTTCGCAAAATACAGTTCCCTCGTCAGAGGGAGCCTTGTTTTAGATTTTGCTGAAACCCAAGCTTCCCCTAAAGACTACAGGGGAAGTGTCTTAGCCCGCAGGGCAAAGACGATAGGGTTTGGTTATATCCGTGCCGACAGGCACACATTGGTCTAATATCTAACATCTAATGTCTAAAATCTAGAACAATACCCCTCAGCCGCAATCAAATTGCGACAGCTCCCCTCTTAAAAAGAAGGGAGCCTCATTCTAACTTTTAAATCATCGGAACTAAAATCATTCTGTCATTTTCGATTGTTTCTTCTGTCAGATCATTGATACGCATTATTTCTTTAACGCTTGCGCAATATTTTTTCGCTATATTCCAGATATTTTCGTTCTTTGAGGCAAAGTAAACCGTCATTGCTCCGCGCGAGTTTTTTTCTACGGGTTTTGAAGAATTGATATTCACACCTATAAGTACCGCGTCGGTATTATCTGTATAAACCGCGGCTTTTATTTCAAGTTCAAATCTAAGCTCTATACAGTTTTCGGATGCGATTATATATGAACCGCTTAAGACATTCACCGTAGGCTCGCAATAGAGATTATCCGAATCATTTTCAAGCTTTTTTGAATATTCAAACGGAATTTTCTTTTCTATAACGCAAGGATCTTCATCCTCACAATCGGCAATAATGCAGGCGTTTATAAATCCGCTTAATTTAAGCTCGCCGTTTTCTATAGAATGATTTTCTATTACCGAATAATACCACATATCGCACACCGAGCATATTTTAATGTCTTTTACTTCGGCTGTATCCTTTATCTGCATTCTGTCACATAACTCGCAGCAAAGCTTACTGAGTCTAATACTGTTCTTTTTAAATTCGGTTTCAAACTTCCTTGAGAAAGCGTCAGTTATGACCTCAATATCATTTTCGCAATAGGTTTTGCAGCATACCAAAACCTTGGCGTTTATTGTAAAGCTTTTGCTTTCTTCAAACGAGGACGGTTTAACCTCAAGATAGCAAAGCTTACAGTCTGAGCCGGACTTACAGCTTTCATTTATACCTTCAATCCCAAGCAATTGACTGAAAGGAATAACCGTATTAAGATGCTGCTGCTTGCCGGTTACTGTGGCATAAACTGTTTTAACGCAAAGCTCGCCTTTAAGCATAACCTTATTCGGGAGAAGCTTGCATTCCTTAACTCTTGCATTTCCCTCATATCTGAGAACGCATTTCACCGCATCTGATGATTGTCCTATTTCGGTTTCTTCCTCAATATTCACATATTTTTCGGCATAACCGATAGGGCTTGAAGCGGAAATTACCGAGCGTTTAAGCTCAATTGTATCATCGTCGATATCAGAAATTATTTCGACTGTTTTCTTCTTTTGCGCATTAACACAAAGGCTTATTGCCCCGTGAACATCTACCTTTCTCGGGCTTACCGCACGGCAGTTTATATAATCGGTTTTTGCGGCGGCAAAAACATATGCGTTTTCAATACCGTCCGCGCCCTCAAATGTTTTATTAAAAGGATATTGATACTCATAAGAATAAAGCTCGCCCTCTCCGCTTACATAAATAAGGGTTATAAGAACGTTTCCGTCTACCGTAACATTCTTCCCGTTAATTCCCTTTGAAATTATAAAAACATCGGTTTTACATTTAAGTATTTTTGAAATTTCGGGACAGTAATCCGGAAGAGTATAATCGGTATCAACAGGAATTTCGGCGGTTTCCTTCAAAACGGTTTCATTGACCGTGACGGGCATTGTAAGATTTTTTTGTTCCATAACAAGTCACACTCTCTACTTTTTTTATTTAATAATATTAAAATGAAAAGGAAAATATAACCTGTTAAAAGATAAAAAAAGAGCTTTCCTTATCAAAAGGAAAGCCCTGATAAAATTATTATAATCTTTTTAAAATTTCCGAGTAGCCTTTTCCGTACTGAACGCATCTTGAAACACGGCTTAAAGTTGCAGACGAAATATCGGTTTCCTCGATAACCTGATTATAGGTTTTCCCCTCCATTAAAAGCTTTGCCGCGCAGACGCGCTGAGCCATCTGCTCAATTTCTTTATTTGTACAGAGGTCATCAAAAAAATCCTGACATTCCTGCTCGTTCTTCAAAGACAAAACCGCCTTAAACAAATTCGAAATCTCATTTTTTTCAATATGCTTATTCATTAAAAATAAACTCCTTATTTCCTATAAATCTGACATTGCCCGTAAGTCTGACCTTGCCCGAAGGCGCGGCGTCAACAGTCAGCGTGCCGCCCTCTTCGGATATATTAAGACTTACCTTGCTTTCATATTTTTTAGAAATATAAAATCCCAAAGCGGAGGTTCCGCTGGCGCATGACGACTCCCAATACAGCGTATCAACCGCCTTAACATAAACAAGCGGCTTTAAGCGTGACTTTTGTTCATCAAAAAACATAAGCCCCAGTGCGTCAGCGTTAAGCTCAAAGCACCATTTTTTTATAAGTGACTCTGCCGGTTTTTTTTCTATATTTTGCGCTATAATTATATGATAAATCCCCGGGATTTTAACAACAGGCAAATTAAGCTTATTAGTACCTATTTTAAAATCAATATAATCTATATTCTTAAAAAGCGGCATATCAACGCTTACCGTAAACTCATTTTCAGATATTTTTTTAACCGCTGTTTTTACGGTTTCGCCTGCTCCGGAAACATCAAAAGAATATGCCTTTATATTTGTGGGATCTTCACCCGAATTTTTAAGCTTTAAGCAAGCAAGGCTTGCGGAAGCGTTTCCGCAAAACTCGCCGCCCGACATATAAAGGTTTCCGTTTTTTACAAAGCCGACCTGCTGAGCGGAAGGCTCGATTTTTAATATTTCCTTTGAAACGGCGGCATAATATTTTTCATTAACATCGGTCTGCACCAAAGCCGTTACATTACCCGACGGGTCAAACAAAGAATATGCTATTTTCATTTTTGATAATTACTTAGGAACTGCTTTGTGCGCTCGTTCTGAGTATTGCCGAAAACCTCTTCGGGTTTTCCCTGCTCTATGATATTTCCGCCGTCAATAAATACAACTCTGTCTGAAACAGCCTTTGCAAAGGACATTTCGTGGGTTACGATAACCATTGTCATTTTCTCGTCGGCAAGCTGTTTAATAACCTTTAGGACTTCACCCGTAAGCTCGGGGTCGAGCGCACTTGTCGGCTCGTCAAAAAACAGGATTTCCGGATTCATAGCAAGCGCTCTTACGATAGAAACCCTCTGCTGCTGCCCGCCCGATAGCTGACAGGGATACGCATTTGCTTTATCTGAAAGTCCCATTTTTTCAAGCAATTCCAATCCTTTTTTCTTTGCATCTTCCGTTTTCATTCCAAGAACCGATACGGGAGCATCGGTGACATTCTTTAAAACCGAATAGTGCGGAAACAGGTTAAAATTCTGAAAAACAAGGCTGAAACATTTACGAATCTGCTGTATATCCTTAGAATACATAACCTTATTATTTTCAGTGTAAACCGCTTTTTCTCCCATATAGTAAATTTCGCCGCCGTCAATCTTTTCAAGAAGCGTTGCGCAGCGCAAAAGAGTTGACTTTCCCGAGCCTGACGGTCCGATAACAGAAACCACCTCGCCCTTATTGACCTCTAAAGATATTCCTTTTAAAACACCGTTTCCATCAAACCCTTTGACGATATCTTTCATTTTTAAAACATTCATATTTTCATCTCACTTATAATAATTAAGCGCTTTTTCAAATCTATTCATTATAAACGCAACAAGATAGTTGAACACATAATAAAACACCGCTGCGGCAACAAATGTTATCATTCCCGGAGATTTCGGAGCAACCGCAATCTGCTTTGCCTTAGTAAACATTTCCACAATTCCGATTACAGAGGCAAGCGATGTATCCTTAACCAATGTGATAACCTCGTTTGTTACAGGCGGAATTACGCGCTTTATCATCTGAGGAAGAATAATTTTAAAAAATGTTTTTGTTCTTGAATAGCCCAAAATCTGAGCCGCTTCATACTGACCTATCGGGATAGATTCAATTCCGCCGCGGTAAATCTCAGCAAAATAAGCCGCATAATTTATAACAAACGCGATTATAACAGCGGTAAATCTCCAGTTTCCGGGAACAGTTATGCCGAAAATAAGATTCGGTCCGAAATAAACCACCATAAGCTGAAGCATAAGCGGGGTTCCGCGCATAACTGAAATATAAATATTTATAAGCCATCTTAAGGGCTTAAATTTACTCGTCTTACCGAAGTATATTAAAAGTCCTAAAGGAAGAGAGCCTAAAAGTGTTAAAAAGAAAATGAGAAGAGTCTGCACGAATGCAACGCCCAGCTGACTTATCATTACAGATACTGACATAAATTACTCCGTTCATACTAAAATCGCCGAATAGGCGGAGTGATTTTATCACTTCCGCCTTTGAATTCGAAAATTTAATTCAATTAAATTATTTGCACATGCAGAGGTTATCAAGGACAAGACCTGCGTCAACATACTTTTCGCCGATCTTCTTCATTGTTCCGTCCTCAGCCATAGCCTTAAGCTGTTCGTTTACCTTGTCGCGGGTTTCTGTATCACCGAGCTTGAAGCCTACTGCATACTGTTCGGTAGAAATCGGCTTTTCAAGTATTACGTATTTACCGCTTTTATTGGCAATCTGGAATTTAGCGACACCGATATCTGCGGCAACCGCGTCAACACTTCCCTGCTCAAGATCCATAAATCCGGTATTGTAATCCGCAAGCTCAACAACCTCTTTAAGGCTGTCCTTAAACTCTTTGTTGCCGTTTATAGCATCTGTTGCGGAGGAGGCTGCCTGAGACATAACTTTTTTGTCTTTAAGGTCTTCAAGAGACTTAATTCCTGAATCTTCCTTAACAACAATAACTATACTGTTGTCTACATAAGGATCGGACCATGTATACTCATTTTCTCTTCCTGTATATGTAAACCCGTTCCAAATGCAGGTTATGTTTCCGGCATTAAGCTCTTTATCCTTAGAATTCCAGTCAATAGCCTCGGCTTTGAACTCCCAGTCTAAACGCTTGCAGACCTCTTTTGCAAGAGCAAGGTCAAATCCGTCATAGCTTCCGTCATCAGCGACAAAGCCATAAGGAGGAAACTCTGCGTCAAATCCTACTGTAAGTGTTTTTTTGTCAGATTTTTTGTCTGCGCAGCCTGCAAGGCTAAGTACCGTAAACGCTGCCAAAACAATTGCTAATATTTTTTTCATTTTTCTCATTTCCCTTCCGGTTTCTTATTTGATGATGTCATTATACTTCATCAAGCTAAAGTTGTAAAGTGTTTTTTTACATTTTTTCGCACATTTGTAGCCTTGCACAAAATGAATTACGGTTAAAGCCGTTTCGTTTGCTTTATTGCACTAAAGCAATAAAGAAAACGCGTTATACTTGTCTTTCCTTTAAAATTATGGTATAAATAAAGTATCTAATTTAAGGAGAATATATTATGATAAGATTAAATGCTTTGAAACTGCTTGAAGAAAGAGGAAAGACAAAATACTGGCTTTATAAACAGCTTGGTATGAGCTATCAGAATTTCAGCAAAATGATAAACAACGAGACTAAATCGATTCAGTATGAAAATATAGAAGCTATGTGCCTGATATTCAACTGCACTCCTAATGAGCTTTTGATATTTACCGATGAAATATAACCTATACCTTTTCCGCAAAAAAATCGGCTCCGTTCTTAAAAAAGAACGAAGCCGATTTTTTATTTTGTAATAAGCATTAAATAACTCTTGCCCTGATAACGCCGTCAATTTCTTCAAGCTTTGCAATAATATGCTCGCTGTCGACATCGGAAACGTCAAGCATTGTATAAGCATAATCACCGCGCGACTTATTGAGCATGTTTTCGATATTTATATCATTTGTCGCGACAATACCCGTAATAGCTGTAATCATATTAGGAACATTTTTATGAATAACGCAAATTCTGTATTTTCCGCTTCTCGGAAGTGTGATTTCAGGGAGGTTTACCGAATTTGTAATATTGCCGTTTTCAATATAATCTATAATCTCGCTCGCCGCCATCTGAGCACAATTGTCCTCAGACTCGGGAGTTGATGCACCGAGATGAGGAATTGCAATAACTCCGTCGGTGCAAAGCAGATCGTCCGACGGGAAGTCGGTTACATAAGAAGCAATCTTTCCCGACTCCAAAGCCGCCTTTATATCTCCGGAATTGACAAGTCCGCCGCGAGCAAAGTTCATAATGCGGACGCCGTCCTTCATTTTGGCAATAGCCTCGGCATTTATGAGATTTTTGGTCGAATCGGTAAGCGGAACATGAAGTGTGATATAATCGCACTGTTCAAAAATTTCCTTTATGTCATATATATGAACGGCATTATGAGTAAGGTTCCATGCAGAATTGACAGAAAGATAAGGGTCGTAACCGTAAACCTTCATTCCGAGGTGGTTTGCAGCGTTTGCCACAAGAACTCCGATCGCGCCGAGACCTATAACTCCGAGCTTTTTACCCTTAAGCTCAGGACCTGCAAAGGCGCTTTTACCTTTTTCGACAAGTTTTCCTACCTCGTCGCCCTGACCCTTTAAGGTCTTAGCCCACTCAATTGCAGAAACAACTCTTCTTGAACCTATAAGCATACCTGCGATAACAAGCTCTTTTACCGCATTGGCGTTAGCCCCGGGGGTATTGAATACAACAATTCCCTCTTTTGAGCATCTGTCAATCGGGATATTATTTGTTCCCGCGCCCGCGCGGGCAATGGCAAGAAGCGATTTTGAAAACTCCGTATCATGAAGCGAAGCGGAACGGACTATCGCGCCGTCTGCATTTTCGACCTCGTCGCCTACGGTATATTTATCGTCAAAAACGGCAAGACCTGTTTTCGAAATCTTATTATAGGTTTTAATCTTATACATCAGGCATTCTCCTCTTCGAATTTCTTCATAAACTCAACAAGCTTTTTAACGCCTTCAAGAGGCATTGCATTATAAATCGAAGCTCTCATTCCTCCGACACTTCTGTGACCCTTGATATTAACAAATCCGTTATTCTTAGCCTCCGAGATAAACTTAGCGTCAAGCTCCTCGTTGCCTGTTATAAACGGGACATTCATAAGCGAACGGTCTTCCTTAACAACAGTGCCCTTAAACAGCTTGCTTGAATCGAGAAAATCATAGAGGATCTTTGCTTTTTCCTCGTTTCTCTTTTTCATTTCATCAAGTCCGCCGAGCTTTTTAATCCATTTGAACACAAGTCCCGCAATATAAATATTGTAGCAAGGCGGAGTGTTAAACATAGAACCGTTTTCGGCATGTGTTGCATAATTAAGCATTGTAGGAGTGATATCCATAGCGTTGCCGATAAGGTCTTTGCGAATGATAACTATTGTCACACCTGCAGGAGCGACATTCTTCTGAGCGCCGGCATATAAAACTCCGAATTTGCTTACATCAATCGGTTCAGAGAGAATACAGCTTGAAATATCGGCTACAAGCGGAACATCTCCGGTGTCCGGAATGTAATTATACTTTGTTCCGTAAATAGTATTGTTAAAGCAGATATGGACATAATCGGCCTGCCTGTCAAAATCCTCGGCTTTAACCTTAGGAATATATGAGAAGGTCTTATCCTTTGAGGACGCAACAATCCTTGCCTGACCGTAACGCGCGGCTTCTTTATATGCCTTGTTAGCCCACTGGCCGGTTATTATATAATCTGCCTTATGATTTTTATTCATAAGATTAAACGGAACCATCGCAAACTGCGTTGAAGCGCCGCCCTGCAAAAACAGAACTTCATAATTGTCGGGAATATTCATTATTTCCCTTAAATCCTGCTCGGCAGTCTTAATTATCTCGCCGTACTCCTTGGAGCGATGAGACATTTCCATAACCGACTGACCGGTTGTACCGTATTCAAGCATTTCGTCCGCCGCCGTCTTTAATACTTCCTCCGGAAGCATCGAAGGACCAGCACTGAAATTATAAACTCTTGCCATAATAAAACCTCCATACAGGCAAAATTTACGCCGCTTACCGCAGCAAGTTAATAACATTATATTTGCAGTATGAAGGTATGTCAACAATATAGTTATTTTTTTAACATTCTTTTTATCGGATAAAATAATTTTTTGCCAAACTTTGTTATTTTTTTAACATTCTTTCTCTCTGCTTATAGTCAGGAAGATATTTTTCAATGATTTTATAAAATCTTTTTGAATGATTATGTTCGACCGTATGCGCAAGCTCATGTACAATAACATAATCTATCGCCTCTTTCGGATAAAGCATAAGAATATAAGAAAAGCAGAGGCTGTTTTTACCGGAGCAAGAACCGAATCGGGTTTTTGCCGAGGTAATCTTTATACCCGAGTATTTAACATTCATAATTTTCGCGAATTCCTCTGCCCTTTTAAAAATATACTCCCTCGCTGCCTTTTTAAGAGCCTGCGAATTTTCGTCCGCATTTTTAAACATTTCGGCTTTTTCAAGTCTGTTATTTAAATGCTTTTCTATCCAAAATTTATGAGAATTTATGAATTCTTCGATAAACTTATCCTTTGTTCCGTAAGGCACGCGGACAATTACATCCGCGTTCCTTGAAATTTCAAGCGAAATTGTTTTTCTGCCCGACTTTATAACCTTATATTTCATTATATATTATCTCTTATAATCTGAGCAAGCTTCATATAACCCTCTTTGCCGAAATGCAGACCGTCGTTAGGCTGATAAAGCTTTTCATTTTCTGCGCAAAATTCGGGGCACTTTTCAATATCAATAAGCTTATATCCGTTTTCCCTTGCAAAATTGCGGACAAATTCAGCGGCATTTTTAATATTAGGCATATATCCGCAGTTTGAATATTCGGGGTTTTCCGTAGCATGCGGCGGTGTGCAAAGAATAATTTCCGCTTCAGGCTCGTCTTTTTTGCATAGTTTGATTATTTCTTTATAATCGTCATTGCCCTGCACATTTTCATTTGGATTAAGTCCGCCGTTGGTGCCTAACATAATAATTATTTTATCTGAATTCTTAACACTTACATTTCCCGCTTTATAAAAACTTAAATATGACGATGAGGTATAACCGCATTTCCCGTAATTTCTCACTTCAAAGCCCGTAAGCTTTGAAAGAAAATAGGGATAATTTTCCGAATGAATATTAGCTATGCCGCTTTTTCCGAAAACTCCGTAATCACCCTCGGTTAAGCTGTCGCCTATACAAGATATAATCATATAATAATCTCCTTTCTTTCAATATTATACACCCTGTTATAAATAAAGTCTATACAAAAACCGAATAAAGGTGTATAATAACAGCGGTGATAAAAATGTTTGAAAACAAGAATTTAAAAGCAGTTACTTTCAGCTTTGATGACGGAAATGTCGACGATATCAGACTGATAAGCATTTTAAACAAATACGGACTTAAAGGAACATTCAATCTGAATTCGGGAAAGCTTACGAATTCCGGTACTTGGAAATTCGGAGAAAAAGATGTTAGGCATATAAATTTTCTTGAAAGCAAGGAAATTTATAACGGACACGAGATTGCCTGCCATACATACACTCATCCGGATTTAACCAAATTAAATGAAGAAACCGTTTATAACGAAACCGCGCTTGATATGAAATTGCTTTCCTTTTTGTTCGGATATCAGGTTGACGGTATGGCATATCCGTTCGGCACCTTTAACGATGATGTTATAGCCGCGCTTAAAAAGTGCGGAATTTTATATTCAAGAACAGTAAAAAGCACTTACAGCTTTGAATGTCCTGAAAATCCATATATTTGGAATCCTACCTGTCATTTTAAAGACGAAAAAATATTTGAGCTTGCAGACAATTTTGTAAATTCAAAACCCGACGCACCGAAGATATTTTATATATGGGGTCATTCCTATGAATTGGTAAGTGAGGACGACTGGAAAAGATTTGAAAATTTCTGCAAAAGAATATCAGGCATTTCCGATATTAGCTATATCACAAATAAGGAAATAATCGAAAGTATATAAAACAACAGGCGGTTAAACACCGCCTGTTGTTTTTACTCAGTATTTTTTACTGCACGCTTTTTCCGCCGTCAATATAAATGCTTTGGCCTGTTATATATCTTCCTTCATCCGAGCAAAGCAGGCTTACCATTCCTGCGCAATCCTCGGGCTTTCCGTAAAAACCGACGGGAATTGACGAAGTAACCTTTTTAGCATACTCTTCGTCTGAAAGCGCCTCAATATTGCGGTCGGTATAAATTACCCCGGGCGCCATATTATTAACGGTTATTCCGTCCTTTGCAAGCTGTAAGGAGAGCGACTGAACCATATTGGTCTGCGCCGCCTTGGACGCGGAATAGATAAGCATATCGGGGTGCGGCTTAGCCTCCTGAACCGAGCCTACAGTAACAATTCTTCCCCACCCCTGCTCTTTCATATAAGGAACTGCCGCCTGAATAAGCAAAAGCGAAGAAACGAAATTGCAATTAAGCTGTTCATAGCATTCCTCAAGAGAAATTTCGTCCCAATGCTTTCTGTACTGCAAGGAAGCATTTAAAACGAGAACATCTATTTTTCCCATTTTTCGGGCTAATTCCTTGGTTTTTTCTGTATCACAAAGATTTGCGGCGATTATACTTGCCTTTCCGCCGTTTTTCTCTATTATTTCTTTGGTCTCTTCGGCTTTCCCGGTATTTCCCGCGCAATGAATTATAACCTCATATCCGTCCTTTGCGAGGCGGACGGCAATTGCTCTGCCTATACCTCTTGATGAGCCGGTTACAAGCGCACGTTTTGAATTTGCCATGATTTCATTTCCTCCAATCAGTTCTCATAAAACGAAACGCATAACGGATCGCCTTTTAAATCAAATGAATATATAAATTCGGGCTTTGAGTTTTCAAGCCTTAAGACGGAAACGTTTCCGCCCTCATTTGCGCATATCAGCAAATTATCCGTGATATCAAAATCTCTCGGATCAACTCCTCCGCAGGGCGTGTTATCAAGTAAGGTAAGCCTTTCGTTTTCCGCTTTAAATCTTGAAATACAGTCGGCACCTCTGTGAGAGACATATAAATATCCGTCCTTAAGTCTTATTGCGGCAGCCGTAGACTTACCCTTAAATTCCGGAATAGCCTCAACGGTATCTAAAAGCTTGAGTTTCCCTAAGTTAAAGCTTAAAACGCTTACATTATTCGAAAGCTCATTAACACAGTAAACATATTTACCGTTTTTACTGAAAACAAGATGTCTGCATCCGCTGCCTGACGGAACATTTTCCTTTGAAACCTCATTAAGCTCTGAATCATATACAAACACCGTATCAAGACCTAAGTCGGTACAGAGAATATAATTTCCGTCGGGCGAAAAGGCGGCAAAATGTGTATGTGCCGAATCCTGTCTCGGCAAATTTACTCCCATTCCTTTATGCTTAACTTCTCTGTCAGGCATTTTTACAATATTTCCCGAAAGATAGTTTACAATATAAACAGTGTTATCGTTTCCTACGCATAAATGACACGGAACAATTCCCTTTGAGCTTAAAGCTTCGCTGTCTTTATGAAACATTCCGTTTTTATCAATACCGCAGGTGATCAGACCGCCGTTTCCATTGCCTGAATCGCGCAGAAGAATATAAGCTTTATTATTTTTTATCACGGTATACATAGGTCTGTCAAGGGTAAGCTTATCGCAGAAAACAAGCTTTTCGCCGTTTAAGGTATAATGATAAATTCCGCCGTCGGGTGAACAGTTTGTTATATAAATATGTTTCATATTATAAAGCCGTCTGAGTATCGTTGGGATCGCCGTTTCTTGCAAGGTCATATTCCTTTGACCAATCAAGATCACGGTATTCTTCCCCTCTCGGGTCAGTTTTTATCCATTCGACAAGCATATCGAGCATATCCTCGGACCAAGTGTTTTTATCAATCTGAGCTGTTGTAAATTTGCCCTGACAGATCATCTCGAAGCCGAAATCGTCCTTGACATGGGTCTTAGCCGCGCCCTCAACAACATCTGCGACAAGATGAGACGGAATAAACAAAACTCCTCCGCCCGCACCGAATACTACATCTCCGGGCAGACAAACCGCTCCGCCGAACGATGTGATGTCGTTCCAATCCTTCATAACAAATTCGCGGATAGGCGTCGGGTCAATCCCTCTGTAATAAACCTGAACATCAGGCACCTTTTTCATCTGCTCAACATCGCGTACCCCGCCCCAGATAACGGCACCGCCCGTTTTTGTATGCTTTTGAAGGGCGGTTGTAAGATTTCCGCCTAAAAAGGTACCTTTATATATCTTATCATACATATCGCAGACTACAACATCGCGTTCTGTGAGCTTATCTATAACCCACTGGTTATAGTTTCCCTGCAGACCGTCGTCCGCACCTCTTGAAAACTGAACATCGTGAAGGTCGGGACGGGTCGGAACATAGGTGCAGGTTACAGCTCTTCCGACTAACTTTCTGCCGTCGTCATGCAATGTCGAAAGCGGAGCAAGACCGCCTCCGACAAACTGATGCTCATAGCCCAGCACAAAAATAGGCTTCCATACTTCTTCCAATGTCATTCCGTAAAGCGCGTCAAGGTATTTATCCTCTACTTTCGGTCTGCCGTCAGGCAAACGCTCGCCCTTCCAAAGCGGAGTAAGCTTAATTATTTTTTCTCTGTCATTATAATTCATTTTAATCAGCTCCAAATTCTGTCATTTGAAAATTCTCTGTTCCATTCGTCGGTAGAGTCAAAATATCCGGGGATTTCGCTGTTTATATGTTCCTTAATTACCTCTTCGTTAAGATCGTCAAAACCGATTCCCGGCTTTTCGGGTACGGCTATAAATCCGTTTTCAAATATAGGATTCTTTATTCCCGTTACCATGTCAGCCCACCACGGAACATCAACAGAATGAAATTCAAGAGCGAGCACATTGTGCATAGCGGCAGCCGCATGAACCGCGGCAAGACACGCAACGGGGCTTTCAGCCATATGAATTGCGGTGGCAACACCGTTTTCATCGGCTATGTCGGATATTTTCTTAAGCTCCAGCGCTCCGCCGCAGGTTAAAATATCGGGGTGAATAACAGACACTCCGCCCGCTTTTATGATTTTTTCAAAGCCTTCCTTAAGATAAATATCCTCGCCTGTCGCAATCGGGATAGCGGTACTGTTTTTAAGCCTGACATATTCGTCGGTATAAATCCACGGAACCATATCCTCAAGCCATGCGAGATTATAAGGCTCCATTCTTTTTGCAAAGCGAATGCAATCCTCTACACAGACATGGCCGAAATGGTCAATTGCAAGAGGAACCTCATAGCCTATAACCTCTCTTACCTCTTTAACATAATTTTCGAGAAAATCCAGACCCTTTTCGGTAAGATGAATTCCTGTAAACGGATGCGCGGTAGTAACTATTGAATAACTGTTCTGAGCCTTTACCATATCGGAGGTAACGCTGCCGCCCTGTACATTTAAAATGTGGGGAGCATATTTCTTCATATCGTCAATAAAACCGAGAGGCGCGTTAATTGTCCCCGGCTCGTCCATCAAAAGACCTATCCCGAGATCCATTTTAAGAAATGTAAAGCCCATTTCCATACGCTTTTTTAAAGCAAGACCCATATCATGGCCTGTATGCTTTCCGTCAACATCGGTATCGCAGTAAACACGGACCTTATCACGGAACTTTCCGCCGAGCAGCTGATACATGGGTACGCCGTAAGCCTTTCCGGCAAGATCCCAAAGAGCGATTTCAATTCCCGAAACTCCTCCGCCCTGACGGGAAGGACCGCCAAACTGCTTTATCTTATGAAAAATCCTGTCAACATTGCAGGGATTTTCTCCCAAAATTCTGCTTTTAAGCATCAAAGCATAGGTTTTACTTGAAGCGTCACGGACTTCGCCGTAGCCGGTAATGCCCTGATTTGTCATGATTTTAAGAATCGTGCAGCGCTTCGGTGCTCCGTCGATATCGACAAAACGCATATCGGTAATCTTAAGCTCCGACGGATTAGAATAGGTGTTCATGATTTTTCCTCCAAAATAAATTACGATTGACTTATAAAAAATTAAATGTTACAATCTACATGTATTTTAATAAATTCAGCTGTTGTTTTCATCAACTATATTATCAACTTTACAAACTATATTACGATTTTGAGGTAAGGCAATGATAAACGAATTCGGAGAAATAAAGGGTTCAGACGGTAATATTCTTATCAGGGCATGGGAAGTCTCCATTCCGGCGGGCAAAAGAGGAACAAGACTTCACAGTCATATAAGATTTGAAATCACGCTTATAAATGAAGGCACAGGAACCTATCTTATAAACGGAAAAGAACATAAAATCAAAAAGGGAGAAATATTTATCATTGCAAGCAACGAGCAGCATTGCGTGACAAATGTCGAAAACGGCGGACTTAAAATGACAAATCTGCATTTTGAGCCCCGCTGCCTCTGGGGCAGAAGCTATGACAGTCTTACAGATGAAAACATTAACTTCTGTTTTTCCCATAACAAAAATTTTGATAACCGTATTCCCTGCGGCAAGGCGGATAATCTGACTCGGATTATTTGCGAAATAACCGAGGAATTTAAAAACAGAAATAAAGAATACCGGCTTAAAATAAAATCACTTCTCAACTTAATGCTGATTACACTTATAAGGGACCACGGGTATTCAAAAGATACCGTAAGTCTGAAAAAAGACAGATTTAACTGCATAAGAAATGCCATTAAATATATAGATTCGCATTTAAGCGAGCCTATGAGCCTTGAAAAGCTTTCCGAGCTTTCGGGAATGAGTCCGAATTATTTCTCGGCACTGTTCCATAATGTCAGCGGAATAACGCTTTGGGATTATTATAATTCCAGAAGAATAGATAATGCAATATTTTTGCTAAAAGAAAAAAACGAGCAGAACATTCTTGACATTGCCCTTGCCTGCGGCTTTAATAATACCGCCAATTTCAACAAAGCCTTTAAAAAGGCTACCGGAACTACACCGTCAAAATACAGAAACTCCGACGATATTCTTTTATAATATAAATAATAAATAAAATAAGTGCAATAATAAAATAAATCATTTTTAAAGGAAACGGAGATATTTTATGTTTACCGCACTTATAAGAACACTGTTTTTTTATCTCGTAATAACGATTGCGATCCGCCTTATGGGAAAAAGGCAAATCGGAGATATGCAGCCTAACGAGCTCGTTGTCACACTCCTTATTTCCGAGCTTGCGGCAATTCCGCTGCAGGATATGGATCAGCCGATTTTAAGCGGAATATCGGCAATAGTATTTCTTGTTATAATTGAAATACTTGTTTCCGTAGCATCGCTTAAAAGTTTTTTTGTAAGAAAAATTATTAACGGCCAGTCGGTAGTGATAATTAAAAACGGCGCCGTAGACCAAAAGGCAATGCAGGATGTAAGAATGACGGTTTTAGACCTTGTAGAGCTTTTAAGAGGTCAGGAAGTTTTCGATATTTCACAGGTTGCTTTTGCCGTTTTAGAGGTAAACGGCGAGCTGAGCGTACTTCTTAAAAACGACGAACAGCCCGTCACCAAAAAGGAAGCCGGCATTAAAACTGAGGCAGACGCCTTGCCTCTTCCTGTTATAACAGACGGAAAAATCGTAAAGGAATCGCTTAAGGCTTTGGAAATAAGCAATAAAAATATTACTGACAGACTTAAAAAGAAAAAGCTGACGCCTGAAAATGTATTTTTAATGACGCTTGACCGAAACGGTACCGAAAATATCGTTAAAAGAGAGGCGGGATTATAATGAAGAGACTTATACCTGCCGTTATTCTTACTTTTTTCCTTATATTTATATGTATATTCTCACATGTAAAGGTCAAGGAACTCGGAAACGCGACAAAGAACGATTTAAGCTATGCCTTAAGCACAGTGGATAAAAAGGACAAGGACGAGACCGATAACGCAATAAAGAAATTAAATAAAAAATGGGACGACCGCTGCAGAACCCTTTCTCTTTTTGTAAACCGAGGCAAGCTTGAAGAAGTGAGCGATAAAATCCAGACTCTTAAAAGCTATACCGAAAGCAAGGATGAATTTGAAGAGGAATGTACTCAAATAAAGGTTTTGCTTGATGCAATAATAAAAGAACAGGACTTGACTATGAGTACCTTTTTTTAAATATACCGTGCATATAAATCGCAACCGATTTATATGCATATTTTATTGCATATTTTGCATATTATTTCATATCGTTTCTGCATATTATGCGCAAATTAAGCTCATTTTAGCCTTATTTGTGCATTTTTTATATAATATAAAATGATTAAATATGCATGTTTGTGAATAATTTATTCATAATTATGCTTGACATTCTGCATAAGCGGTGCTATAATACAAACATCAAATTTAAACACGCGGAAAACACCGCAAAACCAGATTAAAGAAAGAGGAAACAAAAATGAAAAACTTAAAGAAAATCGCAGCGATAATTTTATCCGCTGCACTCGTAGTTGCTCTTGCAGCCTGCGGCTCATCAAAGGATTCTGATTCAATCAAATCATCGTGCAAAGCCGGAACACTCACCATGGGAACAAATGCTTCCTTCCCTCCTTATGAGTATGTTGACGATAACGGCAAAATAGTCGGTATCGACGCTGAAATTGCTCAGGCAATCGCAGATAAGCTCGGAATGAAACTTGAAATTAAGGATATGGAATTTGAATCACTTATCCCCGCCGTTAAAGCAAAATCAATCGACCTTGCTCTTGCAGGTATGACTGTTACAGACGAAAGAAAGCAGTCGGTTAACTTCTCTGACAGCTATTCAACAGGCGTTCAGGTAGTAATCGTTAAGGAAAACTCCGAAATTAAAACTGTTGACGACCTTAAGGGCAAAAAGATAGGCGTTCAGGCAGGAACCACCAGCGACACTTACTGCTCAGAGGATTTCGGCGAGGAAAATGTTAAGCAGTTTTCTAACGGCTCTCTTGCTGTCGCCGCTCTTGCTAACGGTCAGGTTGACTGCGTTGTAATTGATAACGAGCCTGCTAAGAACTATGTTGCCGCTAACTCCGGTCTTAAAATTCTTGACACCGAGTATGTTACCGAGGACTACGCTATAGCAATCTCCAAGGACAATGACGAGCTTCTTAAGAAGGTAAACAATGCCCTTAAAGAGCTCAAGGAAGACGGCACCGTTGATAAAATCGTAGGCAAATACATAAAAGCCGAATAATTTTAAATAGGAATAGTTTTAAGGGCGGCTGTTTAACCGCCCTTAAACCTGTATTTTAAGAAAGGAAGAAAAAATTGACAGTATTGAATTTTGCCGACTGGATTGCAAGCGCGCCTTCTTGGCTTACGCATCTTCCCGAAGGACTTCAGCAATTATTTTTTCAGCTGTATCAGACATTTGTATACCAGAACAGGTGGAAATTTTTCACAAACGGTCTTAAGGTTACTTTTATAGTAACAATAGGCGCGTTATTTTTAGGAATTATATTAGGTCTGATTGTAGCTATCATCAGAACAACACATGACACTGTTTCCTCTAATTCAAATAAAAAGCATATAGGCCTTAATTTTATAAACTGGCTGTGCCAGCTTTATCTTACCGTTATCCGAGGAACTCCTATGATGGTTCAGCTGCTTATAATGGGATTTGTAATTATGGTACCGAAATCCGACGCCGGAATGATTTTATGCGGAATTATCACTCTCGGAATAAACTCCGGCGCTTATGTTGCCGAAATTGCACGTTCGGGTCTTATGTCGGTTGCTGTCGGTCAGACAGAAGCAGGAAGAAGCTTAGGCTTTAACTATATTCAGACCATGTGGTACATAGTTATTCCGCAGGCTATAAAAAACATTCTCCCTGCTCTCGGAAACGAAATGATTACCCTATTAAAGGATACCTCGCTTGTTTCGGTTATAGCGCTCAGAGATGTAACAAAACAGGCTCAGAACATAGTCAGCAAGACATATCAGGCTTATGTTCCTTATGTCAGTCTTGCAGTCATATACCTTGTAATAGTTATCATTTTAACCAAGCTGCTCGGAATATTTGAAAGGAGGCTGCGTAAGAGTGACCGCTGATAACAATGTACTTATTAAAGTAAAGGATTTAAAAAAATCCTTCGGCGATATCGAAGTTTTAAAGGGAATAACAACCGATATAAAAAAAGGAGAGGTTGTAGTTGTTATCGGACCGTCAGGTTCGGGCAAATCAACATTTTTACGCACACTTAATCTTCTTGAAATGCCGACAGGCGGAAATATTTATTTTGAGGGCACCGATATAACCGACCCGAAGGTAAATATAAATCTCCACCGCAGAAAAATGGGAATGGTTTTTCAGCAGTTCAACCTTTTCCCCCACATGAATATTCTTAAAAACATGTCAATCGCTCCTGTTAAGCTTCTCGGATTGTCAAAGCAGGACGCAGAAAAGAATGCGCTTAAGCTCCTTGACAAGGTAGGTCTTAAGGACAGGGCTGACGCATACCCGTCTCAGCTTTCGGGCGGACAAAAGCAGCGCGTTGCAATAGTCCGTGCGCTTGCTATGAATCCCGATGTTATGCTTTTTGACGAGCCGACCTCTGCACTAGACCCTGAAATGGTAGGCGAGGTTTTAAGTGTTATGAAAGACCTCGCACAAAGCGGAATGACAATGGTTATAGTAACCCACGAAATGGGCTTTGCAAGAGAGGTTGCAGACAGAGTTTTATTTATTGACGAAGGTATTATCTGCGAAGAGGGCTCTCCCGAAGAGCTGTTTTCCAACCCGAAAAGCGCAAGACTCAAGGATTTCTTAAGCAAGGTTCTATAAATTTCCGATATTTTTCACACGCAGTATGTTCTTTTAACATACTGCGTGTTTTTTCATAATATATATTGAAGTCTGTCTTCAATAACTTTCAGGAGGAATATTTTTATGGCTGACAATAAAACCACCGCAAACGAAGTCGGCAGCTTTAAAGAAGCGGTATGTGTAGATGTCGGAAGAGTTTACGATTCCTGTTGCGACCGTGACTGTCTCGAAGATCTGCGCTGTTTCTTCACTGCCGAAACTCAGACAATTATCAATCAGGCGGTAAGCGTAAGGCTTAAAAACGCAGAAGTACTTAATGTTTATATAGATGTTGAACCGGTTAATTTCAACAAAGGTTTTTATTCCTGTGATATGACATTCTTTTTCCTTATGACAATAGACTGTTTCACCGCTCCGAACACCTGCCCCACCGAGGTTCAGGGAATCACAGCCTTCAGCAAAAAGGTAATTCTTTTCGGCAGCGAAGGAAATGTCAAGGTTTATTCAAGCGCGCTTTCCGATAACACAGGATGTGATTCTCAGGCACTTTCAACCTCAAATAATCCAAAATGCGTTGTTCAATGCGTAGAACCTGTATCGTTAAGTGCAAGGCTCGGTCAGATTTCCGACACCTATGAAAATGTCCGTTATTTCCCGCAAAGCATTATAAACTATTTCGGAACTCCGCTTGAAACAAACTTACCGACAGGAACACCTGCATTATTTGCCACACTCGGACTTTTCACAATCGTTCAGCTTGTAAGAAATGTCCAGATGCTCATTCCCGTATATGATTTCTGCATTCCCGAAAAGCAGTGCGAGGATTCAACGGATCAGCCCTGCGATGTTTTCAGAAAGATCAAGTTCCCTACCGATGATTTCTTTCCGCCGAGACCTTGCAATGTCAGAGGCGGCTGCGGCTGTCAGAACGGCGATTAAGCAGTGAATTTTGCGGAGCTCTGCCAAGAGCAGGGCTCTGCGTTTTTTACAAGGAGCTTTTATGAAACTTTTATATCCGACATGCGGCAAGATAAAAATTCTCGTTTCCGATTCGGAAGTCAAAGAATATTTCGGAGGATACGGCAATATCAGCGAAAACAATGCTCAAACGATTGAAAGCATAAACCGCATACTGAAAAAGGCGGTACCGGAAAGGTTCCTTAAAAAGCTCGGGAATAAAATTTTTTTCGAAATGAGCAAAACCGACAGCGGCTGCATAATTTCCCTTTCTTCAAGTGTTATAAGAAAAGAAAACGAATTATTACTTATTTTTAAAAGCTTCGAAAACCTGATATTTTTCTGCAGTTGTTTAAAAACAGAGCCTATGCAAAGCGAGCTTTACAAATTTAAAAACGATTATATTCTTTTCCTGCCCTCAAAGCTAAGCAAAAATATTGTAACCTTTTCAAAGGAATTCTGCAAAGCGGTCATTAAAGATAAAAAAATCAGCGCCGCCGTAAAAGAATACGGTACGCTGATTTGCAAAAACAATGCTGTTGACAGAATTAAAAACAATTTTAAAGAGATTTAATTTCATCTACCGTCCTTTTTAAATCCGAAGAATTAAAAATATAGCTTCCGGCAACAAGCACAGTCGCCCCGGCATTGACAGCAAGAGATGCGGTTTCGGCATTGATTCCTCCGTCAACCTCAAGCTCGATATTTAAATTTCTTTTATTTATTTCGTTTTTAAGCGCTTCAAGCTTACTAAGAGCCTGCGGCATAAATTTCTGTCCTCCGAACCCGGGTTCAACCGACATAACAAGCACCATATCACAATAGTCCAAAAGTCCGAAAACAGCCTCCGCAGGCGTTTTGGGCTTAATTGTAATACATGCTTTACAGCCGAGATTTTTTATTTTTTTGAGCAGTTCCCCGTTATCCGAACCCGCCTCAAAATGAAAGCTTAGATAATCGGCATATTTTGCAAAGTCCTCAATATATCTGTCAGGACGGTCAATCATCAAATGAATATCCAAGGGAAGCGAAGTATGTTCCCTTATGGATTTTATTACAGGAACACCGAAAGATATATTCGGAACAAAATGGCCGTCCATTACATCAAGGTGGACCATATCCACTCCGCATTCTTCAAATTTTTTTAAATAATCAGTCAAAGTTAAAAAATCCGCAGTCAGAACAGAAGGAGAAATTTTTGTCATAAAACCAATCCCTTTCTTAATCATTTTATAATAAACATCTTTTGCTGTCAATCTCAAAAAAAGAAAAGTTTACATTTTTTTCACCATATCTCAAGTCTTATCTATTATAATGTATTTAAATAAGTAGGAAAGATGTGGTGATAGTATTGAATCATTTAAAGCCCGAGCTGCTTGAGTATATTGAAAAAAATGCACGGATTTCAAATCTTGCTTACGGTATACAGCCCGAAATGTACCCTGAGCATAATGTTATGCGCGGACTTAGAGATTTGAACGGAAACGGTGTTGTAACCGGACTTACGGAAATTTCTGAAATAAAATCAAAGGAAAAGCTTCCTGACGGAACAACAAGACCCTGCGAAGGAATTCTCAGATACAGAGGATATGATGTAAAAGAGCTGGTTTCCGGATTTATGAAGGATGAAAGATTCGGCTTTGAGGAAACCGCCTATCTCCTTTTATTTTCAAAGCTTCCAAACCCTAATGAGCTTGAAGAATTCAGCAATGTTTTAACAGCCTTAAGAACTCTTCCCGATTCCTTTGTCAGGGATATGATTTTAAAAGCTTCGGGCAAGGATATGATGAATATGCTTTCAAGGTGTGTTCTTGCTCTTTATGCTTATGATGAAAATGCGGACGATACAACAGTGGAAAATGTTTTAAGACAGGCGCTCTTTTTAATTTCCGTATTTCCCCTGCTTGCGGTTTACAGCTATAATGCCTACCGCCATTATCATCTGGGTAAAAATCTTTTTATAAAGCTTCCGAAGCCCGAATATACAACATCGCAGAATATACTTTATATGTTAAGAGATGATGGAAAATTTTCCGACACCGAGGCAAAAATTCTTGACCTCGCGCTTGTTCTTCACGCAGAGCACGGCGGCGGCAACAACTCTTCTTTTACGACCCATGTTGTAACTTCTTCCGGGACGGACACATATTCCGCGGTTTCTGCGGCGCTTGGTTCTCTTAAAGGTCCCAGACACGGCGGAGCCAATATCAAGGTTGCAAAAATGTTTGATGATATGCACAAAAATATCGATATTGAAAACGATGCTCAGATCAGACAGTATCTTTGCGATCTTCTTGATAAAAAAGCATTTGACTGCAAGGGTCTGATTTACGGAATGGGACATGCCGTTTATTCTGTTTCAGATCCAAGATCTCAGGTTCTTCACAGGTGTGTGAAAAAGCTAAGCCTTGAAAACGGATTTGAAAGCGAATATAATCTTTACAGCAAGGTTGCAAAATTCGCGCCCGAAATAATTGCCGAAAAAAGAAAGATTTATAAGGGCGTCAGCCCAAATGTGGATTTTTATTCCGGACTTGTTTATAAAATTCTCGGTCTGCCCTATGAGCTGTTCACTCCGATTTTCGCAATTTCAAGAATAACGGGCTGGAGCGCTCACAGAATTGAAGAAATTCAGTCAAACGGCAAAATTATAAGGCCGGCATATATCAGCGTTAAAGAGCAAAAGATTTATAAAACATTAAACGAAAGATAAAATAAAACGGTTGCAGATTTTTATTTTCTGCAACCGTTTTATTTTTAATCGTGTAAATAAATCGTTCTTGAATTTCTGTGCATATAAACACTCATTACAAGTCCAACGCCGAGATAAAGACACAAAAGCGAGGTTCCGCCGGCACTGAAAAAAGGCAGAGTAACTCCGATAACGGGAAGCACGCCTATGCACATTCCGATATTTATGGTGACCTGAGCCAAAAGCATACCGAAAAATCCGATGCAAATCAGCTTTCCGCTTTGCTTTCGGCAGATTTTCGCAATATGAATTGCTCTTAATGCTATTGCGCAAAGAAGAATTATAACTGCCATACAACCTAAAAAGCCAAGCTGTTCGCCTATGCTTACAAAAATAAAATCATTCTGCCCCTCGGGTACATATCCGACCTTTGTAAGCGTTCCCTTAAGCAGACCCTGTCCGAAAAAACCGCCGTTTGCAAGGGCTCTTCTTCCGTAATATACCTGAAAGGTCGCTCCCTTAATATCTCCCTCTATATTAAAAAGATTAATAAGTCTTGAACGCTGATCATCGTTCATTATAAAGAAAAATACAATAGGAGAAGCTATAAGCGCCGCAGAAAAAGCCGCAAGGAAATATTTCCAGGACACTCCTGCCGCGCAAAGCATGCAAAGAACTATAACTGCAAAAACAAGCGCTGTGCCGTCATCCCCCTGAAAATGAATAAGCAATACGGGAAAAGCGGCGTGCAGGCACACAGGAATTAAATATTTAAGCTTGTTTATGCTTTCCTTTACCCTTGTAATATGGGCAGAAAAAGAGATTATAAAACAGATTTTCAAAAGCTCCGAGGGCTGAAATGTTGTGATTCCGAGATTAAGCCAAGCCTTATCATCGGTTCCCTCGGGTGCAAATCCGATAAAAAAAGTCAAAATAACGGGAATTATGCCCAGTACGGCAAATATGTACCAGCTTTGAATAAATCTTTCATAATCAAAAGATGATATTATAACTGCAAAAACTATTCCTAAAGCCAATGAAATCATCTGAACAAGAACAGGTCTTAATGTTTCGAGATGCCTTGTCGCCGAAAAAACGGCAAGGCATCCGTAAGCAGACGCAAAAAAGCAAAGGAACAAAAGGACCTTATCCGTTTCGCGGATATAATCCGCAATCCTTGAAATTATTCTGTTCAAGCAATCGCCTCCGATGCAAACTACGTAAAAATAAAGTAAATTATACCGTACACAATTCCTGCCGCGGTTCCGTAAAGAATTACAGGTCCCGCAACCGAAAATATTTTTGTTCCGATTCCTAAAATCCGTCCCTCGTTCTTAAATTCTACCGCGGGAGATACAACCGCATTCGCAAATCCTGTTATCGGCACTAAGGTTCCCGCTCCGGCATGTTTTGCTATTTTATCAAAAACTCCTATTCCCGTAAGCAAACCGGCAAAAACTATAAGTGTTGACGGAACTGCCGCTCTGACGAGCATTTCGCTTAAATCGAAACTTGAATAAAGCTCAAATAAAAGCTGACCTATAACGCATATAAATCCTCCGATAACAAAGGCACAGATGTAATCCTTAGCTTTTTTTGACGGTTTGGATGCAGCTTTTACCATTTTAGAATACTCATTTTTATCGGGAAACATAATATCACCTTTTAACTTAAAAAGTTTTTATTATTTTGCCCGAAAAAAATGATTTATTCAGTGAAGCGGATCGTAATTTTCAAAAAATTCGTTCCATTCCTCTTCGCTTAACGTATCATTGCCGCGCTTAAATTCGCCGTAGACTCTTTCGGTGATTTTTTTATATTCACGGGAAATATAAGCTCTTTCCCTGATAATTATTACCGCCATAAAAATACTAAATATTAAAATAAGCAGAGCAGGAATAAAATGCTTCCAGTAAAAATCCCCGTAGAGGTTAAATCTCGAAAAATCGTTACCCCTAAAAAAACGTGCCTCAAGAATTATAAATACGGGCTGCGTTACAATATTCATTATAAGGCCTGTAAGCTTAAACTTAACACAAAACAAAACAAAAGAAATAATTGTGATAATAAAGAAAGCACAGGTTGTTCCCTCATAGCTTAAATAATTTTTCAAAACTTCTTTGCTTATACCTTCTCCGTCGGTAAGATGCAATATCATAAGCAGAGAGACCATAAGCGAGATAAAAGAATAATATGCAAATGATAAAATGTAGAAAACCTTTAGCGTTTTAAAAAGCTTTCCGTCAGACCTTGCGAGTTTTTTTCCGTATTTAACAGTTAAAAATTCAATTCTTTCAAGAATTTTCTGATTTTTTCTCAAAGCAATTCCCTCTTATTATGACAAAATATAATATAAATTGATTATATCATACTTAAAATTCCTTGACAAGTATTTTTAACGCTAATATAATCTTATTTGGTGATTTATATGGCTGTAATAAATATAGTAATGGTAGAACCCGAAATTCCGCAGAATACCGGAAATGTTGCAAGAACCTGTGCCGCAACAGGAGCAAGACTCCATCTTGTCGGTCCTATGGGCTTTAAAATCGACGATAAAAAGCTAAAAAGAGCAGGTCTTGATTACTGGCATTTCCTTGACATCACTTATTATGAAAACTTAGATGACTTTTTTGCAAAGAATAAGGGTAATTTTTTCTATTATACGACCAAGGGCAGAAAAACCCATTCCGAAGTTTCATATCCTGACGGCTGCTATCTCATTTTCGGAAAGGAAACAAAGGGTCTTCCCGAAGAACTTCTTCTTAAAAATCCCGAAACGGCTTTAAGAATTCCAATGGCGGGAGAAATACGCAGTCTTAATCTTTCAAACTCGGTTGCAATAGCGGTTTACGAGGTTTTGAGACAATGGAATTACCCCGAACTTGAAAATTTCGGGCAGCTGCATAAATATAAGTGGGAAAACGCCGAATAAATTCTTAAAATAATATTGAAAAATTTTCAAAATGTGGTAAAATAATATTGTAAATTTTAATGTCTTGAAAGGATGTAAAAAAAATGAACGCACTCAATAAAAAGACTGTTGACGATATCAATGTCAAGGGTCAGAATGTTCTTGTCCGTTGCGATTTCAATGTCCCGCTTAAAAACGGAAAAATCACGGATGAAAACAGAATTATCGCCGCTCTTCCGACAATAAAAAAGCTGATTGCAGACGGAGGCAGGGTTATCCTCTGCTCGCATCTAGGTAAGCCTAAGGGCGAGCCTAAACCGGAACTTTCTTTAGCTCCTGTTGCAAATAGGCTTTCAGAGCTTTTAGGTAAAGAAGTTGTTTTCGCTGCCGATGATAATGTCGTAGGCGAAAATGCCAAAAAAGCAGTAAGCGAAATGAAGGACGGAGATGTTGTTCTTTTACAGAATACCCGCTACCGTGCAGAAGAAACCAAGAACGGCGAGGAATTCTCAAAGGAATTAGGCTCCCTTGCCGATATATTTGTTAACGACGCGTTCGGCACCGCTCACAGAGCGCACTGCTCTACCGTAGGCGTTGTATCCTATGTTAAAGAGGCTGTTGCCGGTTATCTTATCGGTAAAGAGCTTAAATATCTCGGAAATGCCGTTGAAAATCCTGTCCGCCCGTTTGTTACAATCCTCGGCGGAGCCAAGGTTGCAGATAAGCTTTCTGTTATCGAAAACCTGCTTAACAAAGCCGATACCCTTATTATCGGCGGCGGTATGGCTTACACATTTTTAGCTGCTAAGGGATACGGCGTAGGTAAATCTCTTCTTGACACAGAGAAAATTGATTACTGCAAAGACATGCTTAAAAAGGCTGAAGAAAAAGGCGTTAAAATTCTTCTTCCCATTGACTGCAATATAGCCGACCACTTCCCGGATCCTATTGACGCTCCGATTGAAATCAAGACTGTTGACGCCGATAAAATCCCCGCTGATTATGAAGGTCTTGATATCGGACCTAAGACCTCAGAGCTTTTTGCAAACGAAGTAAAGAACGCAAAGACGGTTGTCTGGAACGGACCTATGGGCGTATTTGAAAACCCGACTCTTGCTCAGGGAACCATTGCTGTTGCTAAGAGTCTTGCCGAGACCGACGCTGTAACGATTATCGGCGGAGGAGATTCAGCGGCTGCCGTCAACACCTTGGGCTTCGGCGACAAGATGACTCATATTTCAACAGGCGGCGGTGCTTCTCTTGAATTCCTCGAAGGTAAAGAGCTTCCCGGCATTGCAGCGCTTAACGATAAGTAATAATAAAATAAACTTAAGGCTTGCCGCGGCAAGCCTTAAAGTGTGACAGGAGAAATATATATAATGAATAAAATTAAAAGATCCGCAATTATTGCGGGAAACTGGAAAATGAATAAGACCCCGTCTGAGACGACCGCTCTTATCAACGAAATGAAACCGCTTGTTAAGGACGCTGACTGCAAGGTTGTTCTTTGCGTTCCTTATGTTGATATTGCAGCCGCAGTTAAAGCTGCCGAGGGCTCAAATATCGAAATCGGCGCCGAAAACGTTCATTTTAAAGAGAGCGGCGCATATACGGGAGAGGTTTCGGCAAAAATGCTTGTTGAAAGCGGAGTTAAATATGTTGTTGTCGGACACAGCGAAAGAAGACAGTATTTCGGCGAAACCGACCAGACAGTCAATCTTCGCACACTTGCCGCTGTCAATGCAGGACTTACCGCAATTGTATGCGTAGGCGAAACCTTAGAGCAGCGAGAGCTCGGTTACACCGAAACTCTTCTTAAATTCCAGACAAAAATGGCTCTTACAAATATTACTGAAGAGCAGCTTAAAAATATAGTTATTGCTTATGAGCCTGTATGGGCTATCGGTACCGGTGTTACCGCCAGTGCTGAGCAGGCTGACGAGGGCAACGGCTATGTCCGTGAGGCAATCAAAGAGGTTTACGGCGAGGACGCGGCAGAATCCGTAACTATTCAGTACGGCGGATCTATGAACGCCAAAAACTGCGATGAGCTGCTTTCAAAATATAATGTTGACGGCGGTCTTATCGGCGGCGCTTCTCTTAAAGCAGAGGATTTTTCAATAATTGTTAAAGCCGCAAGCAAATAATGAGGTGCTGATTATGAAAAAACCTATAGTTTTAACTATAATGGACGGATTCGGAATTAACCCGGGAGCAAAAGGAAATGCGATTGAGGCGGCAAACACTCCCCGACTTGACGATATTTTTAAAAACTGTCCCGTAACTAAGATCGGCGCTTCGGGTCTTGATGTAGGTCTTCCGGACGGTCAGATGGGCAACAGCGAGGTCGGTCATACAAATATCGGTGCAGGAAGAATTGTTTATCAGGAGCTTACCCGTATAACAAAATCCATTACCGACGGCGATTTTTTTCAAAACGGCGCTTTTCTTAAGGCGATAGACAACTGTAAGAAAAATGACAGTGCGCTTCATCTAATGGGACTTCTTTCAAACGGTGGCGTTCACAGTCACATAGAGCATCTTTTCGGACTTATAAAGCTTGCAAAGCTAAACGGTCTTGACAGGGTTTATATCCATGCTCTGCTTGACGGACGCGACGTTCCCCCTGCTTCGGCTGTTGAGTTCATAGAGGAATTAAACAAAAAGTGTGAAGAACTCGGCTGCGGAAAGCTTGCTACCGTTATGGGAAGATTTTACGGAATGGACAGAGACAATCGCTGGGCAAGAGTTGAAAAAGCCTATGCCGCACTTGTGTACGGCGAGGGAATCATAACCGAGAACGCTGCGGCGGCAGTAAAAAAATCCTATGAAACCAAGGATGCGGAAGGCAAATTTATTACCGATGAATTTGTTGTTCCTACCGTTGTTGCGGGAACCGAGCGCATTAAGAGCGGAGACAGCGTTATATTCTTCAACTTCCGTCCCGATCGTGCGAGAGAAATCACAAGAACATTTGTTGACGATGATTTTTCAGGCTTTGAGCGCAAAGGCGGAAGACAAAAAGTATTTTATGTCTGCATGACTCAGTATGATGCTTCAATGCCGAATGTTGAAGTTGCATTTAAGCCCGAAAGCCTTGAAAACACTTTAGGCGAATTCATTTCCAAAAACGGTATGACGCAGCTTCGAATTGCCGAAACCGAAAAATACGCACATGTTACCTTCTTCTTTAACGGAGGAAGAGAGGTTAAATTTGACGGAGAGGACAGAATCCTTGTCAACTCCCCTAAGGTCGCAACCTATGATTTACAGCCCGAAATGAGCGCAAATGAGGTTTGCGACAAGGTTTGCGAGGCAATAGAAAGCGGAAAATACAATGTTGTTATATTAAACTTTGCAAACTGCGACATGGTAGGCCATACGGGTATTTTCGAGGCAGCCGTTAAAGCTGTTGAAACCGTTGATAACTGCGTCGGAAGAGTTGCCGATTCTACCCTTAAAATGGGCGGAGTTATGCTTCTTACCGCAGACCACGGAAATGCCGACAGAATGATCGATACCGACGGCTCGCCCTTTACCGCGCATACTACAAACCCTGTTCCCTTTGCTGTAATCGGAAAGGATTGCAAGTTAAGAGAAGGCGGCAGACTATGCGATATTTCACCGACTATAATCAAGCTCTTAGGACTTAAACAGCCCGAAGAAATGACCGGTGTTTCAATAATCGAATAAGCCGGATTTTTAAAACACCCCCGAGAGTTTCAAAGAAACTCTCGGGGGTGTTAGTTTTATTTTATTTTAAAATGAATAGGCATTCCGTTTTTCATTCTTATTATCTGTTCACCGTGAATAAGAGGCAGGAAATAATCAACCGCGCAGTCAAGTACATTATTGCATTCCTTGTTTATCCACTCCTTAGGGAAAAATCTTTCCTTATTTGCAATATTCGAGGCTTTAACACTGTCTATAACCACAGTATATGGATGATTTAAAATACGCCTGAATATCATCGCAATTCCGCTTTTGCCCTCTACGGCACAGCTGACCGCTTTCTCTGCGATAAGCTCGGCCTCGTCGATATCGGTTTTAGAGCTGATATGAGATGAACATCTCTGCATAACATTAAGCTCTATTGACCTTACCTTACAGCCGATTTTATCTCTGACTATATTTTCAAGTATCTTCCCTATTCCGCTTAAATATTCATGTCCGAAATTATCCACAAGACCGCTTCCGTAGGTTTTCTCGGAATTTGCTCTTTCAAGCTTTAATCCTTCTGAAACCGCAACCACAACCGCCTTGTGAACCTGCAGCTGAGCATTGACATCGGATAAGAATTTTTCCTCGGAAATCTTGCTTTCAGGCAAATATATCAAATGAGGAGCACTTTCTCCGTTTGCTCTTAAAACGCATGAGGATGCCGTCAGCCAGCCGGCATGCCTTCCCATAACCTCAACTATCGTAACGGATTCAATGCTGTAAACCGAAGAATCCCTTACAATTTCCTGAACAGAAGTTGCAACATATTTAGCGGCAGAACCAAAGCCCGGAGTGTGGTCGGTATATTCAAGGTCATTGTCAATGGTTTTCGGAATTCCGATAATTTTAACATCTATACCGTATTTCTCGGTGTAAGCGCTGAGCTTTGAAACAGTATCCATAGAATCATTGCCGCCGATATAAAAGAACGCGCCTATACCGTGTCTTTTAAAGCATTTTATTATTTCTTCGTAAACCCGGGAGTTTTCATCATCCGGCAGCTTATATCTGCAGGATCCGAGACAGGTCGAAGGTGTTTGCCTCAAAAGCTCCATATCATCGTCATTTCTTATCACTGAATTAAGATCAATAAGATTGTCGCTTATTATTCCCTCAATTCCGTTAAAAGAACCGAAAATATGCTCTATTGAGCTTTCCTTTAAACCCTGTCTGAAAACGCCGAGCAAGGAAGCATTTATAGCGCAGGTCGGTCCGCCCGATTGTGCAACAGCAATATTCATAATTATTTTATCCTTTCTTTTAAACCCCGTATAAATTGAAATCAGGTATCAATTCCTCCGTTGAACTTTCGAGGTCCTGAAAATAACAGTTTTCAAAACCGCTTTCAATGATAAGGTCAAGTATCTTTTCGTACTCGCGTTTCGTAACTTTTCTGTTAATTTCAGGGTATTCTTTTGCTTCGTATAACGGTACATACTGACTCATTATGCTAAAATAAGCCGACGGAAATTTTTCTTTTACCGTTTCAAAAACTTTGACAGCCTCATTTGTTGACCTTGGCAAAAGAAGATGCCTTATAACCACACCGCTTTTCATTATTCCGTTTTCATCGAATATAGCTTCCTTTTTTAAAGAGCATGCATATTCAATAGCCCTTAATGCGACTGACGGATAATCGGGAGATTTTGAATATTTTAAAGAATTTTTCGGATTTAAGTATTTCAAATCAAATAAATAAATATCAATTTTATCAGAGAGTAATTCGAGAGCTTCAAGACTGTCATATCCGCTTGAATTATATACAATCGGTATTTTCGGTCTGTAAATTTTAAACGCTTCATTTACAGCAAAGGCAAAATGCGATGGAGTTACAAGATTTATATTATGCGCGCCTTTTTCTTCAAGCTCGCGAAATATTTCAGCAAGCCTTAAAAAGCTTATGCGCTTTCCTGTTTTACCTCGGCTTACTTCAAAATTCTGACAGAAAACACACCTTAAATTGCATCCTGAAAAAAACACCGTTCCTGAACCTTTGGTGCCGCTGATGAAAGGTTCTTCACCGAAATGCAGAGCGGCTCTCGCAATAACGGGGGATAACGGCATTCGGCAAAATCCTCCGATATTTTCGGTTTCAGTTCGCCGAGCTTTGCAATTTCTCGGGCAAAGACTGCATTCCAACGGATTTTTCTCCTTTTTTTATTTCACAAATTCTTTTTTTAACGGTTACATCTTCAAAATTCTTTTTAAAGGAAATTCTACCGATAAATTTTCTTTTGCAGCTGCTGCAGCGGAATTTTGCCGAAAACCATCTGTTTTTGAAACGCCATTTTGAAATTTTTTCAGCCTTTTCGCCGCATTTGTCGCATTTAAAAGCAAGGGTATCCTTGTTTATATCCGAGCTGTTGATATCATCAAGATAAGTAGCTTTAAAATACAGCCTTTTATAAAAGTCAGGATTTGCGGTGTTTTTTATAAAAGGTTCAAATCTTTCTTTGCAATAGTATTTTTTAAGCAGTCCTACACAAAGCATACTGTCATCCTTGGCAGTATGAAGCTCAAGTCCCTTATGGTTGACGTTAAGAATATCAGCCGCAGATTCAAGCGAAATCTGCGACTTACATTCAAAACCCATTTGAATCATTTCGTTTTGAATGTATTTTTGCAGATCAAGATATTTTTCTATTTTAAATTTTAAGCCGTTTAAAATGTATTTCTCATTTTCGGCAATAGAAAACAGGTCGGAATTGCTCCAAGTCAGTGTTATAAAATCAGTACCGACCCAGTCATTATATTCCCTGACTGCCGTTTCGGGGCTTATGCCCGAAAGCATATCCTTTGTAGTGATACCCGTAAGCTCGGTAAATCTCGAAGTGACTTTTTTTGAAATCGAGGATTTAACGGTTCTTTCAAATGTACCTGTTATTTTAAAGCTTTCATTACATTTTACCGCGCCTATCTGGATAATCTGATTTATAAAACCGCGCTTTTTAACGGAATAGACTGAATCCCATTCCATGTCAAGAATGACATAATTCATCAGCGGTTCTTAGCCTCATGCTTCATTCTAAGCTCTTTTGAAAGAATTTTTTTACGAAGTCTGATATTATTAGGCGTTATTTCAACAAGCTCATCATCCTTAATAAATTCAAGGGACTGTTCAAGGCTGAGCACCGAGTGAGGAACGAGCCTTAATGCATCGTCCGAGCCGGCGGCTCTGGTATTTGTCATCTGCTTCTTTTTGCAGACATTGCATACAATATCCTCATTCTTCGGATTTTCTCCGATTATCATACCCTCATAGACGGGAGTACCGGGACCTATGAAAAGCCTGCCGCGGCTTTGGGTGTTGAAAAGTCCGTAGCCGGTAGCCTCACCGGTTTCATGCGCTATTATTGAGCCTGTACTGCGCTGTTCGATATCACCCTTATATTCTTCATATCCGTTGAAAACATGATTCATTATTCCGTTGCCGTTTGTGTCAGTCATAAACTGAGACCGATAACCCAAAAGACCTCTTGCGGGAATTATAAATTCAAGATGTGACATTCCGCCGTCGCGCGTGCCCATATTCTTAATTTCGGCATGCCTGCTGCCGAGCCTTTCCATAACAACGCCTACATAGGTATCAGGTACTTCTATCATCAAAAGCTCCATAGGCTCTAAAAGCTTGCCGTTTTCATCATGCTTATAAATAACTGCCGGAGGCGAAACCTGAAATTCATAGCCCTGACGGCGCATTGTTTCGATAAGAATTGAAAGATGAAGCTCTCCCCTACCCGACACCTTGAAGGTATCTGCGCTGTCGGTCTCTTCAACCTTTAAGCTGACATTTGTCATTACCTCTTTAAAAAGTCTGTCCCGAAGATTGCGCGAGGTTACAAACTTTCCGTCCTGTCCTGCAAACGGCGAATTATTAACCATAAAGTTCATAGAAAGCGTAGGCTCGTCTATTTTAACAAACGGAAGCGGTTCTATTGTTTCTGTGTCGCATGCAGTTTCTCCGATTTCAAGGTCCGCAATGCCTGCGACCTGAACAATATCGCCGACGGTTGCCGATTCAACCTCGGTACGTTTAAGTCCGCTGTACATAAAAAGCTTTGCGATTTTTACATTACTGCTTGTTCCGTCCTTATGGCAAAGAGCAACCCTTTGACCGACTTTAACGGTTCCTCTGACAATCCTTCCGACTCCTATTCTCCCTAAATACTCGTCATATTCTATATTTGAAAAAAGAAGCTGCAACGGAGCCTCTGTATCTCCGACAGGCGGCTCTATCTCCTTTATAATTTCTTCAAACAACGGTTTCATATCCGTTCCCCTGACATCGGGAGAATAGGAAGCATAACCGTCCCTTGCAGATGCAAAAACAACAGGAAATTCTATTTGGTCATCATCTGCACCCAGCTCAATAAACAAGTCAAGAACCTCGTCTACAACCTCATGCGGTCTTGCCATCGGTCTGTCAATTTTATTTATAACAACAACAGCCTTTTTCCCTAAAGCAAGCGCTTTCTTAAGAACAAACCTCGTCTGCGGCATACAGCCCTCAAAAGCGTCTACAAGAAGCAGAACTCCGTCAACCATCTGCAGAATTCTTTCAACCTCTCCGCCGAAATCCGCATGTCCGGGAGTATCGATAATATTTATTTTTACCCCGTTATAGATAACGCTTGTATTTTTAGAAAGAATTGTAATTCCTCTTTCTCTTTCAAGGTCATTTGAATCCATTACTCTTTCATTTACCGCTTCATTTGCCCTGAATGTTCCGCTCTGCTTTAACAGCTGATCGACGAGGGTAGTCTTACCGTGGTCAACGTGCGCGATAATTGCGATATTCCTTAAGTTTTCAATTCTTTTTTCTGCCATTTTAATCACCGTTCTGCTATTTTTTATAAGTATATGTTGATACTATTTTTTGTGTTATCGCTTTGATGTCCGAATTTTCGTCCTCGGCGGCGGCTTTTAATTCCTTAAGCTCGTTTTTAAATTCCTTTTCATCAAACTCAATCGGTTGACCGATATAAATAAGCCTGTTATCAGTCTTTTTAAGTCCCTCCTCCGACATAAGCAGTTCTTCATACATTTTTTCACCCGGGCGAAGACCGATAAATTCAATCTTAATTTCGGTATAAGGCTTAAATCCCGAAAGTCTGATAAGATTTTCTGCCAGATTGACTATCTTAACCGGCTTGCCCATATCCAGAACAAAAATCTCTCCGCCCTTAGCCGATGAGCCTGCCTGAATAACCAAAGAGACAGCCTCCGGAATAGTCATAAAAAATCTTATCATTTCAGGGTCTGTTACGGTTACGGGACCGCCTTTTTCTATCTGCTTTTTAAAAAGCGGAATAACCGATCCGTTAGAGCCTAATACATTTCCGAATCTTACAGCGGCAAACTCTGTCTTTGATTTGGCATTTACCGACTGAACTATCATTTCGCAGATTCTTTTGCTCGCACCCATAATATTGGTAGGATTAACGGCTTTATCCGTAGAAATAAGCACAAATTTTTGAACTCCGAATTTATCCGCGCATTTGGCGGTATTAAGAGTTCCGAAAACATTGTTTTTTATAGCCTCTTTAGGACTGTCCTCCATTAAAGGCACATGCTTGTGCGCCGCCGCATGGAAAACAAGCTGAGGCTTATATTCTTCGAATACACTTTCAAGTCTCTTTTTGTCCCTCACTGAGCCGATAAGCGTGACAAGATCAAGCTCGGGGTGAGAAAACTTAAGCTCATTTTGTATCTCATAAGCATTATTCTCATAAATATCAAATATTATAAGCTGTTTAGCGCCGTGAGCCGCAATCTGCCTGCAAAGCTCGCTTCCTATAGAGCCTCCTCCGCCTGTTACGAGAACAACCTTATTCTTAATATAATCAAAAACATGAGGAATATTTAAATCAATCGGGTCTCTGCCGAGAAGATCCTCTATCTGAACATCCTTTAACGAATTAACCTTTATATGTTCTTCGGAAAGCATTTTATAAACCGACGGAAGGATCCTTAATTTACAGCCTGTCTTCTGACAGCTTTGAAGAATTTCCGACTTCCGAAGGCTCGGGCAAGAAGGAATGGCAAAAATAATCGTATTTATATCGTAATCCTTTACACAGTCATAAATTGAATTACAATCGCCTGCGATTTTAACACCCGAAATATAATTCCCTATTTTTTGAACATTATCGTCAACAGCGCATTTGACCCTGCACCCGTAAAGCTCCTGATTGTTATTTAGATCGTCAATAATAAGCTTTGCCGCGTCCCCTGCACCGACTATAAGCACATTTTCTTTTATATCCGTGGCAGAGCCGAAAATTCCCTTGGGATTATGCTTGAAAACAAGCCTTGATAAAAATATCAGAGAACCTGTAAAAATAGCGGTAATGAGGATGAATTTCGGTCCGTAAACATCAACTGATTTAAAAAGCAGATCGGCGAAAAACATTACAAGAGCCGAAGTAAAAGCGGAAAAGAAAATGCGGACATAATCTCCGTAGCCCGCGTATTTCCAAAGAATATTATAAACCTTGAATATATAAAGCAGTAAAAAAAGCGAGACAGTAAAAACACATGTTATTTTTAAAAACGCCGTATTAACGCTGACAGAGCAAAAAAAAGCCGCTAAGAGCGCCGATAAGAACGCCGCGGCAACGTCAAACAAAACGAAAATGAAAATTTTTACGTATCTGTTTTTAATCAATTGAATCTCATCCTCTAATCAATTTTACATACGAAATTATTATACTATAAAAGTGATAAAAAATCAATGTTTTTATAGTGCAAAAAATCATTTTATGTTGAAAATCATAACAATCTGTATTATAATTAGAACATACTTTTTCAGGAGAATCAAATGAATATAAAATATATTACGCTCGGCTGTAAGGTTAACCAATATGAAACTGAGGCTATAAGAGAAGAATTCAATAAAAGAGGATATACGGATTTTGAAAATCTTCCTGCCGATATCTGCATAATCAATACATGTTCTGTAACGTCTGAAAGCGACAGGAAAGCAAGACAGACCTTAAGACGCTGCCGCAAGGAAAACGAAAATGCGGTAATTGTTCTTACAGGCTGTATGGTTCAAGCCTTTCCCGAAAAGTCATCGAAGCTGACAGAGGCCGATATAATAATCGGAAATACCGATACGATAAAAATCGCCGAAACAGCAGAAGAATTTTTAAAGATAAGAAAAAGAATTCTTTCTGTTGACGAGCATAAATCAGGCGAACTTTACAACACGCCTTCTATCGGTGCTTTCAGAGAAAGAACGAGAGCCTATATGAAAATTGAGGACGGATGCGACAGGTTCTGCACCTACTGCATTATTCCCTATGCAAAAGGCAGAGTCCGCTCAAGAAATTTAGAAGAAATAAAAAGCGAGGCACAGACATTGTCTGAAAACGGATTTTCGGAAATCGTGCTGGTTGGAATTAACCTTTCTTCCTACGGAAAAGGCGAAAGCTTTGATCTGACCGACGCGGTGAACGCGGTTTGCTCTGTTGAAAAGGTCAAAAGAGTCCGTCTCGGATCATTAGAACCGGATTGCATAAGCGATGAAATGCTTAAAGCTTTAAAAAAACAGGAAAAATTCTGTCCGCAGTTTCATTTATCATTACAATCAGGCTGTGATGAGACCCTTAAGCGAATGAACAGACATTACGACAGCGCTTTTTATTACGATTTGGTGCAAAGAATAAGAAAAATGTTTGACGACGCGGCAATAACAACCGATATAATGGTCGGATTTGCAGGCGAAACAGAAGAAGAGTTTAAAAAAAGCTTAAGCTTTGTAAATAAGGTGGGGTTTGCAAGGTCGCATATTTTCCCCTATTCCGTCCGCGAGGGCACTCCTGCAGCGGATTACAAAAATCAGGTTGACGGAAAAACAAAGGAACTTAGAGCAAAGCTTATGGCAAAGACCGCCTTAAAAAGCGAAGCCGAATTTTTAAGCTGTCTTAACGGCAAGACTTTCCCTGTTTTATTTGAAAATTATGAAAACGGCAGATATGAAGGATACACTCCAAATTATTCAAAGGTTTATGTGAAATCCTCTCAAAATCTTCACGGAAAGATTAAAAATGTTAAAATAACCGCCGCTTTTGATAATTATTGCGAGGGCGAATTAGTATAAATTAAATACCGTTCGGAATTTTCTCCGAACGGTATTTAGTTTATAAGAAAACAACAACAGGTTTTTATTCCTCGGTAAGCAAAAGCTGCTCTTTAACTGCTCCGATTAAATCAGCGTATTCCCTGCCGTTTGCCAAAGCGTGACTTAAAGCTTTTATTAAATAGGATTTTGGGAAGTTTTCCCTTTTTATTAAATTCATTGCTGCAATTTTTGATTTGATATCGCATTGCGATTTTTGTAAAACCGAAGTGCATCTTTCAACTATATCACCGTTATCGGTTACAAGATTTTCGCCTGTTATTTTAATGACAATCTTATCCTTGACCGAAGCCGAAAGCGAAGCTGTCAAAGTATTTTCCGAATAAGAGCATTCTGTTTCTACCGCTTTATCATTTATGAATGCTTTAACCGATGCATTTTCCGAAAAGCCTCTGAAGAGAATTTTATAATCTCTTTTTTCAGGCAAAAGTGAGATATCACCGAAAGCGGGATGAATTATAAATTCGGGCGATTTGCTCCATTTAAGCTCAAATTCGGTTTGAGCAAAACATCCGTTTTCAAATTCATTGCCGTCTCCCCCGTCCTGATAAAGGCTGAAGCAATTGCTTTCAAGCGGAAAAACAACAATATCAAGACTGCTGTCATTTAAAAGCTTATAAGAATTATTCATCGGAATAATGGCTCCGGCCTTTGCAAAAACAGGATACTCGGATATATTTCTGTAAACCTTTAATTTGCGGGGCTTTGAGCTGCTATAATGTATTCCTTTAAAGAAATCAAAGAAATCGCCTTCAGGAAACCACACCTCTGTTCCGCCAAGCTCTGTAATGCTGTTATCTGGAGAAGTTATGGGCGCAATCATCAGCGAATCGCCGAACATATACTGATTTTTGCATTCATAAGCGCCCGAATTTTTCGGATGATCATAATACATAGGCGAAATAAGGGGCAAGCCTGATTCATGCGTCTTATAATTCATGGTATAGATATAAGGAAAAAGCTTATGGCGAAGTCTTAAAAAGCTTTTTATAATCTCTTCGGTTTCTCCTTTAAAGCACCAAGGTTCTTTCCTTATAAAATCATTGCAAGTGCTGTGCAAGCGGTTTATAGGAGAAAATACTCCGAACTGAATCCACCTTATCATAAGATTATCGTCGCGGTAGCCGTCGCCGTGACCTCCGATATCATGACTCCACCAAGAATAGCCGATATTTGACGCGGCAGAAGTGAAATACGGCTGAAAATCAAGCGACTGCCAAGTAACAAATGTATCTCCCGAAAATCCGACAGGATACCTTTGGCTTCCGGGACCCGAAAACCTCGAAAAGAACATCGGTCTTTTGCCGTTTCTTTTAATATCGGCAATGTGTAAATGATTCAGCATCCAAAGCGGGTCTATAACCTCACGCTCATCTTTAAGCTTTCCGTCCTTGTTTGCCTCATGTATCCACCAATAAGATGTACCCTGCTGCCAATCCATCCACCAGAAATCGACGCCGTCTTCCTCATAAGGATGATGAAGAACATCAAAATAATTTTCCATAAATTTTTCGGAGAGAATATCGAAATAAACCCTTTTCCCGCTTTCACTGTCAACTCCGCACTTCTCGGCCATTTCCTTATACATTTCCTCATAACTGCAAACACCGCCGGCAGGATGAAGATTTAAGGAGGTTTTAAGTCCGTGGTCTTTTAAAAACTTTAGAAATCCCTTATAGTCGGGGAAAAGTTCTTTATTCCAAGTATAACCTGTCCAGCCCGAATAGGAATCGGGAAACAGCGGGTCATGGTCCTTTTTATTTTCCGGAATTTTAGTCAAATGCCAATCCATATCAATAACGCCTACGGAAAACGGAACATTTTCCTTTTCAAAGCGCAAAACAAGATTTTCATATTCTTCCTGTGTATAAGCATGATATCTGCTCCACCAGTTGCCGAGCGCAAAGGCCGGAAGCATCGGCGGAAATCCTGTCAGTTTATAAAAATCCTTTATCGCCTTTCTATATTCAAATCCGTAACCGAAAAAATATATATCCAAGGTGTTTTTATGCCTTGTTTCCACCCAACCGTTTTCATTTAAAAGCATTTTATCGGAATCATCAAGCACGGAAAATCCGTTTCTTGATATTATGCCTCTTTCAAGCTCAATTGCTCCGTCTGCCTCATCAAGCGTTTTTGCAGTCCCGCCGAGGTCCTCAAAATAGTCTCCGAAATGCCACTCGCTTGCAGGCTCGGTTTTAAGCCTGATTTTTAATGTATCATGGCTGAAAGTCTCATTAACATTATACCGAAGAAACAAATTATCGGTTTCTATTGTAAGTACGCCGTTATTCTCAGAATGCGAAAAATTATTTTTCTTAAAGTCTCTGAAAAAAACCGTTTGGCTCGCTCTGTCTTCAAATATTCCGTCTAAAGAATATTCAAGTCTTAAAAGCTGAGGGGTCAGTACCGTAAACCTGTATTTTTCTCCCGAAACAGTATTTTCCTTTAAAGCTTCAGGCGCCGTAACATATACAAATCTTTTTTTGTCGCTCATAATCCAAGCCTCCCTTATGATTTTATTATATTATTTACTCTGCATTAAAACAAGCAACAATTTTAATATAATTTAACACTATTTTAAGATTAAAATACTTTTTTGCAACTGCCAAGCCCTAAAAAGCATATTCTTTAACAGGGGGCGGTGATTCTTATATTTATTTTTGATATTTTTTTAAGACTTGCAAGCAGTCTGTATTATCTTGCTTTGCATGTTTCGGGAGCAGGGGCTTTTCCGCCTACGCTTTCCGCAAAAAAAGAAGAGGAGCTGATTAAGCTTTACAGAGAAAACGGTGATGAAAACGCAAAAAACAAGCTTATCGAACATAACTTAAGGCTTGTTGCGCACATAGTTAAAAAATACTATTCTAACGGCTGCGATCAGGATGATTTAATTTCCATAGGAACGATAGGGCTTATTAAAGCAATTTCGACATTCAATCCCGAAAAAGGAATAAAGCTTGCAACCTATTCCGCAAGATGTATAGAAAATGAAATCCTGATGTATTTCAGAAATATCCGAAAAACCTCGCAGGATATTTACATAAGCGACCCGATTGACACCGACAGAGACGGTAATTCGCTTTCTTTAATAGATGTTATTGCCGATACGGTTGATATTGAAGAAATGACCGATACTAAGCTTAAGCTTGAACATTTAAGCAAAATTATCGACAAGACCTTAGACGAAAGAGAGCTTGAAATAATAAGATACCGTTACGGGCTCAATGGCTGCGATGAACTGACTCAAAAGGAAATTGCCAAAAAGCTGAATATTTCAAGAAGCTATGTATCACGGATTGAAAAAGCGGCTCTTGAAAAATTAAAGAAACGGTTTTAAAAAAAGCCTCCGTTTTTCTGATTGTGAAAAGCGGAGGCTTATATAATTATCCTTGTTTTTTTATAATTTCAGGCTTTTTATTGTCGACAGTTTCCTTTGTGATAATAATTTTTTCGATATCCTCATCAGAGGGTGTTTCAAACATAATATCCTGCAGGATATTTTCAATAATAGACCTTAACCCTCTCGCGCCTGTTTTACGCTCTACGGTTAAATCGGCAATTTTTTCAAGCGCCGATTTTTCAAATTCAAGAGTAACGCCATCCATTTTGAAAAGTGCCTGATACTGTTTAATGATAGAGTTTTTAGGCTCAGTCATGATTTTGACAAGCGTTTCCTTATCCATTCCCTTTAGGGTTGCAATAACGGGAAGTCTTCCGACAAGCTCGGGAATCATACCGAATTTAACAAGGTCCTGATGAGTTGCGGTTTCACAAAGCGCCTGCGCCTCAATACTTTTCGGTGATTTTACATCCGCTCCGAAGCCCAAGCTGCTGCCGCCCATTCTTCTTTCAATAACCTTTTCTATTCCGTCAAACGCGCCTGCGCAAATAAAAAGAATATTCGTTGTATCAATCTGAATAAATTCCTGCTGCGGATGCTTTCTTCCGCCCTGCGGAGGAACATTTGAAACAGTTCCCTCCAAAATTTTAAGAAGCGCCTGCTGAACTCCCTCGCCCGAAACATCTCTCGTAATTGAAGCGTTTTCGGATTTCCTTGCGATTTTATCTATTTCGTCAACATAAATAATTCCGTGCTCAGCTTTTTCGATATCATAATCCGCCGCCTGAATAAGACGAAGAAGAATATTTTCGACATCTTCGCCGACATAGCCTGCTTCAGTCAAAGTTGTAGCGTCGGTAATTGCAATCGGTACATCGAGAGTTTTTGCAAGGGTCTGTGCAAGAAGAGTTTTACCTACACCCGTAGGTCCGAGCATTAAAACATTGCTTTTTGCTAGCTCTGCGCCCTCTTCCCTGTTATCCCTTATACGCTTATAGTGATTGTAAACGGCAACCGAAAGTATTTTCTTTGCTTCATCCTGTCCGATAACATATTCATCGAGCTTAGCTTTAATTTCTTTCGGCTTTAAAAGAGGCTTTTCTTCTTTTTCTTTCTTTTTACCGGAATTCTTGGCAGCAACCTCATCGTCCTCAAAAAGCAGGGAATTGCAGAAGTTTATACAGTTGTCGCAAATATAAACTCCCGGGCCCTCAATCAGTCTTGAAACCTCATTCTGAGTTTTGCCGCAAAAAGAGCAGCGGATTTCTTTATTATTGTCCTTAGGCATTAAATGCTCCTTACTTAAAACCGGAAAATACGCAAAATGCGGACTTTCCGGTTCTTTTAAAAATTACCTTTTTGTTATAACCTTATCAATAAGACCGTAATCAGCGGCTTCTTTTGCAGTCATAAAATTATCGCGTTCGGTGTCCTGCTCAATAACGCTGAGAGGCTTCCCTGTTTCTGCAGCGAGAATTTCATTTATGGTGCTTCTTATGTGCTTAATATGATTGGCATGGATAAGAATATCCGTTGCCTGACCCTCGGCAGAACCTAAGGGCTGATGAATCATTATTTCACTGTTCGGAAGTGCAAAACGCTTACCCTTAGCGCCTGCGGCAAGAAGAAATGCGCCCATGCTTGCCGCCATTCCGAGACAGATTGTGCTGACGTCGCACTTGATATACTGCATAGTATCATAAATAGCCATACCGGCAGATACCGAACCTCCGGGACTGTTTATATAAAAGCTTATATCCTTTTCGGGATCCTGCCCCTCAAGATAAAGCATTTGCGCTATAACAACACTTGCGGAATTATTATCCACCTGATCGTTAAGCATAATAATCCTGTCATTGAGCAGACGGGAAAAAATATCATAAGACCTTTCTCCGCGGCTGGTCTGTTCTACAACATAAGGTACTAAACTCATAAATCTAACCTCCTATACGAATTAGTATGAGCAAGCTTAAAAAAATATAATCAATTACTTATCTTCTTTTGCTTCTGTTTCTTTTGAAGCGGTCTTTTTAGCGGCTGTTTTCTTAGCGGGAGCTTTCTTTACGGCACCCTTTTTAGCCGGTGTTTCGGCCTTAGCCTCAACCTCGGTTATCTCAGCGCTGTTTTTAACAAGGTCAATCGCCTTATTAGCGCAGATATCCTTTTCAAGCTCGCTTGCGGGAATAGCGGCTTTAACCTTGTCGACCTCTATTCCGTAGCCCTCGGCTAACTTCTTGTACTCTTCTTCCAGGTCCTTCTCATCAGCCTTAAGATTTTCAAGCTCTGCAATCTTGTCAAGAGCAAGACGGTATTTTACCTGCATTTCCGCCTGCGGACGGAAGCTCTTCTTGAAATCGTCAATCGTGCTGTTGGTATATTTAAGATATGTTTCAAGGTTCATTCCTTGAGACTGGAGACGGTAAGCAAATTCCTCAACCGACTGATTAAGGCGGTTTTCAAACATTGCTTCGGGGATATCTCCCTCAATTCCGTCAACAATCTGCTGAACAAGCTCATTTTCAACAGCTTCTTCAGCCGCTTTTTTCTTTCTTTCAAGAGCCTTTTTCTTTAAATCTGCCTTAAGGTCCTTTAAGGTATCAAATTCGCTGACATCCCTAGCAAACTCATCATCAATAGCAGGAAGCTCTTTGATTTTAATTTCATGAAGCTTAACCTTAAATACCGCAGGCTTTCCGGCAAGCTCTTTTGCGCCGTAATCCTCCGGGAAGGTAACGTTAACATCAAACTCATCGCCGATATTCTTACCGATAATCTGATCCTCAAATCCGGGGATAAACTGACCGGAACCGAGTTCTAAGGAATGACCCTCGGACTTTCCGCCGTCAAAAGCCTTTCCGTCTGCAAAGCCTTCAAAGTCGATCACAACGGTATCGCCTTTTTTTGCAGCTCTGTCCTCAACGGAAACCATGCGGGAATTTCTTTCAGCCATAGCATTAAGCTCGCTGTTGACCTCAGCGGCTTCTACCTTAACGGCAACCTTTTCCGCTTTAAGTCCTTTATACTCTTTAAGAGTAATTTCAGGATAGGTTGTAAGGCTTACCTTAAAATCTACGCCGTCGTCCTTGGAAATCGAAACAAGGTCAAAATCCATCTTATCGTCGATAACCTTAAGGTTTGACTCTTTTATTGCGTCCTCAACGGCATCATTGTAAAGAAGATTCAAAGCGTCTTCAAAAAATACTTCTGTGCCGTAATAAGTTTCTATCATATGTAAAGGGGCTTTTCCCTTTCTGAAACCGGGGACATTTATTTTCTTCCCGTTTCTGCGGTAAGCCTCCTTTATAGCTTCTTTAAACTTATCACCGTCAATAGTGATTTCAAGCTGATACCTGTTGGTATCAATTTTTTTAGTCTCTTTTAAACTCATTTTCTATACCTCCGCATAAATTGCATTTCATTATATCACATTTAAAATTCATTTTCCACTATTATTTACTAATTTTTTAATTTTTTTACTAAAATCGGCGTAAAATCGTTACAGTCGCAGGAAAGAAGATTTAATTTTATGCCGTCGCATTCCTTTAAACTGCTGTTAAAGCCTGCTCCGTGAATATGCCCGTAAAAGATTTGCTTTATTTTAAACTCTTTTAAAATCTCGATTATTTCTTCGGATCTGAAATCGCCGTATGCAGGAGGGTAATGCAAAAATACAATCGGTTTTAAATTTTTTTCCTTTGCTTCAAGCAGAGAGCTTCTAAGCCTTCCGCATTCTCTGTCAGTCACCTTTTTATTGTGCGCACCCGTGCCGTCATAAAGCCAGCCGCGTGTTCCGCAAACGGCATAATTCCCAACCTTTACGCAATTATTATGAATGATATTCAAGGTATCAAAACCGTTTTTCTTAAAAAATGAATTTATTTTATTTGCGGTTGACCACCAAAAATCATGATTACCCTTAATCAGCAGTTTTTCCCCGGGCAGGGAATTTAAAAATTCAAGGTCTTTTTGTGACTCTTCAAGGCTGCTCCCCCAAGAGATATCGCCTGCGACAACCACCGTATCCTCATTCGTTACAAGTCTTGTCCAATTATTTTTAATTCTCTGCGTATAATTCTGCCAGCCCTTGAATATTTCCATGGATTTATCGGATTTAAAGGATAAATGCAGGTCAGAGGTAGCAAATAAATTCATTTTTTCACCTAACTTACATAATTTAATGATTGATGTCAATAATAATAAAGGCGTCAGCGTGACAGATACTTAATATGTCACACTAAGCCGGAAAGGATGATTTTAATGTCAGAATGCAAAACAGAATACTGTATCCATTGTTCGGTACAAAACTGTATTCATCACACCGAAAACGATTCTTGTAAGGCCGGTATGATAAAAGTAGGCAACTGCACTGCAAATTGCTGCAGCGAAACCTGCTGCGATACCTTTACCGCAAGACAGTAAATCAAAAACAAATATCCGGCTCTGAAATTTAAGAGCCGGATAGAAAAAAACATTACATAAGACTGTCATATACCGCTTTATCAAGCTCATCCTTATTATAAACTTCCTTAAATCTTACTTCGGCATTTTTAAGATTTTCTATCGGTGAAGGAATCTGAGTATTTGAAACAGCCTTCAGCAATTCAATATTTTCAAATTCATTTTCTTTCGCTTTTTCGCCGAGTGCAGAAAGCACGCTTCTTGTAAACTTATACGGAGAAGCCGTAGAGGCAATAACTGCCGGAATGTTATCGTTTGTTTTATTAAGGTACTTTTTATATACGTTTACAGCTACTGCCGTATGAGTGTCAATAAGATATCCGTATTCCTTAAAAACAGATGAAATTGTTTCAAAGGTTTCCTTGTCAGTACAGAAATCAGCAAAGAAAAGACGGTCAAGCTTTTCCCTGACAGCATCACAAACCTCATATTTTCCGCTTTCAGCAAGGCTTTTTTGAAGCGAAGCCACATATTCGTCGTCATTACCGCAGAGGTCGAAAAGAAGTCTTTCAAGATTGCTTGAAATAAGAATATCCATTGACGGAGAACAGGTGGTGAAAAATTTCCTGTTGCGGTCATAAATTCCCGAATTTATAAAATCGGTAAGAACATTATTTGAATTTGATGCGCAGATAAGCTTATTTATCGGCACTCCCATTTTCTTTGCATAATAAGCCGCTAAAATATTGCCGAAATTTCCCGTCGGAACAGTAACATTAAATCCCCTGCTTAAATCGGCTTTTTCGTTCAGAAGATCAATATAAGCAGAAACATAATAAACTATCTGAGGAGCAAGTCTTCCCCAGTTTATTGAATTAGCCGAAGAAAACTTCATATTTTTTTCTTTCAGCTTTTCTATAATGCTTTCGTCGGTAAAAATCTTTTTAACTGCCGACTGAGCGTCGTCAAAATTACCGCGTATGGCACAGACATGGACATTGTTTCCCTTTTGCGATACCATCTGTAATTTCTGCATTGCGCTCACGCCGTCTTCGGGATAAAACACTATAATTTCCGTATTTTCAACATCCTTAAAGCCCTCAAGCGCCGCTTTCCCCGTGTCACCCGAGGTTGCTACCAAAATTACGGTTTTTATCCCGTCAGAAACCTTTTTTGCGGAAACGGTCATAAGATACGGAAGAAGCTGTAAAGCAAGGTCTTTAAATGCACAGGTAGGACCGTGCCAAAGCTCAAGAATATGTGTTTTGTCACCAAGCTTTGCCATAGGCGCAGGGCAGTTGTCATCAAAAGTGTTTTTATATGCTCCGTTTAAACTAAAGTCAAGCTCGTCATCGGTAAAATCGGTAAGAAACCTTGAAAGAACCACCTTAGCCCTGCCGATATAATCAAGCTTTTTCAGAGCTTCAAAATCTTCTGCTTTAAGCGCGGGTATTTCTTCAGGCACAAAAAGTCCGCCCTCTGTGCTTATTCCGTTAGCAATGGCAAAAGCCGAAGAAACTTTTAAATTTTTATTTCTTGTACTTATATAATCCATATTGTTCTCCCTCATAGGTTATTAAAGTAATTATAAGCATTGTTATAAAAAATTCCGTCAAGAGTGTTTTTATCAATTCCCCTATCCGAAAGATACCTGTAAAGCTTTAAGGTATCCTTTGAACTGCTCAAGCCTTCAGACATATCGGCGCCGTCAAAATCAGAGCCTATGGCAAGGTTATTTTTAAATCCCATATCAAGAATATTATACACATTCCTGTATATATTTTCAAATACATTTTTTCCGCCTGTAAATTCAGGATAAAAGCAAATTCCTAAAATACCGCCTTTTTCAAAAAGCAGTCTTATCTGCTCTGAAGTAAAATTTCTTTTGTTCGGACATATTTCTTTTATGCAGGCATGGGTGATTACGGGATAGTCGCTTAAATTCAAAGCGTCATAAAAGCTTTCGTCATTGCTATGCGACAGGTCGCAGGCAATTTTTAATTCGTTCATAGCTTTAACCGTTTCTCTGCCGAAATCCGTAATCCCTCCGTCAGCCTTGCAGCCGGAAGCGATTTTATTTTTTCCGTTCCATGTAAGAGTTATATACTCTATATTATCGGATTTTAATTTATATAATAAATCAATGTTTTCAACTGCGGCTCCGCCTTCTAAGGCAAAACGAACTTCAGGCTTTTTTTCGCAGTCTTTAAGCTTTTTTAAAAAAGAAGAGTAAATTTTATCATACATTTTAAATGGGTCAATCAAATCGTCCTTTATCCAGACGGCATAGAACTGCTCCCATTTTTCAAAGCAATCGGTCTGATTTACTCCCGCAGACAGAATTTTACTGTCAGGTTTTAAATTTTCAGAAAAGCACCTGTAAGGCGTATCGGAATGAAGATCAAACAGTTTCATAACTATCACTCGCTTAAAAAGCAGATTTTAAATATTTAAGCTTCCATTCGTATTTTCCGTCTTCATTTTCGCGATATGTTACCTCTGCGACATCAATTCTCGGCTGCGAGTCGGTATTGAGCCGTTTGGTAAACATAACAGCTTCATTCCTTATAAGGCGCATTTTCTTCTCGTCCACTGCCTCAAATCCGCTAAGCATTGCGCCCTCTTTTCGTGTTTTAACTTCCACAAAAACTATATTTTCAGGAGTTTCCGCAATTATATCGACTTCGCCGAACCTGTCGCGCCAGTTTCTTTTTAAAATTATATAGCCTTTTGATTTTAAATATTTTGCAACCTTTTCTTCTCCGAGCTTGCCGAGAAGCTTTGAATTTTCATTATTATAAGACATTTTTCAAAAAAGACCTTCGGTGTATTTCACAAATTCCGAATTTTTCAATAGCTTCATAATGAGCTTTTGTTCCGTAGCCTTTATGTGCGGCAAAGCCGTACTCGGGATATTTTTTATCATATTCAAGCATAAGTCTGTCTCTTGAAACCTTTGCAAGAACAGATGCCGCTGCTACAGAGTATGATTTTAAATCCCCTTTTATAATCGTTTCGCAAAAAACCGGTGCGTTTACAGGAACTCTGTTTCCGTCGATAAAAGCAATATCGGGCTTGATTTCAAGTCCTTCAACCGCTCGGTTCATTGCAAGATATGTAGCATTTAAAATGTTAAACTTTTCTATTTCCTCTACGCTTGCAAACGCAATACTGTAAGCTATTGCCTTTTGCTTTATTACAGGAAACAGCGCTTCTCTCTTTTTTTCGCTGAGTTTTTTCGAATCGTTAAGTCCGTCTATAACACAGTTTTCGGGAAGAATTACAGCCGCCGCGCAAACGGGTCCCGCAAGAGGGCCTCTTCCTGCCTCGTCAACACCGCAAACAATATTATAGCCTCTGCTTTTCGCATCGGTTTCATAAGAAAAATCAGGCATCGGGATTTGTCCTTTCAAGAGTTATCGCGCCTATTTTAAGATTTCTGTATTCTTCAAGAAGCATCTTCGCCGCGCGCTCGGTATCAACCTCGCCGCCTCTTATCATCATTCCCCGCTTTTTGCCTACAGAGCAAAGCATATCATAAGAATCCTCATTAAAATCAGTAAGCTTATATCTGTTTTCAAGCAAGGCAGGATAATCTTTAGAAAGAATTTCAAGAAGCTTCATCGCGAGGTATTCGGTATCTGTAATTCTGTCGGTAATAGCGCCTGTGATTGCTAAATGCTCTCCTACGGTATTGTCCTCAAATTTAGGCCATAAAACCCCTGGGGTATCGAGAAGCTCAAGACCTGAATCGACCTTAAACCACTGATTCATGCGCGTAACACCCGGGCGGTTTTCAACCTTTGCCCTTGAGTCCTTGGTAAGCTTATTTATAAAAGAGGATTTTCCTACATTCGGAATTCCGACCACCATAATTCTGAGCGCTTTGCCTGCCATACCTTTTTCTTTGTTTTTTTCTGTTTTTTCAGACAAAATGCCATAAATACAGCTCTTAAATTCATTTATTCCTTTTCCGTTTTTACAGTCGGCGGCGACTGCGGCAAGTCCGCTTTTTTTATAAAATTTAATCCATTTTAAGGTTTCTTCCCTGTCAGCCATATCGCATTTATTAAGAATTATAATATGCGGTTTATCGCCTATCAGCTCGGCAATGTCTGGATTTCTGCTGCTTATCGGAATGCGCGCGTCAACAACTTCGGCAACCGCGTCAACCATTTTAAGCTGTTCCGATATTTTGCGCTTTGTTTTTGCCATGTGGCCCGGGAACCAATTTATATTGTTATTAGCTCCTATATTTTCCGCCATTTTTATTTCTCCTGCTTTAAAAATCGGTTACAAATACCTGATTTCCGTTTTCCTTAATAATGTTTATCAAATCTTCTGTTTTAAGCCAGACCGTCGCCGTATTATCGTCAGGATGAACGCCTATTATACTTTTTCCTTTAAAAAAGTCGCTGTCGATATAGAACTTAACTCTTAAATCCTTATCGTTAAGCAGACCGAGCGGCGAGACAGAGCCTGCTTTAAGGCCCAGAATTTCATTAAGGTCGTCTTCAGATGCGAATGTCAGCGGTTTTGTTCCGTTTTCTTTTCTGAACCTTTTTAAATCCGCTCTTTTGCTCCCTATAACCGTTATTAAATAAAAGTTATTCCTTTTATCGTCACGCACAAAAAGATTTTTCGCGTCATACTCGGGATACGGAATTGAAACCTCTGACAGCTCCTCCATATTAAAAACCGCTTTATGCTCTGTTACTTCAAAATCTATATTTTTATTCTTTAAAAAATCGTAAACTTCCTGCTTTGTCACCCGAAAAAACTCCTCTCAGCCGAGCTTTCCGAATTTACTGAAAGGATAAATTCTTATAATAACTCTGCCCAAAATATATCTGGTATCAACCATTCCCTCATTGCCTATCCTTGCGGATCTGCTGTCTAAAGAATCGTTGCGGTTGTCGCCGAGGACGAAAACACAACCCTCGTCAACTACAAGCGGAAATGTAACTCCGTCATCATATTTAAGGTTGGTCGGCGTTTTGGCATAGGGTTCGTCAAGCGCTTTTCCGTCAACATAAACTATACCTTTTTCAAAATCAATATCCACCGTTTGTCCGGCAGTTGCGATAATGCGCTTGATTATCGGCTTATCGCTTTCGTCCTTATCCTTAACATCATTATCGGCATTCCTTGAAATAACCACCACATCGCCGAATTTAGGCGTATAAAACACATTGGAAATCATGACCTTCTCATTGGTATGAAGAGTGTTCTGCATAGAGGGTCCGTCAATAGTAGCTATTCTGAAAACAAAAGTAAAAAGCAGAACGACAAGTATCATAGCGGAAACAATGACCTCAAGCCATTCGAATATTTCATTTTTCAAAGAAAATTTTTCGCTTTTATTTTCCTTTTCTTCAATAGCCTCGTGTTTGCTTTCCAAGAGAAAACCTCCTTTAAAAAAATAAGGGGAAAACAGCTTACCGCCGCAATCCCCCAACTTTAAAAGTCAATATTACTTTTTTTAACCGATAAGCTCTTTAACCTTAGCTGCCTTACCGACTCTGTCACGCAGATAATAAAGCTTAGCACGGCGAACGCGGCCTTTTCTTACAAGCTCAACCTTATCAACGATAGGTGAATGAACGGGGAAAACACGCTCTACGCCTACGCCGTATGACAAGCGGCGAACGGTAAATGTTTCGGCAATTCCGCTGTTATTCTTAGCGATAACGGTTCCTTCGAAAACCTGAATACGCTCTTTCTCGCCTTCCTTGATCTTAACATGAACCTTAACAGTGCTTCCGATGATGATTTCCGGAGCGTTTTCCTTAAGCATGCTCTGAGTTAATTCTTTTACTGCATCCATTTATAATTTCCTCCCTGACTTTTTTCAGGCGTTCATGCCTTATAACAGAGGACCGCCCGCTTCAATGTCGATAAAATTTGTCGGCACTAAACCCACCTTTGGGAAAAGGTGAAATAAAATGCTAAAATATAATAACACAAACGGTAAAAAAAATCAAGTATTTTTTCAAAATTTCCTTTTAAATAGAGGGTTTTATTTAAAAAACCGCTTTTTAAGCTAAATTAAGTATTGACAAAACACCCTTTTAAGTGTGATAATATAATAAAATAATTATATTTTGGAGTTTTATCGAATGCGTGTAATAACAGGTAAAGCAAGAGGAACAAGACTTGTTACCGTTTCGGGAAACGACATCGTAAGACCTACCGGCGAAAAGGCAAAGGAAGGAATTTTCAGTTCCATTCAGTTTGACATTGAGGGAAGAAAAATTCTTGATTTATTTGCAGGAAGCGGTCAGCTCGGAATCGAAGCTTTAAGCAGAGGTGCCAAAAGCGCGGTTTTTGTCGATATATCGGATGTATCACTTAAGGCAGTAAAAGAAAACCTTAACAAAACAGGCCTTAATGATTTTGCCGAGGTAATAAAAGCGGACTACTCCTCTTATCTTTTAACCTCTTCAAAAAAATTTGATATTGCTTTTTTGGACCCTCCGTATAATTCCGGCGTTTTGCAGGATGCACTTATTAAAACAGCGAATGTTATGAGCGATTCAGGAGTTATAATTTGCGAGCATCCCGCTCAGATACAGCTGCCTGAAGCCGTTTCGGACTTTAAAGCAGCCAAAAAGTATAAATACGGAAAGATTCATGTCACGATTTATAAAAAGGAGCAGTCATCTTGAAAGAAAGAATAGCGATTTGCCCCGGAAGCTTTGATCCGATTACGATAGGTCATCTCGACATTATCGCAAGAGCAAGTAAAATGTTCGACCGGCTGATAGTGGCAGTCATGACAAACATGAATAAAAAGTGTGCTTTTTCAAAGGAAGAGCGCAAGGATATGATTTTAAAAGCCGTAAGCTCGATTGAAAATGTCGAGGTTGATTTTTACGACGGGCTTCTTGCCGACTATTGCAGACAGAAAAACGCCTGCGCTATAATTAAAGGTTTGCGTGCTATGTCAGATTTCGAATATGAATTCCAGATGGCACTTACAAACAAAAAGCTCAATCCTGATATAGAAACACTTTTCCTTACCACAAGAGCCGAAAATATGTATTTAAGCTCAAGCATGGTAAGACAGATAGCAAGTATGGGCGGTGATATTTCGGAATTTGTTCCGAAAGAAATTCACGGCGATATTGTTAAAAGACTTTCAAAAATATAACCTGCGGAAAATTTCCGCAAAAAGCAAAGGAGAATTATTATGACACTTGATGAATTATTGGAGCAGTTTGACGAGGTTTTGGACAGCGGTATAAAAATACCCGGAAAGAAAACGGTTGTTGATATCGAAAAGCTTCGTGCTGTTGTTGACGATATAAGACTCAATATACCCAGCGAAATCAAGCAGGCAAGAGGTATTGTAGCTGACCGTGCAGACATAATTACAAATGCAAAACATGAAGCGGACAATATAATCAGAAGCGCGGAGGAGCGCGCGAAGGCTGCAGTTGCTCAGGAAGCAATTGTTAAAATGGCTCAGGAAAAGGCGGCTGAAATAATCGCCCATGCTCAGACAAAAAGCCGCGAAATGAGAAAGGCCGCTCAGGAATTTGTGGACGACCTTATGTGCCGTGCAGACGAGGAGCTTACCGCAAACTTAGGCGAGATAAGAAAAACCCGCGCCGCTTTAAGACAGCAGGTTCCCACCGCCAATACTCAGCAGAATAATAATCAGTAATTTAAAGCAAATTTTAAGAGCGTGCCGAAAAATCGACACGCTCTTTTTTAGTTTAAAATATAAATGCCAATATTAAGATATCCTGCAAAAGCAAGCCAAATAATGTAAGGAATTTGCAAAAGTCCCGCAGGCTTTGAAATTTTATAAAACCTGACCGTCATCACAATAACCGTTACAAGCAAAGCTGTCAAAATAAAGAACGCCGCAAGGAACAGTCGCATCTTAAAAAACACAGGCGACCAAATAAAATTCAAAAAAAGCTGAACCGCGAAAACAGCCGTTGCCGATTTTACAGAATAATCGTCTGCATTCGAGCTTCTGACCAGATAGAGAGAAATTCCCATTAAGATATAAAGCAAGGTCCACACAAGCGGAAAAAGCCAACTCGGCGGAGCGAGCGGCGGCTGAATTACAGTGCCGTAAATCTTGATATCGGAGCCTACTGTTAAGGTCGATAATCCCCCTGCTATCAGCGGAATTAAAATACAAATAAGCAATTTTTTTAAATTTATTTTTAAAACCATTAAGCTATCACCGATACTATTTTATGTAGTTTAATGCATTTTTATTATTTATCGGTGTGATATTTAATTCGTTAAGTGTTTTAATTGCTTCTTTTTCCGTACTTACATCGGTTATTTCGTCGCTTTCATGCGCGTCAATCCCCAAAACAATATCGTTTTTTATTTCGGATGCGATTTTGAAAAATTCTCGGCACGGATATTTATTCTTAATTCTTATTCCATGAAAATTGAATTCAAGCGGAACACCAAAATCTTTTGCCGCCAAGCACAGCTTTTCTGCCGATTTTTTATATACTGCACTTTTCCTGTCAACAAAGTTAATTAAGTCGGGATGAGCGATATAGGTGAATTTTCCGGTTTTAATACCTTCAATAACCTGAAAAATATATTTTTCTAAAACACTTTCGTCATTTGTAGGATCTCCGCTGTAAACACCGTCATATTCGTTGTCCGTAAAATGCTGTCCCAAAATAAGATAATCATATTTATAATTTTCAAGGCTTTTAAGCAGAGAATCAAAAAGCTTTGGATAGTATTCTGTTTCAAAGCCTATAAAAATTTCTATTTTATCCTTGTATTTTTCTTTTAAACCGTTTAAAGTTTCAAAATAAATACTTATATCATCCGCGTTCATTCTGAAACCGCTTTTATATCCGTTTTCAAACCTATACGGAGCATGCTCGGAAAATCCAAGCTGCTTTATTCCCCTTTTTATCGCCTCTTCGACATACTCCTCGGGTGTACCTGTGGCATGATGGCAAAGATAAGTGTGTGTATGAAGATTAAAATTCATAAAAATCTCCTGAAAAAAGGCTGCGGAAAAATCCGCAGCCTTAATAATTTATGGTTTATCAGATTTCAGCGAAATACTTGATTGTACGTACCATCTGGCTTGTATAGCTGTTCTCGTTATCATACCAAGAAACAACCTGTACCTGATAGGTATCATCATCAATTTTTGTAACCATTGTCTGTGTTGCATCAAAGAGAGAACCGTAAGTGATACCGATTATATCGGAAGATACGAGCTGCTCCTCGGTGTAACCGAAGGATGCGCTTGAAGCAGCCTTCATAGCGGCATTGATGCCCTCAACCGTTACATCCTTGCCCTTAACAACAGCAACAAGAATAGTTGTAGAACCGGTCGGAACCGGAACACGCTGAGCAGAACCGATAAGCTTACCGTTAAGCTCAGGAATTACAAGACCGATAGCCTTAGCAGCGCCTGTTGAGTTAGGAACAATATTAACGGCAGCGGCACGTGCACGGCGGAGATCGCCTTTTCTGTGAGGTCCGTCAAGAACCATCTGATCGCCTGTGAAAGCATGAACAGTGGTCATAATACCGCTTACTATGGGAGCATATTTATTAAGAGTATCGGCCATAGGAGCCAAGCAGTTCGTTGTGCATGACGCAGCGGAAATAATTTTATCGTCCTTAGTAAGAGTCTTTTCGTTTACGCTGTAAACGATAGTGGGAAGATCCTTACCTGCAGGAGCGGAAATTACAACCTTTTTAGCACCTGCATCAATATGAGCCTGAGCCTTGTCCTTTGAGGTGTAGAAGCCGGTGCACTCTAAAACAACATCAACACCGATTTCACCCCAAGGAAGGTCAGCAGCGTTCTTCTCTGCATAAATCTTGATAGTCTTACCGTCAACGGTAATGCTGTCCTCACCCGCAACTACGGTATCTGCAAGAGCATATCTGCCCTGAGCGGAATCGTACTTAAGAAGATGAGCGAGCATTGCAGGGCTTGTAAGATCGTTTATAGCAACAACCTCATAGCCTTCTGCACCGAACATCTGACGGAAAGCCAGACGGCCGATACGGCCGAATCCATTAATAGCAACTTTAACCATTGGAATTACCTCCTAAAATTTCTTTAATTATTTTAACCCATAATAAAGTTTTTTTCAAGATGTTTCGGCTAATTTTTAACAATTTTTTTAAATTTAACCCTTTTTTTACCTTTTTTCAGAGGAATAATCCTCGAAAACCGCTTCTGCGGACCTTAAACCGTCCACCGCCGCGGACATTATTCCGCCGGCATAACCCGCGCCTTCGCCGCAGGGGAAAAGTCCTTTTAACGATACAGACTGCAATTTTTCGTTTCTTACTATCCTCACAGGAGACGAACTTCGTGTTTCAGGAGCCGTTAAGACCGCATTTTTATCGGCAAAACCTTTTATTTTTTTATTGAACTCGGTTATACCCTGTTTTAATGCCGAAATAACAAATTCGGGAAATATTTCTTTAAAATCAGCTTCTTTATATTCGGGCCTGACGGAAGGTATGACTTTATTTATCGGGGTACCGTCAGAAAAAACAAAATTGCCGACTGTACTGACGGGAACGGCTCCGCCGCCGGCCTTAAAAGCCGATTGTTCTATCTCCCTTTGAAAATCGCACCCCGAAAGCACATAATCCTCAAGGTCGGACGGCTCAATTCCTACAAGCACCGCGGAATTGGAATTTACTTTGTCTCTTTTAGAATTACTCATTCCGTTTATACAAATTCCGTCTGTCTCATCAGAAGCATTAACGACCTCGCCGCCCGGACACATACAGAATGTATAAACTCCCCTGCCGTTTTCAAGATGGCATGCAAGCTTATAGCTTGCGGCGCCCAAGGCTTTATTGCCTGCAAATTTTCCGTATAACGCTCTGTCGATATCTTCTTTTTTATGTTCGATTCTTACACCCACCGAAAAAGGCTTTTTAATCATTTCTATATTTTTGTCATAAAGCATTTTAAAGGTATCGCGCGCACTGTGTCCGCAGGCGAGAATAAGTCTTGTGCAGCCTATCCTTTCACCGTTTACCGATATTGCCTTTAAAGCGCCGTTTTCATAAAAAATACCGTCAAGCTTTGAGCAGAATTTTATTTCGCCGCCGTTTGAAATAATTTCATTTCTTATGTTTTTAACGATTTTTCTTAAATTATCCGTTCCGATATGAGCCTTAGCGTCAACAAGAATATCCTTTGGCGCGCCAAACTCGGCAAAAGCCTTTAAAACCGCTCTGCAGCGAACATCCTTGATACCTGTATTAAGCTTTCCGTCCGAAAAAGTTCCCGCGCCGCCCTCGCCGAACTGAATATTTGAATTTTCTTTAAGCTTTTCACCCTCAAAAAAGCTTTCTACATCCGAAACTCTTGTATCAATATCGCATCCTCGCTCGATAACAACAGGCTTTAAGCCTGCTCTTGAAAGGCTTAAAGCCGCAAACATTCCCGCAGGACCGAAACCCGCTATAAAAGGTCTGTCAGAGTAAACCGTGTTGATTTTTTTATAAACATATTCGGTTTCTTTGAATTTTGAAGCATTTTTGAATCTTTTTAAAATTTTATCCTCGTTTTTGCCAACATCTGCAGTAAATGAACAGCAAAATACGATATTATCCTTTTTCCTTGCGTCAACCGATTTTCTGTAAAGAGAGACGCTTAATACATTGACTTTTAAATAATCGGAAACTATTCTTTCAGGCTTTTTAAAATCAGAATCAAGAGGGCAAAATACATTGTTTATTAAAATCATTTAAACCCCTTGCTCCTTTTAATTATTTCATCTGCACAGCAAAAAGCGCTCGACCAAGCAAAATGCAGATTAAATCCGCCGCAGTCTCCGTTTAAATCAAGAATTTCGCCTACCGCAAAAACTCCCTTTTCTTTTTTCGATTCGAAAGATTTCATATCAAATTCCGTTATTTTAAGACCGCCTGATGTTACCTGAGAGTTTTCAAATCCAGTATTTCCTTTTACGGTAAATTCAAGACCTTTTAAAGTCTTACAGATTTTTTCGGTATTTTTAAGCTCACTGACTTTAATGCTTAAATCATAACCGCAAAGCTTGATAACCGCCTGACCGACTCTTTTATTTAAAAAACCGGTGAAAAATTCGCCCGCAGGACGGTTTTTAAGATTTTCTTTTCTCTTAACAAGCATATCGAAAAGCCTGCCGTATTCTAAATCAGGCAAAAGGTCAAGCTTGACCTTCATTCCTATGCCGGCTGAGCCTGAAATCTGCATAATCGGAGGACCTGACAGCCCGTAATCGCAAAAAAGCACCTCGCCGAAATCGGTTCTGACTGTTTTATTACCGCTTACAAGCTTTACCTCGCACACTGTCTTAATTCCTTTAAGCGACCTTGTAAGCGCGTTATCCGTTTTAAGCTGAACTATTGCCGGATTAACGGGCACCGACTTATATCCGCGGCTTTTCATATATGAAAAGAAATTACCGTCGCTGCCTAACTTCTTTCCTCCCGAATAAAGACCTGTTGCGATAACAATATTATCGGAATAAAACACTTCGCTTTCAGAAGATATTTCAAAGCAGTCTTTCACCTTTTTATAGCTTAATATTTTGGTATCGGTTAAAATTTCAACTCCTGTTTCCTCACAGGAAAAACGGATTGCGTCAACGACCGATGAAGCCTGCAAAGAATTCGGATATGCCTTTCCGTCCTCAGAATATGTGAAAACAACGCCGATTTTTTCAAAAAAGCTTTCTATTTTTTTGTTGCTGTATTTTTCTATAACAGGCATAACCGCTTCAATATCATTCGAGTGGAAACGGTTTATTTTCTCGTCCGAATTTGTTATATTACATCTGCCGTTTCCCGTGACGATAAGTTTTTTGCCGACCCTCGGCAGCTGCTCCGCCACAGCAACGGAAATATTCGGATTTTTCAGTTTTATGTAAACCGCGCAGCAAAGCCCCGAAGCTCCGCCGCCGACAATAAAAACATTATATTTTTTTTTCATATCAGTGGCGCTCGTCCTTATTTGAGAAAAGCTCGCAGAATCTTCCCGCAAAAGAGGGGTCTTCATCATTCGCATAAAGATGAGAAATATCGCCGAAGCCGTTGCACCTGAAATAAGCCTTTCCGTTTTCCCTTTCCTCGCTTATAAGCGTTGTAACAGAGGACGGAAGTGCTATAAATCCCTGCCAAAGAACAATAGGAGAAATATTTAAAATATGCGAAAGCAATACGCATTCAACGCCGAAGTGACAGAAGAAAACAACCGTATCATCACAGACGCGCGTAACATTATACATATTGCCCGAACGCTCATACCCGTATTTTTTCAGAGTATTATCAAGGTTTTCTATAACCCATAAATATTTTTTCTCAACATCGCCTGTTTTTAAAACATCCTGCTCAAGCCAAAGCTTTTTATCAAACAGTCCGTCGTTTTTCGTCCAGTAAGACGGCATAAAATCCCACGGAATTCTTCTTTGGTTTGTTTCCGGATCAAGAATATAACCTTCAAATTCAACAAGCCAATCGCAAACCTCGGCAGTTTTGCCCGCAGCTTTAAGATAAGGTCTTGCGGTGTCCTGCGCTCTGCCGAGCCTTGAAACATAAACATCGTCGATTTTGATTTTTTTAAGTCTCTGAGCCAAAAATTCCGCTTCCTTAAATCCCTTTTCGGTTAAAGAATCAATAGAATAATCAGGCTCTGCATGTCTAACAATTATAAGCTTCATAGTTTTAAATCTCCGTAATTTTTATAGAAAAATTATAGCATAGAATTAAATAAAAAGCAATTATAAGAAAAAACAGCCGCCTGTAAATTTCAGGCAACTGTTTTTAAATATAACGGTTTTTAAGCGGAAAGCGCTTTTCCGAGGGCGGCGCACTCCGAAAGAACCGCGTCGTCGGGAGCGTCATTACATATAACGCTGTCGGCAGTCAGCACTGCGCCGTCAGCCTTACAGGTTTCTTCCCAAGATCTCATCCAAGCACCGTCTCCCCAGCCGTAAGAGCCGAAAAGAGCAAGCTTTTTATCCTTAAGCTTAGCTTCAAGCGAAGAAAACATAGGCTCGAATTCGGATTCTTCAAGAACCTCGTCTCCCATAGCGGGGCAGCCGAAAGCTACCGCATCGTAAGAATCGAAATCCGCTCCGTTAAATTCAGCGCAGGATAAAAGCTCTGTGTTTGCTCCTGCCTCCTTTGCGCCTGACGCTACAGCCTGAGCCATAGCCTCGGTATTGCCTGTTCCGCTCCAGTAAATTACTGCAACCTTTTTCATAATATAAGTTTCCTTTCAAAATTATTTATACAATAAGACTTTCAAAAGAGCATTTATTTTTAAATGCCTTAAGATACTGTCCTGTACACCTTTTATACATATCGAATTTTACTCTTGCTTTTTCGCTGTCGCCGTAGACCTTCCAAGTTCCGACAGTCTTTGCGTTTTTTGCGTTGTTCTCTATAAAGCCTTTTACATCCTCAGGCGGATAGCCTAAGAACAGACCGACTTCATGAGGAAATTTTTCTCTGCTTTTAAATCTCTTAGCAAGCTCAGCGACGCAAAAATCGGCAGAGGAAATCGGATAGGATTTCTCAAAAAGCATTTGTTTTGCATCCTCCTGCTTAAGATCCTCAAATAAACAGTCGGGTCTGTAAAGATAAACAAGCGCGCTTTTATTCCTGACCCTGACGGGAACAGTTCTTATTCCCTTTTTAACAAGCTTTCTATTAAGCTCTCTTATGCTTGCCAAAAATTCTTTTTTATCCTTAAAACCGATATTAAAAAGACTTCCTGTTTTAATTCCTGCAAGTGTGGGAGAGCACTGCTCTATCAAAATTTTTTCAGACACAAAATCATCCTTTTATATGGGCCTCCAAAACACTTTTCAGCGCGGAAACCGAACTTGAACTGCATTTTGCCACCGCAGTTGACGGACTTTTAAGCCCGTCTGTCACCGCATGAATCATCTTATGAGACATTGTGTTCATAAAAAGAACAAGTAAATCGGGATTTCCGATATTTCTCATACTGCAGTTATGTTTAGTATATACCTTTGTCTTGCAATCATACTTTCTGCAAAGGTCGATATACCTTCTTTCCATACATTCGTTTCCGCCTACTATTACTACGCTCATTTCTTTCTCCTGTAATTTACAGTTAGCCATTGCTAACCGACGTATTTAAAAAAATCCGTTATTTAAAAGGATAAGTCACGGTTAGCCTCTGCTAACCGTGACTATAATATCATAATTTACCTGTATTGTCAAGTTTTTTTAAATAATTTCTTTTTTCTGAACAAAAGCTGCGGCATTTTTTAAGTATGCGGCTTCTTTATTCTTATCATATTCGACTTCTGTTTCGATATAAACAGGTTCGTCTTTCTTTAAGGGGGTTATTCTGAATTCAAGTTTGCTTGGATACCCGCAGCTTGAAAGATTGAATTTGAGACCTTTTGCATTGCAGTACTGATCCATAATAAGCTCGTTTTCAAGATAAAGACAGCCCTTATCGCCTATATAATCAAGGGTTAAGATAACATCGTCGGTCATAAGCGGCTGCGGATAATTTATATGCAAAGCATATCCCGATTTTGTTTTTTTACAGTCTACCTGAACGGTCTGCGTTTTTATTTCTTTTTTATAAACCGTGAAAATATCTTCCTTTGAAATTTCGGGATAACTCCCTGCAAATGACGGATACGATTTATATTCGCTTATATCTTTTCCTATTAAATACACTCCCTTATCCGTATCAACGACATTTGCCTGCGAAACGATAAGATAATCCTTATCTTTATGGATTTTATAAGCATTTAACGCGTCGGAAGAAGAAACAGTTATAATTTTACAGTCTCCCAAATCCCCTTCGATCCGATAATCGGGGTCGGTATCGGAAAAGAAAATATAATCGGTTTTATTAAGAATACAAAGGGGCTGAGCCTTTGCGGTTTTTAAAACGGCGTTTCCTATTTTCATATTAAACGGATAGATAAAGTATTCCTTATCTTTTAAAACTATATTTTTAAATTCAGCATTTTCGTTTTCCAATGGGAGAGCAAGGCTTTCGACGTTCTTTTCCGTAAGCTCAAGACCGCGCTGATAGTTATTTAAAAATAAAAATCCGCTTTCGCCGTCTGTTCTGTAGGTATATCTTAAGGTTTTTGTATCTTCGGGACCCGTAGGTCTGTTTAAAGGGAAATATGTATCGCAGACCGCAAGCTTTGAGCCGAAATCATTTGTAAACATAGCAATTCTTTTAAGCTCTTTATAAGACGGCTTTATTTCCTGCCAGCTTGAAATCGGAGCCTGAAAATCATAGTCAATAACAGGCAGATCGCTTGCATATCCTGTCCAGAAGCGCTGAGTCATATCATAGTCCTTATATTCCTGCATGGTCGAAAGAGCGCCTATCGGGTTTTTGCCGCCGCAAAATGTATAATAGCCTAAAAGATTCGCTCCGCTTCCGAGCTTTACTACACTCATCGCGCCCAGGTCAAGCGGACCTGCAATGGGGCGCCTGTTTTGCGTTGCGTGGATACCGCCGCCGAGCTCTGCCGTGAGATAAGGGCATTTTCCCTTAGTAGAAGAAAATCCCGAATGGTCTCCCGAATCGCTTGCGATATTAGCGTCGTTCTGATTTTCGGTGAAAATATAATTATCATTAAGCGGATTAGGCTCATAGCCTTTATTCCAAGGCGCGTCGCAGTAGCCGCCCCAAACAGGAAGACATGTTCCGATATGAGAATTTCCCCAGCCCGTAGCGGTATAAAGCGGAACCTTAAAGCCTATTTCCTTTATCATATTTTCAAGCCTTAAAAAGTGCTTTTCCTGTTCTTCTCTTCCGAACGGTCTTAAAGCCGCTCCGAATTCGTTTTCTACCTGAACGCCGATTATCGGACCGCCCTGAGAAAGAAGAAATCCGTCCGCCTGTTCATAAAGCTTTTTTAAATACTTTTCAACCTCGGCAAAATATCTTTCATCATTGGTTCTTGTCTGAAATCCCTTTTCCAAAAGCCAATCGGGAAATCCGCCGTTGCGCACCTCGCCGTGAATCCAAGGACCGAGCCGCAAAAACAAAAGCAGACCGCATTCCTTTACAAGCTCAAGAAAATACCTTAAATTATTGTTTCCTCGGAAATTATAATGACCCTCAATCTCCTCATGATGAATCCACATTACATAGGTCGAAACAATTTCAACGCCTGCGGCTTTCATTTTATAAAGGGTTTCCTTCCAGTATCTTCTGTCATTTCTTGAATACTGCATTTCGCCCATTGTGGGCATCCACGGCTTACCGTCTTTTAAAAGTGTTTTTTCGTTATAGGAAATTTCCATTTTTATTCTCCTGTCATGCTAGTGTGGCAGGACTCGAACCTGCCGCGGTTTCGCTCGCCGCCTTTTAGATTGCGGCTTTGCGTTCATTTTTGCAAGGCGCCAGCCTTGCTGCAAATTTCTCGCTTCGCCGAATAAAAAACTCGGCGGCAGAAACTTTTAACCTACCGAAACTAAAAATTTTGTTATAAGACGAAGCCGACTAAACGCAGAAATACTGTCGTATTTCAAGTTTTGAGGCAATGTATTATGCAAAATTTTGTTTCGTAGGCGTGACAGGTTAGAGCCCTGTCACACTAAGGAAATATTCTTCTTCCCCGAATTTGATTTTTTTTGAAAATACGGGTGAAATTTTAAATGTATCGCAGTTTTTAACATCCTTTATTCCGCCGCTTTTTGATTTCGCAAAGCTTTCCTTTAAGGTCCACATTTTAAAAAATTCTTCAAAAAAACATTCATCTTTGAGATTTATTATATAATTCTTTTCTTTTTCAGAAAAATACTTTCCGACAATTCTTTTTTTTAAAAAAAATCTCTTTTTTTCTATAAATTGAATATCTATTCCGATACGGTCAATATCTGCGTTTATAATAACGGCATTTTCAGGCAAATGCTCCGAAACAAGGTTTCCTTTAAAGCTTACTGCCGCCGCGGCAGCCTTTTTTGAATGGGAAACGGAAATATCGGCATTTTCAATATCAATACACGGTCTTGAATTTTTTCCTATATAAACTTTTTCCCGAACATCCCTGCCGAAAGCCGCTTTTAAAAGGCGGTTTCTTAAATAAACCCCTGTTTCATGCCTTGAGTCACTATTATCGAGACAGCTTTTATAAGCGATTAAAATCATAAACTTTCTATCCGTTTAACGCCGTTTGTTTTAAGCAGCTTATAAAGCAAAACGCAAAGGGCGGAAGAAATCAAAGTCAAAACAAGCATATAAATTCCGGCATTTACAGCTTTTCTGAAAAACCAATATACGCCGAAGGTGACGAGGGTATAGCACCAGCCGCCGACAAGATTAAAAAACACGCAAAGGCTCTGCTTTACAACCGCTGTTTCATTTGCCCAATTAAGATTAGGCTTTAAAACATTCATATAAAGTCCGAACAAAGCCGAAAGCAGTACTGTTACCTGAGTCAAAACTACGGTTAAAACCGAATAAAGCACCGGCATATTTATTACTGCTGAAATTATTATGCTGCAAATTAGAAGCGGAACGCTTGTAAGGATTATATGAAGCTCAAGCTTAGCTTTTAAAATATCTATTGTTTTTACAGGAAGACTGCGGATAATCCAAAAGCTTTTTCCTTCAAGGGAAACCGAAGGAGCCGTAATATCGTTTGTAAAAGATATAAAGCAGAGCATTGCGGCAATTACGAAATAAACAATTTCCTTGCCGCCGAAATTTCCCATAAGCCCGGCAAAGGATCTTACCGTCTTTGCTTTTATAAGGATAGCGGCGCATGCCATTACAATAAGCAGACTTCCGAGTCCGCAGTTAAGCATATAAGGCGCGCTTGAAGTATAGTGCCTGAATTCTCTTGCGAGAAGAGCCGATTTAACAGGACGAAGCTGCGAAACTTTTTCTTTTTTTATCTTTCCTCTTGCCGACGCAGAAGAAATCGCAATTTTCAGAAAGCTTTTTGAAACGAGCAGATAAGTTAAATAGAACAAAACCGCAACAACGCCGGTAACGCAGAGCAACGGAACAATATCACCCTCGCCCGATTTACCTGTAAAATATACAGGATAATAATTCGCTTTAAGCTTACCTCCTATTTCGGCAGCATTCTTAATAATTGAAGTAATAACTGAGCTTGCTTTAAAATAGCAGAAATAATATACTCCTATAAATACAAGCGACGAAAGAACCGTTATAAAGCTTTTGTTTTTAAGCTTAAGCGTAATTTTTGCAACTAAAAGTCCTAAAGCGCAGGAAAGCACAAAAACGAAAACCGAAATATTTATAACAAGCATAAGGCTTCCTAAAAACGCTTTGAATGAAAGTCCCTTTAAAAAAAGATAGACTATTGCGGACGGGATAATTACAATTCCCGAATACATAAGCCCCATAAGATAAACGCCCAAAAGTCTTGAGATTATAATATCCTTAACAGGAATAGGCATAGATAAAAGCAGATCGTTGTCCTTAGCATTATAAAGGCTCGAATAAGTATTGAAAACGCTTCCGAAAACGCCGAGCATTATTGCAACGCCTGTCATAATACAATAATACATCCAGCCCAAATCCGCGCTGATAAGAGGCTTGCCGAGCGCAACCGAGAGACCGCCGAAAATGCCTCCCAAAACAACAAGCATAAGCAAAACAAAGAAAACTATAAAAATTACGCTTGAAGTCTTAGACCTTGCGGTTCCCTTTTTGCGGTTATAAAAAAAGCTCTGATTTATTTCATACAGCTGTTTTTTAAGAAGAATTTTAACCATTTATTTTTCCTCCAGCTCCAAGAAAACGCTTTCAAGGCTTTCGTCGCCCTTGACCTCTTCCATAGTGCCCGATTTTATAAGAACACCGTTTTTAATAATGGCTACCTTATCGCAAAGCTTTTCGGCGACCTCCAAAACATGGGTTGAAAAGAAAATTGCTCCTCCTCTGTCACAAAACTCGCGCATCATACATTTAAGCTCATGGGAAGCCTTAGGGTCAAGACCGACAAACGGCTCATCCATAACGATAAGCTTCGGCTCGTGAATCCATGCCGAAATTACGGCAAGCTTCTGCTTCATTCCGTGAGAATATGAAGATATAGGAGACGAAAGGTCCTTTTCTATTTCAAAAACCTTTGAATACTTTTCTATTCTTTCTTTTCTCAAATCTGTAGGAACTGCGAAAATATCGGCAATGAAATTAAGATATTTCATACCCGTCATGTAATCGTAAAGGTCGGGATTATCGGGAATGTAAGCTATTTTCTTCTTGCATTCGAGCGGATTTTCCGTAACCGAAACGCCGTCAACGGTGATTTCTCCGCTGTCAAATTTTAAAATTCCGCATACGGATTTTATTGTGGTGGTTTTTCCCGCGCCGTTATGGCCTATAAATCCGTAAATCTCACCCGAATTTATCTCGAGCGAAAGATTATTTACGACTTTTTTATCGCCGTAGCTTTTATTGAGTTCCCTTATACTAAGCATAAAAATCTCCTTTAAAAAAAATAAAAGCAGTAGCAAATCTACTGCTTTTATTATATATAATAATCTAAATAAAGTCAAAGGTTTAATTCGCAACATAAAGCTGTTTATAAGGGTTATTGGTATCGGGGGTTATTACAGTAAATTTTTCCTTTATGATTTTTTCAAAGTCAAAGCCGAAATAAGCACAGTATTTTTCCACAAAGGGGCTGATTTCCGCCAAATCCTCCGCGTCCGCCTTTTTGACCGAAACCGATTTCGGAAATTCTATATTATCGGCTTTTCCTCTTAAAACCATTTTGCCGCCGTGCATTCCGGTACATGGAAAATTGCCGACAATCGGCTTATTATCGGAATTAAGTCCTAACACTATTATCAGACCGCCTGCCTGATATTCGCCTAAAAAACTTCCTGCTCTGCCGCCTATAACAATAAGCGGTTTCTTATCCTTATAAGCTTTCATGTGAATTCCCGCTCTGTAGCCGGCGTTTCCCTTAATATAAATTGAACCGCCGCGCATGGCATATCCCGCCGCATCGCCGACATTTCCGTGAATTATGATTTTCCCGTCGTTCATAGTATCTCCGACAGCGTCCTGAGCGTTTCCTTTAACGGTAATCTCCGCACCGGTAAGGTAAGCGCCGAGCGCATTTCCGGGTATTCCCTCAATCGAAATCGAAACATCGCTCATTCCCGTTCCTATAAACCTTTGTCCGAGACAGTTGACTATTTCGCAGGATTTTGAAGAATTCCTTATAAGATTATTCAGCTCTTTAAAACCGTTTTTTTCTGCGTTTATAATCATAATTTCACACCTCTATTCTCCCGCATGGGAAATTCCTAAGATTTCAAGTTCTTTAGCGTTCAGACCTATCCCGCGAAGCATAAGTCTGTTGCCTTTCAGCGCCTCTATGGAATTTATTCCCATTCCGCCCATAATCTCTTTTATCTCATGCTGCCAAGCACGGACTAAATTCACAAGCCTCCTGCTTCCCTCATCGGGATCAAGCCTGTTTACAAGCTCGGGAATCTGGGTAGCTATTCCCCAGTTACACTTACCCTGCTGACAGCACCTGCAAAGGTGACATCCGAGAGCCAAAAGCGCCGCTGTCGCAATATAGCATGCGTCCGCGCCTAAGGCTACGGCTTTTATAACGTCCGAAGCCGACCTTATGCTGCCGCCTGCAATCAATGAAACATTATTTCTTATTCCCTCGTCTCTCAGCCTTGTATCAACCGCCGCAAGAGCAAGCTCAACAGGTATTCCGACATTGTCTCTTATTCTTGTCGGTGCGGCGCCGGTTCCGCCCCTGAATCCGTCAATGGCAATAATATCGGCTCCGCTCCTTGCTATTCCGCTCGCAATAGCCGCAATATTATGTACAGCCGCAACCTTAACAATTATCGGCTTCTTATAGCCTGTTGCTTCCTTTATTGAAAAAACAAGCTGTCTTAAATCCTCAATTGAATAAATATCATGATGAGGTGCGGGTGAAATTGCGTCCGAGCCCTCGGGTATCATTCTTGTTTTTGAAACATCGCCTACTATTTTAGTCCCCGGCAGATGGCCGCCTATTCCAGGCTTTGCTCCCTGTCCCATTTTGATTTCAATTGCGGCGCCCGCATTAAGGTATTTTTCATAAACTCCGAATCTTCCCGATGCCACCTGAACGACTGTATTTTCTCCGTAAACATAAAAGTCCTCGTGAAGTCCGCCCTCACCGGTGTTATAATAAATTCCAAGCTCCTTTGCTGCTCTTGCCAAGCTTTCATGGGCATTGTAGCTTATTGACCCGTAGCTCATAGCGGAAAACATAATGGGAACGGAAAGCTCGAGCTGAGGCGGAATATCGGTTATTATATTGCCGTTTTCGTCTCTTCTTATCTCGGCAGGCTTTTTGCCTAAAAATACTTTTGTTTCCATAGGTTCTCTTAACGGGTCGATGGGCGGATTTGTAACCTGAGACGCATTTATAAGAATTTTATCGAAATAAACAGGCATTTTTACAGGGCTTCCCATTGATGAAAGCAAAACTCCTCCGGTTGAAGCCTGTTTGTAAATTTCTTTTACGGTATCCGACTGCCAGTTTGCATTTTCTCTTAAAGCACAGTCGGTTTTCCTGATTTTAAGCGCATGTGCAGGGCAGAACGAAACACAGCGCTGACAGTCGACGCATTTTGAATCGTCGCTTACCATAACGCCTTTTTTCTCATTAAATGAATGAACGCCGTTATAACACTGCTTTTCGCAAATTCTGCAGTTTGTGCATTTGTCGGAATTTCTTATAACTTCAAATTCCGGATAAATATAATCAAGCGGCATCAGAATCTCCCCTCCTTGACATTTACTATTATCGGTTCTCCGCCCGACGGCGCATAGACCGTATCAATATCGGGGTTCATGGCTCTTATTGCCGCCTCTTCGCTCGCGATATAAACCTTACCGTCCTTTTTCGCCGTTACCATTGAGCGCAGCTTTAATCTGTCATTAAGTGCCATAAGTCCGCCCGTGAACCCTAATATTATAGAAAAAGGTCCTGTTATTAAAAGGCTCGGATAGATTTTTCTTAAATATTCAAGTCTGTCCTTATCTAACGGCTCTTTTTTATCAATCGTACTCCAAAACGGCGCTGCGATAACAGAGGCGGTTTCGCTAAGCGTGAGCTTTTGTCTTCTTAAAAGATAATCGGCAATATAGGCTATAACCTCGGTATCGGTCTGCAATGTGCATTTATAGCCGAACATCTCTATATATCGGCGGTTTGCGTCATAAGAGGAAATCTCGCCGTTATGGACAACGGAATAATCAAGCAGTGAAAACGGATGCGCTCCGCCCCACCAGCCGGGGGTATTTGTAGGGTACCTTCCGTGAGCCGTCCAAGAATAGCCCTCGTATTCTTCAAGCCTGTAAAATCTTCCGACATCCTCCGGAAATCCGACAGCCTTGAATGTTCCCATATTTTTGCCGCTTGAAAATACATAAGCGCCGTTTAAATCCGTATTTATGTGCATAACCGTTCTTGCGACATATTCCTTTTCGTCAAGCTGCAGTCGTGAAAGAACGCTTGAAAGAGGAGCAACGAAATATCTCCAAATATAGGGAACATCCGTGATTTCGGGAATTTTTCTTATAGGGATATTCTCGGCCTTTACAATTTCAAAGCTGTCCTTTAAAAACCGCTCGCATTCTACCCTGTCCTCATTATCATTATAAAAAATGTGAAGCGCATAAAGCTCCTTATATTCGGGATATATTCCGTAAGCCGCAAAGCCGCCGCCCAAGCCGTTTGACCTGTCATGCATCGGAATCATACTTTTTATAATCGTTTCACCTGTCATTTTTTCTCCGTTTTCGGAAATGATTGCGGAAATCGCGCAGCCCGAAGGAATTCTGATTTCTCCCTCTTTTTTCATAAGTATTCCCCTTTCCGGATAGTGTGGCAGGACTCGAACCTGCCGCGGTTTAGCTCACCGCCTTTTAGATTGCGGCTTTGCGTGTGATTGTGCAAGGCGCCGGCCTTGCTGCAAATTTCTCACTTCGCCGAATAAAATTAAAGCGGCAGAAACTTTTAACCTATCGAAACTAAAAATTTTGTTATAAGACGAAGCCGACTAAACGCAGGAATACTGCCGTATTTCAAGTTTTGAGGCAATGTATTATGCAAAATTTTGTTTCGTAGGCGTGACAGGTTCGAGCCCTGTCACACAAAATAAAAAAGCGCTCAAATACGGCGAAAAATGCCGTAAATGAACGCCTTTGCTCATTATTTTGGTTTACATATTATATCACCCGAGTTAAATTTTGTCAAGTTTTAAAAATTTTAAAAAAAAGGGGTTGACAAATGAAATCAAAGCGAGTATAATGTCACGCATAGAAGGCAAAGGCGTCTTAAGGGTATTCCCCTTTTGACGCTTCTTTTTTTATTCTATGCTTATATTTGCGAGGCAAAGGTGTCTTATTCCTTTAAAGGGATAACCGCCATTTGCCTCGCTTTTATTTTATTTCAAGGAGTTGTGTTTTTATGAAAACAGTACCGGAATATTTCGGAAGTCTGGTCTTTGATGACCGCGTAATGAAGGCAAAGCTGCCGAGCGATGTTTATAATTCGCTCAAAAAAACCATTGACGAGGGCGCAAGCCTTAAAAACGATGTAGCTAATGCGGTTGCAAACGCAATGAAGGATTGGGCGATTGAACACGGAGCCACTCATTTTACACATTGGTTCCAGCCTCTTACCGGAATTACCGCTGAAAAGCACGACAGCTTTATTTCCCCCTCTCCCGACGGCGGAGTAATTATGGAATTCTCGGGCAAGGAGCTTATAAAAGGCGAGCCCGACGCGTCCTCTTTCCCCTCAGGCGGCTTAAGAGCCACATTCGAGGCAAGAGGATATACCGCTTGGGACCCGACCTCATATGCGTTTATTAAAGATAAGACACTTTGTATTCCTACCGCCTTTTGTTCTTACGGCGGCGAGGCGCTCGATAAAAAAACGCCTCTTCTCCGCTCCATGCAGGCGCTTAACAAGCAGGCATTAAGAATTCTAAAGCTTTTCGGAAATACGGATGTTAAATGTGTAAGAACCTCTGTTGGCCCCGAACAGGAATATTTCCTCATTCCTAAGGAAATGTTTGATAAGAGAAAGGATCTGCAGTTCTGCGGAAGAACGCTTTTCGGAGCAAAGCCTCCAAAAGGTCAGGAGCTTGACGACCATTATTTCGGAGTTATCAAGCCGAGGGTTGCCGAATTTATGGCAGATCTTAATGAAACGCTATGGAAACTCGGAATATTGGCAAAGACCGAGCATAATGAGGTTGCTCCTGCTCAGCATGAATTAGCCCCGATTTATGCTACCACTAATATTGCGACCGACCACAACCAGCTTACAATGGAAATTATGCAGAAGGTTGCGGCTAAGCACGGACTTGTTTGTCTTTTGCATGAAAAGCCCTTTGCGGGTGTCAACGGTTCGGGCAAGCACAATAACTGGTCAATGGCAACCGACACGGGAGTTAACCTTTTAACCCCCGGCGAGACGCCCTATGAAAACGCCCAGTTCTTACTTTTCCTTTGTGCTGTCATAAAAGCGGTAGACGATTATCAGGACCTTTTAAGACTTGCCGTGGCGACAGCAGGAAACGATCACCGTTTAGGTGCTAACGAAGCGCCGCCGGCAGTTGTTTCGATGTTTTTAGGAGACGAGCTTACCGCAGTGCTTGACGCAATAGAAAACGACAAGCCCTACAGCGGAACGGAAAAAACGGTTATGAAGCTCGGCGTACATATTCTTCCGAAATTCACACGCGACAACACCGACAGAAACCGTACATCTCCGTTCGCATTTACGGGAAATAAGTTTGAATTCAGAATGCTCGGCTCTTCAAACAGCATTGCCTGCACAAATATCATGCTAAACGCCGCAGTTGCCGAATCGCTTAAAATTTACGCCGACAGGCTTGAAAACGCAGAAGATTTCGAAACCGCTCTTCACGATATGATTAAAAAGACCATTAAGGACCACAAGAGAATTATATTTAACGGAAACGGTTATGACGATTCATGGATAAAAGAGGCAACCGAAAAGCGCGGACTTTTAAATCTCCGCACTACTCCCGACGCGCTTCCTAAAATTCTTGACAAAAAGAACGTTGAAATGCTCACCTCATTAAAGGTATTTACAGAGGCTGAAATCCGTTCGCGTTACGAGATCACTCTTGAAAACTATTGCAAGACCGTAAATATTGAAGCCCTTACAATGGTTGATATGACAAAGAAAGAAATTTTACCTGCCATTGAAAGCTATATCAAGGAGCTTTCAAAAACAGCTTCATTAAAGGTTGAGGCTGTTCCGGGGCTTACTTCAAAATACGAGTCGGAAACTATTTCGAGACTTTCTCTCTTATCCGACGAAATTTATACCGCTGTATGCGAACTTGAAAAATCGCTTATAGAGCTTAAGACGGCAAGCGATATAACCGAGGAATCTGTTATGATAAGAGATGTAATTTTAAATAAAATGGCAGCACTCAGGGTTCCCTGTGACGAAGCCGAAACACTAACTGCCGAAAAATACTGGCCATTCCCGACATACGGAGAGCTGCTTTTCGGGGTAAAATAAGGAGGAAACAAAAATGACTTACAGTGCGGTAAATACCATTTGGGTGCTTGTAGGCGCCGCGTTGGTATTCTTTATGCAAGCAGGCTTTTCAATGTGCGAGGCAGGCTTTACAAGGGCTAAAAACACCGGAAACATACTTATGAAAAACCTAATGGATTTCTGTATAGGAACACCCTGTTTTTGGCTTATCGGTTTCGGTATAATGTTCGGGTCGGGTTCTGCACTATTCGGTTGGATAGACCCTCTTATAATGAAAGATTACAGCCATATTTTACCGGCAGGCGTTCCGCTATGGGCTTATGCAATATTTCAGACTGTTTTCTGCGCAACTTCCGCAACAATTGTTTCGGGCGCAATGGCAGAAAGAACTAAATTCAGCGCATACTGCATTTATTCCGCGGCAATTTCGCTTTTCATTTATCCTGTTTCGGGACATTGGATCTGGGGCGGCGGCTGGCTTTCAAAATTAGGATTTCATGATTTTGCAGGCTCAACGGCAGTTCACATGGTCGGCGGAATATGCGCTCTTATAGGCGCTGCAATATTAGGTCCGCGTATCGGAAAATATGATAAAAAAGGCAAGCCGAGAGCAATTTTGGGGCATAACCTGACCTTTGCGGCGCTCGGAGTATTCATTCTTTGGTTCTGCTGGTTCGGTTTCAACGGCGCTTCAACCGTCGGCATGGATTCAGATGAGCTTATGATCAGCGCAGGAAGAGTTTTCTTCAATACCAACCTTGCGGCTGCCGTCGCTTGCTGTGTAACGCTTATTTTCACTTGGATAAGATACAAAAAGCCTGATGTTTCTATGACCTATAACGCTGCTCTTGCAGGTCTCGTCGGTATAACGGCAGGCTGCGATGCTGTAGATCCGCTCGGTGCGGCGATAATGGGAGTTGTATTCGGAATTGTAATTGTTTTGTCAGTTGAATTTTTCGATAAGGTTGCAAAAATCGACGACCCCGTCGGAGCAATCTCCGTTCACTGCGTATGCGGTGCGTTAGGCACTATTCTTACAGGATTTTTCGCAACGGGCGTTTCAACCGAAAAAGGCGTGTTCTACGGCGGCGGATTCCATTTCTTAGGAGTTCAGACCTTGGGCGTTGTTTCGGTAGCGGCTTATGTAAGTGTTATTATAACCGTAGTATTCTTAATTCTAAAGCATACTATAGGACTCAGAGCATCTGCCGAGGACGAGATTGCGGGACTTGATATTTCAGAGCACGGTTTGCTTACGGCTTATGCAGGCTTTGCAATGCTCCCCGACACTCTTACAGAGGATGGCGAAGATGTAACGGCTGTTACGGGAGATATCCCTGTTGCCGAAGCGATACCCGTTAAAAAGGTTCCTTCTTTTGAAGAAATCGACGGGAAAACGCCTAAGTTTACAAAGATTGAAATTATATGCAAGGAATATAAGTTTGAGGCGCTTAAAAAAGCTTTGCTTGAGCTTGGAATTACGGGTATGACCCTTTCGCATGTCTTAGGCTGCGGAATTCAAAAGGGTAAGCCAGAATACTACCGCGGAGTTGAGGTTGAGGCAACGCTTCTGCCGAAAATTCAGCTTGATATAGTTGTAAGTAAGATTCCTGTAAGAAGTGTTATAGAAACCGCTAAAAAGGTTCTGTACACCGGACACATCGGAGACGGCAAGATATTTGTTTATGATGTTGAAAATGTCGTAAAGGTAAGAACCGGTGAAGAGGGCTATGACGCTTTGCAGGATGTAGAATAAGAATAAAAAAGGCGTTTGAGTCGGGATATGTCCGGCGGAAAACTCTTTACAGCGAGTATGGGACGGTGAGAGCCATGCAAGATAAATTCCGCTTTCGGGTAACCCCCGACGAGTCTTGACCCGAAAGATTGTTTCAAGTAGGCGATACGGTATGCCGACCGTTATCTCGGCAAGTTAGAGTTCAAAGATAGGTGGCACCGCGAGAAACAGCACTTGCCCTATTGAATGCTGAAATTTCTTTTACGGAGGTTTTAATATGTGTTCAATAATGGGTTTTTGCAGCAGCGATGCCGCCTATTCCGTTTTTAAAACAGGCTTTGACAGGACCGTTTCAAGAGGTCCCGATGACAGCAGAATTATAGATACCGGCTCAGGCTTTTTAGGATTTCACAGGCTTGCCATAATGGGTCTTACCGACGAGGGTATGCAGCCCTTTAAATTAAAAGAAAGCTACTGCGTATGTAACGGGGAAATTTACGGATTTGAAAAATTCAAAAAGGAATTATGTAAAGAATACACCTTTAAAAGCGATTCAGACTGCGAAATTCTTCTTCCGCTTTATGAAAAATACGGCACCGAAATGTTTAAAATGTTAGACGCGGAATTTGCCCTTATTATTTATGACGGCGAAAAAAAGAAATATATCGCCGCAAGAGACCCGATAGGAATAAGACCGCTTTATTACGGTCAGGACAAAAAAGGCGCTTATATTTTCGCCAGCGAGCCTAAAAACCTTATCGGTTTGAGCGACAAGATAATGCCGTTTCCCCCGGGGTATTATTTTGAGGATGGAAAATTTATTCGGTACTGTGACATAACCAAGGTGGAAAAGGTTTGCGATGATGACCTTGACACCGTTTGCAAAAACATTCATGACAAGCTGACAGCAGGCGTTAAAAAGCGCCTTGTTTCAGACGCAAAGGTAGGATTTCTTCTTTCGGGAGGACTTGATTCTTCGCTCGTCTGCTCAATTGCCGCAAAGGAAACAAAAAAGAAGATAAAGACCTTTGCAATAGGCATGAACACCGACGCGATAGATTTGAAATACGCGAAAGAGGTTGCGGATTATATAGGCAGCGAGCATACCGAGGTTATAATGACCAAAGAAGATGTTTTATCTTCGCTTGAAACGGTTATTAAGCTGCTCGGAACCTATGATATAACGACCATAAGAGCGAGCATGGGAATGTATCTGCTTTGCAAATGGATTCATGAGAACACCGATATAAGGGTTTTACTGACAGGTGAAATTTCAGACGAGCTTTTCGGATATAAATACACCGATTTTGCTCCCAGTGCCGACGAATTCCAAAAAGAGTCCGTTAAAAGAATACATGAGCTTCATGAATATGATGTATTAAGAGCAGACAGGTGTATTTCCGTAAACTCTTTAGAGGCAAGGGTTCCTTTCGGAGATCTGGATTTTGTAAAATATGTTATGTCCGTAGACCCCGAAAAGAAAATGAACAAATACAACAAGGGCAAATATCTTTTGCGCCGCGCTTTTGAGGGCGACTATCTCCCCCACGATATTCTTTACCGTGAAAAAGCCGCGTTTTCGGACGCTGTCGGTCATTCAATGGTTGACTATATGAAAGAATACGCAAACAGCTTTTACACTGACGAGGAATTTGAAGAAAAGCGCAAAAAATACACACACGCGATGCCGTTTACAAAAGAATCGCTCTATTACAGAGAGGTATTTGAAAAATACTACGAGGGTCAGTCCGAAATGATAACGGGCTTCTGGATGCCTAATAAATCATGGAAAGGCTGCGATGTAAACGATCCCTCAGCAAGAGTGCTTTCAAACTACGGTGACAGCGGAAAATAGAGAAATCAGGGAGAAACATGAAACCCAATGAAAATTATAAGCATTTAAAAGGCTCATATTTATTTTATGACATAGAACAAAAGATTAAAAAGTATCAGCAGTCAAACCCCGATAAAAAGCTTTTAAAGCTCGGCGTCGGCGATGTAACGCTTCCTTTATGCGACGCTGTTATCAAGGCTATGCTTAAAGCCGTAAACGACCAGTCCATGAAAGAAACCTTTCACGGGTATATGCCGGAATGCGGCTGGGAAAAATTAAAAACAGCAATTGCGGGGTATTACGCAAACAGGAATGTCGACTTAAAAACAGACGAAATATTTATATCGTCAGGCGCGGGAGACGATTTGGGCAGTATTCTTGATTTGTTTTCTAAGGATAATACCGCTATGGTTATAGAGCCTGCATATCCGGCTTATGTAGATTCAAACATAATAGCAGGCCATAAAATCATACATATTCCTTCGGACAATACTACCCGCTTTGCTCCCCTGCCCGACGAAAGGCTTAAAGCCGATATAATTTACATTTGCTCGCCCAATAACCCTACGGGTGCGGTATTTGATTACAAAAAGCTTAAGGCTTGGGTAGATTATGCAATAAAAAATGATTCGCTTATTATTTTCGACGCCGCATATGAGGCTTTTATAACCGAAGATAATATTCCCCACAGTATTTTTGAGATCGAGGGCAGCAAAAGCTGTGCGATAGAAATATGTTCGCTTTCAAAAACCGCCGGATTTACGGGAGTCAGGTGCGGTTATACAATAATTCCCGAAACATTAAAAAGAAACGGAATGTCTTTTAATGAAATGTGGGTAAGAAACCGGACCACTAAAACGAACGGCGTTTCTTACATTGTTCAAAGCGGAGCGCTTGCGGTATTTTCCGAAGAAGGACAGAAGCAGATTCATAAAAATCTCGATATATACCGCAAAAACGCAAAAACTATAATGCAATCGCTGGATTTATGCAATATTTGGTACTGCGGCGGAAAAAACGCGCCTTATATCTGGTTTAAATGTCCCGAGGGTCTTTCAAGCTGGGACTGCTTTGACAGACTTTTAACCGAAAAGCAGATAATAGGCACCCCTGGGGTCGGCTTCGGAACTTGCGGCGAGGGTTATTTCAGGCTTTCCTCTTTCGGAGATACCGAAGAAACCAAGGAAGCCGCAAAAAAACTTGAAGAGTTTTTTAAAAATTTATAAATTTCCGCGCTATTAACATCATTTTACTTTAAATGCTTGACTTTTTTAAGCATTTAAAGTAAAATAGATAAACAAAATAAATATATCTGCGGATGTGGCGAAATTGGCAGACGCGCCAGACTTAGGATCTGGTGTCTTTGACATGGGGGTTCAAGTCCCTTCATCCGCACCACGTCGGAACAAGTTACGCTTGTTCCGATTTTTTATTTCATAAAAAATCAGTCGCCCGCTGTACCGTTCCTCCTTGTTCACAAAGGGTCACGTTCACGTCGGCTGCTCATTTGTAAGCGCATTCGCAACGCCTTTGGTTCACTGCCAACCCTTTGTGAGAATGCCTTCGGCACTGTAACCGTTTATTTTTGGTGCTTTTCACTTTTCAATTCCCATTCTTCACTCTTCTCTAAAATTGCCGTTTTTAGATAAGAGATAAAAGAAGAAGAGTTTTGTAAAGCAAAAAAGGATACCACATTGAAATTATTTTTTATTATGTTATAATTACCTTGGGTAGGTGATTTCATTGATTATTATGATATGTGACGACCAGAAAAATGAGCTTGACAATATAAATCAAATAGTTTCGGAATATTCATTTGCGAATTCCGAGCTTCCGATATCCGTAAAAAGCTTTCTCAATCCGTCCGAAATGCTGGATGCTATTCATAAAAGCGGAGCGCCCGATATTGCGCTTTTGGATATCTGTATGCCGGGAATTTTAGGAACCGATGTTGCTAAAGAAATATTGGATATGAATGACAGCGAAACAGATATAGTTTTTCTCACCGCAAGTTCGGAATTTGCCGTCGAAGCCTTTTCCCTGCACGCAAGCGACTATCTTACAAAGCCTTATACAAAAGAACGAATAACGGAAGCGCTTGACAGAGTTATTAAAAAAAGAGCAAACAGATTCTTTTTAACAGTTTCCTGCGGACGGGAAATTTACCGCATTGACCTCTTTCAGATTCTTTACGCAGAAGCAAGAAACCACAATGTTGAAATTCATTTAAAATCCGGCAAGGTCTTAAAAACGCACGCCTCACTTTCAGAGCTTAAAAAAACTTTTTTAAAGGAAAACTGCTTTATTGCTGTCGGCGCGTCGTATGTAGTCAATCTGCGCAATGTTCAAAGTATGCTCATATCAGAGCTTGAAATGTCTGACGGCGATATAATCCCTGTTCCGAGAAGACTCAGAAATGAGATAAGAGAAAAATACTTCGATTTTTATTCAAAGGAGGCTGTGGGAGAATGATACATAATATTATTTCTTGTGTGCTTTTGGGTATTACTCATGCGATAGCCTTCCAGACCATGACCGAAAGAAAATTTTCCTTAAAAACAACCGTAACTGTATATTCTTTGTTTTTGGTAATATTCTGCGCCGTGCCTGTAGTTTTGAGTATGATTTTCGGAGAAAGTCCCGTTTTCTATACAATAGGATATATTAGTACAATTATATTTGCTTTTATCGTTTTTATTGCCACCTCGGCTGACCCGATTTGCAAAAAAACATTTCTTTTTGTAAGCTATGCAAATGTTTTCAGCATACTCGGCACTCTATCGGTAGTAATAAGCATTATTCTTTTTAAGGGCTTTCCCCCGCTTACGGTTTATTATGCGAGGAATATTATACGAACGGTTTTGTTTATTCCGATGTTTTTTATTTATATAATAAATCTTAGACCTTTTATGAGAATTGTTTCGGGGCAAAGGCGCAAAACATGGTATTCAATTTCGGTCGTATCGTTTCTTTTTCTGATTATATTTGCGATATTTATGATAGTATTCTACTCAGGTTGCGGCAGCATTAAGGTCTATCTTTCTCTTTTTATTGTTTCTGTTTTGCTGTATGCCTCTGTAATGTCGGTTATTTTCGGAACAATAAGATCTATGATAGATGAAGGCAATGCCGAGCTTACCCGTCAGAATATTGTTTATCTTCAAAACCAGCTTGAAAGCGCTAAGGAAAACGAGCTATATAATAAAACCGTCCGTCACGATATAAGACATCATAACAACAATATCGCAGCTATACTTAAAAAAGGCGATATGAATGACGCGCTTAAATACATTGAAGAGTATAATCTCAGCCTTGACAGCTTTAAGCAAACGGAATTTTGCCCCCATGTTACGGTCAATGCCATTCTTAACAGCTTTTATCAAAAGGCGCAGAATGAAGGTATAACAGTCTCTGTGTCCGCCGATACCAAGCCTGATATCGGTATTTCCGATATGGATCTGGTGGCAATTCTTTCAAATATTCTTGAAAATGCAATTAACGGCTGCAACGAAAGCGGAAAGTTTAAAGAAATATCCGTCAATATAAAAACAGTGTCCGATAAAACCGTTATCGTTTGCAGCAATCCCTGCAGGGACGGACTTGAAATCCAAAATCTTATGTTAAAAGAAACAGGAATAGGAATTTCAAGTATTTTATTTGCGGCAAAAAAGTATAACGGCGATATAAGCTATCGCAACGATAACGGAAAACTTACTGTCTGCGTCATATTAAAACCAAACAAGTTCTGAAAACAACCATTTACGAAAAAAGTCACTCTTTTGGGTGGCTTTTTTATATATTATCAGAAAGATATATAACATAAATATCAGCACCCGAACTGTTTTTTAATCGGAGGTGAAAAGATATGAACAATAAAACTGAAAACGAAGAAAAAAAAGAAAAAAAGAAAAAATTGCTTTTATTGCTTTTACTGCTGCTTTTACTTATAGTAATTGCGTCAGCGCTGACAGTATTAGCTTTCAGACTGAAGAAAAACAGCGCTCCTATTGCTCCGGATTTTGCGCCGAGCAATACCGAACGGCATGCCGAGCCCATAGGAGACGACGAAGATAAAAAGCTTGACCAGCCGAAGGGCGGCGGGGCGGTAAGCATAACATATTCGAAGCAGATTGAAATTTCAAAATCCGAAAAAAAGGCTCGTCTTATGTTCGCAAATCCTACAAGGTCCAATCAGGATATGGTACTTCAGCTGATAATTGACAATACTGAGATTTTCAGTACCGGCAGGCTGAGTCCCGGAAACAGGATTACAATGCTTGATATAACGGAAACCGCCGAAAAACGACTTAGCGAGGGCGGATACAACGGTAAATTTATAGTATCTTATTATGACAGCACAAGCGGAGAAAAAGCCGTAGTCAATACGGAAATACCGGTTACAATAACTGTAAAAAAATAATAAAAGGAGATCTTCAATGAAAAAAACGATTAAAAAATTTGCTTTGTCACTTGCTTTAATAATGTGTTTTTCACCTTTTTCCGCTTTTGCGGCAGAAAATACGCTGAACGGAATTGACGATGTTCACACATCCGACGTTCAGGCAAAATACATTGACAGAACCATTATCCCCGAGGTTTACAGTATTGATGTTGTTTGGGAAGCTATGCAGTTCACCTATTCAAATTCAGGCACTAAAGAATGGAATCCCGAAACTCATCAGTACGGCGGTGATTTTAGCTCCAATTGGAGCTCAATCGGAAACACCGTAATTGTAACAAATCATTCAAACAAACCTGTAAATGTAAATTTTTCCTATGAAAAGGCTTCGGAATTCAGCGGCATTTCAGGTGCTTTAAGTGTTTCCTCGGATACACTTTCGGCAGGTGTTGAAGGCGATGCAGCCGGAGCTGATAAGGTAACTTCTGCGCTTACGCTTTCAGGCACGCTTAAAAGCGGTACAACTGAGTATACAAAGGTCGGAACGGTTAAAATATCACTTAATTAAAATTTTTATAATCGAAAGGAAACCTATTATGAAAAAACTTTTAGCTATTATTATCTCATCGGTTTTGCTAATTGCGGTTATGCCGACAGCGTTCGCGGTATCCCCTATTGAAAACATAAACGGTCAGGACTCAAAATCCGTCAAGGGAACTTATGAAGCAGGCGGTTTAACACAGACTGTATACAGCGTCGATATTAAATGGGGCAGTATGGAATTCAAATATACCGACTCAACAGAAGGCACTTGGAATCCTACCGACCATTCTTATGACGGAACGGTAAACGCGGTATGGAGCTGTGTTGATGGTGCCAACAAAATCACGGTTGTAAACCATTCCAACGCTCCCGTAAAAGCAACACTGAGTTATACGCCTGAAAGTGCTTACAGCGAAATAGGCGGTACATTTTCAAATAACGAGCTGACTCTTCCTACGGCTGTCGGTACTGCCAATGACAGCGCTCCGCAAAAAGACGCAGCTCTTACCCTTAACGGTGCTCTTAAAAAAGACACCGCAAATGAAAAAATAGGCACAGTAACAGTTTCTTTAGACAACAACTGATTTGTAAATCACTCTTAACCCTGCAGATATTATTCTGCGGGGTCTTTTATTTAAAAAGTAAAGTTTTCGCCTAAAAGGTAAAAAAATTATTCTTCAGGTATGGTGTAAATTGTTGAAAAAAGTGATGTAGCATGATATAATTATATAAAACAAATACTATTTTCATGAAAGGAAAAGCGATGAAAAGGCATTTTTGCATATTATTATCCTGCGTTTTAATTATTTCCGGTCTTTTATCAGGTTTTACTTTAAATACAAACGCACAGTCTTCCGGCAAAAGCGGAAATTTAAGCTGGTGCGTAACAGACGGAATTCTTAAAATAAGCGGAAACGGCAAAATGATTGACGGCGAGGCGCCTTGGGGCAATTCAATAACCGAAGTTATTATCGAAAACGGTGTTGAAAGCATAGGCGAAAAAGCGTTTTTAAATATTACCGCTCTTAAAAGCGCAAGCATTGCAAATACTGTCAAAAGCATTGGCGCTGAAGCTTTTTTCGGTTGCTCAAAGCTTAGTGAGATTATAATTCCGGGCAGTGTATCTTGTATCGGAAATAAAGCCTTCAGCGAATGCACAAGTCTAAAAAATCTTGAAATTTCTTCGGGTTTAGAGCATATCGGCAGTTTTGCTTTTTACGAATGTACGAGCTTAAAAAGCCTTAAGCTGCCGTCAAGCATAAAATCCATTGAAGAGAATGCTTTTTCAATGTGTTCTGAGCTTGAAGAAATAAAAATAGAATCGGGCTGTGAAAACTATTTAAGCATTGATAACTGCCTGATATCCACAGAAAACAAGACTTTGATTTTAGGATGCAAAAACAGCATTATTCCGAGCGACGGATCGGTTACGGAAATAGGAAATTCCGCATTTTACGGCGCAGAGGGTTTAAAAAAGCTTAGCATTCCCGACAGTGTTAAAAAGATAGGCGACGAAGCCTTCTGCTGGAATTTCAGTCTTGAAAGCATAACATTTTCGTCTGATATCGAAAGTATCGGAGTTATGGCATTTTTGAGCTGTACTTCTCTTAAGAAAATAAAGCTTCCCTCATCTTTAAGTTATCTTGGCAATGAAGCTTTTTCAAACTGCATAGCTTTAACCGATGCCGAAATCAACGGTAAATTTACCGTTTTGCCTAAAAATGCTTTTTTCGCTTGTAAAAGCTTAAAAAACATTTTTTTAAACAAAAACATTACTGAAATTTATACGGGAGCATTTTTAAATTGCGAAAACCTTGAAAATGTTTATTACGAGGGCAATTCGAGCGAATGGAAAAATATCGTTATAGGCTTGAAAAACGACTTTATTTATGATGCGGCGCTTACCCTTAATTCAAAAGGACTTCCTCTCCCCTTTACCGTCGGCGATGTAAACGGAGACGGTAAAATAAATTCACTTGACGGATTATTGCTGTTGCGTTATTTAAACGGATGGAATGTTGTAATTGCCAATCCTGATGCTATGGATATAAACGGTGACAAAAAAGTAAATTCTCTTGACGGACTTTTGCTTTTAAGATACTTAAACGGTTGGGATATTAAATTAGGTTAAGGAAGGAAAAATTTATGAAAAAAATAATTATGTTTTTAACTTCAATATTTTTAATATGCACAGTATGCTTTGTTCCGTCTTCCGCCGCCGGAAGCGGAAGTCTTGCAATGAGCAGTGCAAGCGGAAAGCAAGGCGACAGTGTTACTTTGAGTATAGATTTAACCGCTAATCCCGGACTTGCAACAATGTCATTACAAGTCGAATATGACACCGGTGTTCTAAGTCTTATCGGTGTGAGCGATTCAAAACTATTGGCAGGAGCAAACTTAAGTTCAGTTTATAATTCTCCTTATAAAATAACTTGGATTGACTATTCAAGCAAATCAGATAACAAAAAAACGGGAACTATAGCAAGCTTTACCTTTAAAATTAAAGATAATGCTAAAGTCGGAAACACTTCGGTCAAACTTATTTTTCTTGATTCCTATGATTCTATCTACAATGAAAACAGTTTTTCGGCAACCTCCGGCAATATAACCGTAAATTGCAAAACTCACACCTATACCGCCTACACCAAAGTAAACGACAGTACACATAAACGCACCTGCACCGCCTGCGGTCATGAAGAAACAAGCAGCCATACTTGGGACGCAACAGTTACCAAACAGCCAACCTGTAAGGAATCAGGCTCTAAGCACTTTGAATGTACCGCCTGTAAAGCCGTAAAAGATGAAACCTTACCTAAAACCAATAACCATAACTGGGGCAGTTATGAAACAAAAACAAATCCCACCTGTACAGCACAAGGCTTACAAACCAAAAAATGTAAAGTCTGCGGCATAGAAGAAGATCAACCGATTCCCGCTAAGGGTCATAGCATGGGCGCTTGGAATAAAACAAAAGACCCCACATGCACTCAGGCAGGCGAAGAAAAACGAAGCTGTAAGGAAAAGGGTTGCGGTCATACAGAAACAAGAGCAATAAATCCTTTAGGACACAGCTTTACTAATCCTACCGTAACCAAACAGCCAACCTGTACCGAAAGCGGTGAGGAATCGGGTAAATGTACCATCTGCGGACAAACAACCACTCAAAGCATTAAACCCTTAGGCCATAAATTCTCAAACTGGTCGGATTTAAAGGCTCCTACATGTACTGACGGCGGTATACAGGAAAGAAAATGTACTGTATGCGGAGCAGCCGAAACAAGAAATACTTCCGCCTTAGGCCATGACTTTGAAAACCCGACCGTAATAAAAGAACCCACTATAAGCGAAACAGGTCTTAAAGAGGGTAAATGCAAACGCTGCGGCGAAACCGCAAGCGAGGTAATACCCTGCTCGGTAAAGGATGAAGCAACAGGTACGCTGTTCGAAGCAAATGAGGGTACATTTGAAAAGGGAAGCGAAATAAGGGTAGAAGAAATAAAGGAAGACAATCCTGCCTTTGAATCGGTAAAGAATATATTAAAGGAAATCTGCAAAGAATTTAAGCTTTATGATATAACAGCATACTTAAACGGAGCAAAAATACAGCCTAACGGAGAAGTAACCGTAACCTTTGAGATACCGAAAGGGTTCGGTAAGAATGTAGCTGTATATTATATAACCGAAAACGGAAGCTATGAAAAGCTTGAATCGGCGGTCAGCGAGGACGGCAGTACCGTAAAAACAAAAATAAGTCATTTCAGTAATTATGCGGTTTGTAAGATAAGCGAGGAAACCGACGAAGTAATGAAAGATGAAACGAATAATGAAACCAAGGCAAAGAACGGACAAAGCAATAAGATATGGATAATAGTATTAACAGCCGTAATATTGCTTGCGGGAGCAGGAACGGGAGCATTCTTCTATATCCGAAAGAAAAAACAGCTGAACAGATTTTTTGAGGATTAAAATACACCCCCACAACCAATCAATGGTTGTGGGGGTTTTTAGATGTGTGCCTTACGCACGGATATAAACAAACCCTATCGTCAAGGACTACGCCTTGACACTTTTTCCTCCGGAAGACGGGAACCCTTTTGTCCGCTAATGCGGACATTTCCCCTAACAGGGGAATTTCCTTTCGTCTAAAGGGGAAGCTTGGGCTTCAGCAAAATCTAAAGCAAGGCTCCCTTCTTATGCGATAGCATACAGAGGGGAGCTGGCGCAATTTATTGCGACTGAGGGGTATTGTTTTAGATTTTAGACATTAGATGTTAGATATTAGACCAATGTGTGCCTATCGGCACAAAAAAATAAAACGCTAAATATTTTTTAAAATATTTTTAAGAAGTGAAATTCCCGAGGGATTATCCGTAAGCTTAAGCGTCGAAACTACAGCATTTTTCTTAACCTTTAACAGATATCCCTGAACCCTTGCGTTGAAAGTGACCTTTGACGGTGTTTCCTGTTCTTTTATTGCGTTCGGGTCCTGAACAATAATTTTTTCACTGCTTTCAACGGGAATTTTTGAAAAGGATTCTATAATATTCTCGGTTTCTGATTTAAATTCCGATGCGATACTTTCGGGTCTTAAAATCTTTGAACCCTGAATATTATCATAAAATTGCAAATCGCAATATCCGTCATTCGGAAATGTTCCGAGAAGTTTATCATTTTTAACGACGGTAACAAGTTTTCCCCTATCCCATCCGGCTCTGAAAGAAGTGAAAAATCTGCCTGTATCACGGTCGCCGAGATCGGGGCAAATCGGAGGAAGAAACCAGCTTTCGGGAAGCTTTCCGCTGTCAAGTATTATTACTTTTAATTTATTTTCAACGCATTCTTTTATTACGCCGTCATAAACATCTGTTATTACGGGAACATCCGAAAACATCTCGGCTGTTTTTGCAAGGGTCGGATTTTTCCAGCTTCTGCAGCCTATAATAACCGAATCAACGGAAGAAAGTCTCTGAGCATTCGGAAAAATCTTTTTAAGGCTTTTAAAAAGGTTGATGTCGCTTATATGCAGGAATACTTTACTGTAATCAACCGAAACATCAAAAGCCCAAAAATCCCAGCTGTTTGAAAATATTCCGCAATCAGAACTGAATTCGGCCTTAATCTGAAGCTTTTTATCCGAAAATTCCTCACCGACAGTGAATTCAAAATCCGAAACGCTTTTAGTTTCTCCGATATCGGCAAAAACCAAATCGCATTTTTCGAATATAATCTCTTTTCCGCATAAAAGCTTTATACAGAGCGTTCCCGATGATTTTTTATCGGAAAAGTTTGAGAGTGTAAATCTAATAGTTTGTTTAATATTGCACTGCAAAGCTCTGTTCTGAAAACCGCGGTCGATCAAAACGGCAATTTCGGCATTTACTCCGTTTTTGAATATTTCGGGATTTCCGTTATAGTTTATACCGCAATCGTCGCTTAAGCCCGCATTCGAGCCGGAGCGCCTGAAAAATGTCCAAAGAGCATAACCGCTTATAAAAGGCTGCCTTCTCGCTTCCTCCAAAATGATTTTGCTGAACGATATTGCGCTTTTGCGCGAATTTCCGATAAGCGTATCTTCCATATCTGCAAGACCGTTTTGTTTAAGCCAATTATGCGCCTGAGTGCCGTGGTCGGATTTTATTCCCGATTCCACCGTACAGTCCTTTTCTTCCTTTACGCTCGGCCAGACTCCGAATTTTCCGTATTCATGAACTACGGCAGGCTTAGAGTGAGTTGTTTTTTCAAGATACTCCCAAGGAATATCGGTTAAACCGTCATAAGAAATTCTGAAATCCTCGCTCCAAAGATGAGGAGTTTCGATATCGGACGGAATATCGGGAAGCTCGCCCTGAAGTCCGAAGCAAGGAATTGCAAGCTGATTATCTGTATTCTCTTTTATAATTTTATAGCCGAGTTTTGCTTTGTTCCGCTCGATTTGGCTTTCAACCATAAGCTGAGAGCCTTCATTACCGAGACTGTAGATAACTACACTCGGGTGTCTTCTCGAGTTACGGACAAATTTTTCAAGCATTTCAAAGCCTTTTTCAACAGGCGTAGTTTTATTGAAATTAGAAACAAGCCCGAATTCGACATCAAGCATTATTCCCATCTCGTCCGCAATGCTCATTTCCTCATCTGTGGGAATATAAGTGTGACAGCGATAAAAATTAAAACCGTGATCAATCAAAGCTTTATATCTTCTCTCAATTATACCTTTATCGGTAAGAGGCGCGATTGTCGGAGAATAATATTCGGATCCGGTACCCTTTAAGAAGGTCGGTAAACCGTTTACCGTTATACGGCTGCCCTTTATTTCAAGTTCCCTTAAGCCGGTTTTAAATGAATCTTCACTTAGATTTCCGTTTTCATCTTCTGCCAAAACCGTGACATTTACAAGCTCCGGACTTCTGTAAGACCAGCGCTTTAATCCGTCGGTTCTGATTTCTATTGAAAATTCCTCTGAATTTCTTTGTAATGTAAGTTCTTTTTTAAATATCCTATCGTCGATTTTAACTGTAAGCTTAACGATTTCTCCTGTTTTGCCGCTTAAAAATCCCTTTACATGCGCTTTGGAATTTTTATAAGATATATAGCAATCGGATAAATTGACCTTGCCTGCGGAGTATATATAAGCCTCGCTGTAAATCCCCGACCAATTCATTCCGCAAAATCGCATTCCGGATATTAAAGAGGAATACTGTTCGGTAACAGCTACTGTCACACGGTTTTTGCCTTTAATAACAAGGTCCGTTATATCAAGGTCGATATGCCCTATCCCGAAAATGTTCTTTGCGGCATATCTGCCGTTTATCCAGATATGGCATGTCGGAGCAATTCCCGAAAAATGAATTCTTATATGCCCGTCTTTACCGACCTCGGCTATTTCAAATTCCTTTTCAAGAAAATAAGTTCCTAAATATCCGTTTCTCATATCATTATGCGGAGGGAATTTTTTGCTTAAGAAATCCACCTGCTGAATACACCCCGGAATTTCAAGCTCAAATTCTTTTTTGATTTTTTCCGCCGCCCAATTTAGAGCAAGACCGTTTTCCTCTTCGTCGGTGCGAACCGCCCAAAGTCCTTTAAGAGATATTTTCTCCATTTTCTGCCTCGCAATCTATAACAACATGTATATGTCCCTTAGGAGAGTCATTTCTTAAATCAAAAGCTTCCTGTATTCTTTCAAGCGGAAATGTATCGGTTATCATTTCAGAAGTATTTACCATACCGTCCATAACCATCTGTATACCCTCTTGGAAATATCTGCGCATATCAATATCTCTTCTCGGCTCCGTAAGGTAAATTTCGAGACGCTTACGGTGAGCCTTAAAGAAATCAATAGGCTTATTACAAACGCCTATACAGCCGTACATTACGATCCTTGCGCACATAGCGGCGCACTCGATAGCATCTATCACACCGTCACCCTCTAAAAGGCATGGAATTACGACATCAAAACCGTCGGGGAAATCTGATTTGCAGTAATCCATTGTATGAGCATCCTTATCGGGCAAAAGATAAATATGTGTAGCACCGTATTTTTCGGCAAGCTTAAGCTTTGCAGGGTCAAGGTCGGTACAAACAAGGTTTTTCGGACTGAACTGCGAAACAACCTGAGTCATAATAAGACCGCTTACTCCCTGTCCCATTATAAGAACATTTTTTGTTTGGTCTATTTTTCCGAGCTCTGCGGCATGGATAATTCCCGGTAATACCTCAATCGGACTGATTTCCAGCATCGGAAAATCCGGCGGCAGAACCTTGACATTAAAAGGCTTGCAGACAATATACTGAGCATAAGCTCCCCATACATATCTGCATGTGACCTTATCTCCGACCTTTACTCCGACGACCTTATCCCCAACCATATCAATTGTTCCCGATACCTCATGACCGAGACGTGCGGGAATAGATACGAATTCGGGCGAACGGGTTCCTCTATAAGCCTCAAGGTCGCTTCCGCATATTCCGACCCATTTTATTTTAACTCTTACTTCATTATCCTTAGGAATCGGTACAGCCGCATTCCTTACGGTCATTTTAAAAGGCTCGTCAAGAACCGCAACCCTCTGCGTTCCCTCGCCGCCATGTTCAACAAGCTGTAAATCAGCCATAGACATTTTTGTTGCCATAATTATTCTCCTATCCTTGAAAGCTCTTTGAAATCGTCCTTTAAGCTTATATAAAGCTTTTTATAAATTCTGTAAAGTCTTTCATATTTTAAGCTGTTTTCTTTATACGGAACAGCCGTCTCTCCTGTGCTGATAATGCATTCGCATGCCTTTTCCACAGACGGATAAAGCTTTGCTCCTACCATTGCCAGAATTGCGGCACCGAGAGCCGGCGCCTCTTTCGATTTTGAAGCCGAAATCTCGGTTTTAAACATATCGGAAAGTATCTGCCTCCAGAGTCTGCTTGTTCCTCCTCCGCCGCATGCAAGCATTTTATTCGGTTTAATGCCCATTTCATCAAAGACCGAAAGACAGTCTAAAAGTGAAAATCCGACACCCTCCATAACGGCTCTTACCATATCGTAACGATTATGAACGGTATTCAGTCCGAAAAAAACTCCGCGCGCATCAGGGTCAAGATGCGGCGTTCTTTCTCCCATTAAATAAGGCAGATAAATAAGTCTGTTTGCACCGACGCCGGAAAGCTCGGCTTTTTCATCCAAAAACGCATAAACATTTTTATTTTCTTCCCTTGCGTTTTTTTCCAAATCCGAACAAAATTCATCTTTAAACCATTTTAATGAAAGACCTGCTGCCTGAGTGACGCCCATAACATGCCATTTATCGGGAACGGCGCAGCAGAATGTGTGAACTCTGCCCTTTTTATCAAGCTTCATTTTGTCTGTATGAATATAAACAACGCCCGATGTTCCTATTGTGGTGAAAGCGTCGCCGTCGCAAACAGTTCCCGTTCCTACCGCCGCCGCGGCATTGTCACCAGCTCCCGCAACGACTGCTGTTTTTTCCGACAGTCCTGTAACAGATGCCGCTTCCTTTGACACATACCCCGTTATCTCCTGCGACTCAAAAACATCGGCAAGAAGCGTCTTATCAATCGAAAGCTTTAAAAGTACCTCGTCCGACCACTTCCTTGTTGCAATATCCAAAAGCTGCATTCCCGAAGCATCAGAAACATCGGTAGCATATACTCCCGTCAGCTTGAGACGGACATAATCCTTAGGCAAGAGGATATGGGCGCAGTTTTTATAAATATCAGGCTCATGCTTTCTTACCCAAAGAATTTTTGACGCCGTAAATCCCGTAAGAGCAGGATTTGCGGTTATTTCAATAAGCCTGTTTTTTCCTACGGCTTTTTCGATATCCGCACATTCTTCCTGCGTTCTCTGGTCGCACCATATAATAGAATTTCTCAAAACTCTGTTTTCCCGATCAAGCATTACAAGACCGTGCATCTGACCTGAAATCCCCAAAGAACAGATATCCTCGCTGTTCACTCCGCTTTCTTTTATAACCGCTCTGATTGTTTTAACCGCGGCTTTCCACCAATCGCATGGGTTTTGCTCCGCCCAGCCGTTTTTCGGACGGTAAAGCGGATAATCGGCATAACTGTCCGCTATTATATTTCCTTTTTCATCAAATAAAACGGTTTTAGTACCAGATGTGCCTAAATCCACACCAATAACATATTTCATGTTTTTCACCGAAACATTAAAGAATTCAAAACCGCTTCAAGGTATTCCTGTCTGCCGCTGCTATCAGACGAAACATCGCCTAAGCTCAGCGCATATTTTTCAAGCTCCTCAATTGTCGCGGTTCCGCTGACGATTTTTTTGCCTATTCCGGAATTGTAAGAGGAATATCTGTTTGCGACAAATTCGTCTATCCTGCCGTCTTTTAAAATTCTGTCGGCAATTTTAAGTCCTAAAGCAAAGGTATCCATTCCTGCGATATAAGCTAAAAATATATCTTCTTTCGTATTCGAGCCGCGGCGCGTCTTAGAATCAAAATTAAGTCCGCCGTGGGTAAATCCGCCCGCCTTTAAAACCTCATACATGCAAAGCGCGGTATCATAAGCATTAGTAGGAAACTGATCGGTATCCCAACCGAGCTGCAGATCTCCCTGATTTGCGTCGATCGAGCCGAAAACTCCGTTATCTCTTGCCACTCTCAGTTCATGCTGAAAGGTATGTCCCGCAAGGGTTGCGTGATTTGCCTCTATATTCATTTTAAAATCGGCGATAAGGTCGTATTTTCTTAAGAAAGCAAGAACGGTCGAAGTATCAAAGTCATACTGATGCTTTGTCGGCTCTTTCGGCTTCGGCTCTATGTAAAAATCACCTTTAAATCCTATTGAACGCGCATAATCGACCGCCATACGCATAAGTCTTGCCATATTATCCTGTTCAAGCGCCATATCGGTATTAAGAAGGGTTTCATAACCCTCTCTGCCGCCCCAGAAAACATAGCCCTCTCCGCCTAAACGCACGGTTATCTCAATTGCTTTTTTAATCTGCGCCGCCGCAAAGGCGAAAACATCTGCATTGGGAGATGTTCCTGCACCGTGCATATATCTTTTATTGCCGAAACAGTTTGCGGTACCCCATAAAAGCTTTTTACCGGTGCGTTTCATTTCCTTTTTTATAATATCCGCAATTATATCAAGTCTTGCATTTGTTTCGGCAAGCGTTTTTGCCTCAGGCGCAATATCTCTGTCATGAAAACAGAAATAATCGATATCAAGCTTTTCCATAAGCTCAAATGCCGCATAAACCTTATTTTCGGCAAGCTTCATAGGATCTGTCTCACCGTAATTTTTAACCGATGTATCAGCTCCGAACATATCTGTTCCCGCATAGCACATAGTATGCCAATAAGACATGGCAAATTTGAGCTGTTCTCTCATAGTTTTCCCCGCAACAATCTCTTCGGGATTATAATACTTAAACGAAAAGGGTTCTCTTGAATCAGGTCCCTCATATTTGATTTTCCCTATTTTCTCATAAAATTCCATTTTCATTTCCTCCGTTTTATATTATTTATAAAATTTATTGCACGGCATCCGGAATATCGCTCTTTTTGAATTTGGTGAATTGGAAGGAGCATACAGTTCCGCTGCCGTATTCACTTGAAATATAAAGACCGGAATATTCTCCGAAAACAAGCTGAAGACGCTCATTTATATTTTTCAGTCCTATACTGTTTTCCCTGTCGAAAAAGTTATTGATATTGTTTCTTATTTCTTCGAGCCTGTGAGCCTCAATTCCTGCGCCGTCATCCGAAACGACAACCTTTATCATATCCTCTCTTACAGAATGTATTGATATAAGAACGTTTACCTTAGGATGTTTGCTGTCAACTGCGTGCAAAGAAATATTTTCGATAAGAGGCTGAATGCTCAGCTTTAAAATACTGTAATCAAGAAGCGATTCATCTACATCCCACTTTATATCAAAAACATTTTTTCTGCGGATATGAATTATATTGATATATAATTTTGTAAATTCGATCTCCTCTTCAATGCTTCTGAAGATTTCATTTATATCCATACTCGATTTAAAAAGCCTTGAAAGACTTCTCACGGCTACGGAAATATCATTATTCCTTTCGCCTGTCTGTTTGAAGGCAATCCAGTTTATTGTATCAAGCGTATTAAAGGCAAAATGGGGACATATCTGCGCCTGTAAAGCCGCTATGTGCTGACGGGTAAGCTCCTCTACCTTTTCGTCCACAATCTCTGAAAGCTCTTTATTTGAAGATTCTATTTTTCTGAATCTTTCCGAAATATACTGTATCTCGTTATAGGATTTATCTTTTAAAAGAGCTATATCTCCCACCTTTTCAAGAATTTCCTCAATCGGTCTGTAAGTAGTTTTTATAATTACATAAGCAACAATAATCGAAGAAATCACCAGCGAAGCAACCAAAACATAAATCACGGCTTTGTTTTGAACAAAAGTATATGTTCCGACCTTGCTTACCGAAAGAATGATCAAATCAAAATCCTCATAATCCTTTGCATAGACAAAATAATTTTTCCTGTTAAGGCGAAGCTTTAAGGTCTCTCCGCTGCTGTATTCGAGACTGTTTCCGTATTTTTCCCTGATATTTTTATTCAAAAGCTGATATTTGTCGCAAATTACAATTTCACCGCTTTTGTCGATAATATACTCTGTATTATCCGGATTTAAAACAATATCCGAAAGATATCTGCTGTTAAGCGCAAAATACACGGTATTCCTGCCGTAGCTTGAATCGTCCGCGGTATAAACAAGCACAAGATTTGTTCCGACTTCTCCCTTGCACTGATAAAGCTTAACATCTCCTATTGAGCCGTAACATTTGCCGAGATTATAATTGCAGACTTCTCCGATATTAAAGGAAAAATCCTTGTTTTTTGTTACAATTTTAATACTTGAAACTGCGGCGTTCGCATTGAATACGACCTCCGACTGCTTTTTTATCATATAAACATTCGAGGCATAGCTTTCGGGATCGTCAGGGTCGATAAGAATAACCACATTTGAAAAATAGCGGCATGAAAGAGCAATTTGCTCAAGCGTTGTTTTAAGAGACAGCTCCGCCCTGCTTGTGTTGTTGCTTTCAATAAGCTTTATTTCTTTACGGTTTGAATAAAAACTCTGAACGATAAAAAGAGTAATTGCAATCGCGGCCAGTATAATAATAAATATACTGACCGTAATAAAATTTTTCTTAAAAACAAATTTCAGCTTTTTATTCATATCAGTCTCCGAACGAATCACGGTATTGCTTAAGCGTCATTCCCGTATAAGTCTTAAATACTTTTGAAAAATAGCTTACGCTGTTATAGCCTATCTTTTCGCAAATTTCATCAAGACTGTACGAGCCGTCCGCAAGAAGCTCCTTGGCCTTTTTTATTTTAAACCTTATAAGATAATCGGCAAATTTTTCGCCTGTCTCCTTTTTAAACATACGGCTGAAATATGACGGATTAAGATTAAAAGCCTCCGCTACGCTTTCAAGTGAAATATTTTCATTATAATGGTCTGAAATATAAGCCTTTACAGAAAGAATTTTACTGTCCGAACCGGAAGATACAGCTTTTTGAATTTCATAAAATACATTTTTTGCTTCATCCTTGCTTTCGGCAAACCTCGCCGAGGCTAAAAATCTGTCGGTATCCATTTCAACGTTTTCTTTAAGATTGTTAATTACTCCGTAAAGAAAATTTATAAACCACAGCTCGGTTGAGTTTTTATATAAATTTTCAAGAAGATCGTCACAAAGAACATTTTTATTCAAAAGATATCCCGTATACAAGGACACGAAACCGCGCATATTTTCTATGGGAATAAGTAAAAAGTTCTGATAGCCTTTGGAATTGTATTTAAGGTCGGATTTATAATTCGATTTTATAAACTTCTTTATCTCGGAAATATATTCCTTTAATATTTCCTCATGGTCTTTTGCGAAAACAATAAGCAGGATATTTGCGCTGTTTTTAGCGGTCCGCAGGCAAAATGCCTCAAAACTGTTATTGGAAATATCACAGAAATTTTCCCATTCCGGTTTATCAGCCGACATTCTCGCTTCAAGTCTGAAATCTATAAGATAACAGTAGTTTTTTCTGTATTTTGACATTTCCTCCGGAAATTCGCTTAAAAGCTCTTCAAAATCTATACTTCCGGAAGTGTATCGGTAAAAAGAGGTCCTTAAATCATTGCGCTTTCTTATCAAAGCGTTTGAAACCCTGTAAGCGTCCTCCAAAGCCGATATTGAATCTTTTTCTTTCAAAATCGAATTTATGCTTGCAATGAATTCATCAAAATCAATAGGCTTTGTTATGAGATTTTTAACATTGTAATTGAGTGCGTCTTTGGCATATTCAAAATTTCTGTATGCGGTTATCATAAGAATAGATATGTTTAATTTATGCTCATAGACATATTTTGCAATATCTATTCCGCTTACCTTAGGCATTCTGATATCGGTAATGATTAAATCCACGTGCTGCTTTTTTATTGTTTCGATTACCATTTCACCGTCGGCAAAATCGCCTATGATTTCCGAATCCGGAAGTGCTTCCTTTACAAGAGATTTTATACCGTCTCTTATAAAGTCCTCATCTTCGGCAATTATAATACTGAACATACACACTCCTCACATTCCTTATAAGTATTATTACCCCTTTACGGCTCCCACAACCATACCCTTGGCAAAATATTTCTGGAATGCAGGGAACGCGATAATCATGGGTCCTGCCGCTAATATACACATGGCATATTTAAGTGTTTCACTCGGAACCGCAACAACATCGGCAAGCCCCGGCATTGATTCTTTAAGACTTTTTAAGAATTCCGCCTCATTCAGAATATTCTGCAATAAATACTGCAGAGTATAAAGCTTAGGCTCGGTTATATAGTACATTGAGGTAGTATAATCATTCCATTTGGCAATAAGACTCATAAACGAGAATGTAGCTATAACCGGCTTTGAAAGCGGAATTACGATTATACGCAGAATATTCATCTCCGAAGCGCCGTCAAGCATAGCGGATTCAATAAGAGATTTAGGAATTGTTGAGAAAAAAGTTCTGAAAACAAAAACATTGTAGGCGCTCATAAGTCCTGTCAAAAGATATATCCAGATTGAATCTCCCAAATGAAACCACTGAGTGTTTATAACATAAGACGGAATAAGACCGCCGCTGAAAAACATTGTTATAACAAGAAGCGCGTTAAGCGGTTTTTTGAATGCGCATATATCACGCGAAAGAACATAACCCATCATCGCCTCTATAAGAATTTTTAAAACAGTTCCTCCGACAGCATAAACTATTGTGATAAAATAGCCCTGAACAAGCGAACTTGGATTTCCGAAAATCTGTTTATATGCAGCAGTATCAAAATGTTTCGGAATAAGAGAAAACCCACTGTTTATTATATCATTTTCATTTGAAAAAGATATAGACAAAATAAGAATAAAAGGAAGAATACAAAGGAGAGAATAAATTATAAAAAATACATGAATGGGAACCTTTCCCAAAGAAAACTTCTTTTTCATTTTTCTCTTCCTCCTTAATACATCGCGTTTTCGGGATTAACCTTTTTAACAATGGCATTAGTCCCAAGCGTGAGAATCAGTCCGACAACATTCTGAAACAATCCTATCGCGGCAGACTGACTGAAATTGCCGTCTCTGAATAAATAATAGGTGTATGTGCTTATAACATTAGTTACGGGATATAACGCTCCCGAGTTTCTCGGAACCTGAAAGAACAGTCCGAAATCTCCGCCCATAATACCCCCGACCGCAAGAATAAGCATAATGCAGACTGTCGGAAGAATTGTCGGAAGAGAGATTTTTATAATCTGCTGAACACGGTTTGCTCCGTCAATCGAAGCTGCCTCAAAGAGACTTTCGTCAACTCCCATAAGTGCCGCATAGTAAATAATACAGCCCATGCCGACACCTTTCCACATTTCAAAGAAGGTTAAAATCCCAGGCCAGTATTTAGGCTCGCTGTACCACGAAATTCCCTCTTCCCCAAGACTTTTAAGCACACTGTTTATAAGTCCGGTTTCATTTGAAAACAACGCATATCCTATATAAGCTACAAGAACCCATGAAATAAAATTAGGCAGGATTATAGCAGTCTGATAAACCTTAAGAAAATATTTCTGAGTAATCTCATAAAGGAAAATTGCAACCACCACGCAAAGAAGTTGTTTTAAAAACATAAAGACAATATTATAAAGCAATGTGTTGCGCATTATGTAAGCAAGATCATTTGAAGCAAAGAAATATTTAAAATATTTAAATCCGACCCACTGCGAATTGAATATACCGTCAAGATAGTTGTAATCCTTAAACGCAACAATTACTCCGAACATAGGAAGATAATTGAAGCAAATCATATAGATAAGCCCCGGAAGCGCTAATAAAAAAAGCGGTATATTAGCACGGAACTTGCTCCTTTTTGAGGATTTTAAATTTGATTGCATAATAACACCTACGATACTTTAATTTTCATATTTTAATTATATAACACCGCAAAATGCTAAGAAATATCAAATAGTTTGCCTTTTGGGTAAAAAGTTTACCTTTTTGATTTAAGGCTTGCCGTAAAAGAAATAAGGAAAGGGCTGTCTCACTGAATTTTGTGAGACAGCCCTCTTTTAGAAAATGATTATTTACCCCAATCGTCGTCTTCGTTGTTATTTACAAAGTCGCCTACTTTTGTTCCCGTGGTTTCCAAAGACGCAGTAAGGAATTCATTCTGGAGGTAATCCTGAATTCTAAATTCAGGTGAAATATATGTTTTTTTCATAATTTTCTTTCCTCCTTAACCGTTAAGTACATTTCTGTAAGCAGAGAGGAATTTATAAACCTCAACTCTGTCGCATTTTGAAAGATCGGTCTTCATCTGATTTATAAAGTCAGCATTTTCGGAAAGCTTGACACCTTCATACTTAGTTGTAACCGTTGTATCCGCTAATGCAACACCCACCGTATCACCATTGACATCTGCCTTAGCAAGGAATGCAGAGACAAGCTTAGCTACTATTCCGTTTACATTTCTTATGCAAACGCCGTTATTATCAATACCTACGGCATTTGAGGGATTGGCAAGACTGTCTGTAAGCTCATTATTGCTGTAAACGGTAACTTCTGTTCCGTCAACATTGTAAACTACATAAGCTCTTGCGGCAATTTTGGTTTTCCAATAGTTAATATTTGTAAAATCAATACCCTTAACGGTAAACTTAAGGTCATTGTCTACGGTATCACCCTTTTTATAAGCAACCGAATCTTCAAAGGAGCCTGCCGTTGCGTTACCGCGAACGAGCTTATTAACATTTGCGTCTACCATATTCTGATATCCTGCAATAACCATTCCGAAGTTGCTTACATAAGCGGAGCTGACTGCCGTTTCGGGCTTTGACGCCATGAATACCATATCCATAATTCCGTCTGCTCTTAAGTTTGCGCCTAAAATCTTAGGTCTGACACCGGAATTCGTAAGAGCGGATTCAACATTAGCTTCATATAGAGCCTTATCCGAATCGGAAAGCTTACCGAATGCAGAATACATTGCAAGAACATTATCTGCATTTGTATCATTTCCGCTTAAAACATTTGCATATTTGTCTGCAAAGCTAAAATTGCTTTCGGCTGAGAAGTACTCAACATAATCTAAAGTTACATCATTTGTAGTAAAATAGAAGTAAGGAACTTCGGTATCATACTTAACATAGAGTTTGCAGGCGGTATTACCGCCGTTCATCAGAATATCTACGCCCTCATCATACTTATAAGGAGTTGCGGTTGCGTCCTTGGCGCTGTCTTCAACGAAAGCATAAAGAGTGATTAAATAGCAGATTGCATTTTGTCCGTCTTTAGTAGTAAGAGTCGGAGTAAGTGTTGCGTCAAAAACAACACGGTCGCCCTTATACATATATATTCCGTCACGCTTAGTCAGATTTTCATTGTTAACATCATTCGGAACACCCATGGTATTGGTTGTCCAACCGCCGTCTTTAGAGACAACCGTAGTTGTTGCTTTCTGATAATCGGCTATATTATACTGTAAAGAACGGTTGTTGTTATCCGAATTGGGCCACTTGGATCTGAATACAGACCAAATTAAATTGGTTTTATTAGAAGAGTTGTCGGTTAAACCTTCAGGGATTTTTAAGTTTTCGGGAAGAATATTAAAACCGTAATTTGTACTGTTTGCAACAGTGCTGTCCGGATAATATTTCATAGCAAGAGTGAAGCTCTTCATATCCTTGGCGTTGAATTTACCGAAATCAATGTGCTTTCTGCCGGTTTCGGAATTAGCAGCCATTACGGAAGTCTTGAAATAATTATAAACATAAGGATTTGCGGATTTTTCGTCCTCAGTCATTTTAAACTCAAAAGTATTTTTCTTTATAAAATAATTGTCGAGCAAGGAAGCTATCTTAGCATATTCAGCTTTGAAAATCGGATTATGGGTTTCTTCTACGGCGTCATAAAGCGACAGTGCCTCATTTGCAATGTTTAAATTTCCATCAAAAGAAGCAAGAGCGCTGACATTTGCATTATAATAATTTTTAAAAGCCTCCGATGCCGCGGTAGGAACAATAACAACCGCTTCATTATATTTTTCTGTTACAAGCGCACCGTAATCAGTTCCGTTATAATTTGAAAGCAAAGCCTTTACTTCATCATTAAATGCCGAATACTCTTTATACAAAGCAATAAACTGTGCGGCATTTTCCTCAGTTACAGCCGAATTAAGAAGCGCGGAATTGTTTGCTACGAATTCATCGGCCGTCTTTTGATTGTCGGCAGCAATATCATCACTGTTCTTTGCATAGCTTACAGTAAGATTTTTAATAGGCTTATTGTAATCGGCGACCGAACCTGCGGTATAAGCAAAGCAAGGAAGTGAATCCGATTTAAAGTTATCTTTATTTGAAGTTTGCATAGTACCGCTGAATGTTGCGGCAGGATTGGTCTTGGCAGCTCTGTCCTCAGCAGTCCGATAAATATTGACCTCAAGCTTAACATTGCTGAAAACATCTTCGGTATATCCGAATGTTAATTTAACGCTGAAATAAAAAACAGTTGTATTATTATTTACAATTTCAGCGCTGTCATTTGTTCCGATGATACCATTGCCGAAAGCATTATTGTTTGCATTTCCGTTAAATGAATAAACAGCTTTTGATAGCAAGCGGGTAGGAGTCTGAATTCCGGTGTCTGCTCTTAAAAAGTGGAGCTGGCTTATTGTGTATGTATCCTCGCTTGTGCTGTATGCAAAAGCAACTCCGGAGCCATTTGCATCACGGCATAATAAATTTCTTTTTGAATCAAAATCATAGCTTATCGACTGCAATCCTCTGCCGCCCGCAACGGAATCCTTTAATTTTAAAAGGTTAACCGCAGCCTGTGTACCTGCCGATTCATTGGCGGTCCGGGAAAGCGGAAGAGTAAGTCCGTTTTCATCGGCAAAGTCCGAAAGTGACTGACCGTCTGCATAAGCATAACCGCTTACACTGTCGGCAGTCATAGTTACAAGCTCAAAAACATCGTCAATGTTTTTCTCTTCGCCGTTTACGGTTGCCTTGCTGTCCGCGGAAAAAGTGCCCGTGACATCATAAGCAGATGATTCGGCTCCGATAACGAAGCTTGCCAAGGGGATTGCGCTTAAAATCAATAAAGCTGAAAGCGCAAGACTTAAAAACTTTTTGGTTTTCATTAAAATATCCTCTCCTTAAATAAATTTTTACACCTATATTTTAGCTTGACTTTAATGCAAGTTAAATAACAAATAGTTGACATTTTTGGTAAATACTTTACTTTTTAAGGTGTATTCTGCCTTTTTGAGCAAAAATACACCTTAGACAGCTTTTTGCGGATGATTTCCGCATCCGCGGAGGAGGGGGAAGGCTTTTTTATCTCCCTCCGCTCATAAGCACAGCTTCTTAATTCTTAATAAATTCCCGGGAATACAGGAAAGCTTGAAGAATCGGAGGAAACTGACGAATCTGAAGAATCTAAAGAGTTTGAAGTATCTGATGAGTCTGACGAGGTATCAGAGCCTGCCGGTATAGATGACGATGAAGAATCGGAGGAAGAATCAGACGAGGGGTCATATTTTTCAAAGGGAATACCCTCCAAAATATATTTTCTTACCTGATTTATGTCCTTGATATCAACCTTCCCGTCCTGATTTACATCCATCTGTTTTTGCTGTTCGCTGCTTGCACCTACCAGTCCGTGGTAATAATACCTCATAAATGTTACATCCTTAAGACTTATAGTTCCGTCACCGTTAGCGTCTCCTAAAGCAGCTGTTGCGGTGCCGTCAGAATTGAGCCAGACAATAATTCGCGGAGAACGCTGAGTATTATAAGTATAAACCTTATTTACGCTGTCCATAAGAGCGGTGCTTGTAAATGCGGCTTCCTTAACATCAAAGGAATTTCCGCGGATAAAGCAGCCGTTTATTGCAGCGCCTATTCCGTCTATCGCGTTTTTGGCGCCGTCAATAGTATTGTTTTCGATGACAAGATCCCAAAGGCAATTTGCGATCGAACCCTGAGTTACATTGATTCGGTATCCGCCCATATTATTGTTTTTAATAACGACGCCTGCCATACCGAAAGAACAGGGAGATGTCTGGGCATAAACTCTTAACGCGCCGTTACCGGTCTGATAGCTGCCCGAGGTTCCTCCGTGGCCCTCGCCGTGAACATAGGATTGCGGATTTGTCATTTTAAGTCCGTTAAAGGTTACATACCAGATAATACCCGCACGGTTTGTAAGAGCAGGACCTGCACAGCGATCAAAGCTGTTGTTTTCAAAGGTCCAGTTAACACCCGAGCCGTAAATTGCGCCTGCGTTGCCGTCCTCAAAACGGCAGTTTGACATAATTGTATTATCACGGTCGTCAATTATATAGCAGTTTGAATTTCTGTTGGGATTTGCAATGAAATCAGTGTCTACGGTTATGCAGGTATAAGTAACGGTTCTTGTTTTGCCCGTACCGTCCTCGGAAGGAATCGGATTTCCTGTTTCAGGGTCGGTAAGAAGCCGTCCGCTCGAATCTGTTTTATATTTTTTTGCAACCGGTTTACCGCTTGAATCCCTTACGATTTTGCCTGTTTCAATATCAAACTCATATTCGACCGAGGTGTAATTCTTATTTGATACGATTTCTCGCATCTGACCCATTCCCTGTCCCTCGGTTACAAGAATTTTATAGTTCTGCCAAGCATTATCATTAGGCGAATTACTCACAAGCAGGAAGGTTTTGCTGTTTAAAGTCTTTGATCCTGTATAGTATTCCATAAGCTCAGGATCATTGCCTATATATCTTACCTTGACATCTATAGCCTTAGGACCGCCGTCGGTTGTAAACAGCTCACGGTTATTCTGCGTAGTATTATGCATATAGTTATTGCCGAAATATGTATGGCTTCCCTGAATGCTTGATGCACCGCGCGCATCAAGATCGGTTACAAACGCATTATGTCCGTGGTATGTGTTCCATACATTTGACTTAATTCCGTCAATATACAAGTAATCACCGGAAATGCTGTAATGTCCCATACCGACGTCGCGGTACAGTTCAAGATCGTTTATGCGGACATTCGTTGAATTATAGCCTATCGTCCCCTCTCCTGAGCCGTTTTCTGTCTGAAGAATCGCAAGAAGCTCAGCGACTGTAAACTTGCCGGCATCTGAGAAACCGCCGCCGCCGTCCGTAACCTTACCCTCGCGCCACAAAGATTTTATCTTAACATCGGTAAAATAAATATTGTCATTCTCCAAAGAGCCGTATTTTGCGCCTGAAAGTCTGTCGTTAGCTGAAACGGATTTATTGGTTATAACGAATTTTTTAGCACGCGTTGCGGCAAAGTTAATACCTTCTACCGAGCAGTTCCCTATGATGGAAAGCAGGTCCTCGGCCTCGCCGTACTGCCATTTATAAGCTGTGAAAAGAACGGTTGTATATCCGCTTCCCTGTCCCTTTAAAACTGTATTAAGCGGAATAGGAAGCGTTGTTTCAACTCTGTAAACTCCCTCACCGAATTCAACGATTCCGCCTCCGTTTTTATAAGCCGCGTCAAGTGCGTTTATTACAGCCGCGGTAGAGTTTGTATCTGCATCGGCAACAGCACCGAAATCTTCTACCTTAAACACCTTTTTCGGCCATTTCGCGCGCGGAGAGTCACCGATAACAAGCTCATAAGGAGCGGACCAGCAAAGCGCGTCGCCGTAACCGTTATTGACAAATACCTCATAGGTTCCCTTTGAAAGACCTTCCAATGAAGTCTTTAAATAAAACATATCATTGGATTTAATACTTGTTACCGCAAGGGTTTTCAAAGCTCCGTTTGAAGTATTTTTTGCGACCACTTTAACATCAGAGGCATTTCCCGTCGGACAGAGGTTATAGCCTACTATCTCAAGTTGAGATCCGACTGTTGAAATTCCGCCCTCATCTCCCGTAACGAAAGAAATCTGAGGAACATTTATTAAAATTGTCTCAGAGCTTCCGTTTTTAGCCTCTATTTTAACGGCATAAATTCCGTTTCCGGTTTTACCGTCCGCCGAAGCAAGATTTTTTGGAATCAAAACTTTAATACTTGTTTTGGTTCTCTGTATAATATCAAGCTCTTTGGCGCCGGAAGAATTAAAGTTATAATCAGTACCGTTTGTTATGACAGGTTTTCCTACCTGCTTTGTCTCAAAGTTTCCCGCAGAAACATAAGCAGGATTTGAGGACGCCTCATCGTTTACACGGTAAAGGTAAACCTTATCCGCGATATTTCCGATAGATTCGCCGGAAATTAAAAGAGTTTCATTCTCTTTCATAAAGGTATTCGACGAATAATAAACATTTATGCCTTCTATGGTTTCATCAGCATCGAAATCGCCGCGTTCAAATGTCATCTTAATATCGTCAAGATAAAAAGGTCTTGAAAGATTATTCCATGATGAATAAGCTCTGAATCCGATTTTAGCGCCCGCGATATAAGGCATATTAAGCGCTACTATCTTTTCGGATTTAAGATTTTTAACCGCGCCCGAAACATTGGATTTTCCGAATGTGAGAGAAACCTCAAGCCAACCGTCAAGGTCGGCCTCATCAGGAGAGCTTAACCATTTCTGACCCAAATCCTCTCCGCCTGAAAGAAGATTGTATTTATAACGGCTTTTGCCTGCTCCGCCGCCTGAAACGCCCAATGAGTAATAAGTCTCTTCGTCGACATAGGAATAAAGAAATCCCGGAAGAGCGAACGCATTCGGAGTGCCGTCATAATACATTCTGAATTTGAGTGTTTTAAGCTGAGCTTTAGTAGGCCAAATTCTTGAGTCCAGCGCATATTCGATAATATCATTTTTATCTGCCTGAATCTTAAGAATTTTATTGTTGCCTGTTTCATCAGTCGGATCGTCAATTACTCCGCAAAAGCTGTTTTTAGTGATATTTGAATTCCGATCTTCAACAAACGGGAAATAATCATATTCAAAATCAATGATCTGCTCGGAATAATTTGCGCCGACGGTTTCAAGCATATTTCGGAGAGTCGACTTTATTTTATAAAGTGTATTCCAGCTTACAAGCAGCTTTCCAAGCTCAGAAAGACTCTGATAATCAAAAATCGCATTATCCGTGATTTCATCATAAGAACGGTCAAGAGATGAAAGGTCGGTATTTAAAAGTCCGTTATACTTATCAAGATAAGATTCAATTGTCGGATCAACCTTTTTTGCAAGTTCAGCCAAAAGATTTCTTTCATTTATAAGCAATGTCTGAACCTCATAATCAAGCTTTGAAAGCTCTGTAAGAGCGTTTACAAGCTCATTTTTATCGCTTTCGGAAAGTATATCTGAAGGCGACTTGCTTAAAATTCCGTTTTTATATTTTTCTTTAAATGCCTCTGCCTTATCTTCGCCTGAAAGAGAGAATTTGAAGGCAAGGTTATCGAAATAGCATCTTCCTTTTTCCAATCCGCAGCTAAAGCCGGTTTTAAAGCCCTGCTGCTGATATTCATAATCTCCCTTTGCGGTGAAATCAAAATCATATTTAAAGGAATTTGCACCCTGACTAAGCTCGATAATTGCGCGAAGATGCTGACTGTCTGTAAGAATATAAGAGGCATTGACATGAATGATCTCATCAAGCTTCCAGCCACTTTTTTCGCTTAAGAAAAGGTTTCTTGAGCCTTTTGAAATATCAAAATAAGCACTGTCAAAGCTTATTCTGGCAAGAAGTCCGTTTTCGCCGTTTCTGGTCTCGCGGTAGATATCAAAGCCTATACCCGTATCAGCCTTAGTATCATAATATGTATATATCAGCTGCGATCCCGACGAGCCGACGGCTGATTTCGGAACAAGCATATCAAAGCTATAGCTTTCAAGCGTTCTGTTAATCCAGAGGGCGTCGTCAACAGCAGTATAACCGTCTGTTCCGACAAACGGAGCAAGCATTTTATTTCCGTTTACAGTGACAATTTGCGCATTATTTGTCTTAGACGCGGTTTTTTCAGTCGGAACGAAGGAATAAACATAAGAAAGCGATTTGTCCGAATGGTTCTCAAAATCGTCGAACACGCTGTTCTTAACACTATATCTATCGCCGAATTCCTGCTTATAAACCGCCGATTTAAGGCTTAAAATAGTATTATACTGATTTAAAAGCTCTGTTTTAACATTTTCCGGCAAAAATCCGTATTCCTCAAGAGCTTTATTTATTTCGGCCAAATCAGATTCCGAAATATTCTCCTCGGTCTTGCCGAGCAATGAGGAATATTTATTGCGAAAAGCCAGCGCCTGTTCGTCAACGGTAGCCGTGAAATTAAATTCAACCTTGCTGATTTCGGTCATGGCTGTTACGGATTCATCGGAACCGCCCTTAAAGCCTGCTTTAAAACGATTTACAACCGCCTCCACCGAGGACCGTTCTATTCCCTGCTTTACAAGGTCATTATTCGAATCGGCACCCGTAAAGGTGAGAATATTTGTAGCCGCCCCTATTTTATACGCATCGGCAAAGGAATTATTTTTATAATAATAAACTATAACATTTATTGAAGAAAGAACTCCCGAGTCCGAATAATTATACTCGGCTTCAATTATCATATTTGTCGCTTCTTTTAAGAAGGACTGACCTGTATAAAGGAAATTATTGTTCTTTCGTCCAGAGCCGTTTACACCCCAGCTTATCTGCCAGCCGTAATTATTGTGCTTATAAAGAAGCAGATAAACATAATCGCCGGTATCAGAATTATAATAAAGCACCGGTGAAGCAATATTAAGCTCTCCGCCGAGCTTTGGGGTAACATAAGACTTAAATTTATCAAGTTTTCTATGCTCGGAAAGTGTCATTTTATCCCAAGCCGAATCCTTAACCGCCGTAACGGTTTTAACACCGGAAGCGATTTTAAGCTTTCCGTTCTGAGCCGTAACCGATGACTGAACTTTTGTCTCGCTGTCGACGCCGTACCACAAATCAGAGGTATAAGAAGGGTTTGAAAAATCATCCGTTAAGGAAGCAATGCTTTGAGCACTGACTGTTGCTGCCGCTCCGACAGACGAAAGCAGCACGGCGATTACAGCAGAAATACTTATAAGCTTTTTTATATTATTTTTAAATTTCATTTAAACCGCACCGCCTTTCAATAAGCATATTGCTTTTCATCAAAATAATTTATAATATCGGGAATCGGCATATTCCAGTTTCCGCATATCTTATTGTCATAATCTCCTCCTAAAAGGTCATCTTCCTTTATGACCTCGATATTATCAACTTTGACCGCAGCATTATTAGCCATAAATCCTATATTGCCGAAGCCTTGTACCTCGTTTGTATTATCCGTATACCTTAAAATTTGAATACCATCCAAGTAAACCGTTATAACATTATCAAATGCCGTAATTTTAAGGGTGTGGGTAACATTGATATTGTGTTCCGCAAGATAATCGAACTCATAATCCACAACATCGCCCTCGGCGAGATCAGAGGTATCGACATCGGTAGGTGTCACAGCATATTTTCCGCCGATTCTCCTCGCAATTGACAGGCAGTTTACCTTTCTGTTATTAAGGCGCTTTGAACGGAAAGCAACGGCATAATTATGAACGCCGTACTGATCAATATCCGTATTGCGGACGAATACATAGAATTCATTTTTCATATCCTCGGCAAAATCCTCTGTAAATGTAAAATCCAAGGACATTGAATAATCGGCCCAATGCTGATCTCCTGCGTAATAATAAGCGTTTGAGGTTCTCTTATCATAAAGATACCTGTTGGTTTTCTGCTCATTTGTAATGATTTTCGGCTCGATCTGCTTATTATAAGTCCACAAAGGATTTGTTCTTATCTGCTTTTTAACAAGCTTTCCGTTTTCTTCAACAGTCTTAATCTCGAAAATTCCATCATTGGATATAGGGTCTTCAAGAGTACCGTCGGAGAATGTTTCATTTAAAAGTACATTATCGTAAATTTCAGGGTCTTCGGTTTCAAGAGGCTCGGGGCCGGAGCTTGAAGAAGTGTCGGAGGATGTATCGGGATTAATCGGCTTAGCACCGTCGGGAACCGCAAGATAGCAATTAAATCCTGTATAATCCGCGGTGCCGTACTCACTTTGGGAATTTGAACCCGCAGCGAACCCTGCATAAACCGTTCCGTTTATCGAAAACGGTGCGTCCCCTACCCTTATATAATCGGAATCGCCTGCCTGCTGATAATAACAGCTCACATAGCCTTCATATAACTCCATTTTAAGCTTAACGGGATATCTTATGGTTGTGGTTATTATTCTGCTTCTTCCCGAGCCCGAATTATTTGCGGCACGATATGAAAACAGAATTCTTGAAGGACGGCAATGCATCATTACATTCATTGCCCCCGGCTCCAAGCTGCTTCTGAACATTATTCCTGCGCATGCTTCCTCCGAAGCGGTTGCGCTCCAGCTGTTCATCTGAGTTTCAAGGACAAGTCTGCCCTCTTCGCCGTAAATATAACTCATATCTGTATAAGCAAAAGAAACGGAATCCTGAGTAAACCACGGATTAAAAGCATTTGTGATAAGCTTATAATTCTTTTCCGCAAGATTTTCCATATATGTACAGCCTTCACCGTTCGGCCAAGCGCCTTGTTTATCCTTATCCAAGCCGTGAATCTGAACACATTTAAGCGAGGTATCCTTTACCTGCTGAACTATTTTCTCCTCTGCCTTAGCCGCAATATTAAAGGAAAATAAAAGCGCGGCGCAAAGAAGTACCGAAGCGGCTATCAAAAAATAATTTCTTTTAATATTAGGCATTTGCATTCTCCTTTCCTGTCTCTTTAGTTTTTGCGACTGTCCAAAGATACATTGAAACAACCGCGGTAACAACCGAAAGCAAAAGCATAACAATCAGCACAACAAACGGAGTTCTCAGTCCCGCCTCGGAAGGATAAAACTTATTTAAAAGTTTTGTTACGGTATTTGTCTTTGTAACGGTTTTAACCTCTCCCGAATTATTATCATTATTATCTGTCGGTGTTGAGTCAAAGCTTTTGTCGGAATCTTCTTCCTCTATTGATTCAAGAAGTGCTTTTATAGCTGAAATCCTCGCCTTCAGTCTTTCCTTAAGCTCATTATCAGTCAGGTTATTATAAGCTTCGATAACCGTATTGATAGCGCCGATATCCGAAGATTTGACATTATTTGAATTCAGCATAAACACATAAATATATCTGTTCTGGAATTCGGTTATTTTTTCAAGCAGCAAAGCTTCATGCTCGGCATCCTCCGAATAGCTTAAATGAAGTTTCAAAAGATTATTAAGCTGATTTTCATATTCCTTTGTATTATTTCTTGCTATCTCGGGAAGTGCATTATAAGCGGCAAGTGCCTCTGAAACAAAGATATAATCCGTTGAATGGATATCCTTCCACTTAGACAGCACAGCTTCATAGCTGCTGCCGATATAAGTGCTGTATCTGTTCTCGAATTTAACTGTTTTTTCCGCCGCCTTGCAGTTTTCCTGAGCTTTTTTAACTGCATTTAAGATGTCCTGCGATAACATTGCCTTTGCCTTTGAAGAAAGAGCGTTATAAGATGAGGTCAGATTATCCGAGTAGCTTTTGAATTCCTCCTCGGTGCTGGCTCTCGCCAAAGACAAAAGCGTCATAAAATCGCTGTTAAGAACACCTGAATTAAGACTTAAAAAGGCTGCCGCCTCCTCACGGGCGATCCGCTCGGAATCGGCTTTTGCCGTCTCATAGTATTTATTTTTCGCAGTTGTCAGAAAATCATACAGCGTACCGTAATTATTATAAAAAGACAACTGCTGTAAAGAACTTAGCTTTGAGAATTCACTTAAAGCCTCATTTATTGCCGAAAGCGAATCTGCGGGAAGCGAGGCGACATTATTCGGATTATAATGAATTCCCGCATTTTTAAGATTAGTTACCAGCTCTAAAAATTCCGCCGGTATCGTTACGCTTTCAAGTGTAACAACCGCATTTTCGCCTACGGTAACATTTATATTGCTTTGGTTTTTATTGCTTTCAAACATGGTAATATCGGATGCGATAAAAGAATAGGTGCTTTGAGCAGAATTGCTTTTTACGGCAAAAGGAAGGTAGAATAAAACTCCGGAAAGAGCCGTATCGGACGCTACTGTATCCCATGAAAGTGTAATAACAGTTCCGGAATCCGTTACAAAGCAATCGGATTTTGAATCCTTTATATTATTTACAAGCTTTGCCTTTTCAAATGAAAAAGCAGAATTATCATATTTAAGCTTAAACGAAAAACCGCCGACAGAAGAAACACTTGTCAGCTCAACTGAAACATATAAAGTTTCTCCTCCTTTAACGGAAGAGGTTTTCACATAGGAATTAGTGTCATTAGAAAAAAGACAGGGTTTAAAAGAAACCACGGCAGTTTTTCCGGCAGCGCTTACCGAAATAAGCGCCGTCAGAGAAGAAAATATGATAACCGCTGCGAATAAAAAAGATATTACTTTTTTCATCGTTTATTTCCTTTATTTTTTAATAAATGAGTCTATCTGCGACTGGTACTCTTTTTTTACCTTTTCAATTCCGGCCGCTTCGAGCTTTTTGATAAGCTTATCATAGGTAGACATATAGTTTGCGGTTCCGTTTGTTCCGCCTATCAGCTGAAGCATAAATTCATCATTTGCCGCAGCCATCTGCGCGAGTTCGTTTTCAACATTTTTGTTATTGATACTCAGTCCGTAAACAGGAGTTTTGGTAAAGTTGGGAAGCTCATCATTGAAATATTTTTCCGCCGCCTCTACCGTAGCCTTAGTATAAGGATAGCATGTGTATTCATTGAACATATTTCCGAGTTCCCAGTTAGGAATACCGTAAGCAGAGGTAGAAGAACCCTGACCGTTATAATCAAATGCCTTTATCTCTGTATCCGAAAGCTTTTCATAGTGTGTTCCCTCAATACCGTAGCAAAGAAGATTTAATATTTCCGCTCCCTTTTCTGTTCTGAGAAGCTCTAAAAGCTGCATAGCTCTCTCGGGGTTCTTTGAAGTGGTCGGAATGGAACAATATGTTTTTAATGAGCCTATAACGGAAGTTCCTCTGTATTTCTGCTCATTAGGCGTCATGCAGATCTTATATGACTTCTGATCCGCGGCATTAGTCTCGGCAGCCTCTTCGACAGTGATAATTCCGTCGCCGTTTACATCTGAAATTCTGAAGTTTGTAATATTCGCATTGAAAAGACCCGCCTTATTTCCGACACCGTCTTCACCGACAAGAATATCCTTTGAAATATATCCGTCGCCGTACCATTTAGCGGCATATTTCATATAAACCTTGAATTCATCAGTATCATAGAAGGATACAACCTTACATTCGGGGTCGCTCACCTTATAGCAAAGGAGCGAATTATTTCCGCCGATAAATTCATATCCGCGTTTTACCATATTGCGGAAAACATGCTCTATTCCGGCAATAAGCGGAGCCTGCGTTGCGCTGTCTACCTTCTTTGAAGCGCTGCTTAAATAATTATCAATAATCTGATAGAAAACCTCCGTTGTAGTCGGATTTTCTTTAACGGCCTTTACAAAAGCTTCAGTATCAAAATACTGCTTCAAGCTGTCGGGAATTCCGAAATAAACAGCGTCGTTAATATGAATCTGAACATTCGGGATTGCGTAAAGCTTACCGTTCATGGTTCCGGTCTGATAAAGCGATTCATACTTTGACATTTCACTTTTAATTGTGGGGGCATATTTATCTATAAGAGAATCAAGCGCTGTAAAAGAGTTTTTATTGATTTCTGTCGCGAGGTCGGTAGCATAACCGGACAGCGCTATATCTATCTGAGTTTTACCCGCCATCCAAAGCGCCCATTTAGAAGCCATGGATGGGTCAAGTTTTAATTTAATTGTTGTATCGGGTAAAAGAGTTTCGAGTCTTTTATTTATTTCCTTTACAACCTTATCGGTATCCTTCTGCTCTGAAAACGGAATAGCCCAAACAAGCTCTACCTTCCCGCTTTTTCCGCCGCAGCCGGCAAACAGACCTGCCATCATAAGAACGGCAAGCATTGCGCAAATGATTTTTTTCATATAATTTTCCTCCTAAGATTTTTTAACCGTAAATATTCTAAATGATGCAACAACGATCATTGCAATGTTAAACAAAATTGTGAGCGATAAGAATGCAAGCAGAAAAAATTCCCAAGCGGTCATACCCATTTTCTGCCAAAGAGGCTTTGAAGTTTTTTTATTTGAACTTTGCTTGCTCTGCGAACTTTTATCTTTATCGTTTATAAGCTCAGGAGCGACCTTCCTGACTGCGTTTTCAAGCTTTTTTACAAGTGAAGAGTCAAGGGATTCAAGAGCCTCCTTTGAAAGCATCTGATAATCCTCATAAAGCTTCTTGACATCGCTTTTATTCTTTTCCTTTACTCTTTTCGGCAGAGCGTCTATTCTTGAGGCAACATCTGCAAGAAGATACGGTTCAAAAGCCGCATAGACCGAATTTATCTTTTCGAGATTTTCTGCCCCTAATTGAGCCTTATCGGTTTTTTCAAGAGCGTCATATTCTCTTTTTACCTTAAGTATCAGATCTTTATCATTTATGCTGACATTTTTTGCCAAAGGGAGCTTTTCAACCTCCGAAACTAGAGAGCTTACCGCGGAGGAAACCTCTTTTTCGGCAGACGCATCTTCTGCAAGCACGGAGAAAGAAGAAAGCACCGATATTACCGTGAGGGAAAGAACCGCAATTCTTAAAAATAGTTTTTTCATTATTTCACCTCCGAAGAAAATTCACTTTTAATATAGGATTTCTTCTTTGTATTAACCGCTTTCATCAGCATTATAAATGAGAATGCCGAAATCGCGACTGTTACGGCGGCTATCCCGACAAACAGAATTATATATGCCGGTGTATTTACGAATGAGGCCGAAACCGTTTTTGCCGAATCGTCCGAACTATCGGCGACCGTTTGATTCATACCGTCATCCGTATTGTCCGTATTATCTGTTTGTGTGCTGTCGGAAGAGACATCTAAAGAAGAATCGGTCTGCGCCGCGTCAGCCGTTCCTGCTCCTGCGCGTTCAGCACCGGCAACAAAGATTGAATAATCAGTTAAGTATTTAAGCTTTTTCAGCTTCGGTAATTCTCCAGAGCAATCGAAAGCGGAAACGGACGAAAACGCCTGCTTTATCTGAGCGGCAGTTCCTGCTGAAAATTCCTGCTGATTTGAGCCTGCCGCATTGAGAACCCAACAGTTAGTTGTTGAATTTCCCGACACAACATTTGATATTGAGCCGTCTTTTCCCGAAGCATAACAATTTTTAATCATTCCTTCATTTTGCGCAACAAAGGTACCTTTTACAACCGAGCCGCTTTTAAATGAAGTTTCTGTATAAGAATTCGTTACTATACCGTCTTTGCTTATGTAGCCGATAAGACCGCCGCCGCATGAACCGGGAGCTCCTATTCCTCTTGAGGTATACGGTTTATTGCACGGGCAGTAAATTGTTCCCTTACTGTAACAGCCGTCTACCGTTGAGCCTGTAACCGTCCCTACAAGACCTGACTGATACCAAAAGCCCTCGCCGTTTATTTCGCAATCGGCCCAGCTGTTTGAAAGACTTGAGCCGTCGCAAAGCCTTGCAACAAGACCTGAGGTTGCATTTGTTTTTGCATTTATCTTTCCCTGCGCTCCGCAGTTTGAAATTGAAGTACCGTAAGCGAATGTCACGAGTGCCGCTGAGCCTTGGTCGTCAACCTGTTTTGCACAGTTGGTCTGAACTCCGGTATCATAACCGCCTACGCCCTGATGCTGTCCTACAACAGTATTTTCAATACTAACATTTAAAAGATATATATTGGAAATTTTAGCGCCCTTTGTTTTGCCGAACAGCGAAGCGTAATAATGAATACCGGGTTCGCCGTAGCCCGCATAATTAGGACTTGCGAAATCATATCCGAAATCTTTTCCGGTGCTGTTATAGACATGCAGATTTAAAATCGCATATTTAGGAATTCCGTCCGCTCCGAGATCGCATGTAAGAGAGCCCTTGAACTCATCGAAGCAGCCGATAGGCTCAAAATTTTTTATTGAGCTCATATCAATAGTTGCCGCAAGCTTAAAATGTGCCGAAAGTTTATTTCTTATGTTATCCACGTCCGCAGCGGTTTTAAGCAAATATGGATCTTTTTTGGTTCCGCTTCCTCCGCTGTAAGCGGCAGCGGAAGCAGCAAAGCCTCCCTGCAAAAAAAGCATTCCGCAGATTATTGCCGAGGCAATGCCTAATGCAAAGCTTTTTTTAAGGCTTTTCTTTTTGCTGAAAATCATTTATAATCCTTCCTCCTGTTTACAATATTGTGCGACTCTTAAAACAGAGTCACTTTTGCCATTTATCCTTTATTAATTATAAGGTAAAAATAATTTCAAAAAAATATCGAAAACTTTACCTTTAAGACAAAAAATTTACTTTTTATTTTTAGAGTTCAAAAAAATTATATTATCTTTATTATCGCTTGCCTAAGAATTAAGAAAAAAACTTTTTTTGATAAATTTTCAGCAAAATTTCGGCTTTTGTAACACTTTTATCCTGATTTTATATAATGTTATTAGCAAGTTATAGGAGGTCGGGAAATGAGAAGAGGGAGAAACAATAAGGGTATAATTGCAATCACCTTTGCAGCAGGACTTCTCATAAGCTGTTTTCTTCCGCCGAAATGTCTGGTCGCCGTGCTTGCCGTCTGGGTTATAATACTCGGCTGTTCCTGTTCAAAAAGGTAAAAACGGAGGTATTGTTATGAAAGTTGTACTTATTAAAAGCCCTAAAATTCTCTGCGGTTTTCTTCGAATGATATTCGGAATAAAAAAAGAGACGCCCTAAGGCGTCTCACTGTTTATTGATAAGCGAAATGCGGCAAAAATGCCGCATTTTGTTTTTTCACTGTTCAATTTCCTTTACATCTTCTGTATTTTCTTCGCTTTGCTCTTCCGGATTTTTCTCTTCTTCCGCTTTTTCCTTGATTTCAAGCCCTAAGTTTCTGCGAAGCTCTATGTCATCATCCGGATGCTCCTCATAATACGGGTCAATCATATATTTCCTGATTGCAGGGAAAGTGCAGAACTGAATTATAAGAAATCTTAAGCAGGGCAAAATTATTATTGCCAGCATACTTACTATAACTATAGCCAGCGGCAGATTCGCAAGACCGATAAGCACAAGCACGCCTATAAATAGCGCATAGGAAAGAAGAATTGAGAAAAAGCAGATAAGATTTCCCTTGATATTTATAAAAACAAACTTAAAGCTGTTTTTATATATATTTTTAAGCGGTAGATTGAATGTTATAATCATAGTCCACAGATAATACTGCATTACCGCAAATACAAATGCGATAAATAAACATACGGCAAGACCTAAAACATCTGTTATACCGCCAATCTTACTGCTCGAACGGTGGAAGAAATAGAAGTAAACGGCAAACGCATTTACAACTGAAATAAGAATATTTATAATTCCTGCTATAAGTCCCTGTTTCCAGTTTTTCTTTATTGTTTCAAAAAAATCGCTCAGACCGAAAGAATGCTTATCCCTTGCAATATTTCTTGTAACATTTGTTATTCCGACATTTGCAAGTCCTGCTGTCACAACAGGGATACAGCAAAGACAATAAACCGCATTTATGGAAATAAATTTCCAGAAATTACGGAAGAAGATGTCAAAAAAAGCAAAGAACGGCTTTTTCTTCGGGGCATCCTTACTGATTCCCGGACCTTCCTTTTCATAATTAAACAAACCGAAAAAACCTGCCATTACTTTTTAACTCCTTTTTTGCCGTAAACCAATCTTTCGCCAAGGAAAATATTTTTAAAGCCCAAGGCATAGCCGAGCGCCGAAACAGCAGGAATAACCAAAAGCAAGAGAGCAAGAAGAATAAGCTTTATTGCTCCGAGGTCGCCTGCGACAACCTTGCCTTTTCCTAAAATCATATCATAAAAGGCAAAAAGATAGCTTGACGCTATTTTATAATAAAACATATTGAAATTTTTAAAAGCACCGTTTTTAAGGATTATTACAGCAGCAAGAAACAGAGCATTGGGAATTTCGGCAATAAGTCCTATCTTTAAACCCTTAAGCATATCCTTTTTTCTTCTGCCGAATTCATAGGCATTCCTGTCATTGGCGCCAAGTCCGAGCATTTTTGGATATGCGATAGAGTAAACCGCAAAGATATTTATAATTGCGCTGACCGCCACAAAAACAGCGCGTCCCGCATTTGTAAGCTCCTTTTCCGAAGAGGTAGTTACGGTATAACCCTTATCTTCATATTCCTTTTTAAGCTTATCTTCCCCATCGGAATTTTTATATTCATACAGAAATTCCGATTTTCCGTTTTCCTCTTTTGTGCCGAAAGCGGTATATCCTATTTCCTTTGAAAAGAAATTATTGCAAATAACGCTTACACCTATAATCGCAAAAAAAGCGAAGATTGATATAATAAGCATTTTTGCAAAAAGATTTAATGAGAGCTTTAAATTTTCTAACATTTTTTTCTCCGAACAGTATAAATTATTATAATAATAACATATAAAAATAAAAAATGCAAGCAAACTTAAGGTCTGCCTGCAATAATTTATTATTTGTTAAAAAATAAGGAAAATTGCCGTTCCCGCAACTGCCAGAAGCCCAATGCAGCAAAGGGAGATTTTAACCCATTTTTTAAGTCTTACTCTTTTTCTGAGAGGCATTTTGCATGAGCAATTTGAATTAAGCCCCGCGGCAAACGCATTTGCCGCTTTTTCAAGCTGGGCGGCACTCATACTTGAATACTTTGAAGAAACGTAAAAAACCACTTTTTCAAAAAAACGGCTGCCTGTATCATTTATCTCTATAACGGTCTTATTAACTCCCTTAACCAAAAAACCACCCTTTTTAAGTCTTACTTTTTTATAGTATTTTGAACCAAAAGGTGCTTTTATATTCAGGTTTACATAAAAAATGTGGATAACTCGGTGGAAATGTTGAAAAAGCCCCGTTTTACAGGCTAAAATTATCCACCGATATACATAAAACGACTTTATGTCAATTTATATCCGTTACACCCGATAAAAATTTAACTGTTCTCTCAACCGAGTCCTTTGAGCTGCCCCAATCGGTATTGCCGCCCGAATTTCTGTAATCATACATTGTACAGTATTTTGAAATATCGTCGCAAAGCGATTGTGCGTATTCGGCTGTTATGCCGTTAAGATTTTTTAAAAACTCTCCGTAATATGACGGCATTGTTTTTTTATCGGCTTTCTCTGACAGCATTTTATAATGCTTAAGGCAAAACTGAGGCTGAGAATTAAAAAGCATTCTAAAATCCTTTTCCTTTTCATAGGAACGGAAAACGGTTTCAATCATTCTGCTTACTCCCCACTCTATTTTATCGCAGACAAAACAGCTTTCCGAAAGCTTTCCGATTTTATTTTGCTTTTTAGAAGAAGAATTAAAAAGCTTTTTATCAAATATTTCGGTTTTAACGCTTTTTATATGGCTTTCAAGCATTAAAGCAAGTTGAAGCCTGCCTCGCATTTTAAGCATTTTTTCATAGTGGTGCAGACAAAATCCGGTTTCATTTGTCATTATCCTTACATCCGGCTCCATCATAGCATCGCCCAAAATATAATCAAGTATTCTCGTCTGCGCCGCGTCATACATTCTGCAGACAGGGCATCCGTCGGTTACTTCAAAAATTTCATTAACGGGAATTGTACATATATCGTCTCTCATAAGCTCATCCTTTCTGTTGACATTATATCACGGGTTTGATAAAATTTAAAGTACCGGAGGGGATAAAATTGTTCACAACAGAATTCAATAATAACTGTATAATACTTAAAAATATAAAAAATTTCGATTTAAGAGAAACCTTTGACTGCGGACAGGCCTTTCGCTGGGAAGAAGACGAAAACGGTAAATGGTCGGCAGTAGTAAAAGGAAAATATATAACGGTCGAAAAAAAGAACTCGGATATTATAATGCACGGTATCAATGAAACAGAGTTTAATTCTTTTTTTAAAGGCTATTTTGATTTAGACAGGAATTATGAAAACATAATAAATAAGCTAAGCGAAAATGAAATTTTAAAAAAAGCCGCACTTAACGGCTCCGGTATCAGAATTCTTAATCAGGAGCCGTGGGAAACGCTATGCTCATTTATTATTTCTCAAAACAATAATATTCCGCGAATCAAGGGAATAATTTCAAGACTGTGCTCTGCATTCGGAGAAAAATGCGAGGGCGGATATTCCTTTCCGGACGCCTGCACTCTTGCGGATTTGAGCGAAGATGATTTAGCGCCGCTGCGCTCGGGATTCAGAGCAAAATATATTATTGACGCGGCAAAAAAAGTAACCTCAGGAGCTGTTATACTTGAAGATTTAAAAAAAATGAGCCTTGAAAATGCCAGAACCGAGCTTATGAAAATAAAGGGCGTAGGTCCTAAGGTTGCAGACTGCACCCTGCTTTTCGGACTGGGTCATATTGACGCATTCCCTCAGGATGTCTGGATAAAAAGAGCTATGAAGGAGCTTTTTAATTCCGAGCTTCCCGAATGCGCAAATCAATATGCGGGAATAGCCCAGCAGTACATTTTTTATTATATGAGAAATCAGCAGGCATCTAAATAAGATGCCTGCTGATTTCTTAATTTTCCGAAAATAATGCAAATCCGTATTTTTTTAAAGTGATATTTGTTTTCGAAAGCTCGGCATTTTTTGAAATCAATATATTTCCGTTTATGCTTTCTGCCGATACCGTTTTATCGGACGGATTGAAAACAACCGTAAGCTTTTCTTTATCGCTTTTTCTTATTATTTTGATAATACTTTCTTTATCCTTTACTTCAAGAGAGCCGTCAGCGAGAACGGGATGTTCATGATATATACTGTTTAACTTTTTAAGAAAACCAAACCTTTCCTTCGCTTTTTCGGAATTTATTTTACTTCTGTCAAAAGCGCTGCGATTTCCGAAAAATCTGTTTGAAAACATACAATTTTCGCTTTCGTCGGCATATTCATTTCCGTTCCAGATAAACGGAATACCTTTAAGTACATACAGCAAAAACAGCGAAAGCTCTGTCTGACCGTTCTTATGTCTTAATTCATAGCGCTTGAAATCTGTTGCCATATCATGATTCTCTATGAAATTGACATTTCTTTTGTCCTCTGAATTTATAAATTCCAGGAATTTATCTGTTTTGCCGGAGAACAGCAGTTCTAGCGGCGGAGTGAGATCAAAAAGTCTTCCTATTCCGTTATAATCGCAATCAAAAACACCGAGATAATCAGGATTTACTCCCTCGTTAAACATTATTATTTCAGGATTAAGAGCTTTGACACGCTTTACGAATTCCTGCCAGAAATCAAGCGGAATTTCGCTGCCGACATCACATCTAAAGCCGTCTGCATTAAAGCTTTTAACAAAAAACTCGCCGTTTTCAAAAAGATATTCCCTTAAGGCTTTATTTTTATAATTCAGCCTTGCAAAGGGCCAATCCTTTCCCACCAAAGGAGAGCCGTCCTCATTCTGCAGAACAAAATCGGGGTTATCCTTTAAAAATACCGCATTTCTTCCGCAATGAAGATAAACTAGATCCAACAGCACCTTCATATCTAACCCGTGGGCGCATTCTATAAAATTCTTTAAATCCTCATTTGTTCCGTATTCGGGATCCACCGTAAAATAATCAGCCATTTTATAGGGATTTGAAGGGTTATTACAATTTGAAGCTATTTGTCTCGGACTCCAAGTCGCCTTATCATTGTCAACATCTGTTTTTAAGCAGGCGGTAAGATAAATAATATCAATTCCGAGCTTCTTAAGATCGCCTAAATGTTTTTTTGCCGCATTTAAGGTGCCCTCCTCGGTATATGTTCTGAGTGCCAACTGATAAATAACCTGATTTTTCACCATATCTGTTCTCCTTTAAAGTTTCCTTTACTTTAATAGTACGCTTTAAAACTATTTTTTCAAGGCGAAAAAACGGTTTTTCACTTACCAAAACCGCAACTTGAAAATAAGAATAAAATATGTTATATTACTTTAAAAGGAGCACGAATTTAAAATGATAGACAATTCTTTTTACATATCGGATTACATCGGCGCATTTACTATAAATCGCAACAAGTCAAGCTTTAGAACCGAGAAAAGAAATTTTTCGGTTTTAAGCTACAGGCATTTCGGAGAAAGCGAATTTAATCAAGAAGGAAATTCCGTTAAAATCGAAGAGGCACAGGTTGTTTTTATCCCTCCGGATACCGTTTACAGTCAATCCTCAAGCAAAGATGAAATACTTACGGCTATACATTTCAATTCAAACTATCCGATTTTTGAAAGAATTACGCCGATTAAAACCAATGAAAATTCCGAGATTAAAAATCTTTTTATAAAGCTTGCCGAATTAAGCGCAGGCGGAAAAGAAAATCATCTTGAATCTCTTTCCTTGTTTTATTCCCTGCTTAAAATTCTTTTCGGTAAAGATACCGATAATATGAAACCCGATTGTCCGAAAGCATTAAAAGAAGCAATAAATATATTTAACAGTAGGTTTTATTCGAAAAAAATCTGTGTTTCCTCCGTTGCGGACAGCCTAAATGTTTCAGGTTCCTATCTGAGGCATATTTTCTCGGATTATCTCGGAATTTCTCCTGCAAAATATCTTTTAAGACTTCGCATCGATAACGCAAAACGGCTTCTTGAAAGCGGATATTATTCCGTCTCGGAAATTTCTGAAATGTGCGGATATCAAGACCCGAAAACGTTTTCAGTTGCCTTTAAGGGCGCTACGGGAAAATCCCCTGTTCAGTATATAAAATCCCTAATATAACAGCTCCCATCTTATAGACATCTATAAGATGGGAGCATTGCTTTAGTTTCTAATAAATTTAAAATTTATTTTCCGGTGCTTCCGAAACCGCCGGCACCGCGCTCGGTTTCATCAAGAGAATCGGTCTCGATAAACTGAACGCTTAAATAAGGCATAATCACAAGCTGGGCTATCCGCTCACCGTTTTCAATCGTTTTTATCTCATCGGTATCATTATGAAGAGCAACTATATACTCTCCCCTATAATCCGAATCGGCAACACCTACGCAGTTTGCCGGTCTTAGTCCCTGCTTTAAAGCCAGACCGCTCCTTGCAAAAATGGCGCCGAAGTACCCATCGGGAACGGCAATCGACAGTCCCGTTCCGATTTTTTCGGTCCGGTGAGGAGCAATATCGACTTTATCCGTTTCAAGGCAAGCATAAAGGTCATACCCTGCTGCCTGCATTGAGCCGCGTGTGGGAATAACGGCATTTTCTTTTATTTTTTTTATTTTTATCTGCATTAATTTTCTCCTCTATATGTCCAGCAGCACTGTTTTATTTTCAGCTCTGGATTTATTAAGATCAATAATTCTTTGGTTTTCGCTGCCTCTGAATTTAAGTCTTATATTCTTTTTTTCCTCGACAAATTTCCCATCGATAAGAACATCAATGTTATTAAGCATTCGGTCGGTGAATTCGGTTCGGCAGTACTCCCCGTCAGTTTTGAGCTTTTCAAGGGTAAAACCCGTGTAGCACCAAATTGTTTTTTCGGGCATTTCCTTTTTGACTCTGTCCGTCAGCTTTAAAAGTTCACTTTGATTTTTAGGCTCAAATGGCTCTCCGCCGAGAAGTGTAAGTCCCGTTATAAAATCTGGCTCTAAAAGTCCGATAATTCTTTCTTCGGTTTCGAAGGTGTATTCCTCTCCGAAATTAAAATCCCATGTCTGCTTATTAAAGCAGCCCTTACACCTGTTCGTACACCCCGAAACAAACAAAGATACTCTGACCCCTAAACCGTTCGCAATATCGCGCTCTTTTATTTCGCCGTAGTACATAATTATAAATGAAGAACTCTTTCCTTGATTTCCTGAGTTCTGCCCTGATTCCAGAACTGAGTGCCGATATATCCGCAGGTTCTTCTTGCAACATTCATTTTGTCCTGATCGGTATTTCCGCAGTCGGGGCAGTACCAGATAAGCTTTCCGTCTTTGTCCTCTCTTATCTGCATTTCACCGTTATATCCGCATACCTGACAGTAATCGCTCTTTGTATTAAGCTCAGCATACATAATGTGGTTATAAATAAACTTCATTACGCTTAAAACCGCAGGAATATTATTCTGCATATCCGGCACTTCCACATAAGATATAGCGCCGCCCGGGGAAAGAGCTTGGAATTTTGATTCAAGCTCAAGCTTTTTGAATGCGTCAATCTTCTCGGTTACATGGACATGATAGGAATTTGTTATATAGTTCTTATCCGTTACATTCTTGACTATACCGAAACGCTTTTGTAAGCATTTTGCGAATTTATATGTCGTACTTTCGAGCGGCGTTCCGTAAAGCGAATAATCAATATTTTCATCCGCTTTCCATTTCGCGGTATACTCATTGAGCTTTTTCATTATTTCTAGCCCTAATTCCTCACCCTCTTTTTCGGTAAGCTTTTTGCCGATAAGCGAGTATACGCATTCCCAAAGACCTGCATATCCGAGAGAAAGGGTCGAATAACCGCCGTGGAGATATTTGTCAATCGTTTCGCCTTTTTTAAGCCTTAATAGCGCGCCGTGCTGCCAGAGAATCGGTGCGGCATCCGAAAGAGTGCCTGTAAGCCTTTCATGGCGGCATTTGAGCGCTGTATGGCAAAGCTCCATTCTTTCATCAAATATTTCCCAGAATTTCTTTAAATCCTTATTGGCCGAAAGACCGATATCGACAAGGTTGACTGTAACAACACCCTGATTGAATCTTCCGTAATACTTAGGTTTGCCGTTTTCATCGACATAAGGAGTCAGGAAGCTGCGGCAGCCCATGCAGGTATAGCAATGGCCCTCGCCGTTTTTATCGATTTTATTCTGAAGCATTATCTTTTCGGAAATATAATCCGGAACCATACGCTTTGCAGTGCATTTAGCGGCAAGCTCGGTCAGATAAAAATAAGGTGCGTCCTCGGAAATATTATCCTCTTCAAGAACATAAATAAGCTTAGGAAACGCAGGCGTTATCCAGACGCCCTTTTCATTCTTGACGCCTTGAATTCTTTGCTTTAAAGTCTCCTCGATAATCATTGCAAGGTCGGCTTTTTCCTGAGGATCCTTTGTTTCGTTAAGATACATAAATACCGTTACAAAAGGAGCCTGTCCGTTAGTTGTAAGCAGCGTTACAACCTGATACTGAATCATCTGAATACCCTTGCGGACTTCCTCGCGCAGACGCTTTTCCACAATCTTTTCAAGCTTTTCCTTATCCGTGCAGCCTACCTCGGCAAGCTCTTCCTTTACAGCCGCCGTTATTTTCTCGCGGCTTATCTGAACGAAAGGCGCAAGATGTGTAAGAGAAATACTCTGTCCGCCGTACTGACTTGAAGCAACCTGAGCTATAATCTGTGTTGCTATATTGCAGGCAGTTGAAAAACTATGCGGTTTTTCAATCAAGGTGCCGCTGATAACGGTTCCGTTCTGCAGCATATCCTCAAGATTTACAAGGTCGCAGTTGTGCATGTGCTGAGCAAAATAATCCGCGTCATGAAAATGGATGAGGCCCTGCTCATGAGCCTCTACAACCTCAGAAGGAAGAAGAATTCTCTTTGTGATATCCTTGCTTACCTCGCCTGCCATATAATCGCGCTGAACGCTGTTGACAGTAGGATTTTTATTTGAATTCTCCTGTTTTACTTCCTCGTTATTGCACTCAATAAGAGCCAAAATCTGCTCGTCGGTCGTGTTGGACTTACGGATAAGCTGACGGTTATAACGGTAGGTTATATACCTTCTCGCAACAGAAAAAGCGCGCTGATTCATTATCTGATTTTCAACTATATCCTGTATTTCCTCAACGCCTAAGGCTCTGTTTATATTCCTTATCGCAAGCTCAACATCCTCAGCGATACGCTTAATCTGAATTTCGCTCATTCGCTCACTCGGAACTACACTTTCATTCGCCTTTGTTACGGCAACTATTATCTTCGCAGGATCAAATTCGACTTCTGCGCCGCTTCTTTTAATAATTTTCATCCTTTTTCCTCCTAAAACACTAAATATTGTGGTTTATTTAAAGTTCAGTCACAACTGCTTGATTTACCGAGTGAATTTATTATACCACTATTTAAGAATTTTTCAATAGTAAAAAGTAATTTCCTTATTTATTTTGATTTTTTTATCGGAACCTACAAAATATTTTTTTTAAATTGTTAGTTTTAACTATAAGTAATTTTGAAAAAACTACTACATATAGTATCACATCTTTTATTAAGTGCTTATATATAGTAAAAAGTCCCGCTTAAGCGGGACTTTTATTCCAGTGTTTCCGAGAAATCAATATCCTTGATTTCTCTTGAAATTTTCCCGTAAACCATAACGGTTTCACCGTCTGAAACAGGTCTGCAATATTTCTGTAAATCCTTATGGGATTTTGAAGCCTTAATTTTATTATCTGAATTTTTATTTATAACAGCCTGTTTAAACCCGAGTTTTTCATAAAAAGGAATAAGTGCGCTTTCGGCAGGCTTTAAGATAACAAATCCGTCAATGTTTTCAAGGGTTTTTAATATCAGACCGGACATAAATCCCTGTCCCCTTTTGTTTTCGGCAGTTGCGGCGGCATAAAGATAATATGCTTTCTCGGTTTTTTCCTTTAAAGAAAGTTCACAGGGAATCATGAAAAACATTGATATGATCTCGCCGTTTTCTTCACTGTATTTTATATAATTTTCAAAGTCAGAAAAAAGCTTGGGCTCAAATTCAAGATTCCAGCCGAAGGCGGAAGAATAAAGACCTATAAACCTGTCCGAAAATGAATTCTGCTTTGCAAAGCAAAAATATTTTTTTATTTTTTTTACCGGATGATAAGAAAGTTTTGCTTTTCTTAAGCCTTCAAGCCCCATATCGTCCTCACGGTTTAAAAATTCAAATGAATTCAGCTCTTTTTTCGCAAACTCGCGGTTTATAACGGAATAAGCTGTCATATACTCGCCCAGCGCCTTTTCAAAATGGACATCGGCAACATTTTTGCTTATTTCTGAGCCTATCGTGAAAGCAACCGTTTTACCGTTTACATCAATAAGCCCCCCGAAAACAGGAAGTTTAAAAAAATTATCAAGGACATCGAACAGCGCCGATTTTTCGGCTTCAAGGTCCTCATCATCTTTAAGGTAATTCTCTGTATACCACTTTTCGGCACATTCTCTTACAGAGGCGATATTATCTGCGCTTATGCTTTCATACTTCCAGTCATACATTTTTGAAAACGCCGCAATATGATTTCTTTTGGAATGGTATTTTTTTCCTTTCAGTTCCGCTAAATCCGAGGTTTTATAAATATAATCATCATTATCGGGAGTATAGGCGAAATGATAATACTCGCCGTAGTTCTCTTTAAGCCATGACAGTGCCTTACCCTCCGGCAGAAAAAAAGGCGGATATTTTAAGCCCGTTATTTCCCTTATAATTCCAAATCCTTTTTCATGGTCTGTAAACGGAAGAAGATAGAAAAAGCCTGTTTTTTCGTCACCGAATCGGGTAATTAAAATATCATCCGATACTGCAAAACAGGTGCCGTAAAGCTTTTGCCAGATATAAAGAGTCATAAATCCCGTTTCGCAGGATTCATTATCGCCGACAAAAAGATATTTATTTATTTTTTCAAAGTCTTGTGTTTGAAATTTTGAGAATTCCAATTTATTCTTTCCTTTTTTTCGATTTGCGATTATTTTACCACAAAATATTGCAGAAATCAACTTTATAAGACATAAAAGAAAATGCAGAAGAATTGAAGAAGGCTGCCGAGAACAACAAATATATGAAATACAGAGTGCATATACCTATGCTTTGAGCCGAGTCCGTAAAGCACGGCGCCGACTGTATATGAAATTCCGCCTAAAAGCAAAAATATAAGACCCGTTACAGGAACTGTTTTAATAACAGGCTTTGCGAAGAAAACAACGCACCAGCCGGTCAGAATATAACAAATCATCGAAAGCACCGAAAACTTTTTAAGATCGATTGCAGTGAAAACGCATGCCGTTATCAAAAATCCCCACACAAGACCGAAAAGCACCCAGCCTAAAGCGGTGCTGTATTTTCTGACGGCGCAAAGCGCAATAGGCGTATATGTGCCGCCTATCAGAAAATAAATTGTACAGTGGTCTATAACCTGCATCACCTTTTTTGAGGTGCCTTTTCTAAGTCCGTGATAAACGCTTGACATCGTATAAAGAATAACCATACTTGCTCCGTAAACAGAGCAGGAAACAACACCGTATGCATCAGATGCAAGCGCAGCTTTTATTACGCAAAGAGTAAGCGCCGCAATACCGAAAGCGCCGCCGACTATATGCGACACCATATTGAATATTTCTTCGCCCTTGGTATAATCGGGCAATTTTCTGTCAGCTAATTTTGTTCTGCACATAAATTTTCCTCCCATAAATAAAATTCCGGTTTTATTCTATCCCGTGTTATTTAAAAAGTAAACCCAAATTCAGCTTTAAAAGGTACATAGATAAAAAATCTGCAGGTAGAGCAAATGAGCTTACTCTACCTACAGGAGAATTCGCATTATTTAAAGAAAAACAAAGCTATTGTCCCCGGACCTACATGTGCGCCCGTTACAGGTTCATAGCAGACGGTAAGACAATTGCCCTTAAATCCTTTCTCGGCTAAAAGCTCCTTTAAATATTCGGCGTCCGCCTCATCGTCGGCATGAGCAATACCTATATCCTCCGATTTATCTGAGCAAAGCTCCTCGTAATAATCGGCAAGAGAAGAAAGCGCATTATTTCTGCCGCGGATTTTCGCACACATAACGATTTTGCCTTCGTCATCGCCTCTTAAAACAGGCTTTATTTTCAGTACCGTTCCTACGGCGCTTGCAAGTCTGCTTATTCTTCCGCCGCGCTTTAAATACTCAAGGTCATCAACGGTAAAATACTGGCAGATTTTTTCAGTCAATTCCTCAGCCTTTTCTTTGACCGTTTCAAAGTCAGCGCCCGACTCTAACAGCTTTGCGATTTTTATAACCTGAAGTCCCTCGCCTAAAGAAGCGGCAAGCGAATTTATAATTGCAATTTTTCTGTCAGTATATATTTCCCGTAATTCCTCGGCAGCCATCACCGCCGCATGTGCCGTTCCGCTTATGCCTCCGGACATTGTTATATAAATAACATCACTGCCGTTTTTAAGTTCCTCTTCAAGCGACTCATATATAAGTGTTGAATTTATCATAGAGGTCTTAACGTCGGCTCCGTTTCTCATAGAATCGTAAAAATACTTTCCGTCAAAATCGGAATTAACATTATATTCGATTTTTTTACCGTTTACGGAGTATCCGAAAGGAATTACTTTAATACCGTAAAGATTGATTATCTCATTTGTAAGGTTTGCCGAAGTATCGGTAAAAAGTTTTATCATGTCATCACCTTTTTTTAGTTTTTTACGGGATTTACCCGTCCAATTTATAGTATGGCATAAAAAGGTTTTTTTCAATCTACAGGGCAAAAATCGGACTCTACTGTTAAAAGAGTCCGATTCTACTAAATTTAAGCAGTCTCTTTAAAAAATAGAGACTGCTTATAAAAGGTTTATTTAAAGCATTTCTGCTCTTTTTATCCAAAGCTCGGCTTCCGCGTCGCTCGGCATTCTGAAATCTCCCCTCGGAGAAAGACAAATGCTTCCGACCTTCACGCCGTCAGGCAGACAGCTTCTTTTATACTGCTGAGTAAAAAATCTTTTATAAAATACTATGAGCCATTTCTTAACGGTGTCCTTATCAAAATCGTTTTCAAAAGCCTTAAGAGCAAGTCGGCAGATTTTTTCGGGTGTAAAGCCGAAGCGGACTGTATAATAAAGAAAGAAATCGTGAAGAGCATAAGGTCCTACAATCTCCTCGGTTTGCTGAGAAATTTTTCCGCTTGCGTCGGGAGGAAGAAGTTCCGGGCTAATCGGAGTATCAAGAATGTCGCATAAAACCTCACGGCTTTCTTCAAAGCTCTGCATTTTCATAATACTTTCTATCATCCACCTGATAAGGGTTTTGGGAATTGAGCTGTTTACGCCGTACATACTCATATGATCCGCATTATAAGTACACCAGCCGAGCGCAAGCTCGCTCAAATCACCTGTTCCCACAACAAAGCCTTTTGTTTTTCCGGCATAATCCATTAAAACCTGAGTACGTTCTCTTGCCTGAGAGTTTTCATAGGTAAGATCAAGTGTTTCCGGGTCATGTCCGATATCTTTAAAGTGCTGCAAAACCGCATCCCTGATCGGAATTTCAAGAGATTTGATTTTTAAAGTCCGCATAAGCTTAAGCGAATTATTATAGGTGCGGTCGGTTGTACCGAAAGCAGGCATGGTTATTCCCGTAACGGTACAGTTTTCGACGCTTGCTCTTTTTGCCGCCTCTGTACTGACAAGAAGAGCAAGGGTTGAATCAAGTCCGCCTGAAACTCCTACAACAGGACTGCATTTTGTCGTTTCAATCCGTTTTTTAAGTCCCATAACCTGCATTTCGAAAATTTCCAGACATCTTTTCTGTCTGTCCTCTTTGGTTTCGGGGACAAACGGAAGCTTTTTAACATTTAAAAACTCAAGGTCATTTTCTTTTTCCGTAAAATCAACGAAAACCGTTCTGAATTCTTTGCTGAGTTCCTCGCGGCTTTGAGAAAAGGTCTTGATTTTAAGCCTGTCGGCACGGATTTTCCCCAAATCAATATCCGCAAAAAGAATATAATCATTATCGATTTTCTTCTGATTTTCTGCTGTAACCGAGCCGTTTTCGCATACAATTCCCGCTCCCGAAAAAATAAGATCGGTTGTCGATTCGCCTGCTCCTGCCGAAGTATAAACATACGCACACAGACACGTTGCCGACTGATTTGCAGCAAGAGATTTCCTGTATTCTCTTTTTGAAATTGTTTCATTGCTCGCGGAAAGATTGATTATTACCTCTGCTCCGCCGAGTGCATAATATCTGTTCGGAGGAATTACCGACCACAGATCCTCGCATATTTCCGCCGAAAATTTAAAGCAACGCGTATCAAAAATTATATCGGTACCGACAGGAATACTTTCGGACTGAATATCGGAAATAAAAAGCTCCTGCGGTTTAATCTCAGAAATATTAAGCTTATTACCGGCAGTAAACCATCTGCGCTCATAAAATTCATTATAGGTAGGAATGTAGGTCTTCGGAACTATTCCCCATAGTCTTCCGCCGCTTACAACCGCCGCACAGTTATAAAGGCTGCCGTTTAAAGTAAGAGGCAGACCGACGGCTGTAATAAATTCCGTACTTTCTGAAGCTAAGATTATTTTCTTTAAGCACCTTAAAGCGTGCGAAAGCAAAGCCTGCTGAAAAAACAGATCGGCGCAGGTATAGCCGGTTATGCAAAGCTCGGGAAAAACTACTATATCGGGATTTTTTTCCTTTGCCTTTAACATAAAATCAATAATCCGCTCGGTATTTTTTTCGGGGTTTGCGACTGCTGTATCCGGTACCGCACAGGCGGCTCTTATAATATCGCTCATTTTATTCTCCGTTTTTTTATTTTTATTGTTCCGCCTGCTCGACATTTTTATGTATGCGTTCCATTCTTTCGTCAAGCTCGGCACTGACCTTTGCGCATTCCTTAAGCTCCGCCTCTGTTTCGGGAGCCAGACTATAGCTTTTTTTATATTTGATTTTATGTTCTAAAGATGCCCACCAATCCATTGAAATAGTTCTGAACTGGACCTCGACCTTCATATATTTTTTCTCGTCATGAAGAAAAATCGGGATTTCGATAATAAGGTGAAGGCTTCGGTATCCTGTATCTTTCGGCTCGCTTATATAATCCTTACGGGTGATAAGTCTGATATCGTCCTGTTTTAGAAACGCATCCGCCAACATATAGATGTCCGACGGGAAAGCGCATATAACTCTGACTCCCGCAATATCGAAAATATTTTCTTCTATACTCTTTGCGTTTATTTCGACGCCCTTACGCTTACATTTTTCAAGAATGCTTTCCGGCGATTTAAGTCTTGTTTTAATATTTTCTATAGGATTTCGGTCATACTGTAACGAAAGCTCTTCGTTTAAGACATTGAACTTTGTCGCGACCTCCATCATCGCACATCTGTAATAAGCCATAAGCTCTTTAAAGGGCATGGTGTATTCACGGGCCAAAAGTCTGATTTCCTCTTCTTTTATATGTGAATGAAGAAACTGCTCCAAGGCTTTTCCTTTTCGGTTAAAAAGTGCCATTAAAATTATCTCCAACTGCTGAATTTTTAATTATATTTATTATAGCATATCCTTAATAACTTAACAAGTAAAAATCATATTATTTGCAGGTGAATGTCGCAAAATAACGATTGTATTTATTCTTGAAATCCAAAAGCGAAAGGAGTAATATAGTAATGGATTTTGAGTTAAAAAATTTTTTATCTGGGCTTTGGGGAGAAAATTATAATTGGGTAAAATGGGTTCATAGGAATTTAAGCGAGAATCACTGTTCAGAATGCCTTAGGCTTGATGGCTGTTTTTTAAAGCCGAAAAACATCCACCGCATCCACATCACCCTTCTTGTCACTGCATTTTAGAAAATATATCCCAAAGCAAAGTCAAAGCCAACGCATCAGCATACGCGGCATATCAAAAATTTGACCCCTACCTGTTTAACACAAAAGGCAAAGAAAAACACAATAAGGAAAAATTGTTTTACTCTTGGGGTTATGATGTAAACGATTCAAATTATTTAAAAAAACAAATCGAAAAACAGGGATTAGAAAAATATCTTTCAGGAGATTACAAATTAGGCGTATTAAATAACTATGGTCAAAGAATAAGCATTCGGATTGAAATACCAAATAAAATCACAAATGAAAATGTTTCATTTATCGTCGGATTTATGGTTTATCCAAACGGTAAATTAAAATTAACTACACCTTACGGAGGAAAATGATATGAAAGAAATGGATAGAGTCGAAGTAATAGTTGAAAAAGAAAAATATTTTAAATACGGCGTACATAAAGGTATGCAAGGCTGGATTTGCGATGAGCGCTGCATAGACGAAAGCCGGCTTGTGAATTTTCCTCAATGCGGCGAAAAAGAGGATATAGCTGAAATACCGATAAAAGAAAAGGATTTAAAGCTTATTGATATTATGGACGCTGAAATAAATGAGGAAATTGCTGAAAAATACAAATAATTTATCTGTTATGTATCGGGTGATTTTCACCCGATATTTTTTATTATGACGCGTCTTTTACGGTATTTTTACCCGTTTTGCTTTGAGCCTCTTTAAGCATATTTTCCGCAAAAATTCCGTAGCCTGTCTGAGGCTCGTCGATAAGAACATGGGTTACTGCGCCGATAAGCTTTCCGTTTTGAAGAATGGGACTTCCGCTCATACCCTGTACAATTCCGCCGGTAGCCTCTAAAAGCTCGGGGTCTGTAACCGTGACAATAAGGTTTTGTGTTTTTGAAAGATAAGTTAAATTTCTCTTTTTAACGGTACAGGAATATAGCTTTGGCTGAACGCCTGAAACCGTGCATAGAATTTGCGCCTCGCCGTCTGTAACCTCCTGCTTCATAGCAACCTGCGTTAAGTTTCCGAAAGAAAGCTCGCCCTTTAAAATTCCGTAAACACCGTCATTCTTATTTTCTTTGATATCGGCAATCGAGCTTGCTGTAAATCTGCCCTTAAGCTCCCCGGGGTCTCCCTCGTTTCCTTTTTTTACGGCAACTATCGAGGCGCCCACCATTTCTCCCGAATCAAGCTTTAAAAGCTCGCCTGTATCCTCGTCGCATATCCCGTGGCCTAATCCGCAGATAACATTATCGGAAGGGCTGTAAAAGGTAAGCGTGCCTATTCCCGCCGAGCTGTCTCTTACCCAAACTCCTAGGTGATAGGTATTATCCGAAGAGTCGATAACGGGCTTTATTTTAAGGTCTATTACCGTCTTTTTTCTTATTATTTTAAAAAGCAGTTCTTTTCCTGCGCTCTGGGCGACGATTTCCGCAAGGTCCTCGTTACATTCAACCGAAATTCCGTCGACGGACTGAATATAATCTCCTGTTTTGAGCCCTGCGTCTTTTGCAGGATTAACGCTGCCGTCTTTTGTATTTACATCCTGCATTTCGATAACCAGCACACCCTGAGTATAAAGCTTCATACCGAACGGGTTGCCGAGAACCGTTACATAGCTGGGGTCGACAATTTCAATATTTGTGCTTGAAAACGGAATAAATCCGAAAAGCTTTAAATCGACATTATAGTTTTCTCCGACGGATTTAGCCGAAACGGAAGTAAACTTTGCACCGTTATATACTGCCGTTACAGGCAATCTTGAATTTATTTCAAAGCTTTCGCCTAAATTTATTTTATATGTTGACGCAACATCACGGCTTAAAATATAAAGTGCGGAAAAAAGCACTGAGGTTGCAAACAAAAGAGAAAAAAACAGTACTTTTACAGCCTTTTTCATTATTTTCATAAAATCATCCTTTCGGTACTTTTAATTATTCCCGAAAAAGATAAAAATATGAAGGTCTGCCGCAATAAAACAATTTCAAAATGAAAAAAGCCCTCCTCTGACGAAAAGAGAGAAAGGCTTTAAACAGATTTTATGGTTTAATTATTCACCGTAAGGGAAATTAAATTCCTTATCGGAGGATTTTTTCTTATCAGATGAATCTGAAGAAGATCCTTGTGAAGAATCGGATTTTATTACGGAAGAATAGCTGGATTCACCTATATTTGCCTTAAGCTTGGCGGAAAATTCTTTTGTGTTTCCCTTAGAGTCGACAACAGTAACCTTAATTGTGTCTCCTGCCTTACAGTCTTCGATAATATTGAGAACCATATCATCATAAGTGATTTCTGTTCCGTTGATATTGGTTATCATATCCCCCTGCTGTATTTTGCCGTAAAGATCGCTGTCCTCACCTACAGAAATTACTAACAGTCCCGTATTTTCAATGCCCTTTGCTTCGGCAGCAGCGGTATTTATCATCTGATAGGTTATTCCGAGCTTTGCGCGGTCGGTTACCTTTCCTGAAGAAATAAGCTGCTTTGTAACTCTTGAAACGGTTGTAGTGGGAATTGCAAAGCCTATAGAATCATACTGAACGCCCGCAAGCTTTGAAGAGGTAATTCCGACTACCTGTCCGTACATATTGACAAGGGCACCGCCCGAACTTCCTGGATTTATCGCGCTGTCGGTCTGAATAAGCTTTGCCGAATAATTAGAGGTGGTTTTGACTCTTCTTTCGGTAAGAGAAATTATTCCGCTCGTTATAGTTGAATTATCCTGAGCGGAGCTCGGCCTGCCTACGGCTACAACAGATTCACCGCAGATAAGCTTAGAGGAATCGCCGAGTGTTGCGGCGGTTATACCGGATTTATTATCAAGCTTTAAAACCGCAAGGTCGCTTATCGCGTCACCGGCTACATACTGAGCAGTTCTTTCACTTCCGTCGCTTAAATAAACAAGGAATTTAGGTGCGCCGATTTCAGAATAAATATGGTCGTTTGTGACAATATAACCATCCTCCGAAATTATAACGCCCGTTGCATTTGCCGTAGAACCGGCAGAATTATAAACGATAATTCCTACAATACTTTCATTTACCTTCTCGTAAACCTGTGCAGGAGTAAGTGCGTCGGCATTTTTCGGAACCTGAGCCAAGCTGACATCTATATTTTTATTTCTTTTATACGCGGACGTGCTGTTCCTTCCGATAAAATAACCTGCAAGGCAGGTAGCCGTAAGCAGCATTACAGAAGCCATAACCAGCGCAAACAGCTTAAGTCCTTTTGACGCCGGTTTATAATCGTCAGCCGGTAAGTCTTCGGAATACTCAATTTTATTAAGAGACTTGACATCTTCTGCGGAATAAGTCTGATTTTCGGTTTCTGTCTGCGTATAAGAAAAATCCGATTCTTCGGATGCTTCGGGATTTTCATTTATTTCCTCTTTTAAATCCTTCTCATCGGTTTTCTCTTTTTCCTCAGAGGTTACGGAAGATGCGGCATTTGAATTTTCCTGCTCATCCGGATTTTCCGTTTTTTCTTCCAATGTTTCATCTTTATTAAATTCATCGCTCATAAATTATACTCCGTTTCTAAAATCAGCAGTTTTTTATTTAATCAAAGGCAATGTGACCGTAAACTCGGTAAAATCGTTTTCATTGCTTGACACCGATATGGTCCCGCTGTGAGCTTTAACAATAGTTTTAACAATATAAAGCCCCAATCCCATGCTTGTTTTATTAGCCGACCTTGATTTATCAAGCTTATAAAATCTTTCAAATACAAGCGGCAGCTCGGTTGCTGGGATACCCTTTCCCGTATTTCTTATAACAAATTTAAGGTTTCTTGCGTCGGTCTGCTGGGAGAAAGTGACCGTGCCCTTTTCATCGGTGAATTTTATCGCGTTATCGACAAGATTATATATAACACGGTAAATAAGGTCTTTGTCGGCATTTAAAGTAACGCTTTCAATAGAATCAAGACCGACTATATCGAGCTTTTTTTCTTCGATTCTCTGTTCCTGACTTACTACAATTCTGAGCAGCAGCTCGCGGAAATCGAATTTTTCGTATTTTAAAACAAACTCACCTGATTCAAGCTTTGAAATACTTAGCATTGACTGTACCATTCGAGAGAGCCTTTTAATTTCTTCCGAAACAATGGTAAGATAATATTTTTGTTTTTCCGGCTCAATCGTGCCGTCGATTATTCCGTCAACAAAACCGCTTATGGTTGTCATAGGGGTTTTAAGCTCATGCGAAACATTAGCAACAAAGCTTTTTCTTGTTTCTTCGAGCCTCGAAAGAGAGTTAGTCATCTGATTGAAGGACACCGCAAGCTCGCCTATCTCATCATCGCTTGTAACAGGAATACGCTTTGAAAAATCGCCCTTTGCCATAGCCTTAGATGCGTCTGACATCTGCTTGATTGGCTTAGATATTTTAAGTGTCATTCCGTAAAGCGCAAAGAACAGCAGCGCTACGGGAACTATTGACGAGAAAAGGAAAAATCTTATAACCTTTTTCGTAAGATGTTTAACGCTGGCAAGAGAAGAGGTCGAAACAACAAATCCTATCTGCTTATTATCCGAATTGAAAATTCTGCAGGTATAAAAATACTGCTGTTCCTTATAAAGATCAAGATCGCCTATTCCTTTATTTCCGCCGAGTCCCTGATTTTTAAGAACATTGTCGGGAATTTTGCTGCCCGAATGACCGCAGGTCCCCGTATGTCCGAATTCCTCGCAGCTGCAGACCTTTATTATTCCGTAATTATTGGTTATAAAAACATCATTATCGTTAATTCCCGAAACATTTTTAACTATATAATAAAGCCCTTTGTTATCCTGAGACTCTTCAATGGCATTAAGCTGGTTTCCCGCAAAATCAGACACCGATGTGCTGACCTTTTTCAGTGAGTCGTATTTAAGATTGGCAACGTAATCGTTATAAACAAGGGTTAGAATAAGCATTAACGCGCCGAAGCTGAAAACGACAATCAAAGCCATTGTCAAGAAATATTTTCCGAACAGTCTCTGACGCATTACTTTACCTCAAATTTATATCCGACGCCCCATACTGTTTTTAAAGACCATTCGGGAGAAACATTTTCAAGCTTTTCTCTTAGTCTCTTAACATGAACATCGACGGTTCTCGAATCACCGTAATAATCAAAGCCCCATACCTCATCAAGCAGCTGATCCCTCGTATAAACCCTGTTAGGATTGCTCGCAAGGTGATATATTAGCTCCAGCTCCTTAGGAGGAGTATCAATTCTTTTCCCGTCAACAACAAGCTCATAATTCGTAAGATTGATAATAAGCTTGTCAAATCTGACTTCCTTTATATCAGAATCCTTATTATCCGCCCCCGCACGCCTTAAAACAGCCTTTATTCTTGCAACAATTTCTTTTGAATCGAAAGGCTTGCTGACATAATCATCGGCACCGAGCTCAAGTCCTAAAATTTTATCAAAGGTCTCACCCTTGGCTGTGAGCATGATTATCGGGGTATTGCTTTTTTTTCTTATTTCTCTGCATACCTGCCATCCGTCAAGCAAAGGCATCATTATATCCAGAATAATAAGATCCGGTGAGAATTTATCTGCAAAATCAAGAGCTTCCCTGCCGTTATTTGCAATAACTGTCTTAAACCCGTCCTTTTCAAGATATAGACGCAAAAGCTCGCATATATTAGTATCGTCGTCCGCAATGAGTATTGTCTGCCGGTTCATATTATTCCCCCTAATTGATTTTAAAAAAATTCTACAATAATATTATTACTAAAATATGAATAATCGTATTATTTTTTGAAAACAAAAGAACCGCAGTTTGTTTTAAACTGCGGTTCTTTCGCTTATTCGGCTTCGTTTTTTTCCTGTTCTTTCATTTTTGCAAAGCATTCGCTGCAATAAACAGGGCGATCGTCACGGGGAACGAAAGGAACCTTTGCCACGCCGCCGCACGCATCGCAAACTGCTTCGTGCATTTCACGCGGCGCTCTGTTTGCATTCTTGCGCTTATCGCGGCATGCCTTGCAGCGCTGCGGTTCGTTTTCAAAGCCCTTTTCCTGATAGAACTCCTGCTCTCTTGCAGTGAAAACGAATTCCTCTCCGCAATCCTTGCAAACTAAAGTCTTGTCTTCGAACATTTTTTGTACCTCTCTCATTTTTTTGAAAATTAGCCCGGACGGTTTCGCACCGACATCTTTGATTAACAACGCTCTTCTAATTAAGCTACCTAGGCCATATATTTAAAAGCGGAAAATGCTTAAAGCTTTTTAAGCTTATTTCTTGCTCGCAAAAGCGCATTGTCCACCGCTTTTTCGGAAATACTAAGCCCGGCCGCAATTTCACCGTAGCTTTTACCGGATAAATACTCCCCTAAAATTCTGTATTCCTTTTCAGATAAGTTTTTCTTTATATTGCTTTTCAGATTCTCAAAGTTTTCTCTTTCAATTATCATTTTTTCAGGATCCGAAGGCGAAAGGATATCGACATCCTCTATTGAATCAATAAGATTTTCAGGAATTCGTTTTTTTGCTTCGCCTGCCTTAGCAGCAGTTGCCACCGCACGGTTTATGCATAGGAATACAAATGTTGAAAAAGTTGATTTTTTGCTGTCAAAGGTTTTTGCGGCAGTAAAAACCGCAAGGCTCCCCTCCTGAATAAGATCCTCCCGCATTGAAAGCGGATAGTTTCTCACCGCGTTAATAATATACGGCATATATCTGTTTATAAGCACTTTCAGATAATTCCTGTCACCGCCTTTTATTTCGGCAATTATTTCATTATCAGACATTGAATTTTGAGGACTGAAAATCTTATTCATCTTATCTCCGGTAATATTTTAGCGACATAAAAATATAATTTCAACATCCCATAATCCTGAAAATTTCACATTTTGTCGAACTTTGGCGAAATGTATAAAACATATTTTTTCGTTTTTTCTATTTTATACCATTTAACCTATATTGTCAAGAAAAACATTTAAATCAGTATAATTTCCTGTTTTTTTAAAGTTATTGACAAAAGCCTTTAAAGAATATAAAATAAAATAAATAAAGAATATAACGGAGGAATTTAATTATGGTACAGGAAAAATATGAGCTTTGGTGCAAAAAAGCGGTTAAAGACCCCGACCTTATAAAGGAGCTTGAAAGTATTAAAAATGATCGTGATGCTATTAACGACGCGTTTTATACCGAGCTTGAATTCGGCACTGCGGGACTTCGCGGTATTATAGGCGCAGGCTCTAACAGAATGAATGTTTATACAGTCTCTCAGGCAACTCAGGGGCTTGCCGAATATGTTCTGAAAAATTCAAAAAATCCCAGTGTTGCAATAGCCTACGACAGCAGAATTAAATCCGACCTTTTTGCTAAGACCACGGCTGAGGTTTTTGCGGGAAACGGCGTTAAGGTATATATTTACAAGGAGCTTATGCCCACTCCCATGCTTTCCTTTGCCATAAGGCAATTAAAGTGTGACGCGGGCGTTGTTGTAACAGCAAGCCACAATCCATCAAAATACAACGGTTATAAGGCTTATGACGAAACAGGCTGTCAGTTAGGTCCCGAGGCGGCTGATTTTGTTCTTGACATTATGAAAAGCGTCGATATTTTTGACGGTGCAAAATCCGTTGACTTTGAAGAGGGCTTAAAAAGCGGAATTATTGAATACATCGGCGATGATGTAATAAACGCTTTTCTTGACGAAGTAGAAAAATGCCGAGTTTCAAAGGATATGGATCTTTCGGGGCTTAAGCTAATTTATTCCCCTCTTAACGGAACGGGAAACAAGCCTGTAAGAAATATCTTAAGCCGTATAGGCGTTAAAAATATTACCGTTGTTAAAGAGCAGGAAATGCCGAACGGAAATTTCCCGACCTGTCCTTACCCAAATCCCGAAATCAAGCAGGTATTTGAAATCGCTCTTGAAATGGCAAAGGAAATAAATCCCGATTTGCTTCTCGCTACCGACCCCGACTGCGACAGAGTCGGAATTGCGGTTAATGTTGACGGCAGCTTTGAACTGTTTACAGGAAACGATGTCGGAGTTTTGCTCTTAAATTATATGCTCTCGGTTAAAAAGCTAAACGGCACTCTGCCTAAAAAGCCCGTTGCCGTTTCAACAATTGTTTCGACCCGACTTTCCAAAAAGATTGCCGAAGATTACGGCTGTGAGTTAAGAGAAACCTTAACAGGCTTTAAATTTATCGGCGAGCAATTAACATCTCTTTCAGATAAGAACGAGCAGGACAGATATATATTAGGCTTTGAAGAAAGCTACGGATACCTTGCCGGAAGCTATGTCCGCGACAAGGACGCCGTTACCGCCTCAATGCTTATCTGCGAAATGACGGCATATTACAAGGCTCAGGGCAAAAATTTAAAACAGGTTTTAAATGAAATTTACGAGAAATACGGATATTATTTCTGCGCGCAGAAGAGTTTTACATGCGAGGGTCAGAGCGGCATAGCGAAAATAAAAGGTATTACCGAAAATCTGCGTGCAAATCCTCCGAAAACAATTGCCGGAAGTAAGGTTACCGAAATTAAGGATATCAAAACCTCAAAATTAAAAAACACCGTAACGGGTGAAGAAACCGAAATAAATCTTCCTAAATCGAATGTTTTATGCTATTATCTTGAGGACGGCGATTCATTGATTGTAAGGCCCTCCGGAACAGAACCAAAAATCAAGCTTTATATCGGAGCGGTCGCAAAGGACGCCGTTTCCGCACAAAGCCGCCGCGAAGAACTTATAAAAGCAGGAACGGAGCTTTTGGGATTTTAAAACGGTCTGATATATAATCCAAACATACTAGACATTAGACGCTAGATGTTAGATACTAGAAAATACCCCTCAGTCAGCTAACGCTGACAGCTCCCCTCTATATGCTGACGCATAAGAAGGGAGCCTTTTTTAGTCTCTGCACATACCCAAGCCTTCACTTCAGCCGGAAGGGTTTGGTTATATCCGTGCCGTAAGGCACACATTGGTCTAATGTCTAAAGTCTAATATCTAACATCTAGAATGACAGCTCCCCTCTATATGCTGACGCATAAGAAGGGAGCCTTTTTTAGTCTCTGCACAAACCTAAGCCTCCTCTTCAGCCGGAAGGGTTTGGTTATATCCGTGCCGTAAGGCACACATTAGTCTAGTATCTAAAATCTAATATCTAGCATCTGGAATGCCCGCTCCCCTCTATATGCTGACGATAAGAATGAAACCTGCCTTAGACTCTGCTTAAGCCAAATCAGATCAGCGATTTTAAATGCTCTTTCATACCATGGGTTGTAAATGCCGAATCGGCGGCATTATAATAAAGCTTTTTTGCCTTATTTTCATTAAGACCTAAAGGAATAAGCCTTTCAAATTCCTTTTTAATCGTTGTGTTTTCTATTGCAGGATCATCGGTATTAACAGTAACCTTTAATCCCATATTTAAAAAATCAAGAACAGGGTGCTTTTTTATTTCGGGTACAGCCCTCGTAAGGACATTGCTTGTAGGACACATTTCAAGAGCAATGTCCTTGTTTTTTATAATCTCGGCGGTTTCCCTGCCTATTCTCACCCCGTGCCCTATTCTTTTAGCTCCGAATTCTATCGCGGCTTTAACGCTTTCGTCGCCGGCGGCTTCTCCTGCATGGATTGTAAAAGGAATTTTATCTTTTTTTGCTTTCAAAAACAGCTCATTAAAGTTTCTTGTGGGATAAAGCGCCTCCGCGCCTGCAAGGTCAAGCGCAACCACACCGCCGCAAGATGTAACATACTTTTTTGCAACTTTCAGCGTTTCATAATTTTCTTTTTCATTATTATCGGAGCGCATTAAGCAAAGAATCAGATTTACGGGAATATTGCATTTTTTTATTCCATCTAATGCCGCACGGACAACCTCTTCCTGAGAAAGTCCGTTCTTTGTATGAAGCTGAGGGGCAAAGCGAAGCTCCAAGTAAACAGTTTTATTCATTTTCATTTTTTCGCTTATACTGTAAACCGCATAAGAAATTGCGTCCGCCGTCTGCAAAAGAGACACAGGCAGTTCAAAGCGTTTTAAAAAATCATTCAAATCCCTGCAGTTCCTGCTTACTGTCAGAATATCGGACAGAATTTTATCGTCATTGCTCGGCAAATCGGTTTTGCGGATTTTTGCAAGCTCTTTTGCGAGATTCAAGTCAATACACCCGTCAAGATGAGCGTGAAGCTCAATAAATTTATCAATCAAAAAAATCAACCTATCTTAAGATTTTATAAATATGAGGAGTAATATCGGGTCTGTCAGCTGAAATAATAATAGCTTTTTCTGCGATTTCAGAGGCTTCCGAAAGCAAGCTTTCATTATTGGTTAAAAGTGTACACAACACATCGCCTTTTTTAACCATTTGTCCCTTTTTAATATTTAAAACTATCCCCGCCGACATATCTATTTTATCGGTTTTAATTTTTCTGCCTGCGCCTAAAACTCCTGCGGCTTTTCCTAATGCTTCGGTATCAAAGCCGAAAACAAAGCCTTCAGACACGCTTAAAATTTCTTTTTTATATTTAGCTTTTTTAAAATTCTCGGTATTTTCAATAAAGCTTATGTCTCCGCCCTGAGCATTTATCCATTCTTTCATTTTTTCATAGGCTTTACCGCTTTTTATAATATCCTCCACAGTTTTTTGTGCTGTCTCAGGCTCAATATTTAAAGAAAGCGAAATCATCTGAGCCGAAAGCGCAATCGAGACCTCATAAAGCTCGCCTTTTTCCTCACCCTTTAAAACCCTTACAGCCTCAATAACCTCAAGAGAATTTCCGATATTATACCCCAAAGGAGAATTCATATCGGATATTACCGCCGCAACATTCCTGTTGCAGTGCCTGCCGATATTTATCATTTTCCGAGCCAAAACACAGGCATCTTCCTTTGTTTTCATAAACGCGCCGTTTCCGAATTTAACATCCAAAACTATACTCTTTGCGCCTGCTGCCAGCTTTTTGCTCATAATGCTTGACGCTATAAGAGGAATACTTTCGACGGTAGCCGTCACATCGCGCAGAGCATATATTTTTTTATCGGCAGGCGTAAGGGAGGCGCTCTGCCCTATTACTGCAACACCGGTTTCCTTTATGAGATTTTTAAATTCATTTTCGTTTAAATCCGTTCTGTAACCCTTTATTGATTCAAGCTTATCGACCGTACCGCCTGTATGCCCAAGCCCCCTGCCCGACATTTTGGCAACCGTACACCCCGCGGCGGCGACTATGGGAGCGACAATTAAAGTAGTCTTATCTCCCACCCCACCGGTGCTGTGCTTATCCACGGTGTTTTTAAACTCCGAAAGGTCGAGCATATCGCCCGAATGAGCCATTTCATCGGTAAGCCATGCGGTTTCCTCATCATCAAGTCCGTTTAAAAATACCGCCATTAAAAATGCGGAAGCCTGATAATCGGGAATGCTCCCATCATCATAGCCATTGATAAAAAAGCTTATTTCTTCTTTTGTAAGCTTATGATTATCGCGTTTTTTCGCGATAATATCATACATTTTCATTATTTTACCTCGCTTTTTCTGAATGCCGACGGCAAAAGCTCAAAAGCCTTATATTCATCGAAAGAAGCTTCGTTTGCGATAAGAATAAGAAAATTTTCATCGGCAAACTCGTTTATAAACTGCCTGCAAATTCCGCAGGGGGTGAAATCTTTTGAAAACCTGCCGTTTTTTCCGCCTGCAACCGCAAGCATTTCAAATTCTCTTTCGCCGTTTGATACGGCTGCGGCAAATGCCGACCGCTCGGCGCAAATTCCCGCAGGATAGGACGCATTTTCAATATTAACCCCTGTATATACTTTACCCGACTTTGCAAGGAGCGCCGCACCGACCTTACAGCCCGAATATTCGCCATAGGCGTTAGCCGAAGCCTTTTTTGCCATTTCGCAAAGCTCTTGTTTTGACATGGTTTTCATTTAAAAATTTCCCTCTTTCACGATTTTTACGATTCTGCTTGTTCCGAGCCTTGAAGCGCCGTTTAAAATGAATTCCTCTGCGTCCTTTAACAATTTAATTCCTCCGGCGGCTTTAATTTTAAGACCGTTTTCAACACTTGCTTTCATAAGTTTTACATCTTCAAGCGTTGCTCCGCCTTTTGAAAATCCCGTTGAGGTTTTGATAAAATCAGCTCCCGTCTCAGACACAATTTTGCACATCCGAACCTTTTCTTCATCCGAAAGAAGACAGGTTTCGATTATAACCTTCAAAATTTTTCCCTCACAGGCTTTTCTTATATCGGTTATTTCATCAAAAAGATCCTTATAGCGTTTTTCCTTTAACATTCCGATATTTATAACCATATCTATTTCGTCCGCTCCGTTATCAAGAGCCTGTTTTGTTTCAAAAACCTTAGTTTCGGTAGTATTATAACCGTTCGGAAATCCGATAACGGTGCAAATTTTCATTTTATCATTAACATATTCCTTAGCCGCTTTTACAAAGCATGGCGCTATGCACACGCTTGCGGTTTTATAATTTACCGCGTCGTCGCACAATTGCTTAATATCGTCAAATGTTGCCGTAACGCTAAGCTCGGTATGGTCAACCTTTGAAAGGATTTCTTTTATATCCAATTTTAACACCTCTTTAATTTATTATAGCATTTAAAAATAAAAACAGCAATAAAAAGAGACTGTAAATCACTTTACAATCTCTTTAAAAGTTTATCAGTCTGCGAGGGCAGTATCGTAATCTTCTATATCCGCCTTATACTTTTCGAGGAAAAGATCCAAAAGCTTTTTTGTTTCGGTCAGTTCGTCAGAAAGCGGAAGATTATAATAATTCTCCCAATTATAATCCCTTGAATCCGAATTTTCCGTAAGAGTGACATTAAGATCATATATTCCGCCCGAAACAAGCCTCTTATCACCGTTTACTTTCAAATCTTTAAAATATGTGTTTAAAAACAATTGATAATCTTCATTCGAAAGCGGTATATAGGAATTTTTTTCATTATAGGATATATTTGCGCCGACAATTGATTTTCTGTCTGAAATGCTCCTGATTTTGTTTTCAAATTCATCGCTTTTATAAATGCTTAAAATTTCATCTGAAAGCGCATTGGTTACAACATTATAGTTTCTTTTAAGTTCTCTGCCGTTTTTAAGGGTATATGTCAGATGGATTATAACAATGTTGTCACCGTCGTTATTTTCCTTTACCCGCTCGATATTTTCTTTATCTACAACCGCCTTATGAAGCTTTGTTATTACTTCCGGATTTTTAAATTCAATACTGTTAAGTCCGGAAAATCTTATCTTTACGGTCTCAACAGCTGAATTCTCCGGAACTCTTGACTCATAGCCGAACAAATCAAAATGGCAAACGGTTATTACTGCAAAAATCACAGCCGATGCCGCCGCACCTAATATAAGTGATTTTTTAACCGTTTTAAAACCGCGGTTGCTTATAGCGCCGTAGCCTACCGAGGTCAAAACAGCTCCTATGGCGGCAGTTATTATAAATTTAAAAGAATCGACCTTACCGGAAAAAATAGTTCCTATTAAGAACGCTCCGCAAATTCCCAAAATAAGACTGCATATAACATAAATGAAACGATAAGCATAAGATTCGCCGCTCTTTTCGGATTTTCTGTATTTGAAAAGGATACCCGAAACGATATAAAACGCAAGACTTAAAAGAATTGATTTTACTATAAATAAAACCGTTTTATTCTTAACATCGGAATTTTCAAGCGCCGTAAATCCTCTTATTATAAATGCGAACGGAGAACAAAACTTTAAAACTATATTATCGGCGCCTAAATCGGAATATCCGTAAAGCGTCTGACTTAATATATATTCAAGCATCAGCGCCATTCCGAAAACACCTAAATTTATTCCGAAAAACGAAATGACAAAATCAAATGCGTTTCCTGCGCAAACAAGAAAAATCAAAGAAAATGAGGAACAGATCAAAACGCTCAGCATCGCATAAACAAGATAAACGGAAAGCGTTGCGACACTTCCGACCGCCGCAGGATAGAACAGCAAAATTCCGAGCAATCCCAAATATCCGACAACAACAGGAATTTCGCTTAAAACCAAAGACGCGAAAAAGCGCGAAGAGATAAGCTCAAATCTTGTCAGCGGAAAGGACAAAAACACATCGACTGATTTTTTCTGAAATATAAAAGAAAAATTGATAATATTGAATATCACCGCTATAACACAGCCTGCCGCAGTTCCGACATAAGTAAGGACTGTCATAAGATTTTCAATATCAAATCTTGAATATCCGAGATTTTTAAGCGTTTCTTTAATATGCATAACAGCATACCCGGGGCTTATAAGCAGAGCGCAGGCGGTTATAAGAAGCAGGACGCCGATATTGCGCTTTAATGTATATTTAAACATATTAAACGCAGGGTTAAGCCTTTTATTCGAGGATGTTCTTAATGTCATACCCTAAAACCTCCAATTCATAAATAAATGTTTCTTCCAAGGTCGGTTCAATACATTCAAGGAAAATCGGACTGAAATTATTAACATAACTCTTGATTTCCTCACAGTCTCCTTTAGCGACAAACTGAACAAGCGAGCCGCTACGCTCGATTTTAAGAATATCAAGCTTATCAAACACAGAAAGCTCCGGCACGGAATTAAACGCAGCCTGAAATTTATGTATTCTTTCCTTTGCTTCGTCAATACTGCCGCTTGTTATCATTCTGCCTTCATGTATGACCGCGATATGATCGCACATTTCTTCTATTTCCCTAAGGTTATGAGAAGATACAACTGCGGTTATTCCGCTCTTTTCAATTCCCTCAAGCAGAAGATTTATAAGAACCTTGCGCATAACGACATCTAAACCGTCAAAGGCTTCATCAAGCAGGATATATCTCGGTTTTGAAGAGAGAGCAAGAATTAAAGAAGCCTGCCTCTGCATTCCCTTTGAAAATGAAGAAAGCTTGCTCTTTTTATCAAGCGGAAAAATTTCTAAAAGCCTTGCATATTCTTCATCACTGAAATTTGGGTACATCTTACTGTACAGCGAAGCCATTTCATCAAGATTTGTCTGAGGAAGAAAATAAGGAAGGTCGCCTAAAAACGCTATCTGTGATTTAACCGTAGGGTTATTGAAAACCGCTATTCCGTTCATTTCAAGTCTTCCGCTGTCAGCCGGATAAATCCCCGCTATAAGTCTTAAAAGAGTGGATTTACCCGAACCGTTAGATCCTACAAGGCCGAAAACAGAACCGTCGGGAATTTTAAAGGTTATATTATCAAGCGCTGTTTTGTTACCGAATTTTTTCGTCAGTTCAACTGCTTTGATCATATTTTTACACCGCTTTCTTTTTCTATAACTGCTATTATTTCGTTTTTGCTCACGCCGACCTCCAAGGCATTTTTTGCCGCCTGTGCAACATCGCCGAGGGCTGCCTCTTTAATTGCGATATAAGAATTTTCATCGTCCGAGATAAAGGAGCCTTTTCCCTTAACGGAATAAATAATTCCCTTGCTTTCAAGAACTGCATAAGCCTTTTGGATTGTATTCGGATTAACACTGAATTTAGATGCCAAGGCTCTTACGCTCGGCAACTGGTCATCTGCCTTAATAGCACCGACTGCTTTCAGCCGAATAAAGCCGCTGACAATCTGATCGCATATCGGCATACCGCTTTTTAAATCAAGCTGAAACATATTTGCCTCCTTTCGAACAAGTGTCCTACATCAATTAGTACAGTTATATGATAGCATAAAAACCGAATATTGTCAATAAAAAAAAGCCGGCGCTGATTAAAGCACCGGCAAAAGCATCAGGATTTATTCTTCGGAAGCTATCTGAGCAGCTTCATCAACCGATTCATCGGAACCGCATTTAAAATACTTTCCTTTGATACGGTGTTTATTAAAGCATGCATCAACAATAGCCAGAGCGCCTACAGCAGCGGCAAGAATGCCAGCAAGGCCTAAAATCACTTTAAGAAATTTTTTCATAACGCACACCCACCTTTTTTATTTATTAAATTATAACACATAATTTATACCTTTACAAGAAAAAATTACATAAAAGGCGAAAAAAGATTAAGAATTGTTCTTTTTAGCTTTTTAATCGGTTTTTCCTTCTTCCATTCCTCAAGGGTTATATTGTGAGAAGCCCTGAGCAGCCGATCAAAATGAGTTTTTACCGTCATTGCGGTCTCACAGTCATCTATCCAGACTCCGCATTCAAAATGGAACTCAAAGCTTCTGTAATCCATATTAACTGTACCTATGGTTGCTATCCTGTCATCGGAGACAAAAAGCTTTGAGTGGATAAATCCTGGGGTATACTCATAAATTTTCACCCCTGCCTCCAAAAGTTCAAGATAATTATATTGCGTTACCGGATGAACATACCATTTATCGGGAATGTAGGGAGTGATTATTCTTACATCTATTCCAGAATTTGCAGCGTTTTTAAGGGTTGTTTTCATAGCGTTATCGATTATTAAATAAGGAGTCGCTATATAAACATAATCGGTCGCAGTATCCAAAATCTGCATATAAATTCCTTCTGCGGGGTTTTTATTATTCAGCGGTCCGTCCGAATAAGGCTGAACGAAGCCGTTTGAAGCAACCTTATAATCCCTTAAGTGAGATTTTATATCAATCTGCTCGCCTGTTGTAAATTCCCAAGTAGTACAAAACATAGCAAGAAAGCTTTTAACCGCCTCACCCTTGATAATTGCTGCGCAATCCATCCAATATCCGAAGCGCTTAAATTTATTTATATACTCATCGGCAAGATTGAGTCCGCCGGTAACAGCGGTTTTTCCGTCAATAACGCAAATCTTGCGGTGATTTCTGTTATTCATGAATATATTAAAGGACGGGCGGATCTTATTGAACACCGCGACCTTTATACCATGCGACTGAAGTCTTGAAATAAAATTTTTATGCTGCCGCTTTATAGATCCGAAGTCATCAAACATAACCTTGACTTCAACACCCTGCTTTACCTTTTCGCACAGGATTTTATAAACCGCGTCCCACATAATTCCTTCGGCGATAATAAAAAACTCAATAAATATATATTCCCTTGCCATTTCAAGCTCACTTAAAAATTTCGGGAAGAATTCCTCGCCGGGGGAAAGGTATTCGACAGTTGAAGAGTCGCTTAAAGGGTAATCCGCTTCATTGGTAAGAAAAACAGACTGCCTTGCATGTCGTGGGTCTAAAATTTTAAGTCTTTCGGTAACCTCTGTTTCCTTTTCAATCTCGGGAAAATAATGCTCCTGACATTTTTTCATTTTCTTTTTCAAATGCGGCATTACCCTTTCGCCGCCGAGCAAGAGAAACACAAAAATCCCGAAAATTGGAAAAACAAGGATAAATACCGCCCACATCAGCTTATAGCTGGGGTTGCCGCGGCGATTGATAATATAAACAACCGTAACTATACCAAAAAGCTCGGAAACCAAATAAATTGAAATGGATTTAGTTGAAAGGTTTAAAAAGACGGCAAAAAAGATAACCATCTGAACGAGAAGAAAGAATGCCGAAAAAATAATTCTTGTCGGAATCGGAATACCTCTTTTATGCTTTACGCTTATCCTTTTGAATTTTCTCATTTTCCCTCTCCTTTTTACGCTATATATGGAGTTTATTTTATATTTATAACCTAAATATAGCGTTATTATAACATACTTTTTTTAGATTTACAAGTTAAAAAACACTCTCTGAACCTAATCAGAGAGTGTTTTAAACTTTAAAATCAATCCGAAACTTCTATATCGGGAGCTACATCTGCAAAGCCGTTATTCTCTTCCGGCTCTTCGGGATTTATCTCGGGGCAGCGCATACCTGTACCTGCAGGGATAAGCTGACCGATAATAACATTTTCTTTAAGACCGAACAACGGGTCGATCTTTCCCTTGATTGCGGCTTCTGTAAGCACCTTGGTGGTCTCCTGGAAAGAAGCTGCGGACATGAACGATTCAGTTGCAAGAGAAGCCTTTGTAATACCGAGGAGCGTCGCCTTATACTCGGCGGGTTTAAGTCCCTCTTCGCCGTTTTCGGTTCTTTCCTTGATCTTAGCGTTTGCTTCCGCTATTTCCTTATATTCATAGCTTACATTCTGAATAAGATCGGTACTGCCGGGATCTGTAATCTTAAGCTTACGCATCATTTGACGTACTATGATTTCGATATGCTTATCGTTTATATCAACACCCTGAGTACGGTAAGCGTTCTGAATTTCAGCTATAATATATTCTTCAACAGCCTGCGGACCCTGAGCCTCTAAGATATCCTGAGGATATTTTGCACCCGGGATTAAGAGCTGGCCTGCTTCGACATAATCGCCGTCGTTGACAAGAGTTCTTGAACCGTAAGGAATAACGATTTTTTCTTCTTCCATGGTATCCTCATTATTGATAACAATAACATTACTCTTCTTTTCTTCGACAAGACGGACTCTTCCGTTAATCTTAGCGATAAGTCCGCAGTGCTTGGGTCTTCTTGCCTCAAAAAGCTCTTCAACACGGGGAAGACCTTGAGTGATATCCTCCGTTGATGCTATACCGCCGGTATGGAAGGTACGCATTGTAAGCTGTGTGCCCGGTTCGCCGATAGACTGAGCGGCAACAATGCCTACAGCCTCACCGACAGTAACAGGCTTATTTGTAGCAAGATTTGCGCCGTAGCATTTCTGGCAAACACCGTGGTGGCTGTGGCAGGTAAGAATAGAACGAATTTCTATTTCCTTAATACCTGCGTCAACAATCCTTTTAGCGTCTTCCTTGGTCATCATATGCTCATTGTCACAGATAACCTCGCCCGTATTCGGATCTACGGCAGGCTGAAGCAGAAATCTTCCGACAAGTCTCTCTTCAAGTGTTTCAAGAACATGGTTTCCGTCCTTGATGTCAGAAACGAGCAGTCCCTCTTCGGTTCCGCAGTCGTTTTCACGGACGATAACATCCTGAGATACATCGACAAGTCTTCTTGTAAGGTAACCCGAGTCTGCTGTACGGAGAGCTGTATCGGCAAGTCCTTTACGCGCACCGCGCGAGGAAATGAAGTATTCAAGTACATTAAGTCCTTCACGGTAATTAGCCCTGATAGGAATTTCAATGACCTTACCTGCTGTATTGGCAATAAGACCGCGCATACCTGCAAGCTGTCTTATCTGACTCATAGAACCACGCGCTCCGGAGTCCGCCATCATGAATATCGGGTTGAACTCGTCAAGGTTGCCCTTAAGTGCGTCCGCAACATCTTCTGTCGCTTTATTCCAGATTTCTATAACATGGCGGCTGCGCTCATCATTACTGATAAGACCGCGGCGGTAGTTCTTTGAAACCTCGTCAATTTCCTGCTCGGCGGCGGCAAGGATTTCTTTCTTTGCAGGCGGAATAACAGCATCGATAACGGCAACGGTGATAGCGCCCTTTGTTGAATACTTAAAGCCTGTTGCCTTAATATTATCAAGAACAATAGACGATTTGCTTGTGCCGTATTTATCAATACATCTGTCGATAATTTTTCCGAGTTGTTTTTTACCCACCTTATTCTGAACGATATCATCGTTAGAATCAATGGTAAGCTTGCTTAAATCTTTAACTTTAAAGGTCCATTCAAGGTCAAGCTCATGTGCGGGATCATTACGGTCAACAAAGCCCAGATCCTGCGGAATTGACTCATTGAAGATTATAAATCCGACTGTGCACCAAACAAGACCGGACTTTCCGTTTTCATTCTTAAAACGCACTCTGATAGGAGCATGAAGACCGATTATTCCGTCCTCATAAGCCATAATCGCCTCATTCTTATCACGGAAAACCTTATTCGCTCCCTTTTCCTCGGATTTAACGAGAGTCAGATAATAAGAACCGAGTACCATATCCTGAGTAGGAACGGCAACAGGTTTACCGTCAGAGGGTTTGAGCAGGTTGTTTGCGGCAAGCATTAAAAATCTTGCTTCTGCCTGAGCCTCTGCGGAAAGCGGAACATGGACAGCCATCTGGTCGCCGTCAAAGTCGGCGTTGTAAGCGGTACAAACGAGCGGATGAAGCTTAAGCGCTTTACCCTCTACAAGCACCGGTTCAAATGCCTGAATACCGAGCCTATGAAGTGTAGGAGCACGGTTTAAAAGAACAGGATGTTCTTTTATCACCATTTCCAGAGCGTCCCAGATTTCAGTTGAAGCGCGCTCAACCATTTTACGGGCAGATTTGATATTTGTGACAGCCTTTGTTTCAACAAGGCGCTTCATAACAAAAGGCTTAAACAGTTCAAGTGCCATTTCCTTAGGAAGACCGCACTGATACATCTTAAGCTCAGGACCGACAACGATAACCGAACGGCCCGAATAGTCAACACGCTTACCGAGAAGGTTCTGACGGAAACGTCCCTGCTTACCCTTAAGCATATCCGAAAGGGATTTAAGAGCGCGGTTATTGGGACCTGTAACAGGTTTTCCTCTTCTTCCGTTATCAATAAGAGCGTCAACAGCCTCTTGGAGCATACGCTTTTCGTTTCTTACAATAATATCGGGAGCGCTTAACTCTAAAAGTCTCTTAAGACGGTTATTACGGTTTATTACTCTTCTGTAAAGGTCGTTAAGGTCAGAGGTAGCAAATCTTCCGCCGTCAAGCTGAACCATCGGACGAAGATCCGGAGGAATTACCGGAATAACATCAAGAATCATCCATTCGGGTCTGTTGCCCGAAGCGCGGAATGCTTCTAAAACCTCAAGTCTCTTTAAAATGCGGACTCTCTTCTGTCCTGTTGAATCCTCAAGCTCCGCACGAAGCTCCTCGCAGGATTTTTCAAGGTCAATTTCGCTGAGAAGCTTTTTTATAGCCTCCGCACCCATTTCAGCCTTAAAATCATCCTCATATTTCTCACGCATATTGTGATACTGAGTTTCATTAAGAAGCTGTTTTTTCTCAAGCGGAGTAGTTCCCGGGTCGGTTACTATATACTGAGAAAAATACAGAACCTGCTCTAAAGCCTTTTGAGTTATATCAAGACAAAGTCCCATTCTTGAAGGTATTGTCTTGAAATACCAGATATGAGAAACCGGAGCCGCAAGCTCAATAGAACCCATGCGCTCTCTTCTTACCTTAGCGCGGGTAACCTCAACGCCGCAGCGCTCGCAGACCTTTCCCTTATATCTTATTCTTTTATATTTGCCGCAGTGGCATTCCCAGTCCTTTTGGGGTCCGAAAATCTTTTCGCAGAAAAGTCCGCCGATTTCGGGCTTTAAGGTACGGTAGTTAATTGTTTCTGCCTTGGTGACTTCACCGTAAGACCAGCTTCTGATCTGTTCCGGAGATGCAAGACCTATTTTTACGGATTCAAAATCAAATTCGTTTTCGTTAGCCATATTATCTGCTCCTCCTTAATTTTCATCTATACCGAGATCATCGTCTACGATGGCGTCGCCGTTTTCATCTTCAAAGCTGAAGCCGTCGGAAATGTCTGAGTCTGAAATATTATCGTCAAAATCGTCTTCCGGAATTACGGGGGTTGCAAGACCTATATCGTCATCGTCAAAATTCTGACGGAGGTCAACCTCAAATCCGTCATGATTGAGAACGCGGATATCAAGACCCAAAGACTGAAGTTCCTTGATAAGAACCTTAAACGACTCGGGTATGCCGGCTTTAGGAACATTCTGACCTTTAACGATTGCCTCGTAGGTCTTAACTCTTCCTACAACATCATCGGACTTAACCGTAAGGATTTCCTGAAGAGTATAAGCGGCACCGTAAGCCTCGAGCGCCCAAACTTCCATTTCTCCGAAACGCTGGCCGCCGAACTGGGCTTTACCGCCGAGAGGCTGCTGAGTAACAAGAGAATAAGGACCGGTAGAACGGGCGTGAATCTTATCGTCAACCAAGTGATGAAGCTTAAGATAATACATATAGCCTACTGTTACTCGGTTATCAAACGGCTCGCCTGTTCTTCCGTCATATAGCTGAACCTTACCGTCCTCAGGCATACCGGCCATTTTAAAGCACTCGCGGATATCCGCTTCATGGGCGCCGTCGAAAACGGGCGTACAGATATTCCAGCCCAATGCCTTTGCGGCATAGCCGAGATGAACTTCAAGCACCTGACCGATATTCATTCGGGAAGGAACGCCCAAAGGATTAAGAACTATATCAAGAGGTGTGCCGTCCGGTAAGAAAGGCATATCCTCACTCGGGAGAATTCTTGAAACAACACCCTTATTACCGTGGCGTCCCGCCATTTTGTCTCCGACGGAAATCTTACGTTTTTGAGCTATATAGCAGCGGACTATAACATTTACTCCCGGGCTAAGTTCAGAAGAATTTTCACGGGTAAACACCTTGACATCCACAATTGTACCGTACTCGCCGTGCGGAACACGGAGAGATGTATCTCTTACCTCGCGTGCCTTATCGCCGAATATCGCGCGGAGAAGCCTTTCCTCGGCTGTCAAGTCGGTTTCGCCCTTAGGAGTTACCTTGCCGACAAGGATATCGCCTGCCGTAACATCGGCTCCTACGCGGATAATACCGTTCTCATCAAGGTCTTTAAGAGCGTCCTCGCCGACATTCGGAATGTCACGGGTGATTTCTTCCGGCCCGAGCTTCGTATCACGGCATTCGATATCATACTCTTCTATATGAATAGATGTATAAACATCGTCGCGGACAAGACGCTCGTTTAACAGTACAGCGTCCTCATAGTTATAACCTTCCCAAGTCATAAATCCGATAAGCGCGTTTCTTCCGAGAGAAATTTCGCCGTTGCTGGTAGCAGGACCGTCCGCAATGACCTCTTTTTCTTCTATCTTCTGCCCTACGCTTACGATAGGACGCTGATTTATACATGTTCCGTGGTTGGAACGCAGGAATTTGATAAGCTTATATTCGTCAATCTCGCCGTTTTTAGCGCGTATCTTAATTGTATCGGCGCTTACATAAGAAACAGTGCCTGCGCGCTTTGCAAGAACTACAACACCCGAATCGACAGCGGCCTTATATTCCATACCGGTTGCAACAATCGGATTTTCGGGTTTAAGAAGCGGGACAGCCTGCTTCTGCATGTTTGAACCCATTAGCGCACGGTTTGTATCATCGTTTTCAAGGAACGGAATCATTGCCGTCGCAACGGAAACTACCATTTTCGGAGAAACGTCCATAAATTCGGCTCTGGACGCTTCAACCTCCTGAAATCCGTCACGGTAACGGGCATTGACCTTTTTATGGACAAAATGTCCGTTTTCATCCAGAGGCTCGTTTGCCTGAGCGACTATATAATCGTCCTCTTCGTCGGCAGTCATATAAACGACTTCGTCTAAAACCTTTCCGTCCTTTACATGGCGGAAAGGAGCTTCAATAAATCCGTATTTATTGATTTTAGCATAAGTTGCAAGGTAAGAAATAAGTCCGATGTTAGGTCCTTCGGGAGTCTCTATCGGACACATGCGTCCGTAATGCGTATAATGAACATCTCGAACCTCGAATGAAGCACGGTCACGGGAAAGTCCGCCGGGGCCGAGCGCCGAAAGACGGCGCTTATGAGTAAGCTCGGAAAGCGGATTTGTCTGATCCATGAACTGGGAAAGCGGTGAAGAGCCGAAAAACTCTTTAATTGCGGCAACAACAGGACGGATATTTATAAGAGACTGAGGAGTGATATTCTCGCTGTCCTGAGACATAAGAGTCATTTTTTCTCTTACCACGCGCTCCATTCTTGTAAATCCGATTCTGAACTGATTCTGCAAAAGCTCTCCTACGGAACGGATTCGGCGGTTTCCGAGGTGGTCGATATCATCAACACTTCCGACATCATGCGGAAGTCCGAGGAAATAGTTGATAGAAGCGAAGATATCTTCATATACTATATGCTTAGGAATAAGCGCGTCGGCATTTTCGATAAGCGCTTCATATAAATCTTCTTTATTCGGGTTTTCTTCAATAAGCTCTTTTAATACTTCAAAGCTTACTTTTTCGTTAATGCCCTCATAATCAAGCTTTGCAAGCTCTTCATCGGTAAAATCGGTAAAGTCTTTAAGGTCAACCATTCCGTTTGAAATAACCTTAACCTCTGTTACCCTGCCCTCAAGGTCGAAAACATTGACATATACTTCACGGACGCCTTTTTTCTCAATAAGAGCCGCAAGCTCTTTTGAAACGGTCGTATCCGGCTCGGCAAGAATTTCTCCGGTCATCGGGTCGATTACCGGACGGGAAATAACCTTTCCTCTGATTCTTGCACCGAGGCTTAATTTTTTATTGTATTTATATCTTCCGACTCTTGAAAGATCATAACGGTGAACATCAAAGAAGAGCTGCTCAAGATAAGCCTTTGCTCCCTCGATAGTTACGGGCTCGCTCGGTCTTAGCTTTTTATATACCTCTATAAGAGCGTCGTCAACAGTTTTTGTCTCGTCGATATTCAACGTTGCGTCAAGACGCTCGTCCGCTCCTAAAAGCTGACGGATTTCTTCATTTGTAGCAATTCCCAAAGCGCGAATAAATGTAGTAATAGGAAGTTTTTTATTCTTATCGATACGGACATATAAAACTTCGTTTACAGCGGTTTCATATTCAAGCCACGCACCGCGGTTAGGAATGATTGTTGATGAAAACAGCTTAGCGCCTGTCTTTTCATCTGTTTTAACGGCATAATACACACCGGGGGAACGAACAAGCTGTGATACGACCGCACGCTCTGCCCCGTTTATTACAAATGTACCGGCATCGGTCATAAGCGGAAAATCGCCCATGAACACTTCGCTTTCCTTGATTTCTCCGGTTTCCTTATTAAAAAGGCGGGTCGTTACTCTTAAAGGTGCCGCATATGTGGTATCACGCGATTTACATTCGGTTACATCATATTTGGGCTGTTCATCAATTCTGTAATCAATAAAGCTCAGCTCAAGATTTCCGCTGTAGTCCGTGATAGACGACATATCCTTAAATACTTCTCGCAGGCCCTCGGTTATAAACCAATTGTATGAGTCTTTCTGAATTTCAATGAGGTTAGGCATATCAATCACTTCATTGATTTTAGAAAAAGTCATACGAGTGTTTTTACCCATTTGGACTTTCTTCACCATTGCACTTGGCTCCATAGGTTAACGATCACTCCTAAATAAATTTTTACGGAACATAAATTCAAAGCTTCAAGCCCCGTCAATTCCTTAATAATCAGCGGAAAACAGCGCGTTTATAAGCGTAAAAACAAAAGCTTTTTCGCAAAAAAGGCGCAAAATCCCCCATCATCATTAGTGATTTAATATTATATCGCAAATAAGATGCTCTGTCAAGAATTTTTTTTACTTTTTTACCTGTTTTTTCTTTTGGGATTGTCTTACAATCAAAATTATGCTATAATTCTGTTGTATTTTTTTAAAGGCGGTGTAAAATGTCGGACTTAAAACCTGAAATACTCTCCCCTGCAGGCACAAACGAAAGCCTTGCAGCCGCCGTAAGGTGCGGAGCGGATGCCGTTTATCTCGGAGCTAAAAATTTCAGCGCAAGGAGAAACGCGGAAAATTTCGGCACTGCCGAATTAGCGGAAGCTGTGGGATACTGCCATGAAAGAGGCGTTAAGGTTTATCTTACGCTTAACACAATGATAAAATCCAAGGAGCTTTATGATGCCTTCGAAACCGCAAAAAAAGCATACGAATCGGGAGCTGACGCAATCATAATATCAGATCTCGGACTCGCGGATGTTTTAAGAAGAGAGATTCCCGATTTTCCTCTGCACGGCTCAACCCAGCTTTCTGTACATTCACCTGCCGCCCTAAGTATTTTAAAAGAGAAAGGATTTACGAGAGTTGTCCTTTCCAGAGAAATGAGCTTTAATCAAATCGCTGATTTTTGCCGAAAAGCCCGTAAAATGTGTATAGAAACCGAGGTATTCGTTCATGGTGCTTTATGTATGAGCCTATCGGGTCAATGTCTGCTTTCAAGCATGATAGGACAGCGAAGCGGAAACCGCGGGCTCTGCGCCGGACCCTGCCGGCTTCCTTTTTCAGCCTGCGGCTTAAATGAAAAAAGATATGATTTAAGTCTTAAAGATTTAAGCCTTATAAACCATATAAACGAGCTTAAGGAAATCGGGGTTGATTCGCTTAAAATCGAAGGCAGAATGAAGCGTCCCGAATATGTCGCTGCGGCGACGGCTGTCTGCAGGCTGAGAGCAGACGGCAGGAAAGACAGTGAACTTGAAAAAAACCTTATGAAAATTTTTTCGCGCTCAGGATTTACCGACGGTTATTTTACCGGAATTAAAGGTGCTGAAATGTTCGGCACAAGAACTAAGGATGATGTTATTTCATCATCCGAAGCAATAAAGCAAATCCACGAGCTTTACCGAAAAGAAAGAAATTCCGTTCCTTTAAAAATGAATTTCTCGGCTCTGTCAGGAAAGCCTGTAAGCCTTACTGCTACCGACGGAGAAAATACCGTAACGGAATACGGGGAAATTCCCGAAAAAGCGAAAAATAAACCGACTGCAAAAGAAGATATAAAAGCAGGTCTTTCAAAACTCGGCTCTACTCCCTACTTTTTAAAAGAAATAAATATAAAAACCGAAGACAATATTTTTATCAGCGGAAAAGAAATCAATCTTTTAAGAAGAACCGCCGCCGAAAGGCTGAGTCTTATCAGAAAAGAAAGCGGAAAAAAAGTTATAAATTCGGTTTATGAATATGATAAAAAAGAAGTTAAAATTGATAACAGCGAAAAACGATTTATCTTGAAATTGCCGGATTTAAAGCATATTCCGAGCAATCTGTCAAATGTTAAAGGAATTATTTTCCCTTTAGGAACAGTTGCGCCGAAATTACAAAATGATATAAAGCTGATCGCGGAAATTCCAAGGCTTATTTCGGATGAAAATGCTGTTTTAAAAAAGCTTATTCTAATGAAACAGGGAGGATTTTCAGCCTGCTATTGCGGCGAGCTTTCGGCAATAAGCTTATCTTTAAAAGCAGGACTTGAACCGATAGGCGGAACAAGTCTAAATATTTGCAATTATGAATCGGTAAATGCGTTTTTAAAAATCGGAGTTAAAACGCAATTTGTTTCCGCAGAAATTCAGGCGGATGAAATTCCGCTTTTAAAAAATAAAAATATCGGCTGCTTTGCTTACGGCAGACTTCCTCTGATGATAACCGCAAACTGCCCTGTCAAAAACTCGGCTGACTGCTCAAAGTGCTTAAAAAACGGAAGCTTAAAGGACAGAATGGGTATTGAATTTCCCGTTGCCTGCAAAGACGGATATTGCGAAATTCTTAATTCAAAGCCAATTTACCTTGCTGACAGAATAACTGAACTTAATGTCAAATATCTTTTGCTTTGGTTTGAAAGAGAAAGCAAGGAAGAAATAGAAAGAATGATTAAAAAATATGAAACCGGAGTTTCTCCGGACTTTGATTACACGCGGGGACTTTATTTCAGAAATCTTTTATAAAGCTTAAAAATCGGACTGTAAAAACCTTTTGTTCTTACAGTCCGATTGATTTTATGGTTTTATTTTAACTTCTTTCCTTCAGAGAAAGCCTTTCCAACGGTTTTTTCTATAACCGCATAGGTATTGTTAAAGGGGTCAAACATAATCGGCTTAACCTTATTTATATCAACATTTCCGTTTTCGTCAAAAACGCTTTCATCAACGCTGACATTTACTATCTCCCCTACAAGCTGACAGGTTTCTTTGTCATAGCTTATTAAACTGCATTCAATTGCAACAGGCAACTCTTTTATAAGAGGAGCGTCAACAAGCTCGGATTTTATCGCATGAAATCCTGCTTTTTCAAATTTATCGGAAGTGTCATTGCCGGAAACTATACCGACATAGTCGCAAGCGGTAAGATTTTCAAGGTCTCCCATGCTTACGGTAAACGCTTTTTTAAGCAAAATATTTTTAAGTGTTTTATGCGAAGCGCTAATACACATGGTAATCTGCTTATCGTCGCTTATTCCGCCCCAAGCGGCATTCATTGCATTAGGAACACCGTTTTCATCGAAAGCGGAAAGAATGAAGACAGGCTGAGGATATGAATACGGCTTTGCGCCTAAATTTTTTCTCATAATAATTTTCCCCTTTTATTTTGTCATTAAATTGCAGATAATTCTTGTATGCTCCGCAGGGTCGTCAATTGATTTTCCGCCTATCAGACAAGCCTCATCGTAAAGCAGCTTTGAATAATCCTTTAAGGTTTCTTTATCGGAACTCATAAGCGATTTAAGCTTTTCGGCTACGGGGTGAGATGCATTGATTTCAAGGACAGTCTGAGCCTTTACCGGAGTATTTTGTCCGGGCATTGCGTTAAGTGTTTTTTCCATTTCAATAGATATTCCGCCCTCGCTTGCAAGGCAAACAGGGTTATTTTTGAGTTTATTTGTAAACTTAACCGCATTAACCTTTTCGCCTAGAGCCTCTTTAACAGCGTCAAGCAGCTCCTTAGAATCGGCATTGAGCTTTTCAAGCTCTTTTTTCTCTTCCTCGGAATCAAGGTCAAGACTTTCGTCGCAGACATTTACAAAACTCTTACTGTCATACTCTCTCATCATTTTAAGGGCAAATTCATCAATATTATCTGTAAGATAAAGAATTTCATATCCCTTTTCTTTCACAGCGTCGCACTGAGGGAGCATTTCAATCCTCTCTATAGTATCTCCGCAGGCATAATAAATATTTTTCTGGTCTTCCTTTGCTCTTGAAACATATTCAGCTAAAGTAACCTGTTTTTTCTCATAAGAAGAAGTAAACAGCAAGAGATCCTTAAGGGTATCCTTATTAAGTCCGTAGTTATTGTAGACTCCGAATTTAAGCTGAGTACCGAAGTTTTTGAAGAATTTTTCATAATCTTCCCTATTATTTTTAAGCATTTTTTCAAGCTCTGATTTAATCTTCTTCTCGACGGTTTTTGCTATAAGCTTAAGCTGACGGTCATGCTGAAGCATTTCCCTTGAAATATTAAGTGACAGATCCTCACTGTCTACAAGTCCCTTTACAAAGCTGAAATAATCAGGCAAAAGATCGGCGCATTTATCCATAATAAGCACTCCGCGCGAATAAAGCTGAAGGCCTTTTTCATATTCCTTTGTATAATAATCAAACGGCGCGTTTTTAGGAATAAACATAAGCGCGTGGAAAGTTGCCTGACCCTCGGTCGAAGTATGTATAACCAGCGCCGGATCCTCATAATCCATAAATTTTTCTTTATAGAAATTATTATACTCTTCGGGCTTTATTTCATTTTTATTCTTTTTCCAAATTGGAATCATGCTGTTGAGAGTGCGGATCTCCGTAACATCCTCATATTCGTTTTCCTTGCCCTCAACAGGTTTTTTAACGGTAAAGGGCATTTTGATAGGATGCCGGATATAGTCCGAATACTTCTTTATAAGCTGGCTTATTCTGTATTGGTCCAAATATTCGCTGTATTTTTCTTCTTCCGTATCCGGCTTAATGTGCATTATAACCTCGGTGCCGACAGTAAGCTTATCGCATGGCTCAACAGTATATCCGGAAGCCCCCTCGGATTCCCAGACATAACCCGAATCTTCGTCCAACGATTTTGTTTTGACGGTAACCTTATCGCTTACCATAAATGCCGAATAGAAGCCTACGCCGAACTGACCGATAATGCTGATATTTTCATCGGTTTCCTTATTTTCCTGTTTAAAGGCTGAAGAACCGCTCTTTGCTATAGTTCCGAGGTTTGAATCAAGCTCATCCTTGGTCATTCCGCATCCGTTATCGGAAACAGTAATAGTCCTGTTTTCCTTATCAAGAGTAATGTTAATTGCAAACTCGTCAGGCTTGATTCCCACCGTGCTGTCGGTAAGAGAACGGAAATAGAGCTTATCTATTGCGTCGGAAGCATTTGAAATTATCTCGCGCAGAAATATCTCCTTATGGGTATAAATAGAATTTATCATCATATCCATAAGTTTTTTTGACTCAGATTTAAATTGCTTTTTAGCCATAATTATCACCTTTGTTTAAATAATGAATTTATTATAATACTTATTTTTTAATAAATTGTTAATAACGGCGTTTTAATATTACTTTTATACTTGACAAACATAAGGAAAATTGGTATTATATTTTTTGCGGAATAAGCTGAAAAATGATTTATCTGAAAATAAGCTCCGCCAAGGCTTTCCTCGCCGTGTAAAAATCAAAGGACGAAAACTTAATATGCGGGCATGGTGAAATTGGCAGACACGTAAGATTCAGGTTCTTATAACAGCAATGTTGTGCAGGTTCAAGTCCTGTTGCCCGCACCAAATTTTAATAAATCCGAACTGTTTTTTATGGTTCGGATTTATTGTTTTAAAATTTATTTTTTAAAATTTCACATTATAAAACAATGATTTTTCTTATGAAATATCTTCTATAACTTTCGGTATAACAATATTGTAGCGTAAAATCTGTTATACTGTCAACACAATGTTATATTTAATGCAAAATGGGCACCGCCGAAGCAGTGCCGACCAAAGAAAAAACAGAAAAACTTTAAAGGAAATTTTTCGTATTCAGTTGGGTTTTAAGCCTAACTGTTTTTTAATTGCCGAATCAACTATTTGAAGCTGTGAATCATCTATATGGGAAATCTTACCGTACAGATTTTCTCGGTTTACCCTTGTAATTTGCTCAGGGAGCAATACAGACGGTTTAAAGACCTGAATCATAACATGACAGGCCTTATTAAGCTTATGAAGTCTGGCGCTTATGGGAATAACGGAATATATGTTTCCGGCGTAGTTTGCCTTATTATTAGAAATAATAAGCACAGGCCTCACCTTTTTCATTACACCGTTCCCGCAGCCGCTTACCGTCGGTACACGGCTCCAATATATGTCTCCTCTTTTTACTGTTTGTTGCATATTAAGCAACCTTCTTTTAAAAAATTTAAAAGCTCCGAGGACAAAAGTCCGCGGAGCAAAAATGAGTTTATTAAAATTTAATACTGTTTATATTATATTTAAGATTAAATAAGCGTCAAGTTTTATTGGATTTTTCTTTGGGTTTTCTTCATTTAAGGGGTTTACGTTTTAATATATACACATCCATAAACACATATCCCCGTTTACCCGTCAATAAATTAACGGGTAAACGGGATGATTTAAAATTATAATACTTTTAAACTTTATTATTTCTCTTCAAATATGAATAAAGGTAAAAGCTGAAGAAAATTTCTATTGCCGCCAAAACTATAAGCACTATCATAACCGATCTTATCGAATATTTAAGCAGAACCGCCGCAAAGCAAAGTTCAATAAGAGCTTTCATAGCTTTTCTTACAAGATCAAGAACGTTGAGCGCCGCCTGCTGCTGACCAACATCGGAATTGATAAGTACAAGGTTTTGAATATATGTTTTAAATGGATCTCTTATAAAAAGATATATAACATAGCCGAGTCCCATTAGAAGCACCTTAACAAAAATCATTCCGATAAAGCTTCCTGTAAGCATAACCGCAAGTGCCAAAATCAGAAGAATCGGCAAGCCGACGCCTACCTTGTCTCTATACTTCAAATAAACCTTATTAAAAGTCAAATTTGAAATAACCCTTATTGTTCTTGCACTACTTAAAACAATTCCGAAAATCAAAGCAGCCTTATTTTCGCTGAAAACCTCAAGAAACTGTTGTTGAATAAACAGCTTGCCGTCCGCCTGAGCAGAATGAACTATAGGATAAAAAAGAGCATAAGACGCAATAGATAAAACAACAATTTTTGAAAACTTAATTTTAGCTTTGGATTTTACTTCATTCTTTAATTCCGCCGAAGAATCGGAATAATCCACCATAAAGAACGATAGAACAAAGCAAACAAAGCAGAAGAAAATACAACCCGCCATCGGTAGATAATGATTTAAGTTGAATAAGAAGCTTCCTGTAAATGACATAATCATTGTAGCAACGGAATAAATCATATTTGCTCGTGTAGAATACTTTATGTATTCATTGCCTTTGTTTTGCAAATTCAAATTGTTCTTTAAGATTGCATTTGCCATATTTAAAAATGTCAGGGCGAATTCATAGAATATTTTTCCTAAAAGAATTATATAGAAATTCGGACCGACAGTTAAAAGACAAGCCGCAATCAGAAACAGAAACGAGCCGAGCTTAACTGAATTGGTATTTCCTATCCGATTTATTATTTTTACAATCGGAATTTGAAAGCTAAGACAAGCTATAAGAGAAACCGAAGTAGTAGTTACTATCTGAGAAGCAGAAAGACCTTTTACAAGTGTTAAAAACCAAGTGTCAACAGCCTCCCAAAACATCAGGTCAAGCGTAAGTCCTGCAAACCACGGGTATAATTTATTGAATCTTTTTAAATCCTTTTCTCTCATTTTATAAACGATACTTCGGTTAACAGACCGTAATGGTCGGAAGGATATTTTCCGTCAACCATATCATCTATCATTTTTGAGCCTTCTGCTTTAAGCGTATCGGAAGTTATAAAGCAATAATCTATATGCTCGCCTTTTTCCTTTTCTCTGCCGTAGGCATGAAAAGTCGGTCTTAAATCCTTAACGGTAGCCATATTCGCGTCTGTAAGAGTGTCTACCAAAGTCTTATAAGCAGGAGAACTAAGCGGAATATTAAAATCACCTGTAAAAATACAAGGTCTGTTTTCCGATTTTACAAAATTTAAAAGGAGCTTAGAACTTTTTATCTGATTTTCTTCTCCGAAGCCGTAATGAGTGCTTAAAACCGTAAATTTATTTCCGGATTTTTTCTCAGTAAGTCGGGCATAATTAGAAATTCTGTTAAAGCCCATTTCGTCCCATCCGCCGGACTCGATTTCGGGAGTATCCGAAAACCAGAAATAACCTGTTTTTTCAAATTTAAATCTATCCTTTTTCCAAAAAACAGGAGTTGCCTCGGGACCTTTCGGAGAACGGAAACGGCAAATATAATCATATTCTTCACTGAAATTACTCTGAAGCTCTGGCAGCCAGTAAGGCGATACCTCCTGAAAGCAAAAAATATCCGCGTCATATTTATCAAGTATAGCTTTAAGTCTTTTTGACCTCTCGGAAATTGAATTGCCGTCGGGGTCGTCAATATAGCGTATATTAAAGGAAATTATTTTCATAAAAACACTCTTTTCTTTAAATTTTTTCATAAACAGGGATAAAATCGGTTATAACCTCATTCCAGCCGTTTTCTACTCTTTCCTTTGTAAAATAATTCTGCCAGCTACCCTCAGGAATATAAACCTTTCTTCCCTTTTCGCCGTAAATAACGGGAGCAACAAGCAGGTTTTCGCCAAGAAGGTATTCATCGTCAATATTATAGGTTTCCCTATCAAAAGTATAATCCGACACAAGCGCCCTTACAGGAGGAATTCCTTTGGACTTATAATTTTCAAAGGCTTTTTTCAAAATCGGTTTAAGCTTTTTTCTTTCATATAAAAGCTCTCTTATTTCGTTTTCGCAGTCAAAATCAAGCCATGGCAACTTTTCGCAATACCATGCATTTATTATGCACTGAACCGAAAAGATATTGCTTTGAAGCCTTCTTAAAAATTCTTCTTTGTTCTCGGCGTCCCTGACCTCGGGTGTCCATAAAAGTCCCGAAAATCCGGAATTGCAGCAGCCTCTTACAAACTGCCTATGATCATAAAGGTCACTATATAGAACAAAAGGATATGAAGCCGCGAGAGCGCCTGCACTTCTTACCTCGGAAAGAAAAGGCTTATCACCGAGAGCCTTAGATACCGCCTGCATATAAAGCACACCAAATAAGGAATGATACTGTTCGCCGTCAAGCCCTGACGGGAATTCAGACAAATTAGGAAAAGACCAACAGCTGCCATAATCGCTGCTGTCGCATTCGTCAAGCTTAAAGCCGTCTATACCAAGCGCTGTAAGCTTCTTGTGATGCTCAGCAAAAATCTCCTGCGCCTTTTCTATCGAAAAATCGGGAACGCATCCCTTCCAGACCTCATAATCTCCGCTGTATTTTTTTATTTCATTATAAAACGGCGCTGTCGGGTGAACAAACGCATGCTCCCAAAGATTGATATGAAAGCCCATACTTATAAGCTTATTTATCATTTTCTCATATTCGGAAAATCTTTCGCTGTCCCAAGTATATGAGCAGGAATACGAAGCTGACTGCCACCCCGGCTCTAACCCCAAGGTTTTAATCGGGATATCATTTTTAATAAAATAATCGGCTGTGATTAGTACATCGCGCCATGTGCTTTTGGCGTTACACCTGTATATAGGCTCTAAAGACCATTCGGGAACATCGCATCCTCCGCCGGAAAACATATTATACTGAGAAACAATATCGGTTATATTTTCGCCCTCAAAAATATAAACATCAATACCTTTTGCAACGGGAATCTGAATACTTATATTCGATCCCGTATTATCATCCGCAGAATAAAGCTCTTCAACGGACATAGCGATTTTCTTTTCTTTTATTTCTTCTTTTTCGCTTTTATCATCAAGAAGCTTTGAAGAGCCGATATAAAACTCGGCATATCTTGCGGTGTCGATATAAATTCCGTAGCCGTCGGTGCTGACAAAAAACGGAACAGGCGCATGAGAGTCTCCCGCTCGGGTGACGGGGTCGGCATTAACCCTTAATGTCAGCTTTCTCCACTTATGGTTAAAACCCATAAGCTGGAGACCCAGACCGTAAATCTGCTCATCCTGCGTAAATGGAAGCTTTAAAACACAGCCTCTGTTGTTGACCTTAAACTCAATATCATTTATAGGATATTTTACTTCTGTTTCGTTATAAGAAAGCCCTTTACAGTATTTTGCAGGGGTGAATTTCTCAGGTGTGCCGAAAGTGATTCTTTTCATAATTAACTCCTGTTTTTTTATTTTAAATCAATATTTAAAAGCTTTTTGATTTCTTCGCCCTTAACCTCGGTTACGGGTATTCCCTTTTTAAGCGCCTCTACAGCTCCCAAGCCCGCCGCCTCTCCTACAGACATGCAAACGGGAATTACCCTGACCGACGCCGAAACGGCTCTGTCTGCCGAAACTGCCCTGCCTGCAACCAAAAGATTATCGGCCTTTTTTGAGAACAGACAGCGCCAAGGAATTTCATGACTTTCTCCCGATTTATAATTTTCGGGTGCCATTCCGCAGTTAGAGTCCTGCTCCTTACAGCTTCGGTGGCAGTCTATCCAGTAGCAGTTTTTTGCTATTCCGTCAGTAAAAGTGCGCCTGTTTTTATAATCATCAAGTGTTAACACATACTCGCCCTTTATCCTCCGAGATTCTCTGACGCCTAAAAGAGGCGCGGTATAGCAAAGATAAGCATTTTTAAATGCCTGAGGATAGTATTCCTTTAACGCATTAAGATACTGTCTTGCGGTTTTTCTTCCCTTTATCATATTAAGGCTTTTCTTGCTTTCATCGGTTGTGTCAGAAGAAAATAAGTGTCCTGCGTTAAATGCCATTGTTCCCTTGCCTATTACAGACGGAACAACATGGTTAATATCAATAAGCGGATATTTCGGATTGTTGCCATTTTTTGCCCAAATTGAATTATCGTTCCAATGAATGTCCCAAAAATTCATATTTTCGGCATCAATACCGCTTATGATAAAGCAAAGAGAGGATGCCTGAAGATTACCTGAGCCGTCTCCCATTTCATAGTCAAGACCCGAAAAAGCCGCAAGGTCAGCATCTCCGGTGCAGTCTATATATGTTTTCGCCTTAAAAGCCTTAATTCCGAACTTTCCCGCAACCTCTATGTATTCAATTCCGGTCTTATTTTTGACAGCACCGCAAACTATTCCGCCGAATAATACATCTGCGCCTCTTTCTTCAACAAAGCTGTCATAAACCTCCATTAAATCCTCAAAGGAAATCGGAATCCAGTCCCAGTGAGAGGCTTCATATCCCATTTTTTCTTTATAAGAGGTTATAAGCCTTTTAGTAAGAGGATTTACTATAACATTTTTCTTGTCCGAAAAAGGAGCAAAGGACGGCACCATTCCCTCGGTACTCATTCCCCCTAAGGCATAAGAAGCCTCTATAAGCAAAACCTTAGCACCGTTTTTTGCGGAAGCTGCCGCGGCAAGACAGCCTGCAGGTCCACCTCCTGCAACGATTATATCATAATATGAATTTATATTTAAACTGTTTTTGGTCAAAACTCTTTCCATGAAATCACCTGAAAACCTTAAGAGTAATAATCTCAAAAGGCTTAAAAACGAGATCTGCAGAAGAATTATCAAGCTTAATTTCACTTATATTTTCTTCAAGCATATCAGTCAAATAAACCTTTTTTGCTGATTTCGGGAAAGTAAGCTTAACCTTGGTTTTGTTCTTTTCAGCCTCATAAAGCCTTAAAACATATGCATTTTCTTCATTTTCAGCAGGCTTTACAGTTTCGCAGATTATATTGTTTTCAGAAATTGCTACAGGCGCTTCCGCTTTCTTTTTTAGTCTGCCATCAAAATCGCATATCCCGTAATTCATGGCATAAGCCTCGCTTACTACTTCCTTTACAGAAAAGCTTCCATGAGGCAAAAGCGAATACGTAAACTCATGAATGCCTTTGTCTCCTGACCAGTCGGGTCTACACCCTCCGCGGTGTAGCGACAGCCTTATATCGGATTCTCTTACACTTATGCCGTACTTGCAGTCATTAAGTACAGCCGCACCGAACCTTGATTCGGAAATATCCGTCCACTTATGATTGCATACCTCAAATTTCGCAGTTTCAGTTATGCTGTTTTCGGTGGTGGGTCTTTCTATATATCCGAACTGTATCTCATGCTTGGCTGTTGTAGCTAAAATATCAAGATCAAAGCCTGCCTTTAAAAGCCTGTGCTTATCGTTCCAGTTAAGACGGGTTTCGAAATCAACTCTCGGAGAATCAACATAAACGATTATATCCTGAACAAGATCCGATTTATCGGAAATTTTAAATTTTTGGCGAATTCGCATTTCAACCTCGCCGTCCGAAACGACCTGTCTTGAAACAAAGCCCTTTACCGGCTTCATTTTAAATTTCTGGTCATATTCAATATCCCAGTTATCCCAGTATACTGCTATATCCTCTCCGAAATAGAAGCAGTTAAGCGGATTACCGTTTTCCTTCCTTAATTCCCTGCCGGAATTTCTGTCGATAAATGAGCTTATATATCCGTCATTATCAAACTCAATAAGAGCAAAAGGAGTTTTAAGAGATTTACCGTCATACAAAAAAGGAGACGCAGCTGAAAATACATTCTGTTTATCAAAGCTTTTAGCTTCAAAGCCCGAAAGCTCTACTCCCGAAACCGCCGTAAGCTTTTTGCCGGAAACTGTCTCTACAAGCTGATTTTTCGCTCCTTTTATTCCAAACTCGGAACTTATATGAAATGCTGATTTTACTTCAAACGAGGTGGGATTTAAAAGGGTGATTCCGTCATCAGCGGTTTCTTTTTCCATAATATCCTTGGCTTTTTTATCAGCTTTCGAAATAAGCTCATTTGTTTCCCCGACGGATATTTCGTTTACCTTTTTTAAAGCGGTTCCGGGGAGAATGTCATGGAACTGATTTTTAAGCAGGCATTTAACCATGCCGTCATATTCCTTTTTATCCAAATCATTCCCTGTTATTACAGCCGCAAGCTCCATATTATGTATTGCCTGCTCGGCCTTGCGATTGTTTCTTTTTATATCGTGCATCTGAGTAAGAGTTCCGCGGTGCAGTTCAAGATAAAGCTCGCCGTTAAAGACCGGAAGCTTTGATTTCTTTTCTTCAAGCATTTTGCCAAACTCGGAAATTGTGCGGTAATCTACCTTCGGTATTCCGTCAACTTTCTTTACCCGTCTTGCGGTCTCAACCATTATTTCGGTGGGGCCTCCTCCGCCATCGCCGTAGCCGAAAGCGATAAGTCTTGACATATCCGCCTGTTTATTCTGCAAAGCATGGATATCCTCGGTTATTCTTTCGATATTTGGCTCGCAGTGGGTAATATTAAAGTGGGTTATGACCTCGCTGCCGTCAATTCCGCGCCAAACAAAGGATTCATAAGGAAATTTATTATGCTCGTTCCAGCTGAGCTTTGTTGTATAAAAATACTTAAGACCGCAGCCGTTCATAATCTGAGGAATAGAGGCGGAATAGCCGAAAGTATCGGGAAGCCAAAAGGCGTCCGCCTTATAGCCGAAATTTTCCTTTAAATAGTTCTGCCCCTTTAAAAACTGCCTTATCATATATTCGCCGCCGGTTATATTACAGTCGCATTCTATCCATGCGGCGCCGTTAGGCTCATATCTTTTTTCCTTAATTCTCTGTTTTATCTGTGCAAATATATCGGGATAGTATTTTTCCATCCAATAGGTATGAAGTACCGAGGACTGAATAAATTTATATTCGGGATAAAAGTCCATAAGACGAAGAGCATTGGTATAAGTTCTTGCACATTTTCTTATAGTTTCGTCAACTGGCCAAAGCCAAGCGGTATCCATGTGGCTGTGGCCTATTATTGCGGCAAATCCGTTATTTCCCGACTTATTGCCCATAAACAGCGGAGCAAGGATTTTAATTACTTCATCGCATGAGGCAGAAAGCTCTTCATCCGAAACGCCGAAGGGGAAAAGAATCATGCTTTTAAATGCTTCTTCCAAAAGCGCTCCTGCACGGGCGGCTAAAAATTCATTTGTTTTATTAGCCTGCGCCTGCAAAGCGATTCTTAAATCCGTAACAGCCTTAAAAATGCTTTCGTTTCTTATATTTACGGTGATGTTTTTAAACACCTTTTTAAATTCCGAATCATCAGCGGTATCATGCCCCAAATTTTCATATGCGCTAAGACCTGTTTCATAGTGCCAAGCATAGCATTCTAGGCTTAGTTCATATCTTTCGCCCGAAACCGCTGATTTAGTAAGGATAGCATTATCCTGCAAACCGTCTAAGGAAGCGCCTATTCGGCTGAAATTGCCTACAGGCTTATTATTTGCAAAGAGCAGAGCTTCTCTTGCGCCCGTTTCCTCGCGGACATAAAGCGCTTTGCCCTCAAGGGACTTAGGCACGGTATATTCTGTTTTTATCCAGATATTTGAATATTCTCCGCCCCAGATAAAGCCTGAGGATATATCCTTAAAGCAGTTATTTTCAGGCGGAGTTCTGAAATGCTCCTTTGTTTCAAGGCCTTTTACTTTTTCAATTACCGCTGCCGGTTTATATATCCTCTTTTCATATTCTTTTACGGCGTTCTTTATTTTTATTATAAGTCTTTCGTTAAAGCTTTTATATTCCAATTCGCATGTTCCTTTTTAAAATGTAAGATATGTGTCTTTCGGCACGGAAATAAACAAACCCTTCCGTCAAAGCTTTGCTTTGCCACCTCCCCTAACTACTTTAGTGGAGACTTTGGACTCTGCAAAATCTTAAGCAAGGCGCCCTTTTTTTCGTTATCAAAATGTGGGTATTTTTACAGATATTATACCGCTCCCATATTATTAAAGCGAGCGGCAGAGCTTTAATTAAAATTCTGCCCCTCGCTTATGAGTGGTGTATTTATTAAATTATAGGAAGTTCTCCTGCGGGGCCTTCAACAATTTCTCCGGTGGTATCCTCAAAACCGCTTTCGTCGGTAAGAGTTAAGTTTTCATCGGAAATGACTGAAAGAAATTCGATTTCGGGTTTATTATATTTCATTTATGAAACCAACCCCAATTCTCCTGCCTTGCCCTCAACAATTCCGCCCTTCAAGCCGTCGGTTGCCGAACTGCTTGAAGATAACGAGTTTGAATTTGAGTTCTCCGGTAAGCTCGAATTATTATTCTTTTCACTTTCAGAGATCTCATTAGAATTTACGGAAGAAGAGTTTTTTGATGAAGTGATTTTGAAATTTTCTCCGTCTTTCCCGCTTTCGGTTGTTTTGTCATTTTCTGAGGCTGACGAATTATCCGAAACGGCAGATGCAGACGAAGAGCTTTCCTGCTTATCATTTCCGCTTTCATCCTTTGATTTTTTGCACGCGGCAAAGGAAAATACCAAGGAGAGCGTTAAAAGCATTGCTAACAGCTTTTTAACCATAGCTTTCTTATGCTCCTATATCGGGGAAGCCTGACGGCTTTGTGTCATTTGCATCGCCCGGGTTTTCTATAAATGACGAAGTGATAATTGCATTCGCGGATATTTCTTCGTCAGGAAAGCTTTCATATATTGAAATAATCGGTTTTAAATATTTCATTTACTATTCCTCCCTTTTAACCATGAATTGCCGAAAAACAGCTGTATACCGAATGAGCGTCGTAAACATCGCCGTAGCAAACAAATGAATCCGAGGGGTCTGTTTCGCTTGTATATACAACATAAGGTCTTGCGGCAATCTTATGTCCTGGAACCTTTGCACGGGAGCCCAAAAGAATTGCGGAGTAATTTTCAAAGAATTCATCAGTTTTTGCTTCTACGCTTCCCTTTACACCGATGTATAGCTCATTGCCGTTAGTGTCATACTTATTCTTAAGCATCATTACTGTTCCCGACTGAGTAATACTATAGCCTGTAACCTCTGCATTTGGATTATCAATGTTGAAATAAAGGTCAAGGGTATCGTTTGAATCTATTACACCGTCATCGTTTGTTGTAAGCGAAACACCTTTAACTGACGGTGCTGCCGCAGTTTCATAAACTGCGGAAACATTTTCTATATAAGACGGTTTTGAGCTTGTTGCACGGGATACAAGCATGCAAACAGGTGTATCTGTATCGGAAAGTGTTTCAGTGTGGGTAAATTTCCAATTCAACTCATCATTGTACCAAGTGAAATCAACTGTTTTAGCAGAAAAGTCATATTTCATAATATAATCGAAATACATTCCTTTTCCCATATTCCCGTCTGTAGGCAAAATTGCATTTTCGCCTATAATACTGGTTCCGTTATTTAGTTTTTGTGTACTTTTCCATCCACTTCTAGCTCCGCCGTCATCGGCATTAACTGTTTCATAAATATAATTCATTCTAAGCTTGTTTCCGGAATCTACATGCCATAAGGCAAACATATGGTAATTATCGGAAGAGTCCTTTTTAAAGGTAAGCGCCCACTGATTCTGTCCGCCGTTTACAGTTATTCTTCCGCTTGAGGATACAAGCTTGTTTTCACTTTTATCCTTCATTGCTATATTGAGGTAAGGAGCATAAGCGGCGTCGTTTCCGCCCTTTAAAGAATAATTTCCATTCTCATTTCTGTCAACAAATTCATATTTAACTCCGGAATCGTTAATCGTATCAAGTCTGTCAATCGACAGATAATCGGCATTATTTATCTTTCCGCCGGCAAAGTCCTCGGTAAAGCCGTTTTCTTTTACTGTTGCTGATTTCATTTCATATCCGCAAACACATAACGATTTAACCATTCCGTTTTCAACTTTAGTATCTGCAATAAAATGAGATTCCTTTGCGGATTTTATTCCGCAGGAACATTCTCCCCAGTGTCCGGTTTCATCATAAGTATAATCAAGCTTATGATTTGAACTGTTTTTATCAGAATAATTCAAAGAAATATCAGCAAGATAACAAGTTGAATGATATGAAAGCAACATACAAACAGGCTCATCATCAGCAGCTAAAGTATATACTCGATTACACTTCCAGCCAACACTAGGATTTGAATAGGAAATATTTACCGTTTGGTTTTCATAATCATAATCCATAGAAAAATCAAGCCAGCAATTCTTGATATTGGAACCCGAATTCTTAGTTAATCCTGTAGAATCGGTTATTGTAGCAGGTTCATCACTATTCCAATTATTATTTATTGCAGAAGGACTTTCTGAATATTGAAGTGTGCCATTATAAGCATAACGCATTTTAGTTAAACTTTCATCATTTTCAGCTATAACTATTCCGACGCTATGATAATTTCCGCTTGAATCCTTTTTGAATACCAAACGCCATTGACCCCAGTCATCAGATTTAAAAGTTTTACCTGATAAGCGTGTCAGCGTATTATGCTTCATATCAGCTTTAAGATAATCAAAATAATTTGTGCTTGAAGCACCTCTTAATGTTGTCATGCCGTCCTTTTCGGCAAAACGTGGTGAAGCGATTCTTGTTGTCTTAAAAGATCCGTATTCAAGCGCGCAGTTATGATTGATTTTACTGCCCGAAAAGTTCTCAGCGACTGTCAAGCCCTCTTCGTTTGGATCGGTTGCGGAGGCAGGAACCGGAAGTACTAAAATACTTGCAAGGCACGTTGCCGCAACTAAAATCGCCAATAATTTTTTCTTCATGTTTTATGCACTCCTTTTTTAAATAAGCTTTTATATGAATATTATATAAAAACTATCCGAATTTTTCTTGCAGTATTATGATTTTAGGCTATGTAAAAATTCGGAAATTTTTAACGTATTTTAGCCTTAAATAAGCCTTTTTGCTTGATTTCGAAGCTTTTGCCCCGAAATCAAGCTTTAAAATAACAATATAATGATATCAGCCGTTTAAAACCTTATATCTTATCATTGCAACATCGGCAATTGTGATCTCGCCGTCAGAGTCCATATCAGCAAGGGAGCGCTGATCCTCATTAAGCTCGATTTTGCCGATTATATAAAATCTTAGAAGTGTTGCGTCCTTAATTGTGACCTTACCGTCGCAATCAATATCGCCCATTATTCCGCTCGATTTCATTTCATCGTTTCTTACAATTCTCTTATTACCGACATTATTTACCGTTCTTTCAGCCTGATAAACAAAATCGTTATAGGCATTTTCGGGGTCTGTAAAGTAATTTTTACCGATATAAACACCGTCAATATAAGATACCTGCTGACCGAAGTTAAATACCACCGTATTATTCGAATTATCGAAGGTATTATTTTCTATTACAAGGTCTCTGAAGGCATTAGCGCCGCCGACAGCATTTATCTGAAATTTAAGACCGCCGAAATCATTATTGCGGACGGTATATCCTAAGAGTGCGCCGGTATTAGAGGCTATGCAGTACCATGTAGACTTACCTACTCCGACATGGAAGAAATACGGGTCATATTTATTTACATTATTAACATAGCTGTAGAACCAGTTTACATCATAGGTATCGCCGGTGGTATACTGACCGCCGACATGGTCGAACTCATTCGAGTCTATGACAACATCGCAGAAGCCGCCGTAGAAGCCGAATCCCGCGCCGCCGTTTGAAAGCTTACTGTTAACATAGTAAATTGTTCTTCTCGGAGACCTTGTCTGCCACTGGCTGTTACGGTTGATAGGATTGACAAAGGGTGAATCAATAGTAAGCTGCCATACACCGTTACCTTTATCGGTGACCTTAACTACATTTCTGCTCTGTCCTCTTCCCATGCCCTTAGTTATATTAAGGACGGTGCCTGTAAAGGTTTTCAAAGAAGCAGTGGATCTTGTTATCTGATAGTTGAGGTCGTCAATCTTTATAAGACCGACGCCGCTCGCGGTACCGCCAAGGTCTGCAACGGAAAGCTCGCGGTTATTCGTGGTATTATCCTTAAGTTCGATACTGTCAACATAGACATTTCCGCCTGTAACGGTAAAGTTTCCTACATTATTGGTTACATTTGAAACAACGCTGTTTGTAACGCCGAATGTACTCCACGGATTATAAATATCAATATTGACATTATCCATTTGCCAATAATTATTCATACCTGCCCATGTATAGTATTCAAGGAAGATACCGTTCTGGTGGCCGTAGAACCTTAAGTCGCAGCTTTTCAGCTGAACATTTTCGGTAGGCGTAAGCTCTAAGGAATTCTTTGTTATAATCTGATTTACGGACTCCGACTGAACAAGCAGTCTTGCCTCCTTAGAGGAAATAAGAAGATTTGAGCCGTCATCCGAGCCGTTTGTAAGGTTTCCTGCATAAGGCTGGAAGAATGCCCTTACATGCTCAAGATAGATATTCTCCGAAATTGCGGAGGCCTTATCGCCCTTAAGCGAGTTTATCTGAATAAATCCGCTTACTCTTTTTCCGTAGAAAGTGATATTCGAAATTTCAACGTTCGAGGTCACCTTTATAAGGAAGTCGGGCAATTCGTTATACTGCCAGCGATAGCTCGTATAGAAAATATTTGTTTTTTCCTCGGATTCGCCGGTGATAATAATATTTTCAGGTATTACAATCTGCTGAGTAAGTCTGTAAACACCCTCGGGCAGATAAAGCGTTCCGCCGCCCGCCTGATAAAGCTCTTCGATTGCCTGAATTACAAGCGGAGTTGCGTCCTGAGACTGCTCGCCCGTTGCTGAATAAGGAGCGTCCTTAATGTTTATAAATTTCTTTTTCCAAGATGAGCGGATATCGTCTGCAACCTTAACATTAAGCGGAATGCTCCAGCATGAAGAATCGCCGTATCCGTTATAAAGCCAAAACTCATAATCGCCGTTATCGAAGTCGGACGGAACACGGGCAACGAGTGAATAAACCGATTTAACCTCTTCTATTTCAAGTTCGGTTAATTTCTTTGTGGACTTATTCTTAAGATAAACCTTTGTATCTGTTCCGCCGTTATCATAATACTCAGGAGCGAGATTTTTACCGACAACCTGAAGCGTTTTGCCTGCAGTCACGGTTTTGCCCTCATCGCCGACATAGTATTCTAGATTCGGAGCATTGAGGTAAATTACAAGCTCGGAGCCGTCATAACCGAAAAGCTTAACGGCATAAATTCCGTTTCCGATATCATTTGGGAGAGTAAATTTAATAGATTCCTCGGTTTTCTGAACAATTGTGACTTCTTTGCCTATTGCATTATTCCATGTATAGGAAACGGGGTTTTTAGAATATGTCCCATTTGCAACGGCACTGTTTTTCCAGTTTTCAAAGTTTACAAAACCTGCGGAGGAAACATCAAAGGTATCAACGACTCTTTGAACCTCAACCTTTTTAACGGTCGCATAGATATTCTCACCCTCTAATGTGACGGTATCGCCGGCGGAAACTACGGTGTTGCCCGAATACATAACATTTAATTTTGTATTCTTTTCGTCGATATCGAAATCGCCTTTTTCATAGGTGATTTTAATATTATCATAGTAGCAGGCAAGCTCATGCTGACCAAACTCGAAATATCTGTTAGCGGTTGAACGGTTTTCATTCCAAGAATATTCAAGATGCTCAACGCTGCCTTGTTCCTTAACATAATCCTGAGTGATAATAATATTTACCTTTGAATCATCAAGCGTTATCGAAAAATGCATCGGCTCATAAGGATTAAGCATTGACTGAGCGGTAAATGCGTTTTTATTATAGGTATACCAGAGGTGACCGCGCTTTTCCCATTTGCTTGTCTCATATCTTGACTCCCAGATTCTTGCCGAATAGCCGGTATTATTTAAAACCAAGAATCTAATATTTTCTCCGACTCTTAAATCAACTCCTTCTTTTAAGCACATATCATACTCAACCTTAGTATGAACGCCCTTTACGGGAAGAAGTGAGCTTTTCAGAGTGAGATATGTTTTATTAAGCAAAACTGCATTGCTTTTCATAGCGGAGCTGTAAACAATTTCGGGAGACGCGCCGTAGCCCTTAATTGTTCCCTCGGTATTGAACTCCGAGTCATCTCTATCGTTGAATATTCCGAGAGACGCATCCGACTCGAAATCGGCGCTGACATCATAAGCGGAATTTGTGTCCCAATATTTCTTGGTATCAATAGCCTTATCGCTGACATTTGAATGCTTCTTAGAATAAGCGGCGCTAATTTCCGCAAGCTGTTCGTTTACGAGCGGAAGGGCATTTTTAAGATCCTTAGAAAAGCTGTTATACTCATTTACCGCGCCGTCAATATAAGCTTTATCTATATCGGCAACTGTCGAAGCCCTTAAAAGGAAAACATTTGAATATTTATCCATGAAGTTCTGAGCTTCAACCGACTGTGTAACGCCCGTAAAGGTATAAGAAATATCATCGAAATAGCAGGCTTCATTTTTACCTAAGGAGGCTACCGCAGGACGGGTAGCATAGCTGCCGTACATAGGATATTTTGCGTTACCTATGCGGACAAGACCGCTTTCGGTATTTATTCTCAAAGAAACATTTGCGATATCATAATCTACCACAACATCTATCCAGATACCGTTTTTCGTATCGAATTTATCAACTGAATGATTTACTATGGGATAAACATCATTTCTTTGAGAAATCGCACCGGAGCCGTCAACTCCGCCTGTAGAATTACTTCTGTAATAAATCGTTTTAAGCTTTCCAGTATTATCAAGCTTAAATGCGATTGCATTCCATTCTGTTTTACTGTTATAGGAATAAATAACAGCAGGAGTATTCTTTGTTGTAACATAAAGCTTTGTTCTGAAGCTTTTAAGGGCCGAAGCACCGTCAATATATTTACTGCCGAGACCTAAGACCGCAAGGGATTCCTTTCGGCTAAGCTCCAAAACCTGATTGCTCTGATTTATGCCGTCCTTTAAGGGGTTATTCTGAACGCTGTAGGACGCGTCCGCCGGAGAATTCAGGAAATCAAGCATATTCGTATCGTCATACTCGAAAGTAATAAGGTCGCCGTTTGTAATATCGGAATCGGCATTCATATTATTTATTAAAGTCTGAATGTCGGTTTTAATCTGCTTGAATTTATTTATTACAGATACCGAAACCTTATTTTTCTCTGTAGATGAAAGCTTATTATAGTTTTCAAGAACGAATTTATATTGAGCAATAAGTGCCTGCGCATTCTCGGGAGTAGTTTTATCTGGAATCTCGGGGAAGCTGTTTACAGCCTCTTCAAATCTTTCGACATTGTTTTTTCCGTAGTGCATGGTAAGCTCTTTTAAATATGCTTCATTTGAGCCTGCCGCGGAAAGGAACATACAAACCGGCTCATCGCCGTCCGAAAGATTATAGGTTTTTGAGCATTTCCAGCCGACATCGGGATTTGAATAAGAAATAGTTACGGCCTTGTTATCATAATCATAGCTCATAGTAAAATCGAGCCAGCAATTAGTGATGTTAGTGCTTTTATTCTTTGTAAGACCTGTATTATTTTCAATTACAGCGCCTTTTCCTGCCTGCCAGAACATACCCTTATGCGATGGCGACTTTTCATACTTGGTGTTATCGCTGTAGCAATATCTCATTTGAATATCGCTTTCGGGGATAACAATACCTACCGTATAATGGTTACCCTCTGAGTCTCTTTTAAAGACGAGGCGCCACTGATTCCAGTCTCCGGATTTATAAATCTTACCGGTGACCTTTTCAAGCCTGTTGCCCTTCATTCCGACCTTAAGGTATTCAAACTTATTATTATCGGATTTAGCCTTTAAGGTATTATTCTTAAAGCTCGGCTTAGGCTGGCTTACGGGGTTTGAAAGAAATGTTCCGTAAACAACATAATCTGTCTGAGTGATTTTATTGCCTTCGAAATTTTCTTGAACTACCGGCTGTACCGCCGCGTCCTCATCAGGGTCAAAGGATGGGTCGGAAGGCTGACTCGGAGTATTATCCACACCGTATTTCAAGGTCAGCTCCTCAATATAAGAGGGCGAGCTTTGAGCATAAGATGTAAACATACAAACAGGAGTATCGGAAACAGAAAGCTCCTCGGTATGAGTGAAGGACCACTTATACTCATCAGACCAGAAGGTGAAATCAATACTGTTAGAAGAATAGTTATATTCTATTTTAAAGCTATATGTAAGACCGAGCTTTAAAGCGCTGTTTGTAGGAGGAGTTCCGCCGTCGTCTACAAGGCAGTTACCCGTACTGCGCTTCTGATTTTGCTGCCAGTCTCTTTTATCGGAGCAATTATCCTTAAGATTGCTGACATAGGCAAAGCGCATTTTATTTTGCTCATAGTGCCAGAGAGTTAAAAAGTGATAATTATCTGAGGAGTCCTTTTTAAAGGTAATACCCCATTGCTGCTGATCGGCTGTAACAGTTATCTTACCCTGAGCATAAGCTAACTGATTATTTCGCATATCAGCCTTAAGATAATCCGGCCAAGCGGTATATGATGCGGTTTTTAAGGAATACTTACCGTTATTTTCCTTAAAGGTCGGAGCAACGGTCTTTCTGTCCTTATGAAAAGAGCTATAGGTTATATAATCGGGATTATTTATCCTGCCGCCTGCAAAGTTTTCGGTGACGGCAACATCAAGTCCGCTTGCGGCATTGATATTAAGTCCCGAAACAAAGCAGCCTGCCGCGAGCATAACCGAAGCCAGCACAAATGATAAAACAGCAGTTAATCTTTTTTTCATTTATATACCTCCTTTTCACTTTCTATGGATATACCTGAGGATAGGACTTACCTGACCTGTAATTTTGCATCTGCGGTAGAAATTATACTGGAAGTTTAACCTGTCAACCGTAAATGTCGGGCTGTCCTGCCATTCGGTTTTTGTTTCATTCGGGGTGCCTACGCTGTAGGTCATCATATAATCGTAATATCCGTCATCAACAAGGGTTATTGTGGTTTCGGTGGACGAATAGACCTTAGGAGCGGTAGGAGCAGGAAGTCCTGCATAGGAAACGCCTGTTTTAACCTGCTTTAAAATGCTTTCGGGAACCTTATCGTTCCACATACTGCCGATATAGTTATCAAAGCTGCCGTTTATTTCATCACGGATAGCGTTTACCTTAATATTATCGACAGAAACATAGCAGTTATCGGTAGAAATGGCTATCGCTCCCTGAGAGCAGACATCTTTGCCGATTACAGTACCGTAGGAATTACCGTCGTCAAGGTAATCAATAATAAGCTGATTATCCCAATAAAGCTTAATACTGTTATCAAAAACTCGGATTGCGACATTATGCCATTTACCGTCGCCGTAAACACTGCCTAGAACCTTTTTATCTATAAGCACACCGTCGACATTGCTTTTTTCGGTAGTATTCGTTCTCTTATAAAGAGCGAGCACCTGACCCGCGGAAATATTCTTTACGGTTGCGAAATATCCTGAAACGCCGTAAAAATCGTTTCTTACACAGCGTGCGCCCAAGCGGAAGGTTGACTGAGTAGTATTATAATCAAGGTTGTTTTCATCCGACAGTATTATATCGGCGCTTAATTTATAATCGGACCATTTTTCATCACCGATATACATGGTTTTATTATTTAAAAAGTCGCGGTATAAATAGCCATTATTAAAATCGGTAAGGATTTTTCCGCCGTCATCCTCACATTTCCAACTATAGCCACCGACGACTGTTTTGCCGTCTTTTACGCTTGATCTTGAAAATGTCTCATATAGAACGGTTGTCGGGTCATTCGGGATTATATCCTCTTCCAAATCATGAGAAGGTGTTGAAGAAGAATCACTCGAAGAGCCGGATGAAGAACCTCCACCCGAATAAGTTCCCTTTCCTGTTACCTTTATATCCGAGAACTGAGCCGCAACCCAGCTGTTAGGAGCTGCTGCACAGGCAAATATACCCGCATAGAGTGGACCCTTTGCGGAAAACGGGAAACTTGAAACCGCAAATGTTGAAAACTTCTGCATATCCGCGCCCTTGAATTCCATTTTAACGCTTGTACCGGTTTTAGTCATTCTGAAAACGGCAGGAAGCGCAACGGATGTTCCTGCATAGCGGTGAGAGGTTGTTTCGCCGTCAAGAGGTCTGTAAAGCGCAACAACACCGTCAGGTCCGGGTCTTAAATGGATATTTATTTCCGCACTGTTATTATTAAGTCCCGAGCGAAACATAATTCCTGCATGCGCGTTACTGTTAATCTCGCCAGAGGTTGCCTTTAAGCTATGAAGTGTTACCTCGTATGTTATAGTATCGGTTTTTTCATTTGAAACATTATAGGTTTTATAAGCATAGCTTATATCGTCTCTGTAGGTATAAGGAACATAGGAATTTGTATTTATAGTATACTTCCCGTTTGACTGCTCTAAGTTTCCGTCTGCGGTATAAAGCGGATAGCCCGAAATTTCAGCCTCAGCGTCAGAATCGATATTTATAAACTCAAGCTCGGGATTTTCTTCATCAATATCAGCCGCTTTAGTAGAAAGCATTCCCGAAAATACCGCTGCTGTTACAACCAAAATGGCGGCAATAACAATACTTAGCGGCTTTTTAATTTTTGTCATAGTTTATGCCTCCTTTTTGCTCGAATTCGTAATATTTTTTTCTGAAAATCAGAGTTATGAGAGTCGCGGCACCTAGAAGGACAAGCGAAAGAGCATCAATGATTGCAAAGAACCATATAAACTTGCTTGTTCCTCTCGAAATAAAGTCGATACTGTATGTACCGTTATCCGGAACTCTTTTTACAAGCTCGACGATTTCTGTTTCCTTATCGCCGCTTTTATCAGAATTATCAGAATCTGTATCTATATTAAAATCAAAATCCGAATCATCAGCAGGCGATAATGTATCGGCTTTTGCAATGAGCTCTTCAAGCAAAGCAATTTCCTTTTTAAGATAGGTTTTTGTCTTGCTGTCTAAGAAGCTGTAAGCGATATAGGCTGTATTGATATCCGCGATATCGACATAAGTGAGATCATCGGGCGTCAGCGAAAGGACATAAGAGAATTTGCTCTTGAAATCCTCTGCCTTTAAGATATACTCTTTATCAACCGGATTTTCCTTAAGATATTCCTTTAAAGCGATTTCAAGAAGCTTTTGGGCGTGAGCCTTTATTCCGTCTGCCACAACAAGGTTATAAGCAAGCTTGTATTCAGGCTCTACCGCTCCGAATCTTTTTAAGGATTCAATAGCGTCATCGAATTTTTTTAGCGGCTCATAAAGTGCGGCGACAACATTTTCTTCCTTTAAGCCGATGAAGTTTTTCCATTCGTCCATAAATTCGTTTACAATTTCATGCGCTCTTTGATTAAGCCTTTCTCTCTCCTGCTCCGCAAGCTCTTCTTCATATCTCTTTTTAATGATTTCCTTCAGGCTTTTAAGGAACAGTCTGTCATTTGTGGTTTCAAGTCTCGCTTCGATTGAAAAGCCGTCCGACTCCCATTCAGCGAGCGCCTGATCTATTCTGTCATTATGCTCAAAAGTTACAGTAAAGCTGTTTAGAGATAATATGTCGCTGTACTTATTTCTCCATTCTTCGGCCTGAGGGTCGGATTTGATTTCGGACATCGCCATATAATCGTTATATTTCTTTACAAGCTCGTCATAGTTTGTTACACTCTGCTTCTGAGAATAGCTGAGCCTTTCATAAGCCGAAAGCGCGTCGTCAAGCAAGGTTTTATAACCAGCGGTGGGAGTTGGCTCGGGCAGATCGTTTATTTTTTTAATAACTGTCTCTACCTGAGCGTCCGCTCCTGCAGGGTTTATATTTGAAACAGCAAAGCTTGTTCCCGAAAAGATTTTTGTCAGCTTAAAGGTTCCGTCCTCAATTTTGTAGACTTCGCCCTTTTCGAGAATTATTTTAGTCTGCGCTTCATATTTATCGGTTGCCGAAAATTCAAGAGAAAACACCGTTCCCTGCTTAACCTTGACATTCTTGGTTGAATCCCAAGCAAAGCTTAAAGTACCGTTTCTGCCGTAAAGCGAAACCATATCGAAATATTTACTTTCGAATGAATTTTCAACATATTTTAACAATTCCGTATCATATTTAAGCGAAAACGAAAATGCTCCGACATTTATATTTCCTCCGCCCTCCTGAGAAGCTTTGATTTCAATTTTAAATTTTTTACCTTTAGAAACCTTATCAATATCAGCCATTGTAAAGCTAACGGGAGAGGCGGCGGATACAGAAAGAGCTGTACAAACTACAGAGAATATGAGCGTGCATGAAATAACTAAAGATATAATTTTTTTAATCATATTTCATACTCCCTTTATTATTTATCTGCGTATTCTTTTGCCTGCTTTTCTATCGTATCCTTAATATTCTGCAAATTAGCCGCATTGATTTTATTTATCATTGTTTTGTAGGTTGCTTCCCACTTAGAGCCCTCGGTGCCGCAGTGAATTCTTGCGTCATATTCGTTATAAGCCGCGGTAACATTTGTGATATCAATATCTATATCGGTTGTATCGGGCATAAAGTTATAATATTTTGTTTTATGAAATTTCGGGCTGACATTTTTGTTGTAATCCTTAAGATAGTCTACAACTCCTGGGTCAAGGTCTGCGTTAAGATAGGTCTTTAAGCAGTTTCCGCAGGTCCAGCTCGGAATACCGTACTTAGATGTAGAGCTCGGCTGAATTATATAGTCAACGCCCTGAGCGGTTCCGTTTTCGTTAACGGTATAATGATAGGTATTATATTTTTTTGCAAGGTCGCTGTCCTTTTTAAAGCCATAGCAAAGAAGCGTGAAAAGGTCTCTTCCTTTATCGGACCTTAAAAGGTCGAGAAGCTTAATAGCTCTTTCGGGGTTTTTAGCGGTGTAAGGAATTGTGAGATAGGTTGAATCGGAAGCAAACTGCTTGATTCCCTTATACATCTGCTCGGTGTCTCTTGTAAGAATTCTGTATTCCTTTATATTTCCGCCCTCGTCGAAATTATAGATAACACCTTTTGCCTCACCTTTGCCCTCAACGGTGGTAAGGTACCAGTCGTTAGTAAAGTTGCCTTCCATAATAGCCGATCTGGAGCCGCTTCCCGCGCTTGTTAAAACCTCGGTAGAAATATATCCTTTTTCATACCATTTAGAAGCATATTTACAGAAAAGCTTATATTCATCAGTCTCGTAGAAGCTTACAAACTTCGGGTTTTCGTCAAAAGCCTTGTAAACAACGCTTGCGGTTATCTGGTCATAACCTCTTTTTGCAAGTATTCCGTAAATGTTTTCAATGCTTATATACTTGCCTACAACATCATTATCATAATCCGAAGAAGCAAAAACCTTTTCAAAATAGCTGTCTAATACCTTTAAAATATCCTCTGTAAGGTAAGGAGAAGCCTTTAAGGCGGTTAAAAGCGCGTCAACATCGAGATACTTATAAAGCGATGCCGGAACTACAAGAGAACCGGAATGCTTAACTCTTGCCTGCTGATTGGGGATAAGATACTGCTTGCCGTCATAATTTCCTTTTTCATAATCGTCCGCATCGTCCTTCATTTCCTGAGCGATATTCGGAGCGTTTTCCTTTATAAGGTCGTCAAGCGGAGTATAAGAGCCCTTTTTAACCTCTGACAAAACATCTATTAAATATCCTGCCCAAGCTATGTCTATAGGCTCCTGACCGCTCATCATAAGAGACCAGTTATCAGAGCTCATAAGCTTGAACTTAACGGTTGTGTTCGGAAGAAGCTTTTGAAGCTCTTCATTAAACACCTTTTGAACAAGGTCGCTTTCCTCGGACTCGTACCAAGGTGTAGCCCAGATAAGCTCAACCTTTTTGTTATCCTTTCCGCCGCAGCCTGCGAGCGACATTACCGAAAACGCGGTAATCAAGGATAAAACAACTGCCAATAATTTTTTCATAATATGCACCCTTTCTTAGGTAAGCCTAAATAAATTAACCTTTAACCGATCCTACCGCTATTCCTTTTGAGAAATACTTCTGAACGAAGGGGAACAAAATAAATATCGGTATAATCGAAATTACGCACAAGGCGTATTTAAGTGTTGTTTCCGGAATATTTGCCGTACTCATTCCTGCCTGCTGCAAGGTCTGCTTGACAAGGCTTGCGTCCGCCAATATTCTTTGAATGTAATGCGCGAGAGTCTGGAAATCCTTATTGGAATTCATATAAATAAGAGAAGTTGTATAATTGTTCCAATGTCCTAAAGCGGCAGAGAAATAATTCATTCCGATAATCGCCTTAGACATCGGAATAACGATTTTATATAAAATCTGCGGCTCGGTTGCTCCGTCAATTTTTGCGGCCTCTATCAAAGATTTCGGAACACCGTTGAAAATCGTTTTATAAACCATTATTCCCCACATATTTATTCCGGGGAGGAAATAGACAAGCGGATTGTTACCTAATTTATAGACCTTTGTATAGATAACATAGGTTGCAACCATTCCCGCTCCGCAAAAGTTAGAAATGAGAAGAATTCTTGTATAAAGCTTTTTTAAAACGAAATCGCTTTTAGTAAGAGGATATGCAAACATAACTCCTACAACAATCGTCGGTATAGGTGCGACGAGCGCTACAAAAAGCGTCCATGCGGTTCTTCTTAAAATAATTGATGTATTTGAAAAGATAAGCTTATATGCCGATAAATCAAAATGCTTAGGAAATACCGAAAATCCGGAATTCACAACATCCGCTTCCCTTGAAAAGGAAATGGAGACTATCATCAGAAGCAATCCTATACAGATTACGGACAAGCTTGCCAAAAAGACATTTATAAATATATTCCAGCCCTTGTATTTTGTTTTCATATTCATCACTTCCTCAGTACATCGCCATTTCGGAATTTATCTTTTTAACTATCGTGTTGGAAAGAGTTATCATTATAATTCCGACTAAATTTGTGAATAAGCTTATCGCTGTTGTAACTCCGATGCTTGATTGGGTCATTCCTCTGTAAAGATATGTAGCAAGAACATCGGTAGTCGGATACAGTGCCGTGCTCTGAAGAGTAAGAGAATAGAAAGGATCAAGACCTGAGGCGAGAATCTGTCCCATTCTGCCTATAAGCACCATACACATCATCGGCATAAGCTCGGGAATTGAAATATACCAAAGCTGTTTAAGCTTCTTCGCACCGTCGATTTCCGCCGCCTCAAAAAGCTGAGTATCTATGGAAAGCAATGCCGAATAGAAATACAGCGATGCCATTCCTATTTGGGTTACAGCTACAACAACGGTTATTATAAACGGCCAGTATTCAGGCTCGTTATACCACTGAATAGGAGTCTTTCCCATTGCGGTTAGCGCACGGTTTATAAGTCCGTTTTCATGAGAAAGGAAAATATAAACCGCATAAGACATTGCTACCGCAGAAACAAAGCCAGGGATTAAGAGCGTTGTCTGATAAGCCTTATTAAGAGCCTTTTTCCTAACATCATATAAAGCGATTGCTACTAATGCCGCAAGGAAAATGTTTACAAGAAAGGTCCATACAAGGTTGTACATAACCGTGTTTCCGACAACCCTGTAAAAATCGTTCGTTTTGAAAAACGCCTGAAAATTCTTAAATCCTACCCAAGGGCTTCCCAAAATGCCGTCAAGATAATTGAAGTTTTTAAAGGCAAGCAGCAAGCCGAAGCAAGGAACAAAGCCTAACATTATAAGGCATATCATTCCGGGTAAGGTCAGCAAAAAATATGTAATATTAAGCTTAACCTTACCGTTTAAAAGTTTATTACCTTTAGGACTTTTCATTTTTTCCCTCTCCGTTATCAGTTTCGAAGTCCGTCAATGAAGTATTAACGGAGCCTGCCTTGCATTTTCTGATAAATAAAATATTTGAAATAAGAATATATACCGTAAGACCCATTACAAGTACGAAGAAAACAGATAAAACAACAATAAGAATTATTTCGGTTTTAGCAATTGACGGGGTTTCTGTTTTTACCTGAGTTTTTATCGTCGCCGAGTTTTTGCCGTCCTCATCTTTTGAGTTGTCAGTCTTATTGTCTGCGGCTTTATTGTCAGTATCCGATTTACCGCCTGTTGAGGCTGTATCGGAAGTGTTATTCTGCTGAACCTGCTCAGCGCTTAAAGGAGCATATTTATTCGCGTCCTTTACAGGGAAAACATTTTTAAGCTGAGGATAAGTGCCTGCTGTTACAGTCCAAGCGGAAAGACTCTTAAAGGCATTATTTATTTCATCCATAGAGCCTGCCGCAAAGCCTATTTCAAGACCACCGGGTTCATTGGTTATCCAGTTGTTTGCAGTAGTGGTTTTATTGGTCTGAGAATTTGTTCTGCCTGCAATCTTTGCAATTGTATAACAGTTTTTTGTATATTTATAGGGTTCAATATAATCGGAATAGTTAAGGTTTTTGGTTCCACCAAAACAGCCTGAAGTCTCATTGGTAACGATTCCGCCTGCCCAACAGTTTGAAACGGTTGCATCCTTGCCTGCTCCGAAAAATGCGCCGGCTGTATTTCCGCCGCCGTGGAAGGTTCCCTCATAGAAGCAGGAGTCAACAGTGGATTTATTTATCGTTGCTATAAATCCGCCCGACTGCCAGAGACCTGTCGATTTAACATTTACATAAGAATAACTGTTCTTGATTTTTGAAAAAGAGCCTGCATAGCCGATAAGACCGCCGGTATGATTGCAAGCGCCCTCGATATTTCCGCTTGCTCCGCAATTTGTTACGTTTATTCCCTCTCCGAGTACAACCAAAGCGGCAACACCCATTTCGTCCTGTCCGGGGTTAATAGAATAGTCGCCGTTCATAGAAGATGTTCCCTCGACGGTATTTTTATAATTGATATTTCCGAGGAATATATTTTTAAAGTTTGCACCCTTGGCTTTACCGAAAAGTCCACATTCCCAGCCTGAGGTTCCGTCTTTTTTATATCCGCTGTATTTTTCCGCACGGGTAGCGCCTATGGGCGAAACGGTGATTTTTAAATTCTTAATGATATATTTCGGTGTTCCGTCGCTATTAGTATCACAGGTTAATGTACCCGTAAACGGCTTTGCGATATTACCTATCGGTTTGAAATTTGCAACGGAAGACATATCAATTGTATTTGAAAGCTTATAATAAGCCTTTAAATTATTTCGTATTTCATCGAGCTGCTGAGCGTTTGTTACAAGATAAGGACTGTTCTTAGTTCCCGAGCCCTTTCCACTGAAGCCTGCGGCAGATACCGAAAGACTATCCGTGAAGAGAGAGACGGAAAATAAAATCATACAAAATAGTAACGCTATCGGTTTTTTTATATTGGTTTTCATTATGAATTCTCCTTTTTTAAAAACACTTCGATTACCGGAATCAGAACATCCGGCTTAACGGTCGGCAGCCAGAAGGTATTTGTGATAACATCCCAGTTGCAGTCCGCTTTTTCTTTAAAGTTCACCTCACTCCCGTCATGTAAAAACTGCGCATAATCAATTTTTCCTGCAATGCAATCCATTTGCAAATTCTGAAAAGGATAATTTAAAATATGTATATAAAGCCTTGAACCGTCATCCGACTGAGTAAGCGCACATCCTTCGGGAGCTGTAAATTCAGGCTCTGCTTTTGTACAGCCGTAAATTGAACGGGAATTATATTTCATCCACTCGGCATAAGCGCCAAGCATCTTTTCCGCTCTTTTATCTATATAGCCTCTTGAAGTCGGTCCGACATTCATTATCAGATTTCCTCCGAGCGCTACCGTTTTTATAAGCATTGCTATAACCATTTTTTCAGACTTCCAGTTTGTTTCGTCCCTGAAATATCCCCAAGAACCGGAAAAAGTCTGACATGCTTCCCATGGGACCAGTTCGCCGGTAACTTTATGTGTCGGCCATTCGGTAGGCTGAAACTGTTCGGGCGTCCAGATATCTTGATCTATATCCGAACGGTTGTCAATTATAATATCGGGCTGATATTTTCTGACCGTCGCAATCAGCTTTTCCGATTCCCAGTCATTTGCACCCTTGCCTTTCATCCATGGCTTCCAATGCGGATTATCGGGTTCGTCGCCGTAAGAAAAATCGAGCCACAAAATGTTAATTTTACCATAGTTTGTCATAAGCTCGGTGAGCTGATTTCTCATATACTGTGCATATTTTTTCATATCTTTGCTTTTGTTCATTTCCTCTGCCATTGGGTCATCGCAGAGAGGATGTCGGTAATCAATAGTAAAATCGGGATGATGCCAATCAATCAAGGAATAATAAAATCCGATTTTTAATCCCTCGGCTCTGAAAGCCTCAACATATTCTTTAACGAGGTCCCTACCCGCTTTTGTATTTGTTGCTTTGAAATCAGTATATTTCGTATCAAACAGGCAGAAACCATCATGATGCTTTGTTGTAAGCACCGCATATTTCATTCCTGCCGCTTTTGCCTTTTTTGCCCACTGAACAGGATCAAACATGTCAGGGTCGAAATATTCAAAATATTTATTATAGTCTTTATCGGAAATATGCTCAAAATATTTAATCCATTCATGCCTTGCAGGCAGAGAATAAAGTCCCCAATGAATAAACATTCCGAACCTGTCATGGATAAACCATGATGTATCACCGAAAGTCTTCTTAACCTTATAACTTGACATTAAATTTCCCCTTTTTAGAAAAATCAAATTTCTACATAAATATTATAAAACTTTGATCGTGTTTTTTCTTCTAATATTGTGATAAATGAAAAATGAAAACTTTGGAAACTAAATTTTCAAAAAAAGCTTGAAATTTTACTTAAAATGGGTATAATAACTATGATATATAAAATATTTTTTCTTTATTTATGGACGGTGCATAATCATGAAACGAACTTTTCCACAAAAAATCAGCAAAAATCCACCTCCTGAAAGTATATCTTGCAAATGCTTTGTAAAAAGAGACAATAATGTGATTTTACACTATCATGATTGCTACGAGTTCTCATTCCTGCCAAAAATCGGGTGTTTACATAAATCAAATGATGAATTTGCATATTTGCCGAAAAACTCAATTATTCTTATGCGACCTGAAGACTGCCATGATTTTTTTAACCCCGATTTGAACTCCGTCGATATAATACAGTTGTATGTAAATATCAAAACATTTGATGACCTTGCAAAATTTCTCGACTTCACACCTATTGAAAAAATCATCACCTCAAAAAAGCCACCATTTATCGTTATAGGCGAAAATGACAGCATTTCCCTCGCAGAAAAAATCAACAAATACTTTTCTATTCCTATAGACCAGACAGCTAAGCGCAAAATGCATCTTTTATCAGTTCTTATAGATATACTGAACTATTACTTTTCGTCGGAATTTATTTTTTATACAGATATTTCAAGAATGCCTGATTGGCTTGTTTATGCCTGCAATGAAATAAAAAAGCCCGAAAATTTTTCTGGCGGAATCGAGAGAATGACAGAGCTTGCAGGCGTTTCAAGAGAGCATTTGAGCCGAAGTATAAAAAAATTTTTTAACCATTCTCTTTCTGAGCATATAAACGATTTAAGGCTTACATATATTGCAAATATGCTTATTTATTCAGATGTCGATATAATAAATCTTTGTTATTACAGCGGATTTTCAAATTTAGGCTATATGTATTCATTATTTAAGAAAAAATATTCTGTTTCCCCCGATAAATTCCGAAAAATAAACATAGTGGATTTCTGATAATTATTCTGTCCGTTACAAACACTTAAATCTTGCTTTAAAAACATAATGTCTTACCACAAACAAACATCATAAAAAGATGGCCTGCACTTTTTGTGCCTGCCATCTTTTTTTCGCCTATTTTACATTATCTCTTCACTCCTAAGAAAGAATCCCGAAAACATCATAGCCCTGTTCTCTGCCCTTTCCCTGGCTTTAAGCACATCTTCGTTTAAAGGAATACTTTCATACATTGATGTTCCTGTACCGGTGCTTAAAAGTCTGTCATTAACAAACAGCTCTGTCCGTGCGACTATCATCTTAGGATTGCTTAGAACATAGATAATATTTGTTTTAAGCTGAGAGTTCGGGTATTTGAGCTTTAAACACTCTTTTCGCTCATTTAATGTCAGCTTACCGCTTTCGGTTTCCATTATGAGTAAATACTTCCCTGCTGCGTTAAGAGTATTTACCGGATTTAAAATGTTTTTCATAATTTAATTTCTCTTTAGTTTTAAAAAATAATCAGACAAAGCTTTTCAATTCTTCAAGATATTTTTCTCTTATAATTTATTCCATTTTATTTCCGCTTTTTTAATTTTTTAAACTTCCGGAAATAATATATCATATACTTTCAAACAAAAATAAGTATTCCCGAAAAATAAATTTAATTTATTTTTCGGGAATACATAATAAAAACTATATTTTTTTATCAAACTAATTAAACAATTCTTCCTCTACCCTTGCGCAAAGGTAATGATATATGGGCAAATGCAGTTCCTGAACCTTAAAAGTTTCGGTTTCGGGCACGCATACGCATATATCGCATATACTTTTAAGTTTTCCGCCCGTTTTTCCTGTAAGCCCTATTGTTTTAAGCCCCAACGCTTTTGCTGTAAGCGCTGCCGCGGCAACATTTTTTGAATTGCCCGATGTGCTTATACAGAGCAATATATCGTCCTTTTTACCGAGTCCCATTAAGCACTGAGCAAAGACAAGCTCGGGTTCAACATCGTTGCAAAACGCGGTGTTAAGCGCCGTAAATGAGGGCAGAGATATTGCAGGCACCGCTCTTTGTAAAAGAGACAGATATTTATCTTCTATTTCGGGGCAGTTTGCTTTCATTTCCGCCTTTTGCTCACAGGAAAGCGGTCT